>JACRDC010000082.1 GCA_016218705.1 Desulfarculus sp.
AAGGCTAGAAGCCAACACCGTAACAAAGCCAAGGCCGCATATAACCAACACCTCGTCTACACGGCCTCGGCAATAAACCAAGGGGACATTTTCCCGTTGCACTTAAGGGGACACATTGACTTGGCTTAAACAGGCCGCGAGGCGCGGCGGGCATGGACGGGTCGGGCGGGAGTGTCGCCTGGCAGGCGCCAGCGGCTCCCGCCGGGGGCTTGCCGAGGGAACTCGGTCTTGTGGGTTGGGTCAGGGGCCGAAGGCCCCCCCACCCACCACCTTCATCCTGCGTTACTTGCCGGCCACGGTCCCCTTGGTGATTGACCCTGAAAAAAGCTGGGTGCCCTCGTAGACCGAAAGCTCGAACCTGCCCTCGATGGCCCCGCGTCCCGGCCTTTGCTCCACGGTCACGGCCTCGGAGGTGTCGCCAGCCGGCACAACCAGTTGCGCGTTTTTCTTCACGGCGATTTTCAGCATTTCCACCGGCGAGCTGGCCGGGATGTCCAAGGCGCCGGCCGGCAGTTTCACCGTCAGCGGGGCCTCGGTCTTGTTGATGAGCGTCAGTTGAAGCTGGCGGCCCTGGGAGCCGGGCGGCACCGACACCACCAGGCCCAGGCGGCCGGCCTGGTAGCCCTCCAGCAGGGAGACCACCGCCGGCGCCACCGGAGCGGCGGGCCTGCTGGCCGGGGCGGCCACGGTGGTTGCCATTTGGACCTGCCCCGTCTCCTTTAGCCTGAGTTCGAAGGAGGAGGCTACCGAGCCGTCGGCATTCAAGGCCTTGGCGCTTTGGCGGACGATGCCAAAGACCACGGTGGGGTCCAGCCATATCTTGCCCGTCTCCTGGCTGGGACCAGGCCCCATGATGGCCACGGTGTAGGCATAGCGGTCGCAGGCGCGGCCATCCACCACTTCAGCCGCCTCGAAGGTCACGGCCCCGCGAAAATCCTTGGACCCCTTCTTAATGGTGGCCAGGGTGGCGGGGTCCACGGGCATGTCGTAGCCCCTGCCCTTCATGCGCATCTTCTCGGTGAATTTGCCAAAGCTGAGCCAGTCCCGCGCCAGGTTGAAATCCTTTTGCAGCACGTGGATGTTCCTGGACTCGGTGCCGGCGCCCGGACCGGCCTGGATCTTCATGACCTCCTCCACCACGACCTGTCCGCCCTGGTCGGCCTCGCGCTGGCTGCTGGACCTGGCCTTGGTGCCATCGGAGGTATCCAGTTGGTAGGTGGCCCAGGCCCCCGGCTTGGTGGCGGCGAAATAGTCCTTCTGCAATTCACCGGCCTGGGCACCAGTCACCGCCAACAGGATGAAGGCGATAAGCAAAAGGTATTTATTCATGTAATTAGCCCTCCCGTGAATTAAGTATAAAATACATCCCTGCCGGCGGTAGGGTTTTTCGGGATGGGGCCGCACCAAAAACCAGCCAGCGCCGGGTCCGTGAGGCCAGGCCCGAATCGGCGGGTTGAACCATGGCGCCGAGGCCTGGCCAGGCCAACCAGGAGATGGTTTCTGCTATAATTCAGCTAAAACCAGTTGGGAGTGCACAGCATGGCCATACCATCGGGCAAGGTCTTTCCACGCAAGCTCAAGGGCAGCCTGCCCCTGGCGGTCAAGGCCGAGGGCGTGTGGATTTACGGCGACCAGGGCAAGCGCTATCTGGACGCCAGCGGCGGGGCCGTGGTGGTCAACCTGGGGCACGGCCGCCAGGAGATCGCCCAGGCCGTGCACGACCAGATCATGACCCTGCACTACGCCCACCCCACCATGTTCACCACGGCGCCGGTGGAGGAGCTGGCCCAGGCCCTGGCGCGGCACACCCCGCCCGAGCTTGGCCGCTTCTACTTTCAGACCAGCGGGGCCGAGGCCGTGGAGACGGCCATCAAGCTGGCCCGGCAGATACACCTGGACAACGGCCGGCCCCAGCGGGCGCGGCTCATCGCCCGTTGGGGCTCCTACCACGGCCTGACCCTGGGCGCCCTGGCGGCCACCGGCCGCACCAGCTTCAGGGTGCCCTACGCCCCGATGTTCAGCGACGCGCACCACATACCCCCGCCCTACTGCCTGCGCTGCGCCTGGGGCCTCAAGCATCCCTCCTGCGATCTGCGCTGCGCCACGGCCCTGGAGGAGGCCATCCAGAACATCGGCCCCACGACGGTTTCGGCCTTTTTGGCCGAGACGTTCTCCGGCGCCACCATCGCCGCCGTGCCCCCACCCGAGGGCTACTGGCCCCGGGTGCGCGAGATATGCGACCGCTACCAGGTGCTCCTGATCCAGGACGAGGTGATGTGCGGCCTGGGGCGCACCGGCCGCTGGCTGGCCAGCGAGCACTACGGCGTGGTGCCGGACATCGTCACCCTGGGCAAGGGCCTCTCCGGCGGCACCCTGGCGCTCTCGGCCGTGGGTACCCTGGAGCGCCACTTCGCGGCCATCCGTGACGGCGGCGGGGTGTTCATGCACGGCGGCACCTACTCCCACCACCCGGTGGCCGCCGCCGCCGGCTTGGCCGCCATCGGCATCCTGGAGCGCGAGGGCCTGGTGGAGCGGGTGGCCGAGATGGGCCAGTTTTTGGGCCGGCTCTTGAAGGCCACCCTGGAGGACCACCCCCATGTGGCCCAGGTGCGCGGCCTGGGCTATCTGTGGGGCGTGGAGTTCGTGCGGGACAAGGCCACGCTAAGGCCCTTCCCCCGCCAGGAGCAGGTGACCGAGCGCCTGTGGCAGGCGCTCTTTGACCAAGGACTCATCACCTACAAGTCCACGGCCCTGGCCGGCGTTGACGGCGACGCCCTGGTGGTGGCCCCGCCCTTCGTGGCTGGTGACCAGGAACTGGAATACATCGCGGACACGCTCACCAAGGTGGTGGGCCAGGTGCTGGGCGCCTGAGCGGGAGAGCAAGGCATGTTCGGCTGGCGAGACAAGATACTGCGCGTGAACCTGACCAACGGGGCCATCACCAGCGAGCCCCTGGACCCGGCCCTGGCCCGGAACTACATCGGCGGACGCGGCCTAGGCATCGCCTACCTGCTCAGGGAGATGGACCCGGCCTGCGACCCCCTTAGCCCCCAGAACCTCCTGGTCATGGCCGTGGGGCCGCTCACCGGCACGGGCGCGCCCACCGGGGCGCGCTACATGGTCATGACCAAGTCGCCCTTGACCGGGGCCGTCACCTGCTCCAACTCGGGCGGGCAGTTCCCCACGGCGCTCAAGAAGGCCGGCTGGGAGGCGATCATCATCGAGGGGCGCGCGCCCCAGCCGGTGTATCTGTGGATTGACGGAGGCCAGGCCGAGCTGCGGCCGGCCGGCCATCTGTGGGGCCTGGACACCCACCGATGCGACGACGCCCTGCGCGCCGAAACCCACGCCAAGGCCCGCACGGCGGTGATCGGCCCGGCCGGCGAGCGGGGGGTCTTGTTCGCCTCCATCATGAACGACCGCGACCGCGCCGCCGGCCGCTCGGGCGTGGGCGCGGTGATGGGACAAAAGAACCTCAAGGCCATCGCCGTGCGCGGCGATGAGCCCCTGGCCCTGCACGACCCCCAGGGGTTCAAATCCCTGGTCAAGGCCATCCTGGAGCGCTTCCAGGCCTCCTACCCCGACGCCCCGCCGCCCTTGCGCACCTACGGCACGGCGGTGACCGTGGCCGCCACCCAGAGCTACGGCGTCTTCCCCACGCGCAACTTTCAGCAGGGGACCTTCGAGGGCTGGGAGCAGATCAGCGGCGAGGCCCTGACCCAGCGCTTCCTGCGGGCGCCCAAGGCCTGCTTCGCCTGCCCCATCGCCTGCGGCCGGGCCACCGAGATCAAGGACGGCCCCTACCAGGGCCGGGGCGAGGGGCCGGAGTACGAGACGGTCTACGCCATGGGCAGCGACTGCGGCATCTCCGACCTGGCGGCCCTGACCAAGGCCAACTACCTGTGCAACGAGCTGGGCCTGGACACCATCACCATGGGCTCCACCCTGGCCTGCGCCATGGAGCTTAGCGAGCTGGGGCTCTTGCCCCAGGCCGAGGTGGGCCTGGGCCGGCCCTTGCGTTTTGGCGACGCCGCGGCCCTGGTGGAGCTGACCAGGCAGACCGGCCTGGGCCAGGGCTTCGGCCAGGTGTTGGGCCTGGGCAGCAAACGGCTGGCCGAGCGTTACGGCCGGCCCGAGTTGGCCATGGTGGCCAAGGGCCAGGAGTTCGCCGGCTACGACCCCCGGGGCGAGCAGGGCATGGGCCTGGCCTATGCCACCAGCCCCATCGGGGCCAGCCACATGCGCGGCGACCCGGCCTACATCGAGCTTCTGGGCGTGCCCATGCTCATAGACCCCCACTCCTGGCAAGACAAGCCCCAGTTGGTCAAGGACTGGCAGGACAGCTTCGCGGTGATTGACGCCGCCGGTCTTTGCGTCTTCTTCTCGGTGCGCAACCTGGTGGACAAGACCCGGGCCATCCGGCCCCAGGGCATCATGGAGCTCCTCAACGCCGTCACCGGCGCGGGCTACACCCTGGAGGAGCTGTGCCTGGCGGGAGAGCGCATCTTCAACGCCGAGCGCCTGTTTCTGGGCCGCGCCGGCCTGGACCGCCGCCACGATACCCTGCCGCCCCGCATCACCCAGGAGCCCCTGCCCGACGGCCCGGCCCAGGGCAGGGTCTGCCACTTGGAGGAGATGCTGGAGGGCTATTACCAGGTTCGCGGCTGGGACCAACAGGGCCGCCCCGCCCCGGCCCGGCTGGCCCAGTTGGGCCTGGCCGGCGGTTAGCAAGGAGCAGACATGCGCATCCAGGTGCGCCTGTTGTTCAATCTCAAGGAGCACGCCCCCGGCGGCCAGGGGCAATTCCCCCTGGAGGTGGCGCCGGGCACCACCCTGGGCCAGGTATTGGCCCGGCTGGGCATCCCCCCAGAGCCGGCCAAGGTCCTGCTGCTCAACGGCATGCAGGCCTCGCTGGACCAAGCGCCCCAGGAGGGCGACGGCTTGGTGGTCTTTCCGCCGGTGGAGGGCGGCTGAGTCTCACCCTTGACCCCCCTGCCCTCCCGCCTCTCCGTTACCCCGCTATCCGCTCAATCGGCGCTAGTGATTCTTTGAACGCACTATTTTTTCAGAAAAAATCCCCCCACAACACCTTTGACAGCTAAATATCAGCTAAGTTATTATCCCACCAGCCGCTGTGGCATTAGGTCGTCCCCAGGTCGTGACTGTTACCGGGGATGGCCGCCGTACAGCCAGGTGAACACCCCCTAGGCAGGCCGCCCGCCCGCCGGAACCTGCGCCCGACGATTCATGGGGTGGTCCTTCAGCATGCCGTCGTCTTGCGGCAAAGGCCTTGGGCACCGGCCCAGGCGTGTGCCGTGTTGAGTTGACTCGGCGTAAGTTGGCTGGCTCCCCTTGCCCGAGCTGGTCTGGTGTTAGCGGCTTTGGCCTGCGGCCTGTCCTCAAGCCGCCGGCCATGGCCCGAAGTGTCATCGGGAGGTTTCCATGACCACCGGAACAGGAGGGATATCTTACCCCAAGCTAACGGGAACATTACCATCGTCAGCCGTTTGTCTTCTTGTCCATTGAAGGGAGAAGGAAGATATGTTGGGAATCGCCAGCACCGAATTGGCCCTGGCCTACCTGCTGAGCATAGGCGCAGCCGTGTTGTGCCTGGTCTACGGCATCGTGAAATACAACGACTCTGGTCCCCTCACCGAGGAATTGCGGGCCGAGGAGAAAGAAATCAACGCCAAGTTGTAAGCCTGCGGCTTTGGCCTGGACGGGCTTAAGCCAATTCTTCTGGAGGGCGCCATGACCGAGAAAATCATTTGGGCGGTAATCTATTTCGCCATCGTAATTTACCTAGGCTGGAAAGGCTACAAGGAAACCAAGGTGGCCAGCGACTACATGCTGGCCGGCCGCCAGGTGCACCCCTTCATCATGTCCATGAGCTACGGCTCCACCTTCATCTCCACCTCGGCCATCATCGGCTTCGGCGGGGCGGCGGCCATGTGGGGCTTCCCCCTGTTGTGGCTCACCTTCTTCAACATCTTTTTCGGCATCTTCCTGGCCTTCGTCTTCTGCGGCAAGCGCACCCGGCGCATGGGCAGCGCGCTCGACGCCCACACCTTCCCCGAGCTTCTGGGCCGGCGCTTTCAGTCGCGCTTCATCCAGGGCTTCTCCGGCGCGGTTATCTTCCTGTTCATGCCGGTTTACGCCGCGGCGGTCTTGATCGGCGTGGCCCGGCTGCTGGAGGTCAACCTGGGCATCAGCTACAACGTGGCGGTGTTCATCTTCACGGCCATCACCGCGCTCTACGTCATCACCGGCGGCATGAAGGCCGTGATGTACACCGACGCCTTCCAGGCCTGCCTGATGTTCGTCATCATGGCCATCTTTATCTTCTGGACCTACTCGGTGCTGGGCGGCTTCACCAGCGCCCACCAAGCGCTCACCGACCTGGCGCTCAACCCGGCGGCCACCGGGGCCATCAAGGGCCACCCCATGCTCAAGGGCTGGAACGGCTGGACCCAGGGCCTGGACTTCGGCACCCCCACCTGGCTCATCGTCTACACCACCATCGTCTACGGCGTGGGCATCGGCGTGCTGGCCCAGCCCCAGTTGGCGGTGCGCTTCATGACGGTCAAGAGCGACCGCGAGCTTAACCGGGGCGTCATGTACGGCGGCCCCTTCCTGCTGTTCATGACCGGCGTGGCCTTCGTGGTGGGCGCGCTATCCAACGTGGTCTTCTTCAAGATTCCCGACCAGACCGGCAAGGTCCTGGGCCAGGTGGCCTTCATCGGCGGCGACAAGAACATAGACAAGATCATCCCGGCCTACATCACCAACTACTTCCCCGAGTGGTTCGCCACCTTCTTCCTGCTGGCCATGTTCGCCGCGGCCATGAGCACGCTGTCGGGCCAGTTCCACGCCGCCGGCACCAGCCTGGGCCGCGACGTCTACGAAAAGGGCCTGGGTGCCCGGGTGGCCAACGTGCTGACCATCAACCGCGTGGCTGCCCTGGTGGCGGTGATCTTGTCCATGGGCTGCGCCTTCATCCTGCCCGAGTCCATCATCGCCAAGGCCACGGCCTTCTTCTTCGGCCTGTGCTCGGCCACCTTCCTGCCCATGTTCATCCTGGGGCTCACCTGGAAGGCCATGACCAAGGCCGCGGCCATCGCCTCCATGCTGGGCGGCTTCGCGGTCTCCTTCTTCCTGCTGATGTTCCTGCATACCCCGGTCTCCAAGCCCCTGGGCATCTGCAAGGCCATGTTCGGTGTGGACAGCCTGCTGGTCGGCTCCGCCCCGGGCAGCACCAGCTTCAACATGCAGTTCCTGGACCCCAACATCGTGGCCATGCCCGTGGCCTTTATCATTGCCTGGCTGGTTAGCCTGGCCAGCGCCAGGTTCGAGGACAGCCACATCAAGCACTGCTGGCGGCATATGGGCGGCTGATAGCCCGCCACCGGTCTGCAAGCAGCGAGGCCCCCGGAGCCTTTTGGTTCCGGGGGCCTTCTTTGTCGAGATGGGGATCAAGCCAACATGGGGCGGGGGTGGCCCCGCCGGTTGCCGGCTCACCCAAGTGGCCAGGGACGCCAATCAGGGTCCCGAACGATTACCTCTTGGGAGGACCCGCCTCCCGGCCCGCTGGCGGGGGGCCGGGGAAACCTCCCTTGCCCCGCTTTAACGGGGTCCCTGAACCGGGTATTCAGCCTTGGCGGCGCGGAACCTGAGGTTCAACCACAGCCGGCCCATGGCCAGCACCCCCAGGGCGAAGACGGCCTGGCCAAGGTAGGTGGTGAAGGGCGCCGGTTGCAGCCAATTCAGCACCAGGGGGTCGCCCAGGATCATCTCGCCACCCACGCGGCCCAGGATGGCCGCGCCCACCCAGATGATTACCGGGTACCTGTCCATGAGCTTGGCCAGCAGGTTGCTGCTGAAGACCACCAGGGGAATGCTGAGCAAAAGTCCGAAGATCAAGAGCGGCAGGCTGCCGTGGGAGGCGCCGGCCACGGCCAGCACGTTGTCCAGGGACATGGTGATGTCGGCCACCACGATCAGGCGCAGGGCGTGCCAGAGGTTGCTGGCCTCGCAGGCCTCGTTCTCCTCGCAGGGGCCTTCGGCCACCAGCTTGACGGCTATCCATAGGATGGCCAGGCCGCCGGCCAGCTTGAGGAAGGGTATGTCCAGGAGCTTGGCCACCCCGAAGGTCAGGGCCACGCGCAACAGGACCGCCGCCCCGGAGCCGACGAGTATGCCCTTGATGCGTTGGCGCTGGGGCAGGGAGCGCACCGCCATGGCTATCACCAGGGCGTTGTCGCCGGCCAGCACGATGTCAATCACCACGATGTTGAGGACGCTCAACACCAGGCCCAGGAAGGGGCCGTCCATTCCCCAAGCGGTCAAATCCATGCCTCAACTCCTTCCGTGCCGGGCAAGAGGTACGGATGAAAGCACAGAGAATGATGCACCAGGATTGTGCGATTGTCCAGAGGGCAAGCGATTTTTTTCGAGCATTTCAAAAACTGAAGGCCAACCTCATGTGGGCACAACAAAATACCTTGTGCGGCCGCTTGGGGGGTGCCCCCGGGCTGGTGGCCCAGGGGCACCCGCCGGGCATGTCATCGCTTGACGCTGCCTTCCAGCAGGTGGCCGAAGACGGCGTTGGAGCCTTTGTTGGCGCAGAACTTGCCGCACATGGTGCAGGTGTGCTCGTCGGCCGGGCAGCGCTCGCCCCGGATGCGCCGGGCATCCTCGGGGAACAGGGCCAACTCGTACTGGGCCTGCCAGTCCAGGTCGCGGCGGGCCTTGCTCATGGCTGCGTCGCGCCCGCGCCGCTCTGGGTACTTGGCCAGGTCGCCGATGTGCACCGCCAAGCGGCAGACCTTGACTCCTTCCACCACGTCGGCCACGCCGGGCAGGGCCAGGTGCTCGGCCGGGGTGATGTAGCAGATCAAGTCGGCGCCGTAACGGGCCGACTGGGCGGCGCCGATGGCCGCGGTGACGTGGTCGTAGCCCGCGCCCAGGTCGGTGGGCAGGGGTCCCAACATGTAGTAGGGCGCCTCGCCCGACATGCGCTTTTGCAGAATGATGTTGGCCTCTATCTCGTCCAGGGGCACGTGCCCCGGCCCCTCCACCATCATCTGGCAGCCTTGGCGGCGCCCCATCTCGGCCAGCTCGCAGTTGATGACCAGCTCCTGCACCATGGCCCGGTCCGAGGAATCGGCCAGGGCCCCGGCCCTGAAACCATTGCCCAGGCTCAAGACCACGTCGTACTTCTTGAGGATGCCCGCCACGCGCTCGAACTGCTCGTAGAGGGGGTTCTCGCGGTTGTTGGCCACCATCCAGGCCACCATGGAGGCCCCGCCCTTGCTCACCAGGCCGCCATAGCGGTAGCCCTGGCGCTCAAGGCGCAGGATCGTCTCGCGGTTGATGCCGCAGTGGATGGCCATGAAGCTGATGCCATCGGCGCACTGGCGCTCGATGATCTCGAAGAGCATCTCCTCGCTGAGCTTGTTGGGGTCGCCGTATTTGTCCTCGGCCTCTCGGAAGGCCTGGTATAGGGGCACGTTGCCCACGGGCAGGTCCACGGCCTTCAGCACCTCGCGCCGCACCAGGTCCAGGTCGCCGCCCACGGAGAGCTCCATGAGGGTGTCGGCCTGGGCCTCCTGGGCGGCCTGGGCCTTGGCTATCTCGGCGCCGATGTCGCAGAGGTCGGTGCTGGTGCCGATGGAGGCGTTGACCTTGGTGGAGAGCCCCTTGCCGATGCCCACCAGGCGGGCGGGGCGGTTCTTGTTCAAGGGCACCACGATCTGGCCGGCGGCGATGCGGCCACGCACCAACTCCGGCTCCAGGCCCTCGGCCTGGGCGATTTGGCGCATCTCGGTGGTGATCTGGCCGGCCACGGCCTTTTCCAGGATGGTCTGCATGTCTTGCTCCTCGCTCCCGAAGGTTGCGGACTCTGCCTGGCGCCGCCGATCGGCCGGCCCCGGGTGGGCGGCCATGCCCTGCCCCAGGCCCCGGCGGAAGTCCGGCCGGAGCGCGCCATGGGCCGGCCAAGGCCCTAGCCACGCTCAAAAAACAATAATCCCCGACCCTTGCGTAAGGATCGGGGATTTGCCATCTCCCGCCACCAGGCGTTTCAGGGGGCCGGCAGGTCTTCTGGCTGGTGGATCGCCCTACTCTCCGCGCCTTCCCACCGGCCTTGGGGGCTAAAGGCCCCTGGTCCGGCAGTGGCTCCCTTGCGGATTTCGTCCCCACTCACAGCGGCGGGTCCGCGCCGGATTCTCACCGGCTTCCCTCGCGCGCCCCCCGGAGGGGGCGACCGGTCGCCCTTTCATTTTTTTCAGCGCCAACTTATAGCAAGCCAACCGCCGCTGGTCAATTGAATTTGCCGCCAACCGGGGGCTATCATGTAAACAGAAGGACACGGGGGCCGGGCGGGGACGGACACAGTGGGCGCCACCGGCGGCGCGGGGAGGCACATGGGCCGACAACCTCCAAAGCATGGGCTTGGTTCGCCGGTCACCCCGGGAGGCTCCAACCACCTGGGCCTGCTCAGCCAGGTCTTCGCCACTTCGGCCATACCCTTTGCCGCTGTATATTCCAACGGTCAGATCATGGCCTACAACCCGGCCTTTTGCCGACTCAGCGCCTATGCCGCCGGCCAGGTGGAGGGCCTGAATTTCGTCACCGACCTCACCCCCGCCCCCTGGCGCGAACCCCAGCGCCAGGTCATGGAACGCCTGCTGGCCACCGGCCAACCCCAGCAGTTTCAGATGGAGCTGAAGCGCCAGGACGGCCGCCTGGTGCCGGTGGAGATGTTCCTGCACCGTCTGCCGGCCCAGGACGGCCGGCCCCAATGCTTCTGGGCCTTCATCAGCGACATCAGCGGACGCCGGGCCACCGAGGAGGCCCTGCGCGAGAACGAGGCCCGCTACCGGGCCATGCTGGAGGCCTTTGACGGCTATATCTACGTCTGCTCCCAGGATTATCGCGTGGAGTTCATGAACCAGCGCCTGATCGAGCGCACCGGCCGCGACGCCACCGGCGAGCCCTGTTACCAGGCCCTGCACGACCGCCAGGACATCTGCCCCTGGTGCGTCAACGAGCGGGTCTTCAAGGGTGAGGCCGTGCGCTGGGAGGTGCAGAGCCCCAAGGACAACCGCTGGTGGTACGTGGTGAACACGCCCATCCACCACGCCGACGGCAGCTTGTCCAAGCAGGCCATGATACAAGACATCACGGCGCGCAAGCAGGCAGAGGAGGGGCTGAAGCAAAGCGAGGAGAAGTACCGCTCCCTTTTCAACAACGCCGAGATAGGCATGTACCGGATCAGGCTGGACGGCTCGGAGATACTGGACATCAACGACAAGTTCGCGGCCATCGTGGGCCGCACCCGCGAGGAGCTGCTGGGCTCGCCCTCGACGGACCTGTGGGTAGACGCCCAGGAACGGCGCGAGTTCGTGCGCCTGGTGGAGGCCGAGGGCCACGCCACGGATTTTGAGTTCAGAATGCGCAACAAGCAGGGGCAGGTCAGATGGTGCCTCACCTCGCTCAGGCTCGACCGCCAGCAGGGGATCATAGAAGGGTCCACCCAGGATATCACCGAGCGCAAGCTGGCCGAGGAGGCGCTCCGCGAGAGCGAGAACAAGTTCCGCACCCTGACCGAAACCACGGCCTCGGCCATCTTCATCATCCAGGACGGCGCCTACCGCTACGTCAATCCCGCCTTCTGCCAGCTCACCGGCTACCAGCCCCAGGAAGTGGACAGCCTCACCTTCTGGCAGGTGGTTCACCCCGACCATCAGGAACTGGTCAAGCAGCGGCACTACGCCCGCCTGCAGGGAGAAGCGCCGCCAGCCCGCTACGAATTCATGATCGTGCGCCAGGACGGCCAAACCCGCTGGGTGGATTTCTCGGCCGGCTTCATGGAGTACCAGGGCCGGCCGGCCATCCTGGGCACCTGCTTTGACATCACCGACCGCAAGCAGGCCCTGGAGGACCTGCGCAACTCCCGGCGCCGCCTGGCGGACATCATCGCCTTTTTACCCGACCCCACCTTCGCGGTGGACCGCCAGGGGGTCATCATCGCCTGGAACCGGGCCTTGGAGGAGCTGACCGGGGTCCCGGCCGCCGACATGCTGGGCCAGGGCGACCACGCCGCCTCCCTGCCCTTTTACGGCGTGCGCCGGCCGGTGCTGGTGGATTTGGCCATGTACTGGGACGCCCAGACGGCCCTGCGCTATCCCTTTGTGCAACGCGACCACAACACCTTCCTCACCGAGGTGGAGGTGCCGTCCCTGCCCCGTGGCCCGGTCACCCTGTGGGCCAAGGCCTCGCCCCTGTTCGACGCCCAGGGCCAGATGGTGGGGGCCATCGAGTCGGTGCGCGACATCACCCCCCGCCAGCGCCTGGAGGCCGAGCTGCGCGAGGTGGCCGAAAAGCGCCAGGCCCTGGTCAACAGCCTGCCCCTGGGCGTCATCTCAGTGGACGCCGATTTCCGCGTCACCGAGCTCAACGCCCACGGCGAGCAGATACTGGGCCTTAGCCAGGCCGAGGCCCTGGGCCGGCCCTGCTGGGAAATATTGCAGGGCAACGCCTGTCCCACGGGCTGCCCCATCAAGTCGGCCCTGGGCCAGGGCCAGGGCGTGGGACCCATCGAGACCTCGGTGGTCAGCCGCCAACGCGGGCGCATCCCCGTGCGCCTGACCGCCGCCCGGCTCTTGGACGCCTCGGGGCGGGTGATGGGCGGGGTGGAGGTCTTCCAGGACATAAGCGAGCTGAAGTCCCTGGAGCGTGAGCGGGCCAACATCGTCTCCATGTTCGCCCACGACATGAAATCGCCCCTGGTGAGCATCCAGGGCTTTGCCCTGCGCCTGCTTGGCGAGCCGGTGAAAAGCTCTCCGGAGCGCCGCGACAAGTACCTGGACATCATCCGCAAGGAGGCCGGCAAGCTGGAGGCCCTGGTCAACGACTTCCTGGATTTCTCGCGCCTGGAGATCGGCAGCCTGAGCCTCAACTTCAGCGCCACCGACCTGGACAAGGAGTTTCTGGAGCTTTTCGAGCTGTTCCAGGAGCGCTTCGCCCAGGCGGGCATCAGGCTGGTGATGGATTCCTGGGAGAAACTGCCGGTGATTCAGGCCGACGCCCCCCGGTTGCGGCGGGTCTTCACCAACCTCCTGGAGAACGCCCTGAAATACTCGGAGGCGGGCAGCACGGTCTCCCTGGAGGCCCAGGAGACCGGCGACGAGATACTGCTCAGGGTGCGCGACCAGGGCATCGGCATCCCCGCCGAGGAGCTGCCCTACATCTTCGACGTGTTCTACCGGGGACGCGACCGCGCCAAGCGCGCGGGCCACGGCCTGGGCCTGGCCGGCGTGGAGGCCATTGTCAAGGGCCACGGCGGCCGGGTCACGGTCTCCAGCCAGGTGGGCCAGGGCTCGGTCTTCACCGTGGCCCTGCCCAAAGAACCGCCCGGCTGAGCGCGCCGCCCGGCCCCTTGCCGCCCGGCCCGGGGCACCGGGCCAGGGGCGGCCCGGCCTGGGGCGTGCTAAACTGCCGCCATGGAAAACACCGCCAGCCACTCTACCGCCGCCAGCCCCAACCTGGAGCGGCGCATCAAGCGCCAGGCCTGGGCGCCCGAGCACCAACTCTTCGCCACCTGCGCGCCCGGTCTGGAGCCCCTGGCCGCCGCCGAACTGACCAGCCTGGGCTTCAGGCAGGTGGAGTCCCTGGCCGGTGGCGCGGCCTGCGCCCACCGCCTGGACGGCCTCTACGGGGCCAACCTGTGGCTGCGCTGCGCGGGCCGGGTGCTACTTCGGCTCAAGGACTTTCGCGTGCACACCTGGGAGGACCTGCCCCGTCAGGCCGCGGCCATCCCTTGGGAGGTCTGGCTTAAGCCGGGCGCGCCGCTGAAGGTGCTGGTGAGCCTCAGGGCCTCCAACCTCAAGCACACCGGCCGCATCGCCGAGGAGGTGCTGGCCGGGGCAAGCACCCGCCTGGCCGGCCTGGGCCTGGCCCCGCCCACGGCCGCCCTGCCCCAGGCCAGCGACCCGGCCATGGTGATGGTGCGTGGCCATGAGCGCCGGGCCAGCATCAGCCTGGACAGCAGCGGAGCGCACCTGCACCGCCGGGGCTACCGCCTGGACCCCGGCCAGGCGCCCCTGCGCGAGGATTTGGCGGCGGCGCTGCTGTTGCTCTGCGGCTACGGCGGCAACGAGCCCCTGCTGGACCCCATGTGCGGCTCCGGCACCCTGGCCATCGAGGCCGGGCTCCTGGCCCGGCGCCTGCCCCCCGGCCTGGGGCGGGCCTTTGCCTTTCAGGACTGGCCCTGCCACCGCCCCGCCACCTGGGATTTCCTGGTCAGGACGGCCCAGAAGCAGGCCCTGGCCGCGCCGCCCCAGCCCATATACGCCCGCGACCTGGCGGCCAAGGCCCTGCACAGCGCGCGGGCCAACGCCCAGCGCGCCGGCCTGGAGGGCAGCCTGATCCTGGAGCAGGCCGACTTCTTCGAGGCCGCCCCGCCGCCCTGCCCGCCGGGGCTCATGGTCATCAACCCGCCCTTTGGCAAGCGCCTGGGCAGCGTGCGCCAGGCCCGGGCCTTTGCCCAGGACCTGGGACGCAAGCTAAAAAGCGACTATGCCGGCTGGCGGGTGGGGGTGGTGCTCTACCGCCCGGAGTGGGAGGAACTGCTACGGCTCAGGCCCCTGGCCCGCCTGGTGGCGCCCCACGGCGGCCTTACCGTGACCATGCTCTGCGGGCAGGTATAGGCCACCCGCCCCGCTCGCCGGCTGGGCATGGCCGCCAGGCGCCCCTAGCGCCAGAAGGTGCTCAAGGGTATTTCCAGCGACAGGGTCAGGCTGTACTGGTCCGACCAGGCCTCCACGCCGTAGTCAAAGCTGAGGGGCTCGCTGAGGCCCACTCCGCTGTTGTAAAGGGTGTGGGTGCCCGTGGTGCGTATGCGTAGATAATCGCCGGTCAGGTTGAGATAGGCCACGTCGCCCAGGGGCAGCTTGAGCCCCAGGGCCGCGTGCCAGGCGTCGCCGGTGGTGTGCTCCTGGGTGATGCGGTCGCCGGTGCGCTTCAGGTGGTGATCGCGGTTGTCGCCCACCACGTAGGCCCAATCGCCCTGCAGGAACAGCTCGCCGCGCCTCCCCGGGCCCACCAGGGCCTGGGGAAGGTCAAAGCCCTGGCTGAGGCGCAGGCCCAGGTAGGAGTGCAGGTACTCCTGGCGGAACCAGATGCCCTCGCCACCCAGAAACACACCCGGCCCCCAGGTGTCCTGCTGACCCAACTCCGTTTGCACTCCGTCATAGGTTTCAAAGGTGTAGCGCTGGTAGCGCAGCCCGATCACCGGGCGCAGGTCCAGACCCCGGGGCAAGGCCACATGCTGGCGCAGGCTGTAGTCCACGCTGCCGTCCAGGGTCAGGCTGGGCTTGAGGCGGCACCAGCTCTCGGAGTAGATGGTCTTCACGCCTGGCCGGCTGGCGTCGTCCCAGTCGCTGTCCTTCATCCTACCGCCGTCAAGGTCGCGGGAGATGTTGGTCATGGCCTCCAGGCGCCAGGAGTAATGGGGATGGGCAAAGCCCACCTCCAGGCCGCCCCACCAGGAATCCAGGGGAAATTCCAGGCGGCTGAGGGGGTTCACCTGGCGCTCTAAGGGGTTGCCGAACTGATAGGAGGTATGGCTGCTCAGCAGACGGCGAACCTTGGGCGCCACATAGAAGCCCTCCGCCGGGGCCTCGGCGGGCGGAGGCTCGGCGGGCGTGGCCAGGGCCGGCAGGCAACCCAGGCCGAGCATCAGGACCAGCAAACCGGCCAGGGCCGGGCCAAACCAGTTTGTCCTGGCGAACATGCGAGCTCCCCCCAATAGTTCAAGCCTTGCAGGCGGCATAGGCGCCGCCCAGCTCCTCCCTGGTCGCCAGCGTGAGGGCAATCTAGCGCAAAAAGCTGCTGAAGGGAATCTCAAGGAACAGCGTGAGACTCAACTGCTCCGACCACGCCTTGACCCCGTTGTCCCAGCTCTCATGCCCGCCGCCCTCCTGATCGCCAGGATACCAATCGTGCTGGCCGGTGGTGCGGATGCGCAGGTAATCGCCGGAAAGCCCCAGGAAGGCCAAATCGCCCAGGGGCAGCTTGAGTCCTAGGCTGAAGTGCCAGGCGTCACCGGTGGTGTGCTCCTGGGTGATGCGGTCGCCGCGCAGCAGGTGATGGTCGCGGTTGTCGCCCACCACGTAGGCCCAGTCGCCTTGCAGCGAGACCTCGGCCTGGCGGCCTTTGGCCAGGGCCTTGGGCAGTTCAAAGCCGTAGGCCAGGCGCAGCCCCAGGTAGGGTTGCAGATACTCCTGGCGGAACCAGATGTACTCCCCGCCCATAACGCCGTCCAGCTTCCAGTTGTCCTGTCCTTCTGGCCGGCTGATCTGCACGCCGTCGTAGGTCTCGAAGGTGTAGCGCTGGTAGCGCAGGCCCACCACCGGCCGCAGGTCCAGGCCCTTGGGCAATTGCATATGCTGGCGCAGGCTGTAGTCCACGCTGCCGTCCAGGGTCAGGCTGGGCTTGAGGCGCAACTGCCCCTCGGAGTAGGTGGTTAGCACGCCCGGCGAGGCGGGCCGCTCCCAGTCGCTGTCCTTGAACTTGGCGCCGCTGTCAATGTCGCGGGAGATATTGGTCATCAACTCCAGGCGCCAGGAGTAGCGGGGATGGCCGTAACCCACCTCCAGGCCGCCCCACCAGGAGTCCAAGGGGAACTCCAGGCGGCTCAGGGGGTTGTACCGGGGCTGGTCCGGGTTCCCGAACTCATAGGAGGTGTGGCTCTTGACCAGGCGGCGCAGCTTGGGGCTGAGGAAGAAGCCCTGCTCCGGCGTAATCACGGGGGAGGTGGCCTCCGGGGCGGGACCGGCCATGGCCAGGCTTGGCAATAGCAAGGCCGCCAGCAGGGCGGCCAAGATAAGCAGGCAAGCAAGATAGGGACGCCGGCGCATGGCATCAACCTCCTGGGCGTATTCTATTTGTCCCCCCGCCGCTGGTCCTTGCGGCGCTCCTTCTTCCATTCGATGTCTTTTTTAAGACCCTTGCGCTTGTAGGGCTTCTGGGTGTCCTCGGTGTTGAGCAAAAACGACCCGGGCATGGCCTCGGGCGAGGGCAGGCTGGGCATGCCCGAGGGCGGGGGCGCGGGCTTGGGCTTCTGTGGCTTTTTGGCGGGCTGGTCATCCTGCACCGGCGGACCCAGGAGGCAGTCGGCGGGCAGGCGGTCGGCCAGCCACAGGCGCCCGCCCAGGAGCGAGAAGAGCACCCCCCGCTCGGCGGCCTTGCGGGCCTGCACGGTGATGAGCAGGGCCTCGTGGTCGCGGCGGCGCCCCAGCTTTAGCGCCTCCTCGGGTGTGTCCAGGAGCACCAGCACCCCGCCCGGGGAGGCCGCGAGCCCCTTCTCGTGGATCACCGGCCAGGCCCGGCGCCGGGCGCCGTAGTACAGGTGTCCCGGCGGGTCGGTGGCCCAGTCTCGCTCCAGGGGCCGGCGGTCGCGGGCGCGCACCAGCTTGCCGTCGGTCTCCAGGGCTTCCGGCGCCAGGCGGGTGGCGGCCTCCAATACCATGGACTCGCGCACAAAGCGCCAGTCAGGCTCGTCAGCGAGGGCCTTGACCAGCTCCTTGACCGGCACCCAGCCGCTGGTGTCGGGCACCAGGCCCAGCTCGTGGGGGGCCACGCCCAGGGCGTAGGTCAACATGCGCAGCAGGGAGGTTTCCTTGTGCTCTTGCCGGCGGGGGGGCATGGGGTCTAGCGGGGCCGGTCCTGGATGCCCTGGGCGCTGACCAGGTAAGCCCTTTGCCCCTGGGGGTGCCAGACCTCCATCTGCCAGTCGGCGCGCAGGTCCTTGAAGGGCGTCACCGTCAGTTGCAGGGGCGCGGGCACGGCCAGGCCCTGGTCCTTGAGGGCCTCGGGGCTCAGCTTGGCCTGGGGGCCCTTGGCGAACAGGGCCTCCACGGCGGGCCTGACCTCGGCGGCCAGGCGCTTGGCCTCCTGATCGTGCCAGGAGGCCTGGCGGGCGTATTGTGCGTAGAAGAATATGGCCACGATGCACAGGGCGCTGATAAGGGCCACCGCCTCCACGCTCACGAATCCGCCGGCGCGCTTGAGCATGGCCTAGTCTCCCAGCAGGCTATGGGTGACCCGCCCGCCCAGTAGGGTCAGCACCGCCCGGCCGGGCAGGGCGCGTCCGGCAAAAGGCGTATTGCGTGACAACGAGCGGAAGTCCTTGGGGTCCACGGTCCAGGCTTTGGCGGGGTCAATCACCACCACGTCGGCCGGACTGCCCTCCTGCAGGCGGCCGCCGGGCAGGCCCAAGGCCTGGGCCGGTCCGGAGCAGAGGCGGGCGATGGCCTGGTGCAGGTTGAGGACCCCCTCCTCCACCAGTTGCAGCACCACCCCCAGGGCCGTCTCCAGTCCCACCACCCCGAAGGCGGCGGAATCGAACTCCACCTCTTTTTCCAGGATGGAATGGGGGGCGTGGTCGGTGGCCACGGCGTCAATGACGCCCTCGGCCAGGCCGCGGCGCAGGGCCTGGCGGTCGGCCGCCGAGCGCAGGGGCGGGTTCATCTTGAAGTTGGTGTCATAGTCGCCCACGTCCTGGTCGGTGAGGAGCAGATAGTGGGGTGCGGTCTCGCAGGTCACGCCCAGGCCGGCCTCCTTGGCCCGGCGCACCGCCTCCAGCGAGCCCGCGCAGGAGACATGGGCGATGTGCACCCGCGCCCCGCTAAGGCGGGCCAGGTTGAGGTCGCGCTCCACGCAGATCACCTCGGCCTCGGCGGGTATGCCCTTGAGCCCCAGGCGGGTGGCCGTGGGCCCCTCGTGCATCACCCCGCCCGCCGACAGGCTTAAGTCCTCGCTGTGGCAGATCACCGGCAGGTCAAAGCCGGCCGCGTACTCCATGGCCCGGCGCAGGAGCCGGCTGTCGGTCACGGGCCGGCCGTCGTCGCTCACCGCCACGCAGCCGGCCTCCTTGAGCTCGGCCATCTCGCTTAGGCCCTGGCCCTTCAGGCCCAGGGTGATGGCCCCCACGGGATAGACCCGGCACAGGCCGGCCTCGCGGGCCTTTTGCAGGATCATCTCGGTGACGGCCCGGCTGTCGTTGACCGGGCTGGTGTTGGGCATCGGGCAGACGCCGGTGAAGCCGCCGGCGGCCGCCGCCGCCGAGCCGCTGGCCACGGTTTCCTTGTATTCCTGCCCCGGCTCGCGCAGGTGCACGTGCAGGTCGATCAGTCCCGGGGCCACCACCAGGCCGGCGCAGTCCAGCACCCTCGCCGCGGGCTCGGAGAGGTCCGGCCCCACGTCGCTTATAAGGCCGTCCTTGACCAAGAGATCGCCCACCTGGTCCAGGCCGCTGGCCGGGCACAACAGGCGCCCGCCTTTGAGCAGCAGGGGGCTGGGGCCGGGCTCCATCATCTGACCTCCGCGCCGATGAGCAGGTACAACAGGGCCATGCGCACGGCCACCCCGTTGGCCACCTGGTCCAGGATCACGGCGTAGGGTCCGTCGGCCACCTCGGGCGACAACTCCACGCCCCGGTTCACCGGGCCGGGGTGCATGACGATCACCTCGGGCTTGGCCAGGGCCAGGTGCCTGGACCCCAGGCCGAAGCGCTGGGCGTATTCACGCTGGGAGGGGAAGAGCACGTCGTCCAGGCGCTCCCTCTGCACCCTGAGCATGATGATGACGTCGGCTCCCTCCACGGCCTCGTGCATGCTCCGGCACACGCGCGCTCCCAGGCTCTCGGCAAAGGGCGGCAGCAGGGTGCGCGGCCCGAAAACGCGCACGCGGCTGCCCATGGTGTTCAGCCCGATGATGTCGGAGCGGGCCACGCGCGAGTGGGCCACGTCGCCGATGATGGCCACCTCCAGGCCGTCCAGGCGGCCCTTGTGCTCGCGGATGGTGAGCATATCCAGGAGCCCCTGGGTGGGGTGCTCGTGGGTGCCGTCGCCAGCGTTGATGATGCTGGGGCCAACGTGCTTGGCCAACAGGTGGGGCGCCCCGGACATGGAGTGGCGCATGACGATGAGGTCCGGGGCCATGGCCTCAAGGTTCTTGGCCGTGTCAATCAGGGTCTCGCCCTTGGTCAGCGAGCTGGTGGAGGCCGAGAGCGAGACCGTGTCGGCGCTGAGGCGCTTGGCCGCGATCTCGAAGGAAGTGCGGGTGCGCGTGGAGGCCTCCACGAAGAAGTGCACCACCGTCTTGCCGCGCAGGGTGGGCACCTTCTTGATGGAGCGGGTGTTGATCTCCTTGAGGGAGGAGGCGGTGTCCAGGATCAGGGTGATGTCCTGGGCGGTAAGCCCCTCCAGGCCCAGCATATGGCGGCCCAGCCCGCTCATGGCCTGGCCTCCGGGCCATGGCCCAAAAAAAACCCCCGGCTACCATTGCTGGTGCGGAGGCTGGCTGGCGGCCTTGAGTTGCCGCCCTGACCCCGGCCTGGGGTTTTCACAACCATAACGAGCGTCCTTGCGGCCTTGGGGAAAATTATCCCTTCATTTATATCAAGGCAGATGGGGGCTGTCAAACCCCACCTTATCCCGCGCCACCCGGCCCAGGCCCCGAAACCGGCCAGCGCCCGCAAACCCTAGACGGACTTATATACCCATGGTACACAGCTAGCCATGGCGAGCGATATGAAAAAATTCCTGGCCTGGGTGGGGCGGAATAGCCGCCTGAGCGGGCAGGTGGCCCACGTGGAGGAAATTCCGCCCCGGCCGGCCGATTTGCGCCCCCTGGACTTGGCCCCCCGCCTGGCCCAGGCCCTGCACGGCCAAGGCGTGCGCCAACTCTACTCCCACCAGGCCCAGGCCTTATATCTGGCCCGAGCCGGCCGCGACCTTGTGGTGGCCACGCCCACGGCCAGCGGCAAGAGCCTGGTCTACGCCCTGCCGGTGCTGGAAGGGCTCCTGGCCGACCCGGCGGCCAAGGCCCTGTTCATCTTTCCCTTGAAGGCCCTGGAGCAGGACCAGATGCAGGCCCTGAACGGCCTGGCCCTGGCCGCCGGCCTGCCTCCGCCGGCGGCCATCTACGACGGCGACACGCCCACCAGCCTACGCAAGCGCCTGCGCGACCAGCCGCCGCCGGTCTTGATAACCAACCCCGACATGCTGCACCTGGGCATCTGCGCCTTCCCCGGTGCCTGGGAGGCCCTGCTGGCCAACCTGCGCACCATCGTGATAGACGAGGTACACACCTACCGGGGGGTCTTCGGCTCCCACGTGGCCCAGGTGCTGCGCCGGCTCTTGCGCCTGTGCCAGGCGCGGGGCAGCCGGCCGCGCTTCGTGCTCTGCTCGGCCACCATCGCCAACCCCGGAGAGCACGCGGCGGCGCTCACCGGCCGGGCCTTCGCGCCCGAGCAGGTGATCGAGGACTGCGGCGCCCCGGCCGCCGGGCGCTACTTCATCATGATGAACCCCCAGGGTGCCGCCAGCACCACCGCCGCCCATCTGCTCACCGCCGCCGTGGAGCGCGGGCTCTCCACCATCTGCTTCACGCGCTCGCGCCTGCACACCGAACTAATTCATTCCTGGGTGGGCCGCCAGCGGCCCGAACTGGCCGCCCAGATCGCGGGCTACCGGGCCGGGTTCCTGCCCGAGGAGCGCCGCCAGATCGAGCGGCAGCTTAGCAGCGGGCGCCTGCGCGGGGTGGTGACCACCAGCGCCCTGGAGATGGGCATAGACATCGGCGGCCTGGACGTGTGCATCCTGGTGGGCTATCCCGGCAGCCAGATCAACACCTGGCAGCGGGGCGGACGCGTGGGCCGCGCCGGCCAGGAGAGCGCCATCTTCCTGGTGGCCCAGCCCGACGCCCTGGACCAGTACTTCCTCAAGCACCCCCGGGAATTCTTTGAGCGCCCCCTGGAGGCGGCGGTGCTGGACCCGGACAACCCCCACATCGTGGGTCCTCACCTGGTATGCGCCGCCGCCGAGGAGCCGCTCGTGCCCGGCGAGGGCTTCTTTGACCTGGAGCGCCACGCCGCCACCGTGGCCGACTTAGAAACGCGGGGTGAACTCTTGCGCGACGTCTTGGGCGAAAAGCTCTTCGCGGCCCGCAAGTCCCCCCACCGCCTGGTGGACCTGCGCGGGGCCGGCCAGAGCTTCGCCATCGTGGAACCGGAGGGTAAGGTGGTGGGCTCCCTGGACGGGGTGCGGGTGTACAAGGAGGGCTACCCCGGGGCCATCTACCTGCACCGCACCCAGACCTACGAGGTGCGCGGCCTGGACTGGGTCATGCGCCGGGTGACCGTCACCCCCCGCCGGGCCGACTTCTACACCCGCGCCCGCTCCGACAAGGAAACCGAGATACTGGAGGAGACAGGCCGGCGGCCGGTGGCCAACTTCCTCCTGCACCAGGGCCGGCTAAAGGTAACGGAGGTGGTCACGGGCTTTGAGCGGCGGCGCCTGAGCGGCGGCGACCTGCTGGGCGTCTTCGGCCTGGACATGCCGCCCTTGACCTTCGAGACCCACGGCCTGTGGCTGGACATCGAGGACGGCCTGCGCCGGCTCATAGAGGGCCGGGGCCTGCACTTCATGGG
This sequence comes from Desulfarculus sp., assembly GCA_016218705.1. Lineage (GTDB taxonomy): Bacteria > Desulfobacterota > Desulfarculia > Desulfarculales > Desulfarculaceae > JACRDC01. The sequence goes on from JACRDC010000082.1 coordinate 22,499, forward strand.
CTCCATCCATGCCCTGGAGCACGCGGCCATCGGCATGTTCCCGCTCTTCGCCCTGTGCGACCGGGGCGACATCGGCGGCATCTCCATCCCCCTGCACCCCCAGACCAAGAAGGCGGCGGTCTTCATCTACGACGGGGTGCCCGGCGGCGTGGGCCTGGCCGAGCGGGCCTTCGAGGTGATCGAGGGGCTGTTGGCCAAGGTGGAGGAACTGCTGGCGGAATGCCCCTGCGAGGATGGCTGCCCGGCCTGCGTGCACTCGCCCAAGTGCGGCAACGGCAACAAGCCCCTGGACAAGGCCGGGGCGCTATTGCTCACCCGGGCGCTCCTGGGCAAGGAAGAGATGGACCTCCCCGCCGGAGAAATCCCCCTACCTCCTCCGCCCCACCGGCCCAAGCGGCGCGAGCCCCGGCCCGAGGAGCCTCTGCGCTACGGGGTGCTGGACCTGGAAACCCAGCGCCTGGCCCAGGAGGTGGGCGGCTGGCAGAACGTGCACCTGATGCGCGTGAGCGTGGCCGTGCTCTACGACCAGGCCAGCGACCGCTACGAGGCCTTCGAGGAGCGGGACATGCCTCGGCTCATTGCCCGCCTGCAAGAGCTGGAGCTGGTGGTGGGCTTCAACATCAAGCGCTTCGATTACACGGTCCTGAGCGCCTACACCCAGCACGACCTCTTGCGCCTACCCACCCTGGACATCCTGGAGGACGTGCACAGCCACCTCAACTACCGCCTGAGCCTGCAATCCCTGGCCAGCGCCACCCTGGGGGCCGAAAAAAGCGCCGACGGCTTGCAGGCCGTGGCCTGGTGGCGGGCCGGCGATATGGACAAGCTCACCCGCTACTGCCAACAGGACGTGGAGCTGACCCTGGGCCTGGCCCGCTTTGGCCAGGAGCACGGGCACCTGCTTTTTGACCGCAAGGATCAGGGCCGCCTGCGGGTGCCGGTGGACTGGTCCTGGCCCGCCTTACGCAAGCGCTTTGGCCAGGGGCGTGGAAAGTAGTTTACTTTCCAGCCCGGGCGCGGATGGCCGTGACCTGCTCGCCGCCGGCCCCCCAGTTTTCCGCCGGGACCTCCTCGATGATGACGATGGTCTGGGCCGGGTTCTTCTTCAGCACCTTTTCCATCACCTTGGTCACCCCGGCGATGACTTTCGCCTTTTGCTTGGCGGTGATGCCGTCGGGGATGAGTTTGATGTTTACCAGCGGCATATGGGCTCCTTGTTTGTTATGTTATGACTTCGTGCGCCCTCTTGGGGGCAGGCTGGATCATAGCACAGCGCGAGGTGTGGGCATGATGGCCATGATGGGCAAGGAACGGCCCCGGAGCATGGGACGGGGATGGCTTTGGCCGGCCCTGACCCTGCTGGCGCTACTCTTGGCTGGCTGCGCCAAGGAAGTGCCGGCCCCCGCGCCGCCCGCGGCGGCGCCGCCCGAGAAGCCCAAGGTGGTGCTGGAGGTAGTGCCCGAGGAGCAGTGGCCGCTGTTGGCCGACGACCTGGACGCGGGCAGCTTCCGCGAGGCCTGCCAGCAATCCCTGGAGTACCTGCGCCGCCAGCCGGCGGACAAGCTCTATGATTATGGCGTGCGCTCCTACAGCGCCGGCGAGATCATGGCCGGGTTGGTGCGTCTCTCGGACGTGCTGGTGCGCCTGCCCGAGGCCAGGGCCCGCACCGAGGCGCTCAAGCGCGAGTTCATCCTGTTGCGCTCGGTGGGCTCCGACGGCCAGGGGCGGGTGCTCTTCACCGGCTACTACGAGCCCATCCTGCCGGGGCGCAAGAAACCCTCCCCGCCCTTCACGCATCCACTCTACGGCCTGCCCTCCGACCTGGTGAACATTGACCTGAGCCAGTTCGGCGACGACCTGCCCAGGAAAAAGCTGGTGGGCCAGGTAAGGGAGCACCAGGTGCGCCCCTATCCCGACCGCGAGGCCATTGACTTCGGCGGGGCCATCAAGGGCCAGGCCGATCCCCTGGCCTATCTGGACGACATGGTGGAGTCCTTTTTCCTGCACATCCAGGGCTCGGGCCAGGTGAAATTCCCCGACGGCTCGCGGGTGCGCCTGGGTTACGCGGCCAGCAACGGCCGGCCCTACCGCTCCATCGGCCCCTTGCTGGTGGCCGAGGGCCTGATGACCCAGGACGAGATGTCCATGCAGAATATCAAGGCCCTGCTGGCCCAGCGCCCCGAACTGAGGCGCCGGGTGCTCTCACAAAACCCCAGCTACGTATTTTTCCGCAAGCTATCGTCCGAGGGCGGGCCTTTGGGCTGCTTCGAGATGCCGCTGACCGCCGGGCGCTCGGTGGCCCTGGACCGCCGCGTCTTCCCGGGCCTGGCCCCGGGCTTCATCCTGGGCACCCGGCCCACGCCGGGCAGCGGCACCGCGCCCTTTGGCCGCTTCATCGTCAACCAGGACACGGGCGGGGCCATCCGGGGGCCGGGGCGCCTGGACCTTTACTACGGAAGCGGCCCCGAGGCCGGGCTGTTGGCCGGGCGCATGAAGCACGCCGGGCAGCTCTTCTTCTTCGCGCCCAAGCGGCGCTGACTCCCCCCAACCTTTTTCGCAGGGCCCGGCCCGGGCCGGTCGTGGCCGGCTTGACTTTACGCCATTTGGCATTTACAATTATGTCAAACGGCAGGGAGGGCAAAACATGCAAGCCATGCAAGGCATCGGGGAGGTCCTGGGGGGGCGCAAGTGCCTGGGCAAGGAGGCCCGCACCGCGGCGGAGATGGACGCCCTGATCCGCCAGGGCCTTCCCATGGCCTGCGCCAGCCAGGTGCAAGCCAGCCTGGCCCTGCCCGACCAGAGCTTTGCCGACTTTCTGGCCGTGGGCACCCGCACCCTGCTGCGCATGCGGCAAGAAAAAAAGAAGCTCTCCGTGGCCGCCGGCGACCGTCTCTTTCGCCTGGCCAGGATCGTCAGCCTGGCCAGGGAGGTGCTGGAAGACCAGGCAGCGGCCAGAAACTGGCTCTGCTCGCCCCAGGTGGGCCTGGGCGGAAAGCGGCCCCTGGACCTGATGCTCACCGAGGCGGGTTGCCGGGAGGTGGAGGAACTGCTGGGGCGCCTGGAATATGGGGTATTGGCTTGATCGAGGCCTGGCGCCTGGTCAAGGCCCGGCAGGCGGCGGGGGCCTTTACGGGCGAGGGCGCCCGGCGCTACGGCGGCCGCTGGAACTTCCCGGGGACATCTTGCGTCTACCTGGCCGATTCCCTGCCCCTGGCGGCCATGGAACTGTTTCTGCATCTGGGCCAGGAGGGCTGCAAGATCAGCTTCGTGTCCTTCAGGGTGTTGATTCCCGCCGCCGTTGTGCAGGACCTGGACCTGGACCAACTGCCCCGGGACTGGCGGGCCTCGCCGCCTGACGACCACACCAAGGCCCTGGGAACCCAATGGGCCAACGCCAGGCAATCCGCGGCGTTGAAGGTGCCTTCCGCCATCATGCCCCTTGGGCGCTGCTTCAACTACCTCATCAACCCCGCCCACGCCGACTACCGGCGCGTCAAGGTGGAGGCTGCCCAGGACTTCACCTTTGACCCCAGGATGTGGAAGTAGGCGCCTGGCTAGGCCTCCTGGCTGAAATCGTACGACACGCCCTGGTCCTGGTGGCACTCGGCCACCCGCAGATAGCGGTTGACCACCCGCAAGGGCCGGGCCAGTTCGTCGGCGGTGAGCGGCCGCTTGACCTGGGCCGGCACCCCCAGGGCCAGCACGCCGGGGGGTATGACCTGCCCCGGGGCCACCACGCTGCCCGCCCCCACCACCGCGCCCTTGCCCACCTTGGCGTGGTCCAGCACCACGGCCCCCATGCCGATGAGCGCCTGGTCCTCCACCACGCAGGAGTGCAGCACCACCCGGTGGCCGATGACCACGTCGGCCCCCACCAGGGTGCCGGGTCCCTTGTGCCCCACGTGGATGATGCTGCCGTCCTGGATGTTGGTGCGCTCGCCCACCCGTATCCAGTTGATGTCGCCCCTGAGCACGCAGCCGTACCACAGGTTGACCTGGGCGGCCAACTCCACGTCGCCCAAGACCACCGCGCCCCAGGCCACGAAGGCCGTGGGGGCGATGCGAGGCGCCTTGCCGTTTACCGGTCCGATGAGACTCATGTGTGCCATCCCATGGGTGTGTGAAAGGACTTTACACCCCTTGCCCGCCAGCCGGCAAGCCGGGGCCAGCCGGTATTGACAGAAACGTCCCCGTGGCCTAACCTCTGGGGAAATGTTGTTTTTTAAGGCCTGAACCGGAGTCGTTTCCATGAGCCTAGCTCGCAAAATTCCCCTGATCCTGCTCCTGGTCCTGGTGGTGGCGGCCGGCCTGGGCCTGGTGGTGGTCTGGCCCCACCTGGAGGGCCAGGACCCCCAGCTAATCATAAAAAGCGAGCCCACCCACCTGGGCCGGCTGAGCATCCTGGAGCTTTCCCTGGGCGACGAGGGCACCGGCCTGGCCTCCCTTAGGGTGACCGCCATCCAGAACGGCAAGGAATACAAGCTGCTGGAGAAGAACTACGCCACCGGCTCCACCTGGGAGCGCCACGGCCTGGGCCAGGCCAGCGAAAAGCTGGAGATCAAGGCCCTGGAGCAGGGCATGGTGCAAGGTCCGGCCACCCTTATTATCAAGGTGCGGGACCGCTCCCTGCGCAACTGGTTCCACGGCAACCTGGCCGAGCGCCAGTTCCAGGTGCTGGTGGACACCATACCCCCCAAGGTGACGGTCCTTAGCCGCACTATCCACCTCAACCGGGGGGGCGTGGGCCTGGCGGTGTACAAGGCCAACAAGCCCCTGGCCGTGCACGGCGTGCAGGTGGGCAAGCGCTTTTTCCCGGGCGTAAGCCCCTGGCCCCAGGACCCCCTGGCCGGCATGGCCTACTTCGCCTATGGCGACGACGAGGACAAGAACGCCTCCCTAAAGGTCATGGTGCAGGACCAGGCCGGCAACCAGGCCGGCAGCGGACTGACCGTGCGCCTGAAGTGGAAGGAGTTCAAGAGCGATACCCTGAACATCTCCGACAACTTCCTGGATGCCCTGGCGCCGCGCTTCATGGCCGAGGCCCCACCGGCCAAGCAGCAGCCCCTGGAGGTCTTCCTGTGGGTCAACGAGGAACTTAGGCGCCAAAACCACCAGCAGATACTTCAGGTGTGCTCCACCACCAGCCCGCAGCAGCTCTGGCGGGGAACCTTCATCCGCCCCTTGGGCAAGCCCATGGCCGGTTTCGCCGACCGGCGCTCCTACGTCTACAAGGGCCGTGAGGTGAGCCAGTCCACCCACCTGGGCGTGGACCTGGCCGACCTGGCCATGAGCCCCATCAAGTCCACCGCCGCCGGCAAGGTGGTCTTCGCCGGCCCCCTGGGCATCTACGGCAACTGCGTGATCCTGGACCACGGCCAGGGCATCTTCTCGCTCTACGGGCATATGTCGGAGGCCTCCGTGCGCCCCGGCGAGATGGTGCCCCTGGAGGGCGTGCTGGGCCGCTCGGGGGCCACGGGCCTGGCCCTGGGCGACCATCTGCATTTCTCCATCCTGGTGGGCGGGGTCTTCGTCACCCCCACCGAGTGGTGGGACCCCCACTGGATCAAGGACAACGTGGAACTGCGCTTCCAGGAGGCCTCGCTGCCCTGGCCCCTGGCGGCCAGGTAGGCGGCTAATACCAAGTTGCGATCAAGCGAGTAGTTTGATCGCAACTTGGTATGCGGGCCATGGATCCACCCCAAGCAAACTGCGTTTGCTTGGGGACCCCGGGGAATGGCCCGCCGGGCGCGAAAGCGCCCGGGAGGCCGGGCAAAACCACGTTTTTGCCCGGCCGA
>JACRDC010000084.1 GCA_016218705.1 Desulfarculus sp.
CAATCATACAGTATTGGGTTGTTGCCCCTTGATCCGGGCATCCTCTGGCCGTCGAGCTTTGGTTTTCTGGCCGCCCAGGCCCCGTGTCCCGCTCTTAGCCCGGCCATTCCTAGGGCACCGGCAGGGGGCTGCTATGATCCACCCGGGATGGGATACGGGATACCCGCGGCCGCTGCCCACGCCAAGGCGGAGAGTCAACCCCGCGCCGGCACCCGCATTGGCAAAGCCAGTATGGCCGGGCGGCTCTAGCGGGGACACAAAAAGAAACCGCTTGGATTTTCTTGGGCCGCCGAAACGGTAAGGGGTGTAGCCAGGGGAAATATGCCGAAGAAACTACGCGCCTGATCTGAAATGCGTATCAAGCCTTGTCGTTTGGGTAGAGCGCGGCGAAACCCAACATCTTCATTCCCTGTTCTCGCGGCGCCTGCCAACTATCCAGGTTCCCCACGATAACAAAATAGGGTGGATTGCCTCGTCGCATCTCTACGGAGGTGCTTCTCGCAATGACACCATCTGCTTGATTGGCCAGCCTATCCCCGGAAGCCGGCGGCATTGGCCGGCGCCACGGGCCCCACCCGGCCCGTGTACGCCCAGCGGCGGCTCGCCACCGGCCTAGAGGAGGGCGTCTAGCACGGCGCTCAGTTGGCGGTTGCCCGGGTCTATGGCCAGGCACTGATTGATAAGGGCGCGGGCCTCGCCGGAGCGGCCCAGGGAGGCAAACAGGCGGGCGGTCTCGCCCACCAGGTCCCAGTCGCCCTGTTGCAGGCCCTGGCGGGCGGCCAATACCAGCGTGCGCAGGGCCTCTTCGTGGCGGCCCAGGCGGTATTGCAGCTTGCCCAGGTTGAAGCGCAGGCGCCCCGAGTCGGGGTCCAGGGCCAGGCCCATCTGGTACTCGGCCTCGGCCTCGGCGTAGCACCCCACGGCCACCAGTTCCAGCCCCCGGCGGGAGTGCATCTCCACCTGGCCCCGGCGCGTCACGTTCTGTTGGGCCAGGGCGCGTTCCATGACCTCCGGCCGGCCCAGGTCCTGACAGAGCTGGGCCACGGCCTCCTGGTTGGCCTGGTCGCCGGGGGCCAGGGCCAGGCTTTGGGAGAAGCGCTCCAGAGCGGCCTGTTCGTGGCCGGTGGCCAGGTAGATGCCGCCCAGCTCGCGCTGCCAGGCGGCGGCGCTGAAGGGCGGCACCCCTCCGGGCCAGAAGCGGGGGTCTTCCAGGTCCTCCCAGACCTTCTGGGCCTGCTCGGTCTGGCCGGCGCGCAGATGGGCCGCGCCCAACAGCAGCATGGCGTCCAGGCGGTTTTGCAGGTTGTCCTCGGCCTGGCTGGCCTTGATGGCCTCCTGTATGGCCGGCAGGGCCTCGGCGATGCGCCCCTGGGCCAGGCGGCTGCGGGCCAGAAGCAGGTTCTTGTCCGAGGGGTGGTGGCGGGGCTTCAGGGCCAGGGACTTGGCCAGGGCGGCCTCGGCGCCGGCGTACTGGGACTGGTTGTAGCGCAGGCGGCCCAGTATCTCCTGGCGCAGGGCGTTCTCGCCGCCCTGCTCGGCCATGGCCTCCTCCAGCACCTTGAGGGCCTCCTGATCGCGCCCCTGGTTGGAAAGCGACAGGGCCAGGGCGTCGTAGGCCCGAAACAGGCGCGGGTTCTGGGCCAGGGCCTCTTGGTACAATTGGCGGCCTTCCTCCACCAGACCCTGGTCCTCCTTGAGCCGGCCCAATTCCACCAGGGCGCCCAGGGCCTCGGGGTCCAGCTCCAGCACCCGGCGGTAGCAGCGCTCGGCCTCCTGCATGCGCCCCTGACGGTGCAGTAGCCCGCCCAGGCCGAAGAAGGGCCAGCGCAGGCGGGGGCGGTTGGCGGCGGCGGCCATGAACTCCTCGATGGCCCGGTCCACCTGCCCCAAGGCCTCCAGCTTCAGCGCCCGGGCCAGGGTCAGGCGTCGCTCCAGGATCACCTCCAGGCGGCGGATGAGCTTATCGGCGCTCACCGGCTTGGTCAGGTAGGCGTCCTGGCTCTCCTCGGCGGCCTGCATCACCTTGAGGTCCAGATGCTCGGCGGTGACCAGGATGAAGACCAGGTCCTTGAGGCGGGCGTCGTAGCGCACCCGGTCCAAGAGGGCCAGACCGTCCAGGCGGGGCATGTTCCAGTCCACCAGGGCCAGGTCGCAATCCTGTTCCTGCAACATCTTCCAGCCGCTCTCGCCGTCGCTGGCGCGCAGGATGTCGTTGAAGCCGGCGGACTTGAGGGCCTGGGCCAGCAAGAGGCGCATGGTCTGCATGTCGTCCACCACCAGTACCGTGCTCTGGCGCCGGGCCACCCGCTCCAGGCGGGCGATCTCGGCCTCCAGCTCGGCCACCAGCTCCGGGATGGGCTGGTCCAGGGGCGAGAACATGTCATGGCCGCGTATCACAGGCGGCAGGCCTCCTGGCAAAGGGGCAGGGCCAGGCTGAAGCAACAGCCGCCCTGCTCCAGGTTGACGAAGGCCACCTCGCCGCCCAAGAGGCGGGCGGCCCGGCGGCAGAAGTACAGACCCAGGCCGGAGCTGCCCCGGGTGGCGCGGCCCTGGGTGTAGCGCTCGAAGACCTCCTCGCCCAGTTGGGGGTCCACGCCGGGGCCGGTGTCCAGCACCTCCACCCGGGCCTGGCCGCCGCCGGCGGACACCCGCAGGCTCACCAGACCGCCGCCGCCCTCCTCGGGCGAGGAGAACTTCAGCGCGTTGAAGACCAGGTTGACCAGGATGCGCTCCACCAGGTCCTCGTCGGCCACCACCTCGGCCTCGGCCTCCACCTTCAGCTCCAGGTCCACCTGGCGCACCCGGGCCACCGCCGCCAAGCGGGCCAGGGACTCGCGCACCAGGGCGGCCAGGTTCAAGGGCGTGGGGTTCTGGGGCAGTTGGTCGGCGTCCATGCGGTTGAGGTCCAAAAGGTTGGTGATGCGCCGCCACAGCAATTCCAGGTCGCTCTCGGCCAGGGCCAAATACTGGGTGCGCTCCTCGGGGCTCAGGTCGTGCCCCGGACCCAGGAGCTTGAGCACCTCCTTGACGCCCGTGACCGGGGCCTTCATGTCGTGAAAGATCATGTACATCAGGTCGTCCTTGGCCCGCTGGGCCCGGCTCAGGTCCTGATAGGCCTCGCCCAGGCGGCTGTGCAGGGCGCTGAAGTTGATCAGCCGGCTAAGCTGGGAGGCGATGGATTGGGCCAAGGTCAGGTCGTCCTGGTCAAAGGCCGCGGCCCCGGCCTTGTCCGAGAGGTTGAGCACCCCCACCGGCTGGCCGTCCTCCAGCAGGGGCAGGCTGATGAGGCTCTGGGTGCGGTAGGAGGAGCGGTCGCCCTCGCGGCGCACCTGGGCGAAGTCGCTGTTGCCCACGTCGGTCAGATGCACCGGCTGGCCGGTGCGCACCACCTGGGTGGAGATGGTGCGGTCGCTCAAGGGCGTGGCCAGCCCGACGATGCGCTGGTTGGTGGCCGCGCGCACCACCAGTTCCGGCCCCTCCACCAGCATGATGGAGGCGCTCTCGGCGGCGGCCAGGCGGGCCAGTTCCCGGGTGCAGTGTTGCAGCTTGTGCTCCAGGTCCAGGACCGGGTCGGCCAAGAGGTTGCCCAGATCCACCAAGGCCTGGAGCCGTTGGTTTTCCTTGCTCAGCCAGGCGGGGTCGCGCTGGATTTCTTGGTTCATGCTGGTCCTTTCACGGCCAAGGGGGCCAGGACGCCGTCAAAAATCCGACGGCCAGTGGGGCAGTCAGGCCGCCTCCCCTGGGGACAGGGTGGCGCCGCGTCTGGGTCCGTCAGCAAGAAATTCAGTCGTAAACCATAATTAACCCCCACCCCCGTTTAAGGGCCACGCTCACGCCCATCCCTCGCATGCAATGGACGTTCCATCGCCTCCAAGGAAACCTAGTGTATACGCTAACAAAGGCCCGGGGGCCGGTCAAGGCCGCCTAAGTTTCACCCGGCCAGCGATTTGACGGCCCGGGGGTTGATTTTCGAGTGCGCTTTTGCGTAAAGTGGGCTGGCCTGTAAGTTGCGCCGGTCCCTCGGCAGGGAGGACCGGACCACTTGGCCGAGGACTGCCTGCCCTCCCCCGCCCCAGGGGAAGCCCCGGAGAGTGAACGTTGCCCATGAAACCGCTCCAAGGCTCCTTTACCCAGGGGATGGTGAATCTCGTGGAAAACGCCAAATTCCTGGAGAGCCTGGTGTCGCTGTGCCCGGACGGCATCATCGGCGTGGACCGCCAGGGGGTGATAACCCTGTTCAACCAGGCCGCCGAGGCGCTCACGGGCCTGGCCGCCGGGGAGGTGCTGGGCAAGAAGTACATCACCGAGGTCTACCAATCGCCCGAGCTTGCCCGCCAGATCAAGAAGCAACTGCACGGCCCCGAGCTGGGCGGACCGGGCCGCCTGGACGGCCTGGAGGTGGAGGTGCGGCACAAGGACGGCCGCCTGGTGCCCATACGCCTGTCGGCGGTGCTCATCATGGAGGACGGGCAGGAGGTGGGCAGCGTGGGCTTTTTCCACGACCTGACCCGCCAGCGCGCCCTGGAGGAGGAACTGCGGCGGCTGTCCATCACCGACAGCCTCACCAGCCTGGCCAACCGCCGGCACTTCCACGGCGTGCTGGCCGAGGAGGTGGCCCGCTCCGAGCGCTACGGACGGCCCCTGTCGCTCGTCTGCTTTGACCTGGACAACTTCAAGCCCTTCAACGACAACTTCGGCCACCAGGAGGGCGACAACATCCTGCGCATGGTGGGTGACTGCGCCCGCACCATGCTGCGCGGCCAGGACTTCGCCTTCCGCTACGGCGGCGACGAGTTCATGCTTCTGTTGGTGGAGACCAACCTGGGTGACGGGCTGGTGGCCGGCAACCGCTTCCGCCAGGCCTTCAACTTGCGCTGGCCCCAGGCCCTATCCCAGCCCAGCAAGGGCCTGCGGCCGGTGACCTTGAGCCTGGGGGTGGCCCAATACGTGGACGGCGAGCGGGCCGAGGGGCTCATCATGCGCGCCGATTTGGCCATGTACGAGGCCAAGCGGGCCGGGGGCGACCGCGTGGCCGCCGCCCAGGAATGCATCAGCGCCGAGTGCGTGTCCCTGGGCGCAAAGGGTTCGGGCAAGGCCACCAGTTAAGCAAAGCTGGCGGTCCCCGTGACAGCCTGCTACCATACCCTCTAAGACTGCTTCGGGGAGTGGCCATGCCTTCTCAGCACATCGTCCCGGCGCGCCTGGCCCATGGCCGCTGAACTCTTGGCCCGCCTGGACCTGCCGGCGGACATGGACCATCTGACCGCGCTGATGGACTTCGTCACCGCCCAGGCCCAGGCCGCCGGCCTGGGTCCCCAGGACCTCTACCGCGTGGACCTGGCCGCCGAGGAGATACTCACCAACATCATCAAGTACGCCTACCCCGACGGCCCTGGCCGGGTGGCGGTGGCCTGCGGCATGAAAGGCCCCAGCTTCGTCATGGAGTTCAGCGACCAGGGCGTCCCCTTCGACCCCCTGAGCGCCGGCGATCCGCCCCTGTCCGAGGACATTGAGGAGCGGCCGGTGGGCGGCCTGGGCATCCACCTGGTGCGCCAGGTCATGGACCAGGTGACCTACCAGCGCCAGGACCAGACCAACCTGCTCAAGGTGGCCAAGGCCGTCACCGGCGGCTGAGCGGTCCCCAACCCATCGTCCATTAGGGGATAATGCATTCCTGGTTTTTGCAGGGGAGGGGTTCATCCCCTCCCGTGTATTTTTTGCGGAGAGCCATAGGCCGGAGGAAGTAATTCCAATTCTATTTCAATAGTGATTTAATAATCCATGGCCAAGCCACAATGGAGCGTAGAGTTTCGGGGTGGAGCTCCATGTGTCGCAACGAGGCCGCCAAGTGGCTTTCCAGGGCTTCTATGCTGTCGAAGACGCGGTTGCAAAAAGCCTTTTCGCGCAAATCG
>JACRDC010000085.1 GCA_016218705.1 Desulfarculus sp.
AAGGCCACGAACTTGGCCTGACCGTAGGACGCCAGGCATTTCGTAATCGCGGCCGTCAACGTGGTCTTGCCGTGGTCAATGTGACCGATGGTGCCTACGTTAACGTGCGGCTTCTTACGCTCGAACTTCGCCTTGGCCATGATTCTTACCTCCTCTAAGCAGCCAGGCCCTGCCGGCCTGCCTCTCTCTCGGCCCGCGCCTTCTCGATGACCTCTTGGGCCAGAGCGGCGGGCAATGGATCATAATGGGAAAATTCCATGCTGAAGGTGGCCCGGCCCTGAGTGGCCGAGCGCAGGTCGGTGGCGTAGCCGAACATCTTGGCCAGCGGCACCAAGGCGCTGACCACTTGCACCCCCGGGCGCGAGTCCATGCCCTGCACCCGACCGCGCCGGGAGCTCAGGTCGCCCATCACGTCGCCCAGGTACTCCTCGGGCGAGGTGACCTCCAGCTTCATCACCGGCTCCAGCATGCCGGGGCTGGCGGCCTTGACCGCGTCCTTCAAGGCCATGGAGCCCGCGATGAAGAAGGCGCGCTCGTTGGAATCCACCTCGTGGAAGGAGCCGTCCACCAGGCTGATCTCCATGTCCACCAGAGGGAAGCCGGCCAGCACGCCCTTCTCGGCGGCGTCCTTAATGCCCTTCTCGGTGGGGGCGATGTATTCCTTGGGGATGATGCCGCCCACGATCTTGTCGTGGAAGACGATACCGCTGCCGGGCTCGCCGGGCGCGATCTCGATCTTGACGTGGCCGTATTGGCCCCGGCCGCCGCTCTGGCGCACGTAGCGCCCCTCGGCCTTGGCCGGCTTGTTGATGCGCTCGCGGTAGGCCACCTGGGGCTCGCCCACCTCGGCCTCCACCTTGAACTCGCGGCGCAGGCGGTCCACGATGATCTCCAGGTGCAACTCGCCCATGCCCCGGATCACGGTCTGGCCGGACTCCTCGTCGTGCTGCACCCGGAAGGAGGGGTCCTCGGCCGCCAGCCGCGCCAGGGCCATGCCCAGCTTCTCGGCCAAGGGCTTGCTGGCCGGGCGGATGGCCACGCCCACCACCGGCTCGGGGATGAACATGGACTCCAGCATCAGGGGCCGGCGGGGATCGCACAGGCTGTCGCCGGTGCCGGCGGTCTTGAGCCCCACCGCGGCCACGATGTCGCCGGCGTGGACCTCCTTGACCTCCTCGCGCTGGTTGGCGTGCATCTTGAGCAGGCGCCCGATGCGCTCCTTCTTGTCGCGGCTGGTGTTGTAGAGGGTGTCGCCGGACTTGAGGCTGCCGGAATAGATGCGCAGGAAGGTGAGCTGGCCCACGTAGGGGTCGCTCATGAGCTTGAAGGCCAGGGCCGACACCGGGGCCTCATCGGAGGCGGTGACCTCCACGGGAGCGCCGGCGGCGTCCTTGGCCACGATGGCCTGGACCTCCAGGGGCGAGGGCAGGAAGTCCACCACGGCGTCCAGGAGCGGCTGGATGCCCTTGTTCTTGAAGGCCGAGCCCAAGAGCACCGGGATGACGACCGCCTGCAAGACGCCCTGGCGCAGGGCCTTCTTCAGCTCGGCCTCGCCAGGCTCCTCGCCGGCCAGATATTTTTCCATGAGCTGGTCATCGAACTCGCAGGCCGTCTCCACCAGTTCCTGGCGGGCGGCCTCCACGGCCTCGGTCATGGCCGCTGGCACCGGTCCGGCCTCCACCTGGCTGCCCTTGCTGGCCTCGTCGAAGGTGAAGGCCTGGCGGGAGAGCAAATCAACCACGCCCTGGAAGTTCTCTTCCTGGCCCATGGGCAGTTGCAGCAAGAGCGGCCGGCAGCCCAGGCGGGACTTCATCATCTCCACGCAGCGCGCGAAATCGGCGCCGGTGCGGTCCATCTTGTTGATGAAGGCCACTCGGGGCACCTGGTAGCGGTCGGCCTGCCGCCAGACCGTCTCGGACTGGGGCTGCACGCCGCCCACGGCGCAGAACACGGCGATGACGCCGTCCAGCACCCTTAGGGAGCGCTCGACCTCGATGGTGAAATCAACGTGTCCGGGAGTGTCAATGATGTTGAAGCGGCAGTCTTTCCAGAAGCAGGTGGTGGCGGCGCTGGTGATGGTGATGCCGCGCTCCTGCTCCTGCTCCATCCAGTCCATGGTGGCGGCGCCGTCATGCACCTCGCCCAGCCGGTGGGATACACCGGTGTAGAAGAGGATGCGTTCGGTGGTGGTGGTCTTGCCCGCGTCTATATGGGCCATGAGCCCGATATTGCGCTGCCTGACCAGGGGAACCTGACGTGCCACGAAAATAACCCTTAAAACCTTTCAATACTTGCTAGGCGGCATGACTATGCATGCGCCGAAGACTGCCCTTCTATTCAAGCGCCGCCGGGCTGGCCCCAGGCCGGCGCCCTTTCCAGAGATCGAACCCGCGCGCGAGGCCTACCAGCGGTAGTGGGCGAAGGCCTTGTTGGCGTCGGCCATGCGGTGCGTGTCTTCCTTCTTCTTGACCGCGCTGCCACGGCCGGCGGCGGCGTCCATCAGTTCGGCGGCCAGGCGCTCGGCCATGGTCTTCTCGCCGCGCCCCCGGGCATAGCTGATGATCCAGCGCATGGCCAGGGCCTGACGGCGGTCGGGCCGAATCTCCACCGGCACCTGGTAGGTGGAACCGCCCACCCGGCGGCTCTTGACCTCGATCATGGGCCGGACGTTCTCCAGGGCTTTCTCGAAGACACGCAGGGGGTCCTCGTTGGTGCGCTCGCGGATGCGGTCCATGGCCCCGTAGAGAATCTGCTCGGAGGTGGACTTCTTGCCGTCGTACATCAGCTTGTTGGCGAACTTGGCCAGCACGCGGCTGCGGTACTTGGCGTCCGGGATGATTTCCCTCTTGGGTACTTCGCGTCTCCTGGGCATTTTTCTTTCCGCCTACCTTACTTGGGGCGCTTGGTGCCGTACTTGGAGCGGCTCTGCCGGCGATCCTGCACGCCCACCGCATCCAAGGTGCCGCGGATGATGTGATAGCGCACGCCCGGCAAGTCCTTGACACGGCCGCCGCGGATCAGCACCACCGAGTGCTCCTGCAAATTGTGCCCCACGCCGGGGATGTAGCTGGTGACCTCGATGCCGTTGGTCAACCGCACCCTGGCTACCTTGCGCAAGGCCGAGTTGGGCTTTTTGGGCGTGGTGGTGTAAACGCGGATGCATACACCGCGTTTTTGCGGCGAGCTCTGCAAGGCCGGAGTGGCCTTCTTCTTGCGCTGCTGCTCGCGCCCCTTGCGCACTAGCTGGTTGATGGTCGGCAACGAAACGCCTCCTGTCACGTTCAGTCGGGCGCGGACGGCTAACTACCTGATGTCCGGCGCTAACTATTCACAAGTCAGATGGCCCTAACCCAGGCCGCGTTTCCAGCGAAAGCACGTTCGCCCCCCTTGCCCCCCTGGGAGCAATCCAGACGCGAACGGTCCGTGGAATTGCTATTTGTACCCCGCCGCCACATTACTGTCAAGGGCTTATTGGGGTCTGCCCTGGCAGCCCAGGCCGGGGCCGAGGTCCCCGCCTGGCAGACCCATGACCGGGAGGACCCGGCGGCATTTGCCGCCCGTGCCCTTGGCGCCCCGGCAAGGCCCAGACCGGGGAAATATAGAGCATCCCCGGCCTTTT
This sequence comes from Desulfarculus sp., assembly GCA_016218705.1. Classification (GTDB taxonomy): domain Bacteria; phylum Desulfobacterota; class Desulfarculia; order Desulfarculales; family Desulfarculaceae; genus JACRDC01. The sequence continues at coordinate 3,620 of JACRDC010000085.1, forward strand.
GGCAAGTGTTCTTCCGTGGGGAATCATACCAATAAGCAATCAAAGCCATCCATGGCTTTGATTGCTTATCGGCCGGGCAAAAACTGGGTTTTGCCCCCTCTGCCGGGCGCCACGCGCCCAGCGGGCCAGCCATGGCCTGCCCACGCAAAGGGCCGGGCCCGCCGCCCCTCCAGGGGAGCGCGGCGGGCCCGGTTGGTTATCTTGCTATAATGGCTAGCCTTTTAGGCAAGCCCTCTGTTAGACCGCCGCCTCGCTGTCCACGCTGTCGCGCTCGGTCAACAAGCCGGGCTCCAGGCCGGTTTCGCTGGTCTCCTCGGCGAGCGAGGTCTCCAGCTCGGCGTCGGTGTAGCGCACCGACTGGCGGTAGTCGGCCGGCGCCTCGGCGTGGGGGATGTGCAGGTCGCGGTAGCGGGTCAAGCCGGTGCCGGCGGGGATGAGCCGGCCCATGATGACGTTCTCCTTGAGCCCCTTCAGGTCGTCCACCTTGCCGGCGATGGCCGCCTCGGTGAGCACCTTGGTGGTCTCCTGGAAGGAGGCCGCCGAGATGAAGGAGTCGGTGGAGAGGCTGGCCTTGGTGATGCCCAAGAGAAGCGGCTCGGCCGAGGCGTACTTGAGGCCCTCGCTGTCCATGCGGGCGTTCTCCTCGTCGAAACGCCACTTCTCCACCTGCTCGCCCATGAGGAAGTTGCTGTCGCCGGCGTCCTTGACGCGCACCCGCCTGAGCATCTGGCGCACGATCACCTCGATGTGCTTGTCGTTGATCTTCACGCCCTGCAGGCGGTAGACCTCCTGCACCTCGTCCACCAGGTAGCGGGCCAGGTCCTTGACCTCGCGGCTCCTGAGGATGTCGTGGGGGTTGATGCTGCCGTCCATCAGGGGTTCGCCGGCGCGCACGAAGTCGCCCTCGTGCACGGTGACGTGCTTGCCCTTGGGGATGAGGTATTCGCGCGGCTCGCCGATGTCGGGGGTGATGACGATCTTGCGCTTGCCCTTGGTCTGCTTGCCATAGGCCACCAGACCGTCAATCTCGCTGATGACCGCCGTCTCCTTGGGCTTGCGCACCTCGAACAGCTCGGCCACCCGGGGCAGACCGCCGGTGATGTCCTTGGTCTTGGTGGTCTCGCGGGGGATGCGCGCCAGCACGTCGCCGGCCTTGACCGGGTCGCCCTCGCTCACCATGATGATGGCGCCCACGGGCAACAGGTAGCGGGCCTCGCCGCGTCCGCCGGGCAGCTTGGCGGTCTTGGTGGTGCCGGCGTCCTTGATGGAGACGCGCGGACGCAGGTCGGGGTTCTTGGACTCCATGGTGACCTTGGTGGAGCGGCCGGTCACGGGGTCCAGGCGCTCCTGCATGGTCACGCTCTCGAGGATGTCGCCGAACTTCACCTCGCCATCCACGTCGGTGAGGATGGGGCTGGTGTAGGGGTCCCACTGGGCCACCACGCTGCCGGCCTGCACCTGGTCGCCCTCCTGGAACAACAGGTGGGCGCCGTAGGGGATCTTGTAGCGCTCGCGCTCGCGGCCGCCCTCGCCCATGATGGCCAGCTCGCCGTTGCGGTTCATGACCACCGGCTGGCCCTCGCTGGATTGCACGGTGACCAAGTTGATGTATTTGAGTTGGCCGTTGTAGCGGGCCTCCACCCGGCTCTGCTCGGCGCGCCGGGCCGCCGCGCCGCCGATGTGGAAGGTGCGCATGGTCAACTGGGTGCCGGGCTCGCCGATACTTTGGGCGGCGATGATGCCGATGGCCTCGCCCACGTCCACGGGCTTGCTGTGGGCCAGGTCGCGGCCGTAGCACTTGGAGCAGACCCCGCGCTTGCACTCGCAGGTGAGCACCGAGCGGATGTCCACGTGCTCCACGCCGGCCTCTTCCAGCTTGGCCACGCCCTCCTCGTCTATCTCGTCGTTGGCGGGGATGAGCACCTCGCCGGTCAAGGGGTCGCGGATGTCCTTCAGGGCCGTGCGGCCCAGCACGCGCTCGCCCACGTGCTGGATCACCTCGCCGCCCTCGCGCAGGGCCTCCACCTCGATGCCGTTGATGGTGCCGCAGTCAATCTCGGTGACGATGGCGTCCTGGCTGACGTCCACCAGGCGGCGGGTGAGGTAGCCGGAGTTGGCGGTTTTGAGCGCCGTGTCGGCCAAGCCCTTGCGGGCGCCGTGGGTGCTGATGAAGTACTGCAGCACCGTCAGGCCCTCGCGGAAGTTGGCGGTGATGGGGGTCTCGATGATCTCGCCCGAGGGCTTGGCCATCAGACCGCGCATGCCGGCCAACTGCTTCATCTGGTCCTTGGAGCCACGGGCGCCGGAGTCGGCCATCATGAAGATGGGGTTCATGCTGGTGGTGGTGATCTCGGTGCCGTCGGAGCCCTTGACCGTCTCCATGCTGATCTCGTCCATCATCTCCTTGGCCACGTCCTCGGTGGCCTTGGCCCAGATGTCCACCGCCTTGTTGTACTTCTCGCCGTCGGTGATGATGCCGTCCTTGTACTGCTTCTCGATGAGCCGCACCTCGGCCATGGCCTGGTCAATGATCTCGGGCTTGCGGGCGGGGATGACCATGTCCTTGACGCAGATGCTTAGGCCGCTGCGGGTGGAGTTGTAGTAGCCCATGTCCTTGAGGCGGTCGGCCAAAAGCACCGTGGCCTTGGTGCCGGCCATGCGGTAGCAGCGCCCCACCAGGGTCTTGAGCGCCTTCTTGTCCATGACTTGGTTGATCTGCTCGAACTCCATCTCCTTGGGCAGCACGTCGTAGAGGAGCACGCGGCCCACGGTGGTCTTGACCCTCTTGCCCTTGATGCGGCACTGGATGGCCGCGTGCAGGCTCACGGCGCCGGCGTCGTAGGCCATGCGCACCTCGCCGGGATCGCTGAAGGACTTGCCCTCGCCCGCGGCCAGGGGCCGCTCGCGGGTAAGGTAATAGAGCCCCAGCACGATGTCCTGGTTGGGCACGATGATGGGCTCGCCGTTGGCCGGCGAGAGGATGTTGTTGGTGCTCATCATCAGCACCCGGGCCTCGATCTGGGCCTCGATGCTTAAGGGCACGTGCACGGCCATCTGGTCGCCGTCAAAGTCGGCGTTGTAGGCCTGGCAGACCAGGGGGTGCAGTTGGATGGCCTTGCCTTCAACCAGCAGGGGCTCGAAGGCCTGGATGCCCAGGCGGTGCAGGGTGGGGGCGCGGTTGAGCATCACCGGGTATTCGCGCACCACCTCGCTAAGGGTGTCCCACACCTCGGGGGACTCGCGCTCCACCAGCTTTTTGGCGCCCTTGATGGTGGTGACCAGGCCCTTGGCCTCCAGCCGGTTGTAGATGAAGGGCTTGAACAGCTCCAGCGCCATCTTCTTGGGCAGGCCGCACTGGTGCAGGCGCAGGTCCGGGCCGATGACGATGACCGAGCGGCCCGAGTAGTCCACGCGCTTGCCCAAGAGGTTCTGGCGGAAGCGGCCCTGCTTGCCCTTGAGCATGTCGGAGAGCGATTTCAGCGGGCGCTTGTTGGGGCCGGTGATGGTCTTGCCCCGGCGGCCGTTGTCGAACAAAACGTCCACGGCCTCCTGGAGCATGCGCTTTTCGTTGCGGATGATGATATCCGGCGCGCTTAGCTCGTGCAGGCGGCGCAGGCGGTTGTTGCGGTTGATGACCCGGCGGTAGAGGTCGTTCAGGTCGCTGGTGGCGAAGCGGCCGCCATCCAGGGGCACCAGGGGGCGCAGGTCCGGCGGCAGCACCGGGATGATGTTCATTATCATCCACTGGGGCTCGTTGCCGCTCTCGCGGAAGGCGTCAATGACCTTCAGCCGTTTGGCCAGCTTCTTGCGCTTGGCCTCGCTGGTGGTGGTCACCATCTCGGCGCGCAGTTCCTCCCACATGGTGCCCAGTTGCACCTCGGAGAGCATCTGCTGGATGGCCTCGGCGCCGATGCCGGCCTTGAAGTGGTTGCCGTATTCCTCCTTGAGCTGGCGGTAGCGCTCCTCCACCACCAGGGTGCCCTTGGTCAGCGGGGTGTCGCCGGGCTCCAGGATGATGTAGCTCTCGAAGTACAGTACCTTCTCCAGCTCCTTGAGGGTCAGGTCCAGGAGGTTGCCCACCTTGGAGGGCAGGGACTTGAGGAACCAGATGTGGGCCACCGGCGTGGCCAGGTCAATGTGCCCCATGCGCTCGCGGCGCACCTTGGACTGGATCACCTCCACGCCGCACTTCTCGCAGACCACGCCCCGGTGCTTCATGCGCTTGTACTTGCCGCAGTTGCACTCGTAGTCCTTGGTGGGGCCGAAAATCTTGGCGCAGAACAGACCGTCGCGCTCGGGCTTGAAGGTCCGGTAGTTGATGGTCTCGGGCTTCTTGACCTCGCCGAAGGACCAGGCCTTGATCTTCTCGGGGCTGGCCAGGCTGATCTTCACGGCGTCAAAGGACAGGGGGTCCTTGGGTTTGGCGAAATAGCTGTAGAGATCTTCCAAGGGACTTCTCCTTTACTCCGAGGCGGCGGCCAGATCGCCGCGGTGCTCGATCATCTCCACGTCCAGGCACAGGGCTTGCAGCTCCTTGACCAGGACGTTGAAGCTCTCGGGCAGGCCGGCCTCCAGGTTGTTTTCGCCCTTGACTATCTTTTCGTACATCCGGGTGCGCCCGGCCACGTCGTCGCTTTTCACCGTCAGGAACTCCTGCAGCGAGTAGGCGGCGCCGTAGGCCTCCATGGCCCAGACCTCCATCTCGCCCAGGCGCTGACCGCCGAACTGGGCCTTGCCGCCCAGCGGCTGCTGGGTGACCAGGGAGTAGGGGCCGATGGAGCGGGCGTGAATCTTGTCGTCCACCAGGTGGTGGAGCTTGAGCATGTACATGGCGCCCACGGTGACATCGCGGTCGAAGGAGTCGCCGGTGCGGCCATCGGTGAGCCGGGCCTGGCCGGTGGGGGAGACGCCGGCCAGTTCCAGGAGACTCCTGATCTCCTGCTCCGAGGCGCCGTCGAAGACCGGCGTGGCCAGGGGCACCCCCCGGCGCAATTGCTCGGCCACCCCGGGCAGGTCGTCGTCCTTGAGGCCGCCGAAGGCCTCGTCCATCTCGGCCGGGGAGTAGACCTCGGCCATGAAGGACCTGAGCTCCTTGGTCTTGGCCTTCTGGGCGGCCTTGACCTTGGCCTCGGCGATGGCGTCGAGCATGCGGCCCACCTTGTAGCCCAGCTCGCGGCTGGCCCAGCCCAGGTGGGTCTCCAGCACCTGCCCCACGTTCATGCGGCTGGGCACGCCCAGGGGGTTCAAGACGATGTCCACCGGCGTGCCGTCGCTGAAGTAGGGCATGTCCTCCTCGGGCAGGATGCGGCTGACCACGCCCTTGTTGCCGTGGCGGCCGGCCATCTTGTCGCCCACCGAGAGCTTGCGCTTCATGGCCACGTAGACCTTGACCATCTTGATGACGCCCGGGGGCAACTCGTCGCCCTTCTTGAGCTTGCCGATCTTGTTGTCAAAGGCGGCGCGGATCATCTCCACCTGCTCCAGGTAGCCATCCACCAGCCGCTCCAGCTCGATCTGCATCTTCTCGTCGCCGCCGGCCAACTCCATTTCGCGCATGAGCCGCACCGGCAGGTCCTTCAGGTGCTCGTGGGTGATGGGGGTCTTCTTGGGCACCACCACCTTGCCGCGGTCGTCCTTCAAGGGCTGGGCCAGGCTCTTGCCCAGCAGATGCATCTCCAGTTGGTCCATGGCGTTGCGCCGGATGATGCTGATCTCGTCCTTCTGATCCTTCAGCAGGCGCCCCACTTCCTCGTCCTCGATGGACTGGGCGCGCTCGTCCTTCTCGATACCCTTGCGGCTGAACACGCGGGCGTCAATGACGATGCCCTCCACGCCGGGAGGCACGCGCAAGGAGGTGTCCTTTACGTCGCCGGCTTTTTCACCGAAGATGGCGCGCAAGAGCTTCTCCTCGGGGCTGAGCTGCGTCTCGCCCTTGGGAGTGATCTTGCCCACCAGGATGTCGCCGGCCTTGATCTCGGCGCCCACGCGGATGATGCCGGCCTCGTCCAGGTTCTTGAGGGCCTCCTCGCCCACGTTGGGGATGTCGCGGGTGATCTCTTCCTTGCCCAGCTTGGTGTCGCGGGCCACGGTCTCGAACTCCTCGATGTGCAGCGAGGTGAAAACGTCATCCTTGACGATGCGCTCGCTGACCAGGATGGAGTCCTCGTAGTTGTAGCCGCCCCAGCTCATGAAGGCCACCATCACGTTGCGGCCCAGCGCCAGGTCGCCGTCGTGCACCGCCGGCCCGTCGGCCAGGATCTGGCCCTTCTTGACCTTCTGGCCGCGCACCACGATGGGCTTCTGGCTGGTGCAGGTGTTCTGGTTGCTGCGCTGGAACTTGATGAGCTTGTATATCTTGACCTGGGAGTGGGCCTCGTGGGTCAAGGGCTTGTCGTAGCGCACCACGATGCGCCCGGCGTCCACGTCGTTGATGAGCCCGTCGGCCTCGGCCACCACGCACACGCCCGAGTCGCGGGCCACCACGCTCTCGATGCCGGTGCCCACCAGGGGCGCGTCGGTGCGCAGCAGAGGCACGGCCTGGCGCTGCATGTTGGAGCCCATGAGGGCGCGGTTGGCGTCGTCGTTCTCCAGGAAGGGCACCAGGGAGGCCGCCACCGAAACCAACTGGTTGGGGCTGACGTCCATGAACTCCACTTCCTCGGGACTGACCATCATGAACTCGCCGGCGCGGCGCACGCTGACGATGTCCATCTGGAACTTGCCCTTGTCGTCCATGGGCGCGTTGGCCTGGGCGATGGCGTGGTCGCTCTCCTCCAGGGCCGAGAGGAAGTTGACCTGGGTGCTCACCCGGCCCTCGCCGGCCAGGCGGTAGGGCGTCTCGATGAAGCCGTAGTCGTTGACCCGGGCGTAGGTGGACAGGCTTACGATCAGCCCGATGTTGGGACCTTCCGGGGTCTCGATGGGACAGATGCGGCCGTAGTGGGTGCTGTGCACGTCGCGCACCTCGAAGCCGGCGCGCTCGCGGGTGAGCCCCCCCGGTCCCAGGGCGCTCAGACGGCGCTTGTGGGTGACCTCTGACAGCGGGTTGGTCTGATCCATGAACTGGCTGAGCTGGCTGGTGCCGAAGAACTCCTTGACCACCGCGCTGACCGGCTTGCTGTTGATGAGATCGTGGGGCATCAAGGCCTCGATCTCCTGCAGGCTCATGCGCTCCTTGATGGCCCGCTCCATGCGCACCAGGCCGATGCGGTACTGGTTCTCCAACAGCTCGCCCACGGCGCGCACCCGGCGGTTGCCCAGGTGGTCAATGTCATCCACCTGGCCCTCGCTGTCCTTCAGCTCGATCAACAGGCGCACGGCCTTGAGGATGTCCTCGCGGCGCAGGGTGCGCAGGTCCTCGGGCGCGTCCAGGCCCAGGCGTAGGTTGAGCTTCAAGCGGCCCACGGCCGAGAGGTCGTAGTGCTCGGCCGAGAAGAACAGGTTGTGGAAGAAGGTGCGGGCCACCTCCAGGGTGGGCGGGTTGCTGGGCCGCAGCTTGCGGTAGATGTCCACGATGGCGTCGTCGCCGCCCTCCACCTTGTCCAGCTCCAGGGTGTCCCGGAAGCTACTGGAGACGTGCATGCCGTCAATGAACAGAGTGGGCACCTCGGACACGCCGGCGGCGCGCAGCTTAAGCAGCGCCTCGTGGCCGATGGGCTGGTTCAGGGCCACCAGCACCTCGCCGGTGCCGGGGTCGGCCAGGTCGGCGGCGGCGTAGCGGCCCAACAGGTCGTCGGCGTCCACCGGGAAATACTCGGCGCCCAGCTCGGCCAGGCGGTTCAGTGCCCGGCGGGTCATCTTCTTGCCGGCCTTGACCATGGGCTTGTTGGTCTCGGGGTCCAGCACGTCGCGGCTCATCTCGCGGCCCATGAGCTGGCCGGCGTCCACCTTGCGCAGTATCTTCTCGCCCTCCAGCTTGAACAGCTCCTTCTGGTACATCATGTCCAGGAGGTCCTGGGCCGAGTAGCCCAGGGCTTTCAGCAAGAGCGTCACCGGGAACTTGCGCCGGCGGTCAATACGCACGTAGAGGATGTCCTTGGGGTCGAACTCCAGGTCAATCCAGGAGCCGCGCAGGGGGATGACGCGGGCGCTGTAGAGGAGCTTGCCGCTACTGTGGGTGCGCCCCTTGTCGTGGTCAAAGAAGATGCCCGGCGAGCGGTGGAGCTGGCTGACCACCACGCGCTCGGTGCCGTTGACTATGAAGGTGCCGCGGGCGGTCATCAGGGGCAAGGTGCCGAAGTAGATCTCCTGCTCCTTGATGTCGCGGATGGACTGCACGCCGCTTTCCTTGTCCAGGTCGTAGACCACCAGGCGCACGGTGAGCTTCACCGGGGCCTCGAAGGTCATGCCCCGGGCCAGGCACTCCTCAACGTCGTACTTGACCTCGCCGAAGGAATAGCTTACGAACTCCAGGGACGAGGTGCCCGAGAAGTCGCGGATGGGAAACACGCTCTTGAACACCCCTTGCAGGCCGGTGTCCTGACGGTCCTCGGGCGGCACCTCCTTCTGCAGAAAGCGCTCGTAGGACTGCTTCTGCATGTCTATGAGGTTGGGGATGTCAATGATTTTGGCGATCTTGCCGAAGTTCTTGCGGACCCGCATCCTGATCTCGCTCGCCTGGCTCATGGATTCTCCTTCAGAGAAGGGATGACGTCGCCAAGGGACGCTTAGACCCCGGCGCTGGCGTCAACAAACACGGGCACCCGGCGGCACCTGGCCCGCTCACCCACACAAGCGGCCCGGTCCTGCCGGGGGGCGATGATTTTTTTGGCTCGCCCGCGGCCGAAAGCGCCGTAAGTTGCTTTCGGCCGCGGGTGGGATATCTCACTAAGGCGGTCCAGGGGCTGGCTTACTTCACCTGCACCACGCCGCCGGCCTCTTCCAACTGATTCTTGATGCCCTCGGCCTCTTCCTTGCTGACGGCTTCCTTCACGGGCTTGGGAGCGCCGTCCACCAGGTCCTTGGCCTCCTTGAGGCCCAGGCCGGTGATGGCGCGCACGACCTTGATGACCTGGATCTTCTTGTCGCCGGCCGACTCCAGGATCACGTCGAACTCGGTCTGCTCCTCCACCGCCGCGGCCTCGCCGCCGCCGGCGGGCATGGCGGCCATGGCCATGGGGGCGGCCGCGGTCACGCCGAAGGTCTCCTCCAGCTCCTTGACCAGCTCGGAGAGCTCCAGCACGCTCATATTTTTGATGAACTCGATAACGTCAGCCTTGGTGATCGCCATGATAATTTCTTCCTTTCCGGGGCCGGCGGCGCATCTCTGGGCGCCCGGCCAATTTGCGATGAGGGATCGTCTAAACCTAAGCTAGGCCTGGCCGGCCTTCTGCTCCTCGATGGCCTTGAGCACGTTCATCAGCGAGCGCGGCACCGCCGCCAGCACGCTGACCAGGTTGCGCGGCACGCCATTCATGGCGCCCAGGAGCATGGCCAGAAGCACTTCGCGCCCGGGCAGCTTGGCCAGGTCGGCCACCTGCTCGGCGCTCATGGGCTTGCCCTCCAAGAGCCCGCCCCGCACCTCCAGCTTGGGGTTGGTCTTGGCAAAGTCCACCAGCGACTTGGCCAAGGCCACCGGGTCGCCATAGCTGATGGCCAACCCGTTGGGACCCATGAGCTGATCGGAGAGCACGGCGGCGGGTGAGCCCTCGGCGGCGCGCTTCAAGAGCGTGTTCTTGACCACCACGTACTCCAGGTCCTTTTCCCGCAGCTGCTGGCGCAGCTCGGTGATCTGCTCGACCTTGAGTCCGTTGAAGTTGGTCAGGACCAACGCCTTGGCGCGACCGAGACGCTCGGCCATGGCATCCACCACGGCCTGTTTCTCGCTGCGGTTCACGTTAGGCTACCTCCTTTTCCTCGCCTGGACCCTTGCCCTGCCGTCAGATACCAAGGAGGTGAGCACGATCCCTTATCGCCACACCTGCCTCTTTCGCTCTCGGCGGGTGACCGGCTCGCCGGTCATTATGGCCTCGTTGGCCCAAGGCCGCCCGCTGTCTCTGACACGAAGCGCAGTTCCAGTTGCTATGCAGTGCGGACGCCTTCGCCCCGTTTGGCCGGCGCCCGCGTAAAGCCTTACTTGCCGCCGGCTAGGCCTTGGCCGCCAGCTTGATCTCGGCGGTGTCCAGGCGCACGCCCGGACCCATGGTGGTGGAGACGGTGACGCCCTTGACATAGGTGCCCTTGGCCGTGGCTGGCTTGAGGCGGATCAGGGTCTCCATCAGGGCGTCCAGGTTGTCCTTGAGCTTGGGCACGCCGAAGCTCATCTTGCCCACCGGCGCGTGCACCACGCCGCCCTTGTCCACGCGGAACTCGATCTTGCCGGCCTTGATCTCCTTGACCGCCTTGGCCAGATCAAAGGTGACCGTACCGCTCTTGGTGTTGGGCATCAAGCCCCGGGGACCCAGGATGCGGCCCAGCTTGCCCACGGTGCCCATCATGTCCGGGGTGGCCACCGCGCGGTCAAAGTCGGTCCAGCCGCCCTGTATCTTCTCCACCAGATCGTCGGAGCCCACGAAGTCGGCGCCGGCGTCCAGGGCTTCCTTTTCCTTTTCGCCCTTGGCGAAGACAGCCACGCGCACGGTCTTGCCGGTGCCGTGGGGCAGCACCACCGTGCCGCGCACCATCTGGTCGGCGTGGCGGGGGTCCACGCCCAGGCGCACGGCCACGTCCACCGACTCATCGAACTTGCCGTAGGCCGCGCCCACGGCCGCGGTCAGGCCCTCCTCGAAGGAGTGGCGCAGGCCGCGGTTGACCTTCTGGCGCGCCTCGAAGAATTTCTTGCCATGCTTGGCCATGATCGTTGTCTCCGTTTTGCTCGGAGCCCCGTGTGTTGGCGGCCTGGCCAGGCCTCCACGGGCCTCGTTAATTAATCGCCCACGCCCTGGCCGGCCCGGCCCGGGGGGGGCGGTTGCCCCTAGACTACTTCCAGCCCCATGGACCGGGCGGTGCCCGCGATGGTGCGCATGGCCTGGTCCAGGTTGCGGGTGTTCATGTCGTTCATCTTCTCCTGGGCGATCTCCTTGATCTGGGCCATGGAGATCTTGCCCACCTTGTCGCGGTTGGGCACGCCCGAGCCCTTGTCCACGCCCGCGGCCTTGCGCAACAACACCGCCGCCGGCGGGGTCTTGGTGATGAAGCTGAAGCTGCGGTCGGCGTAGACGGTGATGACCACCGGGATGATGGTATCGCCGATGCCCTGGGTGCGGGCGTTGAAGGCCTTGCAGAACTCCATGATGTTGGCGCCGTGGGGGCTCAAGGCCGGACCCACCGGCGGGCTGGGGTTGGCCTTGCCGGCCGGGATCTGCAATTTGATATTGGCGACGACTTTCTTGGCCATGCTGTCTCCTGATGCCTGGCGCGGGGTCTGTGTGCCTGCCTGACCGGCGGCTCCCCGGCGCTACTGCTGCCGCGTTTTATTGCCAGCCGCCCAACGTGCGCAAGCGGCCCGCGCGGCCTATGGCGGCCGCCCGCGCCTCCTGCCCCTATCCTAGAGGGCGCGCTAAATCTTGGTTGCCTGGACGAACTCCAGTTCCACGGGGGTGGCCCGTCCGAAGATGCTTATCAGCACTCTGAGCTTGCCCTTGTCCGGGTAAACCTCTTCGACCGTTCCGTTGAAGTTGTTAAAGGGGCCGTCAATGACCCGCACCTCGTCGCCCTCGCGGAAGCTGTACTTGGGCCGGGGCTGCTTGGCGCCTTCGGCCATCTGGGCGATGATGCGGTCAGCCTCTTCCTCGGTGATGGGCTGGGGCGCCGTCTCGGTGCCGCCCACGAAGCCGGTCACCTTGGCCGTGGACTTGACCAGGTGCCAGGTGTCGTCGTTCATCTCCATCTCGACCAGGATGTAGCCGGGATAGAACTTGCGCGACGACTCGCGGCGCTGGCCCTTGACCATCTCCACGACCTTCTCCATAGGCACCAGAATGCGGCCGAAATAGTCGCCCAGCCCGTGGGACTTGACTCTCTCGGCCAAGCCCTCGCGGACCTTGTTCTCGAACCCCGAGTAGGTATGAACGATGTACCAGCGCTTGCCCACGATGTGGTTGCCCCCTAGCCGCTAGCTGATCAAAAAACGCACGAAATGGGTCAACACGTAATCCACCAGGCCCAGGAACAGGGAGATGATCGCCACCAGGCCCAGCACCACCCCGGTGCTGGCCACGGTCTGCTTGCGCGGCGGCCAGGTGACCTTCTTGAGCTCGGTCTTGACCTCGCGCAGAAACTGTACGCCCTGCTCCACCCAGTAGCCCAGGCCCTTGGACGGCTCGTCCTTGACGGCCGCCTTGGTGGCCTTGCCGGGCAAGGCCACCGCCTTGGCCCCCGGCTTCACGGCCGCGGCCTTGCTCGGTGCTGGGTTGCTCTTTTTATCGGCCATATATCCCCACCTGACCCGGACTGGAGCCCAACCATAATATTCGGCCCTGACCCCTGGCGCCCGCCCTCGCGGCCACCGGGGCCCTTGCCGCCGTCAACCGGGTTCTGGCCCGCGAGGTCTGGCACGCCTGGAGGGAATCGAACCCCCAGCCTTCGGATTTGGAGTCCGACGCTCTAGCCTAGTTGAGCTACAGGCGTGCGTGGTTCCTCGGCCAAGCTATTTGCCTTCGCGGTGCACGGTGTGCGCGCGGCAGCTGCTGCAAAACTTCTTGAACTCCAGCTTGTCGGGAGTCCGGCGCTTGTTCTTGGTGGTGCTGTAGTTCTTGCGTTTGCAGTCCTGGCACACCAAGTGAATGATATCTCTAGGCATTAATAACCAGCCTTACTCGATGATGTCGCTGACGACGCCGGCGCCCACGGTGCGGCCACCCTCGCGGATGGCAAAGCGAATTTCTTTTTCCATGGCGATGGGCGTGATCAGGTTCACTTCGATGGACACGTTGTCGCCGGGCATGACCATCTC
>JACRDC010000011.1 GCA_016218705.1 Desulfarculus sp.
AAATGCGCCTCTAAAAACCGCATCTTCCGAACCTCCTGCAACAGCTCTGTCCGCCTCATCGGGGCACCTCCATGGACCCCAACTCAAACCGGACAACTCATGTGCTACAAGTCCGGACAGTTTATGTGTCAGCTACACCCGGCCGGTCCCGCACTTGACAAGTTATGGCCAACCGGCTACTTTTGTCGCCTCTACCACCCCTTTTTAGGGAGGGGAACCATGCTTGAGCAAGCGATAGCCAGCCTGAAAGGCTCCATCGCCGCCCTGGAGGCCTTCGAGGAGCAGGGGCTGCCCCTGGTGGTGCAGGCCGCCCAGACCCTGGCCCAGGCCTTCTCGGCCGGCAAGAAGCTGTTGGTCTTCGGCAACGGCGGCTCGGCCGCCGACGCCCAGCACCTGGCCGCCGAGATGGTCAACCGCTTCCTCATGGAGCGGCCCAGCCTGCCGGCCCTGGCGCTGACCACCGACAGCAGCGTGCTCACCTCCATCGGCAACGACTACCACTTCGACGAGACCTTCGCCAAGCAGATCAAGGGCCTGGGCCTGGCCGGCGACGTGGCGCTGGGCATCTCCACCTCGGGCCGCTCGCCCAACGTGCTAAAGGGCCTGGCCGCCGCCAAGGTCAAGGGCCTGCTCACCATGGGCCTGGGCGGCCGCGAGTGCCCGGAGATGGCCGCCCTGTGCGACATCATGATCCGGGTGCCCAGCGACTTGACCCCGCGCATCCAGGAGGTCCACGGCCTGGTGATCCACATCTTGTGCGAACTGGTGGACCAAAAACTATTCGGACATCCCCGATGACCATACCTCCCGCCGATTTGAACAAGCTGCGCCTCTGCGACCTGGACCTGAGACAATCCAAGGTGGAAAGCGGCATGCTGGGCCGCCCCTGGGCCGCCGGCGGCAGCCTGCGCGACTTTGTGCGCGGTCTGCCCCACGTGCTGGCCGCCGACGACCTGCGCGCCGCCTCCGACGCCATGGTGAACGCCCGGCTGGCCGGTCGCCCGGTGATTCTGGCCATGGGCGCCCATGTCATCAAGGTGGGCCTGAGCCCTCTTATCATCGCGGCCATGGAGGGCGGCCTCATCACCGGCCTGGCCTTGAACGGCGCGGGCATGATCCACGACGTGGAGATGGCGCTCGCCGGCCGCACCAGCGAGGACGTGGCCGAGGCCCTGGCCGACGGCAGCTTCGGCACCGCCCGCCAGACCGGCGAGTTCATTAACCAGGCCGTGGCCGCCGGCCCGGAAATGGGCCTGGGCCTGGCCGTGGGGCGCGCCCTCAACCAGGACCCGCCGGCCCACCTGGGGCTGTCGCTGTTGGCCGCCGGCGCCCGCCTGGGGCTAACGGTGAGCGTGCACGTCTCCCTGGGCGCGGACATCATCCACATGCACCCTTCCTTTGACGGCGCCGCCACCGGCCAGGCCAGCCACGTGGACTTCCGCCGGCTGGTGGCCCAGGTGGCCGAACTAAAAGGCGGGGCCTACCTCAACGTGGGCTCGGCGGTGATGCTGCCCGAGGTCTTCCTCAAGGCCTTGTCGGCGGCGCGCAACCTGGGCAATCAGGTCAAGGACTTCACCACGGTCAACATGGACATGATCCGCCACTACCGGCCCCAGACCAACGTGGTGCACCGGCCGGTGCTCACGGGCGGACGAGGCATCAACATCATCGGCCACCACGAGATCAACCTGCCGTTGTTGTTGGCCATGGCCGTGGAGGCCCAGGCCGGGCTGTAGGCCAGGCCTTGCCCCAGGGGGCGCGCGGCCTTAAGTTATAGCCGTCACCCAATTTTTGGTGGCGATCAATCAATATGGGGGCGGCAGTCTGGCCGCCGGGACGGTGCCTGATGCCCATCTACGAATTCCACTGCCACAAGTGCGACCAGGACTTCGAGACCCTGGTCATGCGCTCCGACGACATAATCTGCTGCCCCAAGTGCGACAGCAAGAAGGTGCGCCGGCTGATGAGCGGTTTTGCCCACAAGAGCGCAGGCGGAAAAATGACCAGCAGCCACGGCGGCTGCGCCTCCTGCGCCGGCGGCTCCTGCGCCACCTGCCACTAGCATCAAGACCCATGCCCACCCTCACCATCGCCACCCGCGGCAGTCAGTTGGCCCTGGCCCAGGCCCGCTGGGTGGCCGGCCGCCTGGCCGCGCTGCACCCCGGCCTCACGGTGGAACTGGAGATAATCAAGACCACCGGCGACAAAATACTGGATGTGCCCCTGGCGCAGGTGGGAGGCAAGGGACTGTTTGTCAAGGAGATCGAGGACGCGCTCCTCATGGGCCGCGCCGGCCTGGCCGTGCACTCCATGAAGGACGTGCCCAGCGACCTGCCCGAGGGCCTCATCCTGGCCGCCGTGAGTGAACGCGAGGACGTGCGCGACGTGCTGGTGGGCCGCCGGGGCGGGGGCCTGGAGACGCTGCCCCAGGGCGGCCGCGTGGGCACCAGCAGCCTGAGGCGCCAGGCCCAGCTCCTGGCCCTGCGCCCCGACCTGTTCATGGTGCCGGTGCGGGGCAACGTGGAGACCCGGCTGAAGAAGCTCGACACCGAGGGCCTGGACGCCGTGGTGCTGGCCGCCGCGGGCCTCAACCGCCTGGGTCTCAAGGACGTGCCGGCCCACCCGCTGGAGCCGGCCACCATGCTGCCCGCCGTGGGCCAGGGCGCCCTGGGCCTGGAGTGCCGCGTGGACGACGCCTGGGTGCGGGCGCTTATCGCGCCCCTGGATCACCCGCCCACCGCCGCCGCCGTGGCCGCCGAGCGGGGCTTCCTGGCCCGCCTGGAGGGCGGCTGCCAGGTGCCCATCGCCGGGCACGCGGTGCTGGACAATGGCATCGTGACCCTGAGGGGCCTGGTGGCCAGCCTGGACGGCCGCCGGGTGGTCAGGGGCCAGGGCCTGGCCCCGCCCCATGAGGCCCGGGCCATGGGCGCGGCGGTGGCCGAGGAGGTCCTGGAGCGCGGCGGACGCGAGATTCTGGCCCAGGTCTACGGGGAGGCGCCGGCATGAGCGGCAAGGTCTATCTGGTGGGGGCCGGCCCCGGCGACCCCGAGCTCTTGACCCTGAAGGGCGCCCGGGTGCTGGCCGAGGCCGAGGCCGTGGTCTACGACTTCTTGGCCAACCCCGAACTGTTGGACCTGGCGCCCGAGGAGGCCAGGCGCATCTACGTGGGCAAGAAGGGCGGCGACCACACCCTGGGCCAGGAGGGCATCAATCAACTGCTCTGCGGCCTGGCGGCCCAGGGGCTCGTCGTGGTGCGCCTCAAGGGCGGCGACCCCTTTGTCTTTGGCCGCGGCGGCGAGGAGGCCTCGGCCTTGCGGGCCGCCGGCCACGCCTTTGAGATCGTGCCCGGCGTGACCAGCGCCATCGCCGCGCCGGCCTACGCCGGCATACCGGTCACCGACCGCCGCTGCACCACCGAGGTGGCCTTTGTCACCGGCCACGAGGACCCCGGCAAGCCCGAGTCCACCATCAAGTGGGGGGCCTTGGCCCAACTGGGCACCGTGGTCTTTCTCATGGGCGTCAAGAACCTGCCCGAGATCTGCCGCCAGCTCATGGCCCACGGCAAGCCGTCCGCCACCCCGGCGGCGGCCATCCGCTGGGGCACCACCCCCCGCCAGGAGACGGTCACCGGCACCCTGTCCACCCTGCCCCAGGCCGTGGCCGACGCCGGGCTTGAACCCCCGGCCATCACCATCGTGGGCGAGGTGGTGGGCCTGCGCGAGCAGCTGCGCTGGTTCGACAACCTGCCCTTGTTCGGCAAAAGGATACTGGTCACCCGCACCCGCGCGCAGGCCAGCAAGCTCAGCCAGCAATTGGCCCGCCTGGGGGCCGCGGTGGCGGAGGTGCCCACCATCGCCCTGGAGCCGCCCGAGGACGAAGGCCCCCTGATGCGCGCCGTGGATAACGTGGAGGACTACGACGTAATCCTCTTCACCAGCCAGAACGGCGTGGAGGCCTTCTTCGCGGCCCTGGACGCCCGCGACAAGGACGCCCGCCACCTGGGCGGCGCCCTGGTGGGGGCCATCGGCCCGGCCACGGCCCAGGCCCTGCGCGAGGAGGGCCTGCACCCCGACCTCACCGCCGCCAGCTTCCTGGCCGAGGGGCTCTTGGAGGCCCTGGCCGGGCAGAACCTGCAAGGCTCCCGGGTGCTCATCCCCCGGGCCGAGCAGGCCCGCGAGCTGTTGCCCGAGACGCTGACCCAGCGCGGCGCCCTGGTGGAGGTGGTGCCGGCCTACCGCACGGTCAAACCGCCGGAGTCGGCCCAGATGCTTAAACAGGCCCTGGAAGAGGGCCTGGATGTGGTCACCTTCACGGCCAGCTCCACGGTGGTCAACCTCATGGCCCTCCTGGAGCCCGAGCAGCGCCGCCGTTTCGTGGAGATGACCCAGAAGGGCCAGATCACCGTGGCCTCAATCGGCCCCATTACCTCCCAGAAGGCCCGGGAGCTGGGACTGGCCGTGCACGTGCAGCCGGCGGCCTACACCATCGAGGCCCTGGTGGAGGCCATCGCGCGGCATTTCGCGGGCTAGCGCGGGCACCGGAGGACCAAAAGGCAGGCACCGGTCGTGATAGACCGGCTTCCTGTATAAAAATGGCTGTCATTGCGAGCGCAGCGAAGCAATCTCCCGTTTCGTTTTTGTTAAGTCGGGCAATGGTGCAAGAGCGAAACGGGAGATTGCTTCGTCGCTACGCTCCTCGCAATGACCGCTATTTTTTGGCCTAGACAGGTCCATGGCTCCTGGCCAGGCGACAAACATATCATGTGGTTAAAGCTCGCAAAATGACCCCAGACCCGCCCCCCACCTCCGGCTCCCCCGGCTCCCCCGCCCTCTCGGGGCTCAACGAGGGGCAGGCCTTTGCCGTGGGCCTGCTAGGCGGGCCCATCCTGGTCATCGCCGGGGCCGGCACCGGCAAGACCCGCACCCTGGTACATCGGGTGGCCTTTTTGCTGGAGCAGGGCCTGGCGCCCTCGCAAATCCTGCTCCTCACCTTCACCCGCAAGGCCGCCGCCGAGATGCTCTCCCGCGCGCGCCAGATGCACGCCAACGCCGCCGCCGTGGAGGGTGGCACCTTCCACTCCCTGTGCCACCGCCTGCTGCGCCAAATGGGCCGCCGCCTGGATTTGCCGCCCAATTTCACGGTCATAGACCGGGCCGACAGCGAGCACATCATCAAGGCCGTGGTGGAGGAACTGAAGCTAAAGGACAAGGGAGACAAGCAGTTCCCCAAGCCCCGCGCCCTGGCCGATATCATCAGCCGCTCCCGCAACCTGGAGCTGGGCCTGCCCGAGACCGTGGAGGCCTTGGCCCCCCAGTACGAGGACTACATCCCCCAGGTCATGGGCATCGCCAAGGGCTTCGTGGCCGCCAAGCGGCGCCAGGCCCTGGTGGACTACGACGACCTGTTGTTCATGGGCGAGGAGCTCTTGCGGGACCACCCCGAGGTGCGCCGGGAGCTGGCGCGGCGCTGGCGGCACCTGTTGGTGGACGAGTACCAGGACACCAACGCCGTGCAGGCCCGTCTGGTGATGCTCCTGGCCGGCGAGCACAAGAATGTCATGGTGGTGGGCGACGACGCCCAGTCCATCTACGCCTTCCGGGGCGCCCGCTTGCAGAACATCCTGGAGTTCCCCCACAAGTTCCCCGGCACCCGCCTGGTCAAGCTGGAGCGCAACTACCGCTCTTGCCAGCCCATCCTGGACCTGACCAACGCCATCATAGCCCAGGCCCGCGAGAGGTACGACAAGCACCTCTACACCGAGCAGGGCGGCGGGCCGCTGCCCCGCCTGCTGCGCCCCCGGGACGAGCGCGGCCAGTCGCGGGAGGTGCTGAAAGGCGTCCAGGACCTGCTGGCCGCCGGCGTGGCGCCCGAGCGCGTGGCGGTGCTCTTCCGGGCCGGCAACGACTCCTCGGACCTGGAGGTGGAGCTTACCGCCGAGGGCCTGGCCCACGTCAAGGTGGGGGGCCTGCGCTTTTTGGAGGCCAGCCACATCAAGGACGCCTTGAGCCACCTGCGGGTGGTGGCCAATCCCCAGGACTACATGTCCTGGCAGCGCATCCTCATGCTATTGCCCGGCCTGGGCCCCAAAAAGGCCCAGCAGATCATCGCGGCCATGGTGCGGGCCACGGCCCCACCGGGCTACGTGGTGGCGCTCAAGAACCTGCCCCTGGTGGCCCAGGTGCCGGAGCTGGGTGAGCTGGCCCTACTCCTGGAGGCCATCTCCGACCCCACGCTCAGCCCCTTGAGCGCCACCGAGGCGGTGCTGGAGTACTACGAGCCCCTGTGCCGGGCCCTTTACGAGGACCACCCCCGCCGCCTGCGCGAGCTGGAGGAGCTGCCCAGCCTGGCCCGCAATTACGACAGCCTGGCCGAGTTCATGGCCGAGGTGGTGCTGGAGCCGCCGGCCAGCCGGGCCGAGGAGCAGGGGGCCGGGCGGCTGACGCTCTCCACCATCCACTCGGCCAAGGGCCTGGAGTGGGACCATGTTTTCGTCATCTGGGCGGCCGAGGGCCGCCTGCCGGCCGGCCCCACCCTGCACGACCCCACGGCCCTGGAGGAGGAGCGGCGCCTGCTCTACGTGGCCTGCACCCGCGCCCGCCAGAGCTTGACCCTGCTGGCCCCCCGCGAGCACTACTCCCGGGGCCAGGGGCTCACCCAGGTCAGACTCTGCCGCTTCCTGGAGGACCTGGACCCAGGCCTGTTGGAGGTGCCGCGCATGGGTCCGGTTTTCGATGTGGCCCCGCCCGCGCAGGCCCCGGCCAGCCGGGGCAGCCAGCGCCAGGAGCGGCCCTATGCCGTGGGCGGCCAGGTGCGCCACGCCACCTTTGGCCTGGGCAAGGTCATGGGCTACAAGGGCGACAGCAAAATATTGGTGCATTTCGGGCGCTTCGGGCTCAAGGTGCTGCTGCTGGAATTCGCCAAGCTGGAGGCGCTGTAGGCATGGATCATTACCAGGCGGCCCTGGACAGGCTCTACGACCTGCAGAAGCACGGCATCAAGCTGGGGCTGTCCTCCACGGCCAACATGCTGGACAAGCTAGGCAACCCCCATCTGGGCCTCAAGTGCCTGCACCTGGCCGGCACCAACGGCAAGGGCTCGGTGGGGGCCATGCTGGAGGCCACCCTCTCGGCCGCCGGGCTACGGGCGGGCTTCTACACCTCGCCCCACCTGGTGCGCTTCAGCGAGCGCTTCCGCCTGAACGGCCAGGAGATCAGCCAGGAGCGGGTCCTGGAGCTCATCGAGACGGTGTGGCCGGCGGTGGACAGGCGCGAGCCACCCACCTTCTTTGAGTTCGTCACGGCCATGGCCTTTGTGTACTACGCCCAGGAGGGCGTGGACTGGGCCATTTTGGAGACCGGCATGGGCGGCCGCCTGGACGCCACCAACCTCTGCCAGCCCCAGGTGACGGTCATCACCAATATTGGGCTGGAACATCAGGAGTATTTAGGGCATACTTACGCGGCCATCGCCTGGGAAAAGGCCGGCATCATCAAGGCTGGCATCCCCCTGGTGCACGGCGTGACCCAGCCTGCGGCCCGTCTGATAGTGGAGGGGCGAGCCGCTGAGCTGGGCGCGCCGCTGCACCGTCTCGGCCGCGAGATCACCTGCCGCCGCCACGCCGGCGGCGCCTTCAGCCTAAACGGCGGCCTCTGGAGCCTTAAAGACCTGCGCACCAGCCTGGTGGGGCGCCACCAGCCGGGCAACGCCGCCCTGGCCCTGGGGGCCGTGGAGGCCCTGGCCCGGGCCGGGGCGCCGGTCACGCCCCAGCACTTCCGCCAGGGCCTCTCGGCCGCCCGCTGGCCGGGGCGCCTGCAGCAGCAACCCAGCGCCCCGGGCGAGCCCACCCTGTGGCTGGACGGGGCCCACAACCTGCCGGCGGCCCGTGCCCTGGTGGAGAGCCTGGACCTGGTGCGCCAGGGGCGCTGGCCCCTGGTGATGATCCTGGGGGTGATGGCCGACAAGGACCTGGCCGGCATCCTGGGGCTCTTGACCCCGGCCGCCGACCGGGTGGTCTACAGCCGCCCCCGCTACGAGCGCGCCGCCGCCCCGGAGGCCCTGGCCGCCGCCGCCCCGGCCGGCGCGCCCCCCGGCCAGGTGGAGCCGGACCTGGCCCGGGCCATCCTGACCGCCCGCCGCCTGGCCGGGCCAAGGGGAGCGGTGCTCATCACCGGTTCCCTGTTCACGGTGGGCGAGGCCCTGGCCCTGCTTACCCCGGGCAGCCAGCCGGACTGGCCCTAGCCCGGGTGCCGGGGGCCTGGCCGGGGGTGCCCGGCCGGGGGGCGCCCCCAGGCCCCCACCCGCCATTACCCCCCGCAACCACAAGCGACTTGCCATATTTGGCGCCATCTGCTACGGTGCGGCAGCAATAGTGTCTTTACCTAAAGACACGCCTTCAGGAGGAGATCGTGGCAGCAAGCAGGCGTTGGGCAAGCGGGGCGATCATCGGGCTGCTGACGGCTTTTCTGCTGACCGCCGGCGTGGGGCCGGCCGCGGCCGCGCCGTCCCAAGACCCCGCCGTGGGCCAATTGATGCGGGTGGACTCCCAGGGGCCGGTGGACATCCGCGCCGACCGGGTGATCTACGAGGAGGCCAGCAAGACCTACGCCGCCGAGGGCGAGGTGGAGGTGGTGCGCGGCCCCGTGAAGCTCTTCGCCGACCGCGTGCGCCTGCACTCCGAAAAGCTGGTGGCCGAGGCCGAGGGCCGCGTGCGCATGGAAAGCGGCGGCGAGGTGCTCACCGGCCAGCGCATGCTCATAGACATGCAGGGCGGCACCGGCAAGATCTACGACGGCCAGATATTCATCAAGTCCAACAACTTCTACCTGCGGGGCCAAGAGATAGACAAGGTGGGCAAGGAATCCTACCACCTGGGCCAGGGCTCCTTCACCTCCTGCGACGGCGTCAGTCCCCCCTGGAACATCACCGGCAAGGATATTGACGTGGACCTGGACGGCTTCGGCACCATCAACGGCGCCGCCTTCCGGATCAAGGACATGCCGGTGCTCTACGCCCCCTGGGCCACCTTCCCGGCCAAGTACCGCCGCCAGTCGGGCCTGTTGCCCCCCATGATGGGCATGTCCGACCGCGACGGCGTCATCTACAGCCAGCCTTGGTTCCAGACCCTGGGCGACGACCACGACGCCACCTTCACCCTCAACTTCATGTCCTTCCGCGGCCTGGACTACGGCCTGGAATACCGCTACGCCCTGAGCCCCGGCTCCAAGGGCATGATGGCCCTTGACTACATGCCCGATGACGGCATGGGCCAGGAGCTGAAGGACAAGTTCAAGAACGTGGAGGCCTACCACTCCCGCTACTGGTTCCGCATGAAGAACGACCAGCGGCTGTTCAACGACCAGATGAACATCAAGATGGACGTGGACTTGGTCAGCGACCAGGACTACCTCAAGGAGTTCACCTTCGGCCACACCGGCTTCGAGGCCACCAACCAGCGCTTCATCGAGGGCTTCGGCCGCGAGGTGGACCCCCGCACCTCCACCTGGCGCCAGAACAAGATCAACCTACAGCGCTACTGGTCCTCCACCACCTTCAACGGCAGCCTGATCTACAACGACGACCTGGTCACCGACAACAAGCGCACCCAGCAGCAACTGCCCTACCTGACCTTCGACGCCACCCGCCAGGCGGTAGGCGAGACCGGCTGGTACTTCCAGATGGGCTCCTCCTACAACTACTACTACCAGCAGGAGGGGGCCAAGGGGCACATCAGCGACGTCGCCCCCACCTTCGCCCTGCCGCTGAACTTCAACGACTACCTGTCCCTGGAGCCCAGCTTCAGCTACAGGCAGCGCCTGTACAGCGTGGACCGCGACAGCGCCACCGACACCGCCGGCTCCACCACCGGCACCAGCGAGCTGTGGAGCTTCAACACCCAGGCCTCCACCTACCTCTACCGGGTCTTCGAGTTCGGCTCGGCCGAGGACCCCTTGAAGCTCAAGCACGCCTTCCGGCCCAATCTGACCTACAGCTACCAGCCCAACATACCCGATGACGACATGCCGCTGTTGGCCCGCCAGAACCAGAACCAGCAGCGGGTCAACCAGGTGTCCTACGGCATCCAGAACGCTCTAACCAGCAAGAGCATCTCCAAGGACGACCAGACCGGCGAGGTGCGGCCCATCTACCGTGAGTTCCTCAACTACAACCTCAGCCACGCCTTCAACCTCAACGATTACCGCAACGACCCCACCAGCGGCTCGGATGACCCCCAATACTGGGGCAACATAGGCCAACGGCTGATCCTCTATCCCAGCAAGTACCTGTATCTCGAGGGCGACACCTCCTGGAACCTCTACAAGAGCAGGTGGGACCAGATCAACGCCCTCTTGAAGACCCGCAACCGCCGCGGCGACGCCATCACCGTGGACTACCGTTTCACCGCCGACAACGTCAAGCAGGTGCGCGGCAAGCTGACCCTGGCCGTCACCAAGGAATGGTCGGTGAGCTACACCGGCCACAAGGACCTGAGCGACTACAACACCTTCCAGTCCATTTTCGAGCTGGCCTACCTGGGCCAGTGCTGGGGCATTCGCACCTACTACGTGGACGACCTGGTCAACCGCGGCTATTACCTGGCCTTTTCCCTCGGTGGTTTCGGCGAGTTGCTGGGCTGGGGCCAGATACGCAGCGTGTCTAATTCCACCTACTGACGCTTGGAGGCGGTCCAGGCCGTCCCTGGCCTTGACAGCCCATCGGCCGGGCAAAACAGTGACCCCTCCCCGCAAAGCCGGCCCTTGGTGGGCAGTAGAGTTTTTGCTTTAATTTACGAGATGTTAGGCGCCAAGGGGCCATCCCTGGCCCGCATACCATGCGGCGCGCAAAATAATCGTTTGACCGCCGCATGGTATGAGTCTTGACAGACGGGCCGCCGTCCCCTATAAATACAGCTTCGGCTGCCAAGGGGACGATCACGTCCTGTATTTTCGCTACGCTATAGGCGGGTATCATGAAGACCTACGTTGCCAAGCCCGAAGACATCTCCCGCGACTGGTTCGTGGTGGACGCCACCGACCTAGTCCTGGGCCGCCTGGCCACCCAGTTGGCCATGCGCCTGCGGGGCAAGCATAAGGCCATCTTCACCCCTCACCTGGACACCGGCGACTTCATCGTGGTGGTCAACGCCGAGAAGGTGAAGCTTACCGGCCGCAAGTGGGAGCAGAAGACCTACTACCGGCACAGCGGCTACCCGGGCGGCATCACCGCCACGGCGGCCAAGCGCCTGGTGCAACTAAAGCCCGAGGACCTGGTGCGCACGGCGGTGCGCGGCATGCTGCCCAAAAACCGCCTGGGCCGCCAGCTCATCAAAAAGCTGAAGGTCTACGCGGGGCCCACCCATCCCCACCAGGCCCAGCAGCCTAAAGCATTGGCCCTGTAGAGTAAGGTGCTTATCCATGCCTGAGTCGAGCTATTACGCCACCGGTAAGAGAAAGAACGCCGTGGCCCGCTGCTGGCTTACCCCCGGCAACGGCAAGGTGGTCATCAACAAGCGCCCGGTCGAGCAGTATTTCAGCCGCGAGACCGACACCATGGTCCTGCGCCAGCCCCTGGCGCTGACCGACACCCAGGACCAGTTCGACGTGCTGGTCACCGTGGGCGGCGGCGGCACCACCGGCCAGGCCGGCGCCATCCGCCACGGCATCGCCCGCGCGCTGCTGGTCTTCAACCCCGAGCTGCGCCAGACCCTTAAGCGCGCCGGCTTCCTCACCCGCGATCCCCGCAAGAAGGAGCGCAAGAAGTACGGCCAGCGCGGCGCCCGGGCCCGGTTCCAGTACTCCAAGCGTTAATCGCCCGTCTGGGGCGTGCGTGCGGGGAGGGCCCAGCCGGGCCTTCCCCGTTTTTTATGTGGCCAAGACCAACTCGCCGGTCAAACCGGCGGGCTGATCGCAAGTAGGAGGCGCTAGCATGATCCCCGTGGCCATCCTGGGAGGCTCCGGCTACACCGGCGTGGAGCTGATGCGTCTGATCGCCATGCATCCAGGGCTGGAACTCACCGCCGTCAGCTCTCGGCAGTTCGAGGGCCAGAAGGTCAGCCGGGTCTTCGGCGCCCTGGAGGGGCGGGTGGACCTGCCCTTCACCTCCGCCGACCCGGCCACCCTGGCCGCCGGCGCGCGCCTGGTCTTCACCGCCGTGCCCCACCAAACGGCCATGGCCGCCGTGCCGGCCATCCTGGCCGCCGGGGCCAAGGTGGTGGACCTGTCCGCCGACTTTCGCCTGCGCGATGTGGCCACCTACCAGGAGTGGTACGCCCCACACACCTGCCCGGAGCTTTTGGACCAGGCGGTCTACGGCCTGCCCGAGTTCTACCGCCAGCAGGTGAAAGCGGCCCGCCTGGTGGCCAACCCCGGCTGCTATGTCACCAGCGTGCTGGTGGCCCTGGTGCCCCTCCTGAGGGCCGGCCTGGTCAGCCCCCAGGGACTCATCGCCGACAGCGCCTCGGGCGTCTCCGGGGCCGGGCGCGGCGCCAAGCTGAACCTCTTGCACGGCGAGGTGCACGAGAACTTCAAGGCCTACGCCGTGGCCGGCCACCGCCACACCCCCGAGATGGAGCAGGAGCTGTCCCTGGCCGCTGGAGCGCCGGTGCGCCTGACCTTCACGCCCCACCTGTTGCCCCTGGACCGGGGCATCCTCTCCACCATCTACGCCCAACCCCTGGCCGGCGTGGACGAGCAGGCGGTGCGCGATTGCTGGCGGACGGCCTACGCCGGCGAGCCCTTCATCCGGCCCCTGGACAAGGGTCTGCTGCCGGCCACCAAGGAGGTGCGCGGCAGCAACCGGGTGCAACTGGCCGTGGCCATTGACCCCCGCTCGGGACTCTTGAAGCTCTTCGCGGCCCTGGACAACCTGACCAAGGGCGCCAGCGGCCAGGCGGTGCAGAACGCCAACCTGATGCTGGGCCTGGCCGAGACCGCCGGCCTCATGGAGTTGGCGGTGACTCCGTAGGGGCCTGATGTGGGCGCGGGGAAGCGATCTCCAAAGCAGTTGGTCCTTCGTTTTTCTTGATGTAGGGGGGGGGTTATCCCCGCCCATCTTGCCAACATCAAGACACGGCACTGGCTGTCAAACTGGTATTGGTTGCCACTTCGCACACTAGGTAGCCCGGGAGGCCTGGCGGTCATGGCCCAGGACGAGTTCTTCAGCCGGCTGGGGGGGCGGTTCCCGCCCCACGGCGTGCCCTTCCTGGAGCCGGGGCCACCGCCGGCTCCGGGCCAGGCCCGGCGGCTGGCCCTGGTGTTGGCCTACGACGGTCAGGCCTACGCCGGCTGGCAGGTGCAGCCCGGGGCGCCCACCGTGCAAGGCCAGGTGGAGGCGGCGCTGAGGCGCCTGTGCGGCCACCCCGTGCGCATCCTGGCCAGCGGACGCACCGACGCCGGGGTGCACGCCCTGGGCCAAGTGGCCAGCTTCGACACCCATAGCCGCCTGGACCTGGCCACCATGGCCCGGGGCCTGGGGGCGCTCTTGCCCTCCGACATCCACCTGCGCGCCCTGGGCGCCGTGGCGGGCGATTTCCACGCCCGCTACAGCGCCCTGGCCAAGACCTACGACTACTACCTGTGGCCGGCCTGCGGGGCGTCCCTGTTCCTGCGGGGCCGCCTGTGGGCCCACCCCAGGCCCCTGGACCTGGCGGCGGTGCGCCAGGCCCTGGCCCTGCTGCCCGGTCCGCAAGACCTCCTGGCCCTGGCCAGCCAGGGCAGCGAGGTGCAAGGCACCACCGTGCGGGAGATACTGGAAGCCAATCTGGAGACTTGGCCCTGGGGGCTGTGGCGGGTGCGGGTGACGGCCACGGGCTTTCTGCGCCACGTGGTGCGCAATCTGGTGGGGGTACTGGCCCAGGTGGGGGCCGGGCGGCTGGGGCCAGATGATTTGTCCGCGATGTTGGCCAGTGGCCAGCGCCGCCAGGCCGGCCCCAAGGCCCCGCCCGGGGGCCTGTACCTCAGCCGGGTTTATTACCGGCCCTGGCCTGGGGACGGCCAGGGACCGGAAATACGCAAGGGTTAGACAACCCCCCACCCCATGGACCGGCGCGCGGCCAGACAGCCAGCGCACCGCCATGGGGGGTTCCCCAGTCCCAGGCTTAATACTGGGTGGTCTTCTTCGCCTTCTTGGCCTTTTTGACCTTCTTGGTCTTCTTGGTCTTCTTGGTTTTCTTGGCCTTCTTGGCCTTTTTGGCCTTTTTGACCGACTTGGTCTGGGCCGGCTGGGACAAGTCGTCGCCAGGGGCCGCCTCGGCCATGCCGGGCAAGGCCAAGGTAAGGGCGAAAAGCATGGCCACGAGCGCCGCGAACAGCTTCTTCATTTCCCGGTCCTTTCATCTAGCAGGCAATACCTAATAATAAGAGGCACCTACCACCGCTGGTAGGCACCCATGGGTTAAGTGCAACATATGGTAGCTTAATTCGAGGCGATAGGCCAGTTTTTTCTGGGCACGCCGGCGGGCGGCGGGGGCCGGGCCAGGGACCTAGCGGCGCTCCTCCACGGTATCGCGCACGGCGCGGTAGATCAGGCCAAAGGTCTCCTGGAAACCGGTGGCGCTCAGGCGCCCGGTCTCGATGAACTTGACCACGATCTCCTTGCTGGCCTTGAGATAGGCCTCCTGGCGGGGGCTCAAGCGCTCCTCGGGGGCGGGCGGCTTTTCCTTGGGCTGGGACATGCTTTTGACTCTCGGGGCTGGACCGGGCCAGCCGCGCTGATGGTTGGGCTGATTCTGCCAGAAGCCCGGCGGCCGGGGCAAGTCAAATCCCGCCCCGGCCCGGGCGGACCGCCAGTGGCGTTTGGGGGCCTTTGCCGGGTAAACTGGTATGGCGCGGAGCGATAAGCCGCCCCAAACCACGGCAGGTAGGGAAAAATGCCTCAGGAGTTCAGCGATACCCAGGAGGGCCAGGCCGAACTAGCCCGCTTGCGGGAGGCCTTGGCCCGCCTGGAGGACGAAAACCGGGGCCTGCGGGAGGCCCAGGCCCGGCTGGAGGCCCCCCCAGCCTGGGAGGACCTGCAACAGGCCCTGCGCCAGAGCGAGGAGAAGTTCCGCCTGGCCTTCTGGACCAACCCCGACCTGTGCTGCATCACCCGGGCCAGGGATGGGGCCTTCATCGAGGTCAACCCAGGCTTCGAGGCCGTCTCGGGCTACAGCCGCCAAGAGATTTTGGGCAGTAACTCCCTGGCCCTCAATTTCTACCCCGACCCCCAGGTGCGCCGGCAACTGGTGGAGGACTTGGCCGCCCATGGCCAGGTCAGGGGCCGCGAGGTGGAGTTTCGCGCCCGGGATGGCCGGATCATCCACACCCTGATGTCCATGGCGGTCTTCACGCTGGACGGCGAGCCGCACATCCTCTCCACCATCAAGGTCATAGACGACCTGCGGGCGGCCCAGGAAAGCCTGGCCCAGAGCGAGGAGCGCTACCGGCGCATCGTGGAGACGGCCAACGAGGGCATCTGGGCCGTGGACCAGGAAGAGCGCACCACTTTCGTCAACCAGCGCCTGGCCGGCATGCTGGGTTACACCAGCCAGGAGATGCTGGGCCGCACCGTGGCCAGCTTCGTACTCCCCGAGGACCTGGCCGACTATCAGGCCCACCTGGCCCAGCGCAGGTCCGGCCTGGGGGGACATTACGAGCGGCGTTTCCGGCGCCAGGACGGCAGCCATATCTGGACCCTGATCTCCAGCACCCCCATCATGGATGACCAGGGCCGCCTGGCCGGCAGCTTCGCCATGTTGACCGATATCACCGGGCGCAAGGCAGCCGAGGAAAACATCCAGCGGCTCAACCAGGGACTGGAGGAGCAGGTGCGCCAGCGCACCGCCAGCCTGGCGGAGTCCGTGGCCAGGCTGGAAAGCGAGATAGCCCAGCACCAACAGGCCCGCCAGGACCTGGAGGCCTCCAATCAGAAGTATTGCACCCTGCTGGAGCATACCCTGCAGGGCGTGGCCATCCTGGAGGGCGACCCGGCCCACTTCGCCTACGTCAATCCGCGCATGACCGAAATCTTCGGCTATAGCGCCCAGGAATTCGGCGGCTTGGGGCCGGAGGAGATGTGGAAGCTGGTGCACCCCGAGGACCGGGAGATGGCGCGCCAGCGGGCCTTGACCCGCCTGGCCGGCCAGGGGCCGGCGCCCCGTTACGAATTCCGCATCGTGCGCAAGGACGGCGGCCTGCGCTGGGTGGAGGTCTTCTCGGCCCCCACCGAGCACCAGGGCCGGCCCGCCAGCCAGGTCGCCTACATTGACATAACCGAACGCAAGCAGGCCGAGGAGGCCCTACGTCAGAGCGAGGAGAAGTTCTCGAAGGCCTTCCGCCACTCGCCGGCCCTCATGGCCCTGACCGTGCTGGAAGACGGCACCTACCTGGACGTCAACGACAAGTTCCTCGATCTGTTGGGTATGCCCAGGGAAGAGGTGATCGGCCGCACTTCGGTGGACATTGGCTGGCTCAAGGCCGGAGACCGGCGCCAGGTGGTCGAGACCCTCAAGACCCAGGGCCGGGTGAGCGGCCTGGAGATCACCTCCTACCAGAGGGACGGCACGCCGGTGCCCTGCTCCTACCACTGCGAGTTGGTCAACATCGGCGGCAAGCAACGGCTCTTGACCATCGCCCTGGACATGAGCGAACGCAAGCGCGCCGAAAAGGCCCTGCGCCAGAGCGAGGAGCGCTACCGGCTGCTGGTGGAGTCGGCCAACGAGGGCATCGTGGTGGCGCAGGACGGCCTGGTCAAGTTCTTCAACCAGCGGATGGTGGAGATCATTGGCCTGTCATTAACCGAAGACGGCATCAAGCCTTTTCTGGAATATGTACACCCCGAGGACCGCCTCCTGGTCCTTGACCGCTATCAGAAAAGGCTGGCGGGAGATGCCACCCCCTACCACGACCCCGTGCGCATCATTGACAAGCAGGGCCAAGTCAAGTGGCTGCAGCCCAGCAGCGTGCTCATACAGTGGGAGGGCCGGCCGGCCTACCTGGGCTTTTTCACCGACATCACCCAGAGCAAGTATCTCGAGCAGGAGCTGGCCGAGAGCGAAAAGCGCTACCGGCTCATCTCCGAAAACGCCCTGGACATCGTGGTGCTGCGCGACGCCCAGATGCGCGGGCTTTACGTCTCGCCCTCGGTCAAGCGGGTGCTGGGCTACGAGCCCCAGGAATTCCTGGACACGCCCTTGCTGGAGCTCTTGCACCCCGAGGACGCCCAGGGGCCTCCCCGGGAGGCCATGGCCAACCTCCAGAAAGGCCAAGGGGAAGTCTACATACAAAACCGGGTGCGGCGCAAGGACGGCTCCTACGTCTGGCTGGAGGTGCTCACCGCGCCCATGCGCGACGAAGCGGGGGGCATCACGGGCTTCCTGGCCGCCGCCCGCGACATCAGCGAGCGCCGGCGGGCCGAGGACGCCCTGTTGCACCTGGCCGCCGGCGTGGCCCACAACTTCAACAACGTGCTCATGGCCAGCCTGAGCAACGCCCAGGCCGCCCAGGGCCTCTTGGCCCGGGGCCAGGCCGAGCCCGAGCGCCTGGGAGAGCTGTTGGAGAACGTGGCGCAGGCCGCCTTGGGCGGCCGCGACGTGGTTCACCGCCTGTCGCGCTTCGTCAGCGGCCGGCAGGAGCAGACCTCCTCGGCCGAGATGGTGGACCTGGGCCAGCTCTTGGCCGCCCTGCCGGGCCTGGTGGGGGGCATGACCGCCCCCGGCCGGGTACGCCTTGACCTACGGACCCAGGAGAACCTGGTGGTCAAGGGCGTGGCTGGAGAGCTGATGGAGGTCTTCCTCAACCTGGCCAAGAACGCCGCCGAGGCCATGCCCCTGGGCGGGGTGCTGGAGGTTAGCGCCCGCGCCGAGGGCCAACTGGCGGTCATCGAGTTCAACGACAACGGCATGGGCGCCGACCAGGCCACCCTGGCCCGTTTCTTCGAGCCCTTCTTCAGTACCAAGGGCGCCCAGGGCCAGGGCCTGGGGCTGTCGGTGAGCCTGGCCATCGCCCGCGGCCACGGCGGCGACCTGAGCGCCCGCAGCCAGCCCGGCCAGGGCACCACCCTCACCGTGCGCCTGCCCCTGGGCCGCGAGGCCCTGGCCACGGGTCCCGCCTCGCCCAGGGCGGCCCAGGCCGGCCCCCTGAAGGTGCTCCTGGTGGAGGACGAGGGGCTGGTGGCCATGGGCATGACCCTGACCCTGGAATCGGCCGGCCACCAGGTGCTGCACGTGGTGACCATGGCCGGCGCCCTGGCCATCATGGAGCAGTTTCGGCCCCATCTGGCCGTCTGCGACCTGGGCCTGCCCGACGCCACCGGCTGGGAGGTCTGCGCCCGCCTGGAGAGCCAGGCCCGGGAACTGGGCCTCAAGCACCTGCCCCTGGTGGTGCTCTCGGGCTGGGGCCGGGAGCAGTTGGGGGCGCTGCCGCCAGGGGCGCCTCAGCCCTTCGCCTACCTGCAAAAGCCGGTGGAGCGTGCCCGCCTGCTGGAGGTCATCGCCCAGGCGGTCCAGCAACCGCCAGGCTGATTCATCGCAAGCCCCCCAGGTCATGGAGTTCCTGCCGGGCGGCCAGGGGGCTGGAGCGCCACAGGGCCGGGTCCACCGGCCGGCCGTGGGCGCGCACCCAGCCGGCGATGGGCTGGCGCAGGGCCTCGGCCCCCATGCGGCGGCTGACCAGGTTCACATCCCCCAGCAGCACGAAGCGCACCTGCCCCTCCTTGACTAGCCGCTCCAGGCCCTGGGTGTCAATGGCCGGGTCCAGGCCGTGGAAGCCGCCCATGGCCATCACTGGCTGGCCCGTGGCGATGATGACCGGCGCGGCCACCTGGCTGGTGGAGGTGGCCAGGAGAAAGCGCTCGCCGCCGTGGTGGGCGCGCAGGAACTCCACCAGGCGGGAGGTGTCGTTGGCCTGGCGCAGGCGGGCCAGCAAAGCCTGGCCGCCCGGCCGAGAGGCGGCCAGCAGGCGCTCCAGGTCCGCCGAGGGCAAAAGACCGTGGCCGGGCACCAGCACGCTGCTTAGACTCCAGGCCATGGGCAAGGCCAAGAGGGGCAGGAGCCCCAGGGCCAGGGCGCCCCTGGCCAGCCAACCGGCGGGCCGGCCAGGGGCGCGCGGCAACAGTGCCAGGCCCAGGCCCAGGGCGCCGGCCAGGCTGCCGGCGGCCAGGGTCAGGTGCGGCCAGGTCAGCCAGGGGCTAGCCGCCTGGAGTAGGCCTGCCCAGCCCCCGCCCAGGGCGCCGGCCTGGATGTGGAACTGCCAGGCCGCCGTGACCAACAGGCTGGCCGGCAACCAGGCGGCGGGCCAGCCCCCCCGGCGGTAAAGATCCCACAGCCTGGTCAGGCCCATGCCGGCCAGGGCGGCCAGGGCCGGGGCCAGCGTGGCCAGGTAGTAGAAATGGATGATGCCGCCCAGGTAGCTGTAGACCAGGCCATAGAGCAAGACCCAGCCCGCCCAGAACCATGGGGTCAGCCCCACCGGAGGCAAGGGCCGGCGCCAGCCGCCCAGCACCAGGGCCAAGAGGGCCAGGGGCGCTAGCCAGGCCACCTGGGCCGCCAGTTGGCCCTGCCCCAGGCGTAGCGGCCCCGGGGGCTGGCGCACGAAAACCCGCGCCAGGGCCTGGGCCAGCACGCTCCGGGCCTCTGGAGCGGGACCGGCCCCCGGCCAGGCCTGGGCAGCGGGCCGCGCCGAATCCGCCGTGGGCGCCGGGTCCGCCGTCTGGCCGGGGACCGGGGCCTTCATGCGCGAGACGAAGCGGCCCAGGGCGTTGTGCCCCACCACCAGCTCCAGCATGGAGTTGTGGGGGCTGCCGCCCACGTGGGGCCGCGCCTGGGGTGGTGTCAGCTCCACGGCCAGCACCCAGGGCAGGCAGGTGGCCAGCAGCACCGCCCCGGCCAGGGTCAGGTCCAGCAGGCGGCGGCGCCAGGTCTGGGGCGCGCCCAGCCAGTAGACCAGGCCAAAGACCGGCAGCACCACCAGGGCGGCCAGCATCTTGGCATTGAAGGCCAGGCCCAACAGGGCCATGGCCAGGCACAGGCGCCGGCGGCTGCCCTCTTCCGCCGCCCGCAGCAAGGCCCCGGCGGACAAAAGCAGCACCAGCACCAGGCAGGAGTCGGTGTTGTTGGTGCGGTTGACGGCCACCCATACCGGGGTGACGGCCAGCAAGAAGGCCGCCAGCAGGGCCGCCATGGCCCCCAGGCGCCGCCGCGTCAGGCCATAGAGCACCCCCACGGCGGCCACGCCGGCCAGCGCTTGCGGCAAGAACAGGCCCCATGAGTTGAAGCCCAGGAGCCCCACGCCGGCCACTTGCAGCCACAGGGCCAGGGGCGGCTTGTCCACGGAGATGAAGCCTGCCGGGTCGAAGGCGCAGTAGAAGAAGTTGTGCCAGCTCTGGGACATGCTCAGCACCGCGGCGCTGTAGTACTCGGCTCCCCAGCCGCCGGCGGGCAGGTCCCACAGGCGCAAGCCCAGGGCCAGGGCCAGGATGGCCAGCAGGATCAGGCCCTCGCCCCGGCGGCCTTGCCAAGATGCGAAGGGCGCGGGCGCGGGGCCGGTCAGGGGGACGGCGGCGGGGGGACTTGGCGCGGGGGCTGGCGCGGGCAAGGGCCGGCTCAATGGGTCTGGCTGAACTTGAGACCCACCACCCCGGCGATGATGAGCCCCACCGAGACCACCTTGACCATGCCCAGGGGCTCCTTGAAAAAGACCACGCCCACCGCCACGGTCAAGGCCGTGCCCAGGCCGGCCCAGATGGCGTAGGCCAGGCCAAGATGGATGGTGCGCAGGGCCAGGGTCAAAAAGCCGAAGCTCACGGCGTAGCACACGAAGATCAGCACCGAGGGCAACAGCTTGCTGAAGCCCTCCGACAGCTTCATGCTGGTGGTGCCGCAGACCTCGCAGACGATGGCCGCGGCCAGGAAGACCCAGTTCAGGGATGGCATGCGCACCTCCAGGCGGTCAAGGATGGGCTTGCGGCCAAGGTCCAAGGGCTGGGGTGATTCTCCGCTGGCCCGGGCTGGCCCGGGTCTGCCCCGGGCCGGGTCGCGGCGGGGCAGAAGCGGCTTGGCCCCCGCCGGAAGGAAGAAGGCACATTCTTTTTCCGGCGGGGGCCGGCGCCCGAGGATAAACCTTGGGGGCCCATCCCCGGTGCCTCTCACCATAACATCGCCCCGCCGGCCCGGCAAGCTCCGCTGGCCGAGGTGTAGCTGACACATAAACTGTCCGGACTTGTAGCACATGAATTGTCCGGTTTGAGTTGGGGTCCATGGAGGTGCCCCGATGAGGCGGACAGAGCTGTTGCAGGAGGTTCGGAAGATGCGGTTTTTAGAGGCGCATTTTGG
>JACRDC010000088.1 GCA_016218705.1 Desulfarculus sp.
AAGGCTAGAAGCCAACACCGTAACAAAGCCAAGGCCGCATATAACCAACACCTCGTCTACACGGCCTCGGCAATAAACCAAGGGGACATTTTCCCGTTGCACTTAAGGGGACACATTGACTTGGCTTAAACAGGCCGCGAGCCGCCGGTTGGGCATATACGGGTCGGCGGCGTGCCCGCCGCTGGGCATATGCGAGCCGGGCAGGGTTGTCGTCTTGGCCGGCCGCGCGGGCTCCCGTTGCGGGCTTGCGGTAAAAAGCCTATCAGACCCCGGGCTACTGCCGGCGCTGTCGCCAGATCACGCCGCCGGCGCCTGCCCGGCCAAAAGCCCGGCCAACTGGCGGTCGGCCGGGCAGAGGTCCAAGCCCGCCATTTCGCTGGGCAGCACCCATCGCAGCTCCAGGTGCTCCAAGGCCGTGGGGTGGCCCTCCAGCAGGCGGCAGGCGAAGCAGTGCAGGTCCAGGCGCCGGCCATTGGCGCGCTCCCGCACCAGGCCCACCCGCTCCAGCACCTGCACGGCCACGCCCAGTTCCTCGGAGATCTCCCGGGCCAGGCAGGCGGCCAGGTCCTCGCCCGGGCGCTGCTTGCCGCCGGGCAGTTCCCACAGGCCGCTGTCGGCCCGGCGGGCCAGAAGCAGGCGGCCCTGCCGCCAGATGGCCGCGCAGGTCACCACCAGGGGCGGGTCCGGGTGGGCCGCGCTCACTGCGCGCCGCCCTCGGGGGAGGGCTTGCCCTTGCGCTCGGAGAGCAGGCTGGTCTTGAGTTGCAGGTAGCGCTCCTGGGCGTCCTGGAAGTTGGGGTCCTTGTCCAGAATGCGCTCATAGGCCTGCAAGGCCTTCTGGTCCTGGCCGGCGGCCTCGTAAAACCCGGCCAGCCGAAGTTGCAGGGCCAGGTCCTGGGGCAGGTTCTTGACTCCCAACTCCAGGGCCTTGGTGGCGGCGGCGGTATCGTCCTGGTCCAGGGCCAGGGCGGCGCGCAGTTGGTAGAGGCCCCCCTGCTTGGGGCCGCTGGCCAGGGCCTGGTCCAAGAGGGCGGCCACGGCCTGGGGGCGCTCCTTGGCCAGGCCGGCGTAGACTCGCTCCAAGAGGGCGGGCTGGACCGGCTGGTCCTTGAGCAGGGCCTGGGCCTGCTTGAGCGCCTGGTCCCAGCGTCCCAGGCGCAAGAGCGCCTCCAGCACCAGGCGGGCCACCTCGCGGTCGTGAGGCTTGGCCTGGGCCGCGGCGCCGAGGCTTTCCAGGGCCGGCTCGTAACGCTCCATCTCCAGGAGCAGCACCCCCTGGTTGTAGTCCAGGTTGGGGTCATGGGGGGTGACGCTGGTCAGGCGCTGGTAGACCTGCAAGAGGGCTGGCCGGTCCTCCAGTTCCTCGTAGAGCCGGGCCAGCCGTAGCCACAGGCCGCTGTCGCCGGGCCTGAGCAGGGCGGCCTTTTCCAGTTCCCCGGCGGCCTCGGCCTTGCGCCCGGCTTTCTGATAGGCCTCGCTCAGGCTCAGGTGGGCCTCCAGGTCGGCCGGCGCCAAATAGGCCAGGCGGCGCTGGGCCTCCAGGGTGCCGGCGGCGTCGCCGGCCTTCTCCCTGATCTCGGCCAGCACCCGCCAGGCGTTGGCCTCCTGGGGGCGCAGCTCCACGGCCCGCTGACAGACCATCAAGGCCTGTTCGGTCTTGCCGGCCCTCATCAGCACCTGGGCCAGGCGAAGAAGCACCGGGGCGCGCTCGCCTTCTTCCACCACCTGGCTCAGGCGCTCCAGCACCACCGTGGCCTCTTCCCAGCGCTCCAGGTGCTCATCTAGGCGCGCCAGGCGCTCCAGCAACGAGACATCGCCGGGCCGCAAGGCCAAGAGCTTGTTGACCACCCCCACGGCGGCCTCCATGTTGCCCTGGCGCTGGTAAAGCTCCAGCAGACGGGCCAAGAGGGCCGGGTCGTCCCTGGCCCAGGCCTGGCGCTGCAACAGCTCGGCGGCCTCCTTGGGGCGCTTGGCCTCCTCCAACAGGTCAATCATGCGCAGGGCCAGCAGGCGGTCGTCGGGGGTCAGCTCCAGGGCCTTGCCCGTGGCCTCGATCTTGTCCTCGAGGCGGGTGGCGGCCTCGGCCCGGCGCAGCCAGTCTATGGGCAAGAGCTTGATGGCCAACTGCACGCCGCCGATGAGCCGTCCGCTCTTGTGCACCTGGAGTTGCACCTCCTGGCGGCTGTAGATCGCCTCGCCCAACAGCCCGGCCAGGGTGTTGAAGCGTTGCGGGTCCGCCGTGGGCAGGCCGGCCAGGCTGGGGCTGAGGCCCAGGTCCAGCCATGCGTCGCTCTTGGCCTTAAGCACCCTGAATGGCGCGTCGGGGTGCAGGGCCAGCACGCCCCCGGCCTTGACCTGCACCGGCTGGCCGCCCACCGAGAGTTCCACCCACAACAGGCGTGGGCCAGCGGGCGGTTCCGGCGGGGCCTGGGCGGTCTGGGTGGCTGGCTGGGGTTGTGCGGCCTGCCGCGCCGGCGCGGCCTGGGGGGCCGGCTTGGTCTCCGCCGCCGGGGGAGCCGCTGGCGGGGCTGGTGGCGCGGGCGGGGCGGATGAAGATTCAGGCGCCGCCGGGGGGGCGGCTGGGGTTTCCGGGGCCGAGGGGGCAGGAGAGGCGGCCTGCGCGGCCTGGGGCGTTGCCACGGGCCGCGGGGCCGGCCGGTCCGTGGGGGCGGGGGACTCGGGGTTGGACGGCGCTGCCGCTGGCGTGGCCGTGGCCGTGGCCGTGAGCGCCGGGGCGGTGGAGGCGCCGGGGTCGTCGCC
Organism: Desulfarculus sp.; assembly: GCA_016218705.1. Lineage (GTDB taxonomy): Bacteria > Desulfobacterota > Desulfarculia > Desulfarculales > Desulfarculaceae > JACRDC01. The sequence goes on from JACRDC010000088.1 coordinate 2,760, forward strand.
CCAGGCCAAGGCATGGGGCAAGGCGCTGGCCAGCAGGGCGGCCAGCAGGACTAGGAGGCGTTGGAGACTACGGCGCATGGGCGGCCCAACTATGGGGGTTGCGGGAGATTACCCAAAAATACCCAAGCTGTTCCCAATAGTCAAAGCCGCCGCGCTCAGACCAGACGCCCCTCCAAGAGCGGCTCGTCCTTGCCCTTGCTGACACGGCCCAGCCGCACCCGCACGGTGGCGCCCACCGCCGCCGGTTTATCCAGGCGCGCCAGGCAGTAGTTGCCGGTGCGCGCCAGGCCCGAGGCCTCCACCACCGCCTCCAACACCCGCCCCTCTTGCGAGGATAAAAAGGCCAGGCGCTTCTGGCGGCCCAAGGCGCGCAGGCGCGCGGCGCGGGCCTTGGCCACGGGGCCGGGCACCCGCCCGGGCATCTGGGCCGCCGGGGTGCCCGGCCGCGGCGAGTAGGGGAAGACGTGCAGATAGGCCAGGGGCAGGGAGGCGATCAGTTCCTCGCTCTGGGCGAAGTCCGCCTCCTGCTCCCCGGGCAGGCCCACCATGATGTCGGCCCCCAAGCAGACGCTGGGCAGGGCCCTGGCCACGGCGCGCAGGCGTGCGGCATAGGTGGCCGTGCCATAGGGCCGGCCCATGGCCTTGAGCAGGCGGTCGGACCCGCTTTGCAGGGGGATGTGCAGGTGATCGCACAGGCGGGGCTGGGCCGCCATGAGGGCCAGCAGGCTGTCGCCCACCTCGCTCACCTCCAGGGAGGACAGGCGCAGGCGCGGGGCCGGGTGGGCGGCCAGCAAGGCCTGGACAAGCTCCAGTAGGCCCAGCGGCGGGGTCAGGTCATGGCCATAGCGCCCCAGGTGCACGCCGGTCAGCACCACCTCGGCGGCGCCGCTGTCGCCCAGTTGCCGCCACAGTTGGCAAGCCTGCTCCAGGGGCAGGCTGCGCGGCCGGCCCCGGGTCTGGGGCACGATGCAGTAGGCGCAATGGGCGTCGCAGCCGTCTTGCACCTTGAGGAGCCCCCGGGTGCGGCCAGCCTGGGGCGGGCGGTAGCCCAGGCAGAAGGGGCCGGCATCGGGCGGGGCCAAAGGCAGGGAGGGCGGCGGGGCGGGGGAGGGCGCGGGGGCTTTGGCCAGGCGCGCGGCCAGGCCGGCCAATTCGGCGTGCCCCACCACCTCCAGGCCCTCGCGGACATAGGACTGGGCAGCGGCCTGGGCGTCGCAACCGGTGACCACCACCCGGGCGTCCGGGTGCTCGCGGGCCAGGCGGCGGGCCATCTGGCGGGACTGGCGGCCGGCCACCGCCGTCACCGTGCAGGTCAGGAGGATCACCAGATCGGCTGTTTGGCCAGCCGAGACCGGAGTCCAGCCCAGCCCCCCAAGCTCTTGGGCCACGACCCCGGCCTCGGCTTGATTCACCTTGCAGCCCAGGCTCTCGATGATGTAGCGCCGCTCCAGCTTGCCCGCCTCCTAAAACCGCGCGCGCACCCGCTGGAAGGCCGGGGCCGAGCGCTCGATGGTCTGGTCGGAGCAGCAGAAGGCGATGCGGAAATAGCCCGGCCCCATGAAGCCCGAGCCCGGCACCAGCAAGAGGTTCTCCTCCTGGGCGGCGCGCACGAAGGCCACGTCGTCGGGTATGGGGCTCTGGGGAAAGACATAGAAGGCCCCCATGGGCTTGTTGAAGGCAAAGCCGGCGGACTCCAGCACCTGGCAGATCAGCTCGCGCTTCCTGGCGTACTGGCTCACGTCGGCCACCTGGTCCAAGAGCTCGGCCACGGCCAGTTGCATCACCGCCGGGGCGTTGACAAAGCCCAGGATGCGGTTGGCCAGCGTCATGCCGGCCAGGAGCTGGGGCTTGTCGCTGATCCCGGGGTGCAGGGCCAGGTAGCCGATGCGTTCGCCGGGCAGGCTTAAGTTTTTGGAGAAGCTGGTGACCAGGATGCTCTGGGGGTAGTGCTTGAAGATGCTGGGCACGGCCACGCCCTCGTAGACCAGTTGGCGGTAGGGCTCGTCGCTGATGAGGTACACCGGCCTGCCCCGGCGCTGGCCGATGCCGGTGAGCGCGCTGGCCAGCTCCTTGATCTGCTCCTCGGGGTAGACCGCGCCCGTGGGGTTGTTGGGGTTGTTGATGAGCACGGCGCAGGTCTTGTCGCCGACCGCGGCGGCGATGGCCGGCACGTCCAGGGTGAAGTCGGGCCGGGTGGGCACCCGGGTGACGCTGCCGCCGTGGTTGTCCAGGTAGAAGTCGTACTCCACGAAATAGGGCGTGGGCACCACCACGTCGGCGCCGGGGTCCACCAGGGCCTTGAGCACGCAGTTGAGCGCCCCGGCCGCGCCCACGGTCATGATGATCTCGGCCTCGCCAAAGGCCACCCCATGCAGGCCTTGCAGGTATTTGGCCACCTTGGCGCGCACCGCCGGGTAGCCGGCGTTGGGCATGTAGGCGTGCAGGCCGGGATGGCGGTCGGCGGCCAGGCGGGCCATCACCTGGTAGAAGGCCTCGGGCGGCTCCAGGTTGGGGTTGCCCAGGGAAAAGTCGTAGACGTTGTCGGCCCCCTTTTCGGCCTTGAGCTTGGCGCCGGCCTCGAACATGGCGCGAATCCAACTGGAGCGCTCGATGAATTGACCGATCTTGTTGGCGACGGGCATGAAGACCTCCTAGGGTGGGCGCGAAATGAACTGGCCGCGGCAACTTGGTGGGGTTGTCCGCGGCCGGGGTCTTGCTTTTGGTTGTGGATCGGGGATCAGCGCCGGCGGACAAGCCTAATGGCGGTAATAGTGGAAACCGCTAAATCGTACACCGCGGCCGGCCATGGTCCGTACCTCCCCTTATGGGCCAACATAGCATTGGCCACGGGGGCGGTCAAGGGGCCAAGGCCATATGCGCCCTGGCAACACAATAAAACCAGCGCCCGCGTCCCACCGGACGCGGGCGCTGAACACCAAAGCGCGTTTGCGGGCGCCGTTGTGTCTGGCCGAAGGCTATTCGTGCAGGATGGGGGGACCCCAGTCCTTGAAGGAGAAATTGTAGAACACGTTGTGGCCGTTGTAGTCCAGCACCCGCAGGTCGTCGTCCTGCTTGAGGTCGGTCAGTATCACCTGGAAATGCTGCCCATAGCGCTTGCGCACCAGCTCCACGTCCAGCTCATAGGCCACGAACTTGATGATCCCCTTGCGGGCCAGCTTCTCGACGAACTTGGGATCTTCAAACGAGGGGTAACTGGTGAGGACCAAAATGGGACCGGTGCCCGTGAAGACGATGCCAGCCTTCATGCCAACCTCCTTTGCGCCATGGGGATCGTCCTTGTTCACAGGATAGTTCCTGGGGCCGAGGCCTGTCAACCAAAGGCCAAGGCGGGGGTCTAAGAAGGCTAGCCGTGGCCCAGGAAGCGCACCAGGCCTTCCAGGAGGTCCTGGTCCAGCTTGGCCTTCATCTCACGGCGCATGAGACTCAGGGCCTCGAAGGGCGTCAAGGCCGGGCAGCAGCCCCGGCCGGCGGTGGAGCTTTCGTAGAAGTCCACCACGCGGGCCAGACGGGAGGCCGGGGACAGCCCCTGGCCGTCCAGGCCCCGGGGGTAGCCGCTGCCGTCCAGGTTCTCGTGGTGGTTGAGCACCGTGTCCAGGACCTCTGGCGCCAGGTCGGGCACCTGGCCCAGAAAGTCGCGCGAAAGCTTGGGATGCTGTCGAAGGGCGGGGTGGGCGTCGTCGGGCAGCTCGGGGGAGCAGTCGCGGCTCTCGCTGTCCTGCCCGGCCAGGCCCAGGTCGTGGAAGAACAGGGCCACGCCCAGGTTCTCGGCCCTTTGACTTGGCCAGCCCAGGCCGCGGGCCAGGCCCACACCCAACAGGCAGACGTTGAGGCAGTGCTTGGCCAGGCGTCCATCGCTGGTCATGACCTTGAGGAGCCCCTGGCGGGCGCCGTCGTCCCGCCATATCTGCTCGATGATCTGGCGCACCGTGGCCACGCCCTGGGCCAGGCGGCGGCCGTTGCGCGGCTCCAGCATGGCCGATTTGATGGCGCACAGGGCCTGCTCATAGACCAGGCAGTGCTGCAACTCCGTGTCACTATCGCTGGCCAGGGCCAGGCGGGCCGCCTGCACGCGCAGGTATTCCTCGAGGCGGTCCAGGTCGTCTTGCTGGATATAGGCGTGGTGGATGCCGGCTTGCAGCAGGCGGGCCAGCCAGGCCCCGTCCAGGCGGGCGCCGGCCTCCTGGGCCATAACCAGGCGCAGGCGTTGGCTGGCGGAGTGGTAAGCCTCCAGGCGCAGGGCGCAGGGGCAGCGGCTGGCCGGCACCAGGGAGCGCAGGGAAAAGTGGACGTAGCCAGGGTAGAGGTTGGGCAGGGCGGAGATCTCGATGGTGCTGATACCCTGGTTCATGCGGCTGGCCCTTCCCTGGGCGGGCCGAGTGCCTCGGCCCCCATGACGAGTCGGGTGACGCTGTGGCCCTGGCCAAGGCTGATGGCTCCCGGCGGAGCCAAGGGGCGATTCACAAGGCTATCTGGTGGGGCTGAAGCCTGGCTCCAGTTTGTTGGGGTGGCGGCAATAGGGGCAGTAGGCCACGCCCAGGAGACTGGTCTTGAACACCCGCTTGCACTTGGCGCAGGCGATTTCGCGCTGGCGGGGAGGTTTTATGGTGATCATGGGCCGTCCTCAAGGGGTTGGCGGCGTTAGCGGGCAGCCAGGAATAGGTGCCTAGTTACGAATGGTTTTCTTACTTGAGTATAGATTGGCCGCCGGGTACTGTCAACGAGGCAGGCCCGGCCCGGCCGGGGCCGGCGGGGGCGGGACGGGGGCACTTGACCGGGGAGCGCTAACATGACGGGCCGGGACGAGGGGCGCCAGGCCAGGGCCAGGCTGGTGCTATGGGAGCTTTGGCGAGCCTACCAACAGGTGGCCGAGACGCGCCAAGTGGCTTGCGCCCCTGGCTGCCATGTCTGTTGCAGCGGCCGGGTGCTGCTGACCACCCTGGAGGCCCGCCTGTTGGCCGAGGAACTGACCGCCAGCGGCCAGCGGGGCCTGCTGGCCCTGGCGGCGCGGGCGCCAGCCGCGTTCGGCCCGGCCTGCACCCACAACGCCCTGGCCCGGCTGTGCCTGGCCGGCCAGGAGCCGCCCCCCGACCCCGGCCCCGATCCCGGCCCCGGCCCTGAGGGGCGCTGTCCCTTGCTGCGTGGTGGGCTGTGCGTGGCCTACGCGGCCCGGCCCATGGCCTGCCGGGTCATGTGTTCCCTCACCCGCTGCCAGCCGGGCGGGGCCGCCAGCCAGGACCCCTGGTGGGTGACGGTGGATACGGTTTTTTTGCAGTTGGTGGAGCAGGTGGATGCCGGGGGCGGCTGGGGGCCAATGCCCAGGGTACTGGCCAGCCTGGAGAGAGGGGGCGGCCCGGGCCTGGCCCGTTGCGAGAACCTGCCCGGCCTGCCCGTGCCCCCCGAAGATCAGGAGCGGCTGAGCCGCCTGCTCGAGCAGGTGTTCAGCCGCCCCCTGAATGGCCAACCCCTTGGGCTGTGGATCAATCGTCTGAGAATCTAGGCTGCCTGGGCCTCCCGCGTCTTCTGCTGGCGGCGGCGCCACCAGCCCAGCAGGCCGGCGGCCGAGCCGAAGAGCAGCATGCTGCCCGGCTCGGGCACCGCGGCGCTGCCGCCAGGCACCAGGTTGCCGCTGATGTTGCCCCAGGCCGACTTGCTGCTGGAGTTGAGCGCGTAGAGCAGGCCGCCGTCGGGGGTGCGGGAGTTGCCCACGATGTTGATGGTGAAGTCCACGGCCTGGGCGGCGGCCAGGTCGCTGAGCAGGGCCGAACCGGTCAGATTATTGAGCATATTGGTGATCTGGCCGCCGATGACCATGCTGTAGGCATCGGGGAAGCTGATGGAGGTGATGTGCAGGTTGGCGCTGAAATCCCAGGTGGTATAGCCCGTGGGGGTCTGGTCCTGGGAGCCGATCTTGGGCAGGTCGGTGCTGTCGAACCACATGGCAATATTGTAATTGAGCCCGCTGAAGGAGTCGCCGGCCTGCAACTGGTAGCCAGGAGCCCCGAAAGTGCGTCCAATGGCGTCAAAAACCCTGAGGTCGTTGGCGCCCCAGTATTCGTTGTTGACGGGGTCGCCGGGCGCGCCGCTGCCGCCGGTCACGGACACCCATTGGAAGTTGACCCGGCCCTGGCTATGCAGGTGCACGCCCTTGCCGTCGGGGGTGCCGGCGAACTCGATGGAGGAGGCCAGGGCCGCCGTGGGCAGGGCCAGCAGGCAGGCCAACATGGCCAGGCGCGTCAGCAGGTTCTTCAAGCCGTTCATGGTGTCCTCCTTGATGCCCCCGCATGGCCCCCTTGCAGATAATTATAGCAAACCAGTCACAATTAGTGAGGGTATATTCTACCCCCATACAATCAATATGCAATAATCATACCCTGGATGGCCGGCCCACGCCAAGACCTTGGGGGAGCCGGTATCGCAAATATCAATCAAATAGCAATGATATCCTTTACGGTTGCTGGGCCTGCCTTACGGTTTTGTAAGAAAACATACTGGCTTGTCCCTTAATTCGAAATCCCAAATTTGTCACCGCTAAAAACACAATTTTGGATAATCAGCCACCTCCCGCGGCCGCTGGCGGCCAGCCCTGTGAAATCAGGCCGCGTGCCTGGCCTTTTCCACCTCCAGGGCCGCCTCGATGGCCGCCCGGAAGGCCCGGGCCGGGGCCTGCTCCTCCTGGCCGCCGGGCTCCACCGCCAGCAGGCTCAAATGGCCCAACACGGCCTGGCGGTAATCGGCAAAGGCCCGGGGCTCGCCGCTCTCCACGTCCCTGCGCAGCATCTCCGCTGGGTCGTTAACCACCAGGCGGCCCGCCCGCAGGTTGGCCTGGTGCCCAAGGTAGTAGGCCGCGTCGCGCCACTCGGCGCCGGGCTGTAGGTCCACCTCGTAGCGGTCATCTCCGCTCTGGGTCAACAGGAGCCCCACGGAGCCCAGGTGGGCACTGGCCAGACGCGCGGCCAGCTTGCGGTAGAGTTCCTCCGAGGCGTCCAGGCCCTCCTTGACCAACTGCATGCGCGGCGGTAAACCCAGCCACTGGACTATCTGCCGCAGATTGAAGACACCCAGTTCGTTGCGCTTCTCGGCCATGGCGCGCCTCCTTCCTATGAATAAAACATAGGTTCCCGCTGGGGAATTGCAAGGCCCGGCGCTGGTACGCGGCAAGTGCCCCGCTGGCCTGTTTAAGCCAAGTCAATGTGTCCCCTTAAGTGCAACGGGAAAATGTCCCCTTGGTTTATTGCCGAGGCCGTGTAGACGAGGTGTTGGTTATATGCGGCCTTGGCTTTGTTACGGTGTTGGCTTCTAGCCTTGATGGG
>JACRDC010000086.1 GCA_016218705.1 Desulfarculus sp.
CCGCCGCATAGGGGGGGCGCACGGCGGCTCGCGAGGGGAAATCCCCTCCGGGCTACGCCCTCCGGGGATTCCCCCTCGCGCAAAAAACCGGACAGTTTATGTGCTACTACACCGGACAGTTCTATTTGTTGACAACAGCCGGCGGGCCTTGACCAGGGGACCAGAAGACGATACCTTGACCGGCAGGATCGGGCACCCTTTCCTGACCAGCCCTTAAGGAGCAATTATCGCCATGGAACCCGCCAGCTTGGAGGAATACGCCGAGTTCCGGCCGGCTTGGCCGGCCTTTGCCGTGTACCTCTTTGGGGTGGTGGTCTTCACGGCCGGCCCCCAGCTCAACCCCAACACCCACATCTCCCCGGCCCTGGGCCAGCTCATCGGCTCGCTGTTTTTGGCCTTCATACTGGTCAAGCGCTTCAGCAGCATCTATCGGGTGGGGCCGCGGGGGGTCTTTGTGGAGACCACCTTTCCCCGCCGGGGCCAGAAACAGGTGGCGGTGGAGCAGATACGGCGCATTGACCTGCGCCGGGGCATAACCCAGCGCCTGTTGGGCGTGGCCCACGTGCACATCTACGTGGAGGGGCAGGAAGGCCCGGCCTTGAAGCTCTTCGGGGTGCCCCGGCCCGAGCGCTTTAGGCAACTGCTCCTGGACCTGGGCGCCCAGGACCAGCAGGTGGTGGGCGCCTGGCGGCGCTAGCCCCGGCCAGGCGGCCCCGGGCGCCCAGCGAAGTGTTTGACAGGCGTCGCGGCCAAGTGCTAATCCTATAGATACTCCGCCGACCGCACGCGGGCGGAGGCCATATACGACAACCCGCGCGATCTGTTTGACCAACGGTTCAAGGAGGACTGGCGATGGTGGCTCTTATCGGCGGTATCGCCGCCTTGGTGTTAGGCGTCATAGCGCTCTTCGCTTGGTGGGAGGAGTTCACCTGGCTGCTCAAGGGTGCCATCCCCCCGCTACTGGTCCTGGCCGGCGCCCTGGCCACCTACCTGGGCTCCGAGGAACTGAAGGACAAACGCCGGGCCGAGCTGGAAGCCGCCCGCGAGCCCTTTGCCCCCTCGGGCGACGAGGCCGAGAAGTACAAGCGCGAGGTGGCCGAGCTGAAGGCCAAGCTGGCGGCCATGGAGTCGGAGCAGCCCCCGGCCGAGGAGCCCAAGGCATAAGTGAGGGGCGCCAAGCCCTCTAGCGGCAAATCCTCCAGGCAAGACGGGCGGGGTTATCCCCGCCCTCTTTTTTTGTGGTATCTGCCCGCCACGGGAGCCAGCGGCAATGGCCAATGGAAGGGCTGCAAGCCGCCCCCAACGCCCGCCCGGGCACCGGGCCGCCCGCCGCGGGCGGTTAGAAGCCCATGGATTGCAGCATGGAGTTGACCGCGTCCTGATTCAGCTTGGCGCCGTCCTGCCCGGCGGTTTCGGCCTCGCTGACTCCCAGGGAGGATAGCACCTTGTCCACCTCCTCCTGGGCCATGCGCTCGCTCTCGTCGGTGGTTACGGCGGCCTTGGTCTCCCTGACCTTGAGCTTGGAGCCGAAGCTGACCACCATGGCCAACAGTTGCACCTGGAAGTCGGTCAACAGGCGCACGATGCGGTAGATGGCCTGGCCGGAGAGGTCCTGGAAGCTCAAGGCCTCGATGATGTTGCTGGCCGAGCTGAAGATGATCCCCATGGTCTCCTCCAGCTCCTTGAGCACCGCGGGCTCCACCACGTTGCAGTTGCTGTGGGCCAGCAGGGTCTGTTCCACCTTATGCCACAGCTCGTCCAGGTCGGGGGGCAAGGGCGGGGGGGCCAGGCGGGCGCTGGCCGCGCGCAGGTCGTCCACCAGCTCCTGCAGGCTGACCAGCAACTGGGGGCTGGGTCCGGCCGAGGCGGCGGCCTTGGCCGGGGCCGGAGCCGGGGCGGGGGCGGCGGCGGCAGGGGCGGGCATGGCCTCCAGGGGCAGGGTCTGCTCCAGGAATATCTGGTCGGCGGTGGAGCCCATTTTCTTGAGCACCTGCTGGAAGCGCTCCTGGCCGGTGGCCTGGTACAGGGCCTTGAGCACACCCTTGAGGTCCAAGTTGAGGAAGTTGTCCTGGTCAGGCTCCCCGGGGGCCAGCTCGTTGAGGCCCGCCTCCACCTTGGCCTGGTCAAAGGCCTGGGCGCTGCCATCCCACATGGCCTTGAGGTGCTTCTTGACCGTCTCGTTGGTGCACAGTTCGTAGATGGTCTGGAAGACCACCTCCAGGGGGAAGAGGAAGCGGGGGCCGGCCGGGGCCGGGGTGGGGGCGGGTTCCTCCTCCGGGGCCGGCGGCGGGGCCTGGCCCAGTTCGTCCAGGAGGGCCTGGGCACGCAGCACCAGGGGCTCCAGGGGGGCGGCCTCCATGCCGGCTAGGTATTCCCGCAGGGCGGACAGGGCCTGGGTCAGTTCCTGGCGGGCGGTGTCAAGATCATCGCCGGCGGCGGGACCGTCCTCGGCGGGCTTGACGATCATGCGGTCCATGATGCCCCGGGCCTTGTCTATGGCGTTTTGAATCTCCTCGCCCAGGTCCATGATGCGCAGGGTGGCCTGCTCGGTCATCTTGACCACGTGCTCTAGCTGGTCCTTGGCCTGCTCCAGTCGCTGGCCGGCGCTGGAGAGGTCGAAGTCGTCCATCTTCTCGATCTTGACGTCGCGGATGGACATGCTCAGGCGCCGGGCCAGGCGCCCCACCTCGCGGTACATGTCGTGGCTCAGGTCGCGGTAGTACTCGGCGTCGTGCTCGTCGGGCTCGCCCGCCGCGGCGGGTGGGGCGGCCGTCTCGGGCTCGCCCCAGTCGTCCTCGGCGCCGGGCAGGGCCTGGGGCGCGGGCTGGGCCGGCAGGGCGGGGGCCACGGCGGGGGCCGGGATGGCGGGAGCGCCGGCGGAGGAGGTGACCACGATGCGGTAGATGGCCTCGGCGGTCTTGATGGTCAGCGAGCCGCCGCTGAGCTCCAGGGTGATCTCCGGGGGTTTGGCTGCCATGGGACTACCTCTCGCCTGCGTTGGGGGAAGGGCGCGCCGCTTTGGCGCGGCCCTGGTAGCGTTCATGCTCGGAGTAGATGCACCCGCAATAGGGCTGGCGGTATAGCCCCAGTTGGCGGGCTTGCCGCTGGCCGTCGCGCCAGTGGGGGCGATAGTCGCGGTAGAAGAACTCCACCCCCTGCTGGGCGGCCACGGCCTGGCCGGTCTGGGTGATGAGTTCGTGGGGCTGGTGCACGCTGTAGAGCAGGGTGGTGCCGAAGGCATCGTAGCGGCCCTGGCGGGCCACGCTCGCGGCGCGGGTCAGGCGCTGGTGCAGGCAGAGGCGGCAGCGCTCGGCCTCGCGGAAGACCATCTGGCGCAGCCAGGCCTGGGGGTCGTAGTCGTCCTGCACGATCAGGCGCAGGTCCTCGCCGGCGGCCCAGCCGGTAAGGGTTTCCAGGCGGCGGCGGTGCTCGGTGTAGGGCTGGATGTTGGGGTTGTAGAACAGGCCCATCAAGTCCACGCCTTCCCGCCGCAACTCCCGCACGGGCATCAGCGCGCAGGGCGCGCAGCAGATGTGCAGCAAGAGTCTCATGCCTGCCTGGCCAAAGGATTGGTCGTCGCCCCGGGCCGGTGCCCAGGGCAAGGCTTTCGGCCCCTGGGAGTAGGCCCCAGGCCGCCACTGTGCCACATTGGTGCCATTTTACGTGGCTCGGCGCTCAAAAGCCAGTGCTTTCCAGAGCTTCTAGGGCATGATCCCACAAAAAGCCTGGCGGGACCTACCCGGCCTTAGGCCCCGGCGGCCTCCAACTCCAGCACCAGGATCAACCCCAGCACCGCCAGGCACTCCAAGTCCAGGAAATTGGGCGCGGTCAGGTCGTAGAAGAGCTTGGCCTCGGCGGGGAAGTCCTCGTCGGCGTCGTTGAAGGTGACCATCAGCGGCAGGCCCGGCAGGGCCGTGAAGGCGATGGCCAGGTCCACGCGGGCCTCGGTGGCCGTCCGCGCGCCGCCCAGGGCCTGGCAGGCGGCCTCCAGTTGGCCCAGGCGCCCCGAGAAGGCGCCGGCCAGGCGCCCCTCCACGGTGATGGCCATGTTGCGGGCGAAGTCGGCGCCGCCGGGCAGCTCGCGGTAGGGCACGAAGCGCCCCGCCGGCTCGCCGCGCCCCCCGTGCAAGAGGTAGTAGGCCAGCACGATGCGGTGGGTGAAGGCCGCCGGGGCGCCGTCGGCGGCGCGCACCCCGGCCCGGTCCACCAGGTAGTCGCGGCCCAGGAGCGGCACCCGCGCCGCGCCGTCTTGCTGAGCCAGACCCAGGCCCATGGCCGGGGCCTTGAGGTCGGCCGTGGCCAGGCGGGCCACCAGGCCGGCGTAGACCTCCTCGTAGACCTGGGGGCGCTCGGAGTCGAACACGGCCGCCCCCTTTCAGGCCAGGGGCCGGCGGGCGTCCAGGATGCGCTCCACCAGCTCGCGCACCGCGCCGGAACCGCCGGGACGGCCCAGCACCAGATGGCAGGCGTCCCGCACCCAGGGGTGGGCGTCGGCCGGGGCCGCGGCCAGGCCCACCATGGTCAGGGCGGGCAGATCGTCCAGGTCCGAGCCCACGTAGCAGACCTGGGCCGGCGGGGCGCCGAACTCCAGGGCCGCCACCTGCAGGGCCGGCTGCTTCTTGCCCTGGTGCTCGCGTAGGTCAATGCCGGCGGCCTCGGCCCAGGCCCGGGCCGGGGCGAAGCCCTGGCGGGCCAGCAGCACCACCTTGAGGCCCTCCTGGCGCCAGGCCTCCAGGCCCAGCTCGTCGGCCCGGCAGGTGCGCACGGCCTGGGCGCCCTGGCCGTTGGTGAACAGGTAGCCATCGCTGAGCACGCCTTCCATCTCCAGGGCCAAGAGGGTCACGCCCGCCATGCGCTCTTCCAGGGTCATCTCGCTACCGGGTGCCTTGGGGATCATCATTTCTCGTCCACCATGGTTGCTGGGTTAAGGGTTGAAATCTGGCCGGCGGCGTTAAACCTTGAGCCCGCCCTTCAGCTCGTTGACGTCGGCGATGCCTTGGGCCTGGCAAAAAGCCGCCAATTCCTGGGCCACGCGCAGGCAGGAGCCTGGGTCCACGAAGTTGGCCGTGCCCACCTGCACGGCGGATGCGCCGGCCAGGAGGTACTCGGCGGCGTCCTCGCCGCTCAATATGCCGCCCATGCCCACCACGGGGATGCTTACGGCCCGGGCCACCTGCCAGACCATGCGCAGGCCCACGGGTTTGATGGCCGGCCCCGAGAGCCCGCCCACGATGTTGCCCAGGCGGGGGCGGCGGCTACGCGCGTCTATGGCCATGCCCAGCAGCGTGTTGATGAGGCTTAGGGCGTCGGCCCCGGCCGCCTGGGCGGCCAAGGCGATGGGCACGATGTCGCCCACGTTGGGCGTGAGCTTGACCCACAACGGCAGCGCCGTGGCGGCGCGCACCGCGCTAGTGATCTCGCCCACCGGCCCGGGGTGGCAGCCAAAGGCCATGCCCCCGCCCGAGACGTTGGGGCAGGAGACGTTCAGCTCCAGGGCGGCCACGCCGGGGGCCTGGTCCAGGGCGCGGGCCAGTTCCACGAACTCGGCCACCGATTCGCCGTAGAGATTGACCACCACTGGCACCCCGTGGGGTTTCAATGCCGGCAGCTTGTCGCGCAAAAACACTTCCAGGCCCACGTTGGCCAGGCCGATGGCGTTGAGCATGCCGGCGGCGGTCTCGCAGATGCGCGGCGGCGGGTTGCCCTGACGAGGTTTAAGGCTTACCCCCTTGGTTACCAGCCCGCCCAGGCCGGCCAAGTCCAACTGGCCGGCGTACTCCAAGCCGTAGCCAAAGGTGCCGCTGGCGGCGATGACCGGGTTCTTGAGATGCACCGGCCTGTCGCGGCCCACCGTCACCGCCAGATTGGGCTGGCTCACCGGGGGCCTCCCCGCTGTTGGCAGCGGGCCTTCCAGTCCTCCAGGCCCTGCTGGCCGTAGTGTTTCACGGTCGCGGCCAGGAACTCCTCCAGGGGCACCCCCAGGCGCCAGCCGTGGTAGCGCAGATAGGTGACGTGGGGCTGACCGGCCAGGTCGGTGGCCGGCAACATGGCGTCGCCGGTGCCGGTGAACTCCACCAGACGCCACTGAAGCTCCTCGGTCAGGGCGCGGTCAAAGGAGGGCGTGGCCTTTTGCCACCGGCCGCCCACGTACCACTCCAGGAAGCAGTGGTAGTAGATGATGCCCTGGGGCAGGGCCTCGGCCAGGCTGCCGCGCACCTGGTGGTTCTGGATGTCGGCGAAGCTCAGGCGGCTGGGGATGCCCAGGGAGCGGGCTAGGGCGCACAACAGCGCCGACTTCTGCACGCAGTAGCCGAAGCCTCGGGCGATGGTGTTCAAGGCCAGGTAGTGCTCCAGCTCCCAGAAGGGCACGTACACGCTGTAGCGCACGCTATCGCGGGCGAACTCGAAGAGCCGGCGGGCCACCTCGATGTCGTTCCTGGCCCCCCGGGCCAGGGAGCGGGCCAGCTTGAACACCTCGGGGTGCTCGCACTGGATGCCCGGCGCGGGCACCAAAAACTGCTCCAGGTCCGGCGACTGCTCCATGTCTTGGCTCATGGCGTTCGTGTCCTATCTGGCCAAGAGGCCGGCCCCGGCCATGACCAGCACCAGCCCCAGGCCCCGCGTCCAGGTCAGTTCCTCGCCCAGAAAGACCACGGCCAAGAGGGTGCTGACCACCAGCCACAACTCGCTGACCGGCAGCACCACCGACACCGGGCCGCGCTCCAGGGCGCGCAGCAGCAACATCGCCCCCAGGGCGCCGCCCAGGCCGTAGGGCACCACCGGCAACGCCGCCCACACCCCCTGCCAGCGGAAGCCCCTGAGGGCCATGGGGGCCACGGCCAGCACTCCCACCACCCAGCCCAGGACCATGGCCGTGGGCCAGCCCAGGCGGGCCACGGCCACCTTGCCGGAGACCCCCCACACGCCCCAGCACAGGCAGGCCAGGAAGACCGAGACCCGCCAGTCCTGCCACAGCTCGGCCAGGGTCATGGGCGCCCCCAATTCAACATATAGCCCTTGGCGCCGTCCATCCCCGGCTTATTGCCCTTGCCAGCGGCTCTGGGGTGCGGGGACAAGGGGCCGGGCTGCCTTTCCGGTGTAGGGGCGGGGTTTATCCCCGCCCGTCTTGTTTTTCGTGCCGGAGGGCGGGGATAAACCCCGCCCCTACATTAAGACCAAAACAGCCGCTGGCCGGCCCATGGGGCATGCCCCGGGCAGGGTCACAGCCGCGTCCAATCCACGGCCTTGGCGTCCATTACTGGCCCTTCTTGGCAGGCCCGCACATAACCGCCGCCAGCGGCGGGAATCACGCAGCCCAGGCAGGCGGCTATTACCTGGTCGCCCCGGCCGTCCTGGCCTGGGCGACCATCGGCTGCCGGAAGTAAATTCCGGCCGCCTCCCGCCGCGCCTGGCGGCGCGGCGGCGGGCCGTCCTGGCCCGCTTTTGGCAGCCGCGCTTCTCACAGCCTCTCCCAATCCACGGCCTTGGCGTCCATCACTGGCCCTTCTTGGCAAGCCCGCACATAGCCGCCGCCGGTCGCTGGTATCACGCAGCCCAGGCAGGCGCCCAGGCCGCAGGCCATGGGGGCCTCTAGGGATACCTGGCAGGGTACCTTATGCTGGGCGCAGATTTGGGCCACGGCTTTCAGCATGGGCATGGGTCCGCAGGCCAGTACGCCGCCGCAGGGAGAAGAATCAGGAAAGGAGGAAAGGGCCGATTCCAGGAGGTGCGTGACCAGGCCGTGGTGCCCGGCGCTGCCATCCTCGGTGGCCCAGGTAACCCTCCCGCGCTCGGCGGTGGCCTCCACCAGGGCCGAAATACTACCCGTCAGGTTCTCAAAACCCTTCGTGCTTAGGAGCCCACAGAGCAAGGGAGCTTCCTTTCCTTGACTCCCCAGCCTTTGCGCGGCAAAGGCCAAGGGCGCTATCCCCATGCCCCCAGCCACCAACACCGGCCTTTGCATGTCCAGGTCAAAGCCCTTGCCCAGGGGACCCCACAGGCTGAGCGTCTTGTTGCCCGGCCTTTTGAGGCTAAGGAGCCGGGTACCCTTGCCCACCACCTTGTAGAGGATGAAGAGGTCGCCGCCGTCCACGCCGTGGATAGAGAAGGGCCGCGCCAAGAGAGGGTCCAGGCCGTGGCTGACCCGCAGCATCACGAACTGGCCAGGCTGGGCCATGGCGGCAATATCGGGGGCCTCCAAGCGCAGGCGGAATATTCCTTCCCCGATCTTCTTGTTCTCTTTTACCTGGGCCCAGGTGCTCATCGCAGCGCCACCACGGTGCCGAAACGCCCGGTCACGCCCTCTCTGCGATACGAGAAGAACTGCCCAGCGCAGCGCGTGCACATGCCGCTCATCTCGATCTGGGCCATGGGCACCCCGGCCTCGCAGAGCTGGTCCATGGTGATCTGCCACAAATCGAAGTTGTCGCCCCACAGGCGGTAGCGCAGGAAGTCCTGGGGCAGCTCGGTGGCGTGGTTGACGAACTCGGCGCAGCAAGGCCCCAGGCTGGGCGAGATGCCCGCCCACAGCTCGCCGGGGTCCACGCCATAGCGCTCTTGCAGGAACTCCACCCCGCGCCGGGCCATGTTCTGCACGTTGCCCCGCCAGCCGATGTGCAGGTTGGCCACCACCCCGCGCGCCGGCGCGGCCAACACCACGGCCTGGCAGTCAGCCTGCTTGATGAGTAGCCCCACGCCGGGCTGGTCGGTGGCCAGGCCGTCGGCCTCGCCCAGCAGGCCCGCTTCGTGGCCGTCCACGGCCAAGAGGCCAGTGCCGTGCACCTGTCTGGCCCAGACCAGGCGGGTGAGTCCCAGGCTCTCGCGCAGGCTCTCCAGGTTGGCGGCCACGGCGGTGGGGTCGTCGCCGCAGCTCTGCCCCAGGTTCAGGGAGGCGAAGGCCCCCTGGCTCACCCCGCCGTGGCGGGTGGTCACGGCGTGGTTCAGGCGGTCCATGCCCGCCAGGGCCACGAAGCGCAAGAGCGGCAGATTATTTTCTTGTTGGCGCAACATGCTGGCAGCATATCCTTGGCCGGGCGGGCATGCAAGGGCCATGGCCGGGGCTGGGGTGACAGCTCCCTAAGGTACGCGGCGGGTTACGCTAAAGCTAACCAGCCCTACGTTCTGCACTATTTATACGCATTTCAGATCGGACGCATGGTTTTCGGCATATTTCCTCTGGGTACAACCCTTACAAGTCAGGCGGCTCAAGAAAACCTAAGCGGTTTCTTTTTGTGTCCCGCTAGAGCCGCCCGGCCATACTGGCTTTGCCAATGCGGGGTGCCGGCGTGGGGGGGACTCTCCGCCTTGGCGTTGGCAGGGGCCGCAGGGAGCCCCTATCCCTCCCCAGGTTGGATCATAGCAGCCCCCTGCCGGTGCCCTAAGAATGGCCGGGCTAAGAGCGGGACACGGGGCTTGGGCGGCCTAAAAACCAAAACACGCCGGCCAGAGGATGCCCGGATCAAGAGCCAACAACCTAATACTTTTTGATCGTTGCTAAACTGGTATCAGCCCCGCAACGGGAGCCGCCGGCTTGGGCCTGCGCAAAAGCCTCGACCGACCCGTTATGCCCAGCCCGGGGCAGCGGGCCGGGAGCCGCCGGCCTTGGTCAGTATCTCAGCGCCACTCGACCCGTTATCGCCCGCCGCGGCTCGCGGCCTAGAAGGAGGATTCGATGGCCTTTTGCAGCTTGTCCATGTCCACGGTCAGTTCCTGGGCGTGGGCCAGCTTGCCGGCGCGGTCAAAGACCAGCACCCCCGGGGTGGCCACGATGTCGAAGGCGTCGGCAAAGGGCAGGGAGTCGTTGGCGCCCACGTCCATGATGTGGGGCGGGGGCAGGCGGTGCTCGGCGGCGTAGCCCTGGACAACCTTGGCCATGGCCTGGCCGTCGGTGTTTATCAGCACCAGCACGAAGGGGTTGCCCTCCAGGCGCTTGGCCAGGGAGAGGATGTGGGGCATCTCGCGCTGGCAGTGGGGGCAGGTCACGGACCAGTACACCACCAGGGCCACCTTGTCCTTGGTGATGGCCTGGAGGTCGTGGCTCTGGCCGGCGGCGTCGGGCAGGGTCAGGGCCGGCAGGGGCTTGCCGGGCTTGACCAGGGCCGGGGCCGGCTGGGCGGCCAGGGTCAGGAGCCCCAGGGCCAGGGAGAGTATCAATAGCATGGGCGCGCGTTTCATGGGTTCATCCCCCTCGGGCCGCCTGGGCGGCCTTTAGCTGCGGTAGTCGGCGTTGATGTTGACGTACTCGTGCCCCAGGTCGCTGGTGAGCACCCAGAAGCTGTGTTCTCCCAGGCCCAGGTCCAGGTGGATCTGGTAGCGGGGCTGCTTCATCACATGGGCGGCCTGGGCCTCGGCCTCGGCCCCGCCGTGGAGGCCGTCCTGGCACAGGTGGGCCTGGCCGATCCACAGGTTGAGCCGCGCCGGCTCATAGGGCCAGCCCTGGCGGCCGGCCTCGGCGCCCAGGGTGGAAACCAGGCGGCCCCAGTTGGGGTCGTTGCCCGCGAAGGCGGTCTTGCACAGGGGCGAGTGGGCGATGGCGTAGCAATGCGCCCGGGCCTGGGCCGCCTGGGGCGCGCCGGTCACCAGCACCCTTATCAGATGGGAGGCGCCCTCGCCGTCGGCCACCAGCATGGTGGCCAGGTCCTGGCAGACCCGGGTCACGGCCCGGCCCAACTCCATGAGGCCGCTGTCGCCGGGGCGCAGCTCGGCATGGCCGGCCTGGCCGCTGGCCAATAGCAGCAGGGTGTCGTTGGTGGAGGTGTCGCCATCCACGCTGGCGCGGTTGAAGCTCAAGCCCGCCGCCGGCCCCAGGATATGGGCCAGGGCCGCCGGGGTGGCCACGGCGTCGGTGAGCACGAAGCTGAGCATGGTGGCCATGTCCGGGCGGATCATGCCCGCGCCCTTGGCCATGCCCAGCACCCGGACCGGCCGCCCGGCGATCTCCACCTGGGCAAAAGCCATCTTGCGGAAGGCGTCGGTGGTCATGATGGCACCGGCGGCCTCGCTGAGGCCCTGGGGCGAGAGCCCGGCCACCAGCCCCGGCAGGGCGGCGCGCACCTTGGCGTCGTCCAGCAACTGGCCAATTACCCCGGTGGAGCAGGGCGCCACCTGGTGGGGGTCGCAGTCCAGTTGGCGGCCGGCCTCCTGGCAGCAGCGCAGGCAGGCCTCGACCCCAGGCCCACCGGTGGCCGCGTTGGCCCCGCCGCTGTTGGCCAGGATGGCCCGCAGGCGGCCCTGGGCCAGGTGGCGCCGGGCCACCTGCACGGGGGCCGCCGGCAGCTTGTTCTGGGTGAAGACGCCGGCCGCCGGCACCGCCCGCTGGACGGCGATCAGCGCCAAGTCCTCGCGGCCGTCCTTGCGCAGTCCGCAGGCCGCCGCCGCGCCCATGAAGCCGGGCACCGTGGGGTCGGCGATGGCCGGGGCCTGCTTGAGAGGGGCGTGGCCCAGCTCGGGCAGATCAAGCATGTCAGCCTCTCCTTGGCCGGCGGGCGTCCGGCCCAATACCTGTTCCGGGGTTGATTATGACAGCTTTGGCCGGGCCGGCAAGCCAAGGGGCTGGCCCGGGGCCGGGCTATCTTTACCCGGTCAACCTATGGGATAATACACCCATTCCCCCAGAACAGGAGGCCGCCATGCAGGTACTGGCCCTAAACGCCACGGGCCGCGCCCAAGGCACCACCAGCGCCCTGTGCCAGGCCGCCCTGGAGGGTGCCGCCTCCCTGGGCGCCGCCACCGAGATGGTGCTGCTCAAGGACCACGATATACGCTTCTGCGTAAACTGCCTGACCTGCTACCAGGACCTGGAATCAATGATCGCGCCCTGCTCCATAGAGGACGGCGTGACCGCCATCCTGGAGAAGATCAAGGCCGCCGACGGGGTGATCTTCGCCTCGCCGGTACACTCGGGCTTTGTCACCGGGCTGATGACCACCTTCCTGGAGCGGGCGGCCTTTCGCCTGTGCTCCCCCACCGGCGAGGTCATGGGCCTCAAGGGCTGCCCCGCGCCCCGGCTCACCGGCAAGCCCCGGGCGGCGGCCAGCATCCTCAGCGCCGGCATGATCCCCCCCGAGGCCCGCCAGTACTGCGACCTGGGCACCCCCTGGCTCAAGGAGAACGTGGGCCTGTTGGTCAACGGCCCCTTCATCGGCGATATCTACGCCGGGGCCATCTTCGACCATCCCCTGAGCGCCCAGGAGGCCACGCGGGGCTTTTTGCTGCGCAGGCTCACGCCGGAGCAATTGGAGGAGGCCCGCCAACTGGGCGTGAAGATGGCCCAGGCCATCCAGGACGGCCTGGAGCCCTACTCGGCGGCCAGCTACGAGAGCCAGTTGGCGGGCCTGCGCTAGGCCAGCCGGCCTACTTCAGGTCCTTGATGAGCTTCTGGGCCTCGGCCTTCCAGTCGGCGTACTCGGGCTCCAGACCAGCCTCGGCCGGTCCGGCCACCACCTGCTCCAACAGGGCCTTGGCCTCGTCCTTCTTGCCGTCCTTGATGAGGGCCTCGGCCAGGTAGATGTGGTTGAGCCAGCGCTGGGGGCCGTGCTTGACGGCGATGCGCAGGTTCTCGATGGCCTTGTCGGTGCCGCCGCCCAAGAGCCCCGGCAGCTTGAAGTACAGCCGCCCCAGCACCCGGTAGGGGCCGCCGGCCTCGTAGGCCGGGTCCTTCTTGATTACGAAAGCCATCTCCTCCTTGATGGGGTCCACCAGGGAGATGCTCTTCATCACCCCCTTGACCCGGCCATAGCTGCCATAGGCCACGCCCAGCCAGAAGTGCCCGGCCAGGGAGTCGGGCTTGCTGGCCACGGCCTGCTTGGCCGCCTGCACGGCCTGGTCAAAGGGCTCCAGGGCCTGGTCCTCGGGCAGGTGGCTGCCCACCCAGTACCAGGCCCGGCTGAGCTTCCAGGCCGCCTCGTCACTCTGGGGGTCGGCGGCCAGGGCCTGGGCGTAGAGTTCCACGGCCTGCTTGGCCTTGGCCTGGTCGGCGCGCTGGGTATAGGCCGCCGCGGCCTGGTCCATGATCTCCTGGGGGGCGGCCAGGGCCAGGGAGCCCAGAAAGAGCGCCAGGAGCGGGACCAGGGCCACCACAAACTTGATCTTGTTTTGGGACAGCATGGCATCTCCAAGCCAGGGTATGGCGTTGGCGCGCGGGCGATCTCCCCGCCGCTGGTCTGCGGGAGCGGCGGGAGGGCGGCCTTGGGGCCTTCCGTCAAGGTTGCCACCACCATAACCCGAGGCCGCCCGGCGGCGCAAGACCTGCCGCCAGCCGTGGGGGAGCATGCGGGCGGGGCGAAATTGTTGTCCAGGCCGGCCTGGCGGTCCCCGTATAACGTGTTAGTATCCATATGTAAGATAAACGGGGGGAAATCATGCAGCTCAAATCCTTGCTCAGCACCGGGCTGGCTCTGGTCCTGATCTGGGGCGCCCTGGGGCCGGTGCCCTGCGCGGCCCGTGTCCTGCCAGACGAGTACATCCTAGCCACCTTGCCCTGGGACCAGGGCCAGAAGGCCGTCATTGACAACCTGCAAGGGCGCGGTTGGCAAGTGGCCACTTCCCAGCCAGGAGCATGGTCGGGCGCTTTCCTGATGCTGAGCTTTGCCTGCTGTTCCCTGGCTACCCCCGACTTGAGTCAACAAATGATGACCTTGGCCGCGTCCGGCTACCACCAGTGCCAGATGTTCGAGGCCAGAGACAGCCAGGGTCACAGGCTGATCATGTTCTTCTCGCAGGCCAGCGGCCAGATACTCACCTATGAGTTTCACGGCAAGGATATAGACGCTCTGGCGCGTTACCTCATCTGGGACCTGCCGGAGCAAAGGATCGCCCAGTGCCGGGGCGAGTCCGGCAATCGCGGTGACGACTTGATATTGTGCCAAGCGCCAGGCCGTCTGGTGTTGTGGCTCGGCTCTGGGCATAACATAATGGCGGTGTTCCTTGACCATGTGGACGCTCACTTCAAGGCAACCGGCCAAAAACCCATCACGCTGCCCGAACCGCCCTGCTAGCCCTGATCCGAGGAGCTTTGCCCTTGCGGGCCGCCGGCGGGCGTGCTATTAACCCGCCCGTGGACGCAATTTCTTCTACACGCACCCACGCCGGGACCGCTTAGCCCATGTACCTCATCAACGACGTCTCCAGGGTGGTCAACCTCTCCCAGAAGCGCATCCGCGAGTACGAGAAGGAGGGGTTTATTCTGCCCCGCCGGGAGCCCAAGACCAACAACCGCCTGTACAGCGACTTTGACGTGGCCCAGATTCAGCGCATCAACCAGCTCATCCACGAGCATGGCTTCACCCTGGCCTGCCTGCGCAACCTGCTCTTGCTGGCCCCCTGCTGGAACATCTTCGCCTGCGCCGACAAGGAGCGCTGCGCGGCCTTCAGGGAGCCCCACCGCCGCTGCTACGACATACGCGAGCAGGCCGAGACCCTGTGCGGCGGCCCCTGCGGCTGCTGCGCGGTGTATCTCAACCGCCAGCAGGAGCGGCTCCAGGTGCTGGAGCCCGCCGGCCACCCCCCTCTGGAAACATGAGCCCCCCGCCCGCTACAGACCCCGGCCCCCTGAGGGGCGTGGTGCTGGCCGGCGGCCCGGGCTCCCGCCTGGGTGGTGGCAAGCCCTGGCGCACCGTGGCCGGCCGCCGGCTGATTGACCTGGCCGGCACCGCCCTGGAGCGGGCCGGGCTCCCGGTGCTGGTGGTCACCGTGGACGTGGCGGCCTGCGCCGGCCTGCCCTGGGAGATCATCGCCGACCGCTGGCCGGGCCAAGGCCCCCTGGCCGCCCTGGTCACGGCCTTTTTGGACAGCGATGCCGGGGGGGTGGTCCTCTTGGCCGTGGACCTGCCCCTGGTGCGGCCAGCCCTGCTGGCGCGCCTGGCCGCCGCCCACGGCCTTTGCCAGGCCCTGGCCATCCAAGGCCCCCGGGGCTGGCCCGAGCCGCTTTTGGCCTACTACTCCCGGGGCTGCCTGCCGGCGGCCCAGCGCCTGCTGGACAGCGGCGAAGGCCGGCCCCGCATGCTGCTGGGGGCCGTGCGAACCAGCTTCCTGGCCCCGGCCGAGGTGGCCCGGCTGGACCCGGAGGGCTTGAGCTTCCTCAACGTCAACTACCCCGAGGACCTGGAGCGGGCCAATCAGGCGGCCCTGGCCGGTGGGCTGTTTGACACACCCTGAGGCCTCTCCTGTGGCCCCCTGGCCACAGGCCGGGTGGGACGCGGCAAAGCCGTAATGGCCCCTGGGAATTGTGGCGTTTAAACAGTAAGCAATAACGTTGTGTTATATGCAAAAAGCCGGCGCCGCCGCCGGGGGTGCTTGGTGTGTTTATTGCATGGGCCTGGGCCAGACAGAATTATTACCGGCAAGGAACCGCCCATGCAGCTCTTCCAGCGCACCCTCAATCGCACCGTCACCTGCACCGGCATCGGTCTGCACAGCGGCAAACGCGTCAACTTAAGCATCCGCCCCGCCGACCCCGACACCGGCGTGGTCTTCAAGCGCGGCGACCTGACCAGCGCCCCGCTCATCCCCGGCGACGTCTTCCACGTGGTGGACACCCGCTTCTCCACCACCCTGGGCCAGGGCGGCGTGACCATCTCCACGGTGGAGCACCTGCTCTCGGCCCTGGCCGGCCTGGGCGTGGACAATGCCCTGGTGGAGGTGGACGCCCCCGAGGTGCCCATCATGGACGGCTCCAGCGCGCCCTTTGTCTTCCTCATCAAGAGCGCCGGGCTCACCGCCCAGGCCCGGCCCCGCAAGTTCTACCGCGTGCTGCGCAAGGTGGAGTTCGGCGAGGACGACAAGGTGGTCAGCGTGGCCCCGGCCGACGACTTGAGCATCGGGTTCACCATCGAGTTCGACCACCCGGCCATCCGCCGCCAGAGCCTGGACTTCTCCTGGTCGGAGCGCGACTACGACCGCCACATCAGCCGGGCGCGCACCTTCGGTTTCCTTAGCGACATGCGCCGCCTGCACGAGCAGAACCTGGGCCTGGGCGGCAGCCTGGACAACGCCGTGGTGGTGGACAAGTACCGGGTGCTCAACGACGACGGCCTGCGCTTCCCCGACGAGTTCGTGCGCCACAAGGTCCTGGACTTCCTGGGCGACCTGGCCCTGGTCGGCCGGCCCATCCTGGGCCGCTTCCAGGCCCACAAGTCTGGCCACGACCTGAACAACAAGCTGTTCAAGAAGCTTCTGGCCGACCCCCAGGCCTGGCAACTGGTCACCCCCAGCCTGGAGCAGGCCGCCATCCAGGAGCAGGCCCCGGGCCAGGCCCCCCGCCGCCGCTCCGCCAAGAGCGCCGTGGCCTAGCCGGCTAACTCGCAGCGACACCCCGGCCCCCGCCCCCCACAGGGCGGGGGTTTTTCATTGGGGACGCCAAGGTATTTTGGCCCGTCCTTTTCTTTTGCCTTTATAATCCCCAGGCAGTCATACCAAGTTGCGATCAAACTATTCGTTTGATCGCAACTTGGTATGCGGGCCATGGACGGCCCGCCGGGCGCGTAAGCGACCGGGAGGCCGGGCAAAATCACGCTTTTGCCCGGCCGATCAGCAATCAAAGCCATGGATGGCTTTGATTGCATATTGGTATCAGGGGCGGCGCCCAGCGGCAGGGAGGCATCAAGCATGGATCAACGACCCATCGCGGGCGTGGAGGACCTGGAGCACCAGGAACTGGTGGATTTATTTCTGGAGATGCTGCACCGCTCGTGGATGCACTACGGCCTGTGGTTCCAGGCCGCCCAGGCCCAGACGGAGGCCGACCGCTTCCCCGCCGCCGAGCGGCGGGTCTTCGCCCAGACCATGGCCAACGTCATGGCCCGCCTGGGCAAGGTGCTGGGCTTTGCGGTGGATGCGCGGGGGGTGCCCCAGCGGGTCAAGGACATGAGCCAGCCGGAGCTATGCCAGGCCGTGCGCGCCCTGGCCGTCAACTGGTACGTGGGCGACGGCATCTGGTTCCAGGAGCTGGAAGGCCTCTACGACATGGACCTGGCCAAGCGCGCCAACGATTCGGTGTGGGCGCGCTACGCCCCCTACGAGGCCCGCCACATCGCCCTGTTCCTGGGTCTGCCGCCCCAGTGCGGCCTGCAGGGGCTGCGCGCCGCCCTGCCCCTGCGCTCGGCGGCCCTGATAAACACCTATGCCTACCAATGGAGCCAAGACGGCTCCCTGGTGCTGAAGATCGTGGAGTGCCGCATCCAGACCGCACGGCGGCGCAAGGGCCTGCCCCCCTATCCCTGCCGCTCGGCGGGCATGGTGGAGCATGTCTTCTTCGCCCGCGCCCTGGATGCGCGCATCGTTACCCAATGCCTGGGCTGCCCGCCCGATGAGCAAGGCCAGGACTGGTGCTGCGCCTGGCGCTTCAGCCTGGAGCAAGACCAGGCCTGACCCCACATTAATTAGTCAGCTTTTATAGGACCCCCGGCCGGGTGGCGGGCGCGTGCCGCCCGGCCGGGGTTGGGGACCCGCGCCGCGGCCACCGGGCGGTTATGGCGGCGTCGGCGCGGGCTGGGCGCTATGGGGCTGGGGTCCCCGCCTTGCCCCCTGGCGGCTAGCTCATGAAGATGCCCGGCAGCCATGTGGCCAGGCCGGGGAAAAGGAAGAGCAGCACCGCGCACAAGAAGAGGCTGAGAATGAACGGCAAGGCGCCTTTGTAGATCACCGTCTCGGAGACGCCGCTGATGGCCTTGACGATGAAGACGCAGATGGCC
>JACRDC010000087.1 GCA_016218705.1 Desulfarculus sp.
CCGCCGCATAGGGGGGGCGCACGGCGGCTCGCGAGGGGAAATCCCCTCCGGGCTACGCCCTCCGGGGATTCCCCCTCGCGCAAAAAACCGGACAGTTTATGTGCTACTACACCGGACAGTTCTATTTGTTGACAACACGGGGGTGGCTTGTACTAATACGCCGGTCCCAGGGAGCCGGCCAGGTAGGGGCCCTGGGGTATGGCCACCACCTGGCCGGCCTGGGCGCACAGGCTATCCAGGGCGCCTTGCAGGTCCTGCACGGGGGCCATTCCCAGCAGGGCGAAGTCCGCCGCCGGCAAGCCAGGGGCGTACAGATGCAGGCGCTCGAAGTGCTCCTTGGCCTGGAAGAAGCGCTGGGCCGCCCACTGGTCCTTGACGAAGCGGCCCCCCTGGCCATGCCGGGCAGCGAAGGCCGCCGGGGTGGGGTTTTCCTCCAGGATGCGGCGGAACTCGGCCTCGCCCAGGCCCCCCTGACAGCCGGCCACCATCAGCACCGTGGCCCCGGGGCGGGCCAGGCCACGGGCCGTGAGCAAGCCCTTGTTAGCCTGGAAAAAGGTGTGGTCCAGGGGATGGCCGCCGCCGCTGGTGATGACCAAGTCGGCCGGCCGCTCCAGACTGACCATGGCCTGCCCGCGGCAGGCCTGGCAGCCGGCCCGGTGGGCCATGAGCCAATGCCCGGCAAAGACCCCCGTGGGCCGCCGGTCCTGGCCGATGACCGCGTTGACCATGAAATCCACCCCCAAGCGGCCCACCACCCGGGTGATGTGCTCCTGAAAAGGGTTGCCCTCCAGGCGTCCCGTGGCCAGGCGCGGGTTGGCCACCAGGTCATAGGAATGCAGGAATCGCATGGTCTCCAGGCTGGCCAGGCCGGGCAGCACAGCCTTGCCCCCGCCCGAGAAGCCGGCAAAGGTGTGGGGCTCTATCAGGCCGGTGAGTATCTTGAGGCCGGCGGCCAGGAAGCGGGCGTTGATCTCGATGGCCTGGCCCTCTATGCGCTCCACCAGCACATTGCCCTGGCGGCAGTCGTGGTTGACCACCTGGTAGCGCCGGGTGATGGCGCGGCCCAGCATGGCCTCCAGGGCGGGGGCGTCCATGGGGGGGTGCATGCCGGTGGCCACCATTATGGTGATGCGCCCGGGGGCCAGGCCGGCGGCCTCCAAGGTCTCCAAGATGGGCGGCAGCAGCACCTGGTTGGGCACCGGCCGGGTGGCGTCGCTGATCACCAGGCAGGCGTCGCGGCGTCCCTGGGCCAGCTCGGCCAGGGGCGGGCAGCCGATGGGGCTGGCCAGGGCCGCCCGCGCCGCCGCCAGGGGGTCGGCCAGGGCCGGGGCCGGCCGGGTACGCAGGTGCCTGGCATGCCCTGGCAGGCGCACCTGGAGCCACTGCTGGCCGCAGGGCAGCTCCACCGAACAGGTTGCGGACATGCTGTTCCTTGCCGCCACGGCCCAACCTCAAGGGGCGCTAGCTTAATTCGATATAATCGAATCTAATACGTAATATTTGTCTATACCTCGTAGATAATAAAAAGCCGCCCCGGTCTTGTCAAGCATGGCACGCCCTGCTCCGCCCGACGCCTGGGCGTCACCAGGGCTGGGCGCTGGCGGATCCTTCTCTTGTATTGTAATTTATTACAACATATTGACTATAATCAGGCCCTCCCGCATTATTCCTTGACAGGCCAGCACCCCCTATCCTAGTATTGCAATTAAACTCGAATATACCGAAAGGTAAGCGTGCTTGCCTAATCAATCCATCCAGAGGGCCACCAGGATACTCTCCCTGTTCTCCTACTCGCGCCCCCGCCTGCGGGTCAGCCAAATCGCCCGCGAGATGGGCCTGCCCGTGGGCACCGTGCACGGCCTGGTGCGCACCCTGGAACAGGAAGGCTTCCTGAGCCAGGACCCCCAAACCCGCCAGTACCGCCTGGGCATGCGTCTGCACGAGCTGGGCTCCATCCACCTGGCCACCTTGGAGATCAACCAGAAGGCCGCCATACCTCTCTCCTACCTGGCCCGGGAGACCGGCCTGGTTGGGCGCCTGGGGGTGCTGGAGCGGGGGGTGATCGTGGTCACCCTGGACACCCTGCCCCTGTCCAAGGCCTCGGTGGCCCCCTTCATCGGCGCCGCCGCCCCGGCCTACTGCACCTCCATGGGCCGGGCCATCCTGGCCCATTTGCCCCAGGAGGCGGTTGGGGATTACTTTGACAAGGCGGCCCTGGTAAAATTCACCCCGCGCACCATCGTGGACCGCCAGGCCCTGCTGGAGGAGCTGGCCGTCACCCGCCAGCGGGGCTACTCGCTGTCCCTGCAGGAGTTCCTGGTCAACCTGGACAGCGTGGGCGCGCCCATCTTCGGCGAGGGCGGCCAGGTGGCCGGGGCCTTGAGCCTCAACGGCGAGCCCCGCCTGGTCAGCGAGGCCAACTTGCAGGACCTGGCCCGCCGGGTCATGGAGACCGCCGCCGAGGTCTCCCGCCAACTGGGCCACTACCAATACCTTGAACCCATGAGGGAGGTCTAAGATGAAGAAACACTCCTTGCTGGCGATCTGCCTGTGTGCCGTGCTGGCCCTGCTCTTGGCCCCGGGCGCGGCCCTGGCCGCCAAGACCATCAAGGTGGGCATCGTGGACACCTACAGCGGCCCGCCCAGCACCTACACCAACGACGTGCGCGACGGCTTCAAGCTGGAGGTGGACAAGGTCAACGCCGCCGGTGGCGTCCTGGGCAGCCGAATCGAGTTCGTCACCCGCGACGACAAGTTCAAGGTGGACCTGGGGCTCTCGGCCGCCAAGGAGCTCATCATGCGCGAGGGCGTGGACATCCTCATGGGCACCATCAACAGCGCCACCGCGCTGGCCGTCTCCGACCTGGTCAAGAACGAGAAGATCCCCTTCTTCGCGACCTTCGCCAAGACCGACAAACTCTCGGGCGAGAAGGGCCACCGCTACGTCTTCCAGATCACCGAGAACACCGCTAGCGCCGGCAAGGCCGGGGCCGTGGGCCTGGCCAAGCAGAAATTCGTGAAATACTGGATCGCCGGCGATGACTATGAGTACGGCCACGCCCTGGCCGAGGACCTGTGGAAGAACCTCAAGAAGCTCAAGCCCGAGGTGGAGCTTCTGGGCCAGTCCTGGTGGAAGGTGGGCGAGCCCGACTTCACGCCCTACATCACCTCCATCCTGGCCGCCAAGCCCGACGCGGTCATCGTCGCCACCGGCGGCGCCGGCTGCGTGCCCTTCCTCAAGGCCGCCAAGGCCACCGGCTTCAACGACAAGGTGCCCTTCTACATGCACACCGCCACCGAGCTCTCCACCCTGAAGCCCCTGGGCCTGGACGCACCCGAGGGCGTCATCGGCTCCTCCAACTACTTCTTCTATTACCCCGCGACGCCGGCCAACAAGGCCTTCGTGGAGGAGTTCAAGAAGGCCTACGGCCGCGAGCCCAAGGTGGGCGCCCTCTACGGCTACCTCACGGCCCGCTTCATCATCGAGGGCTACAAGAAGGCCGGCTCCCTGGACAAGGAAAAGCTCATCAACGCCATCGAGGGCATGACCCTGGACAGCCCCGTGGGTCCGGTGACCCTGCGGGCCGAGGACCACCAGGCGCTATTGCCCATGTACATGGGCGTGACCAAGAAGGCGCCTGGCTACGACTTCCTGATCGCCGGCGATATCGTCACCATCTCCGGTGCCGACGCCGCCCCCTCCCTGGAGGACATCAAGAAGGCCCGCGCCAAGTAGGCCGCGAGCCCAGTGCCTGGGCTGGCATATACGGGTTGGGTGGCCTTGCGGCCAGGGCCAAGGCTGCCGGCTCCCGTACAGAGGTAGTTCCGGGAAAAGGGTTTTAATATGGCCCGGTGCCCGGGCTGGCATATACGGGTCGGGTGGCCTTGCGGCCAGGGCCAAGGCTGCCGGCTCC
>JACRDC010000089.1 GCA_016218705.1 Desulfarculus sp.
CAGGCTGATCCTGCCCTCAAGAACCATCCGCAAGGCGTGGTGCCGTCCCCTCTCCGATTGGCTCATGCTTATTATGTCTCCCATGAAGGGGACATTTTAGCTTTGCAATTGAAGGGGACACTATTGCGTTGCTAACACACGGCGCGCGCCCGCCCTTGCCTTGGCCGGGCTGGCTTGTTATGATGATGCTTTCCCAAAAGCCGTTTCCCTAAGCGGGTGATAAGACATGGCCCAGCGGCTGGAGATAGGGCTCAGGCCCGATTTGCACGACCCGGCGGGCCGGGGATTGAAGCACAAGGCCCGGGCCTACCTGGGCCTTGGCGTGGAGCGCGCCCGGGTGCTCAGGGTGCTCACCCTGGACACCGCCCTGGAGGCCGCGGACCTGGAAAAGGTGCGAACCCGCATCTTCACCAACCCGGTCACCGAGATAAGCTCCTTCAGCCCCCTGGCCGGCCAGGTGCTGCCGGGCTTCCACTTTGCCCTGTGGGTGGGGCTCAAGCCCGGGGTGCGCGACAACGAGGCGGCCACGGCCTGCGAGGCCATGGCCGACGTGCTGGGCCGGCCCCTGAAGCCCAGCGACGCGGCCTATTACTCGCGCCTGTACCTCATCGAGGCCCCCCGCCTGGGCCGCCAGCAGGCCGAGCTGATCTGCTCCGAGCTTCTGGCCAACCCCATCATCCAGACCTGGCGAGTGATTAGCCGGCAGGAGTGGGACCCCCAAGCGGGCGTGGGCATCATCCTGCCCCGGGTGGAGCTCAGGCACCAACCCACGGTGCTGACGCTAGCCATCCCCAGCGACGCCGAGCTCCTTAGGCTCTCGGCCGAGCGCAACCTCTTCCTCAACCCCGCCGACGTGCCGGTTATCCGCGCCTACTTCCACGACCCGGCGGTGCTGGCCCAGCGCCAGGCCCTGGGCCTGAACGAGCCCACCGACGTGGAGCTGGAGTACGTCAGCCAGGGGCGCTCCGACCACTGCAACCACAACACCTTCAACGGCCGCTTCCATTACCGCGACCTGGCCAGCGGCCAGCAAGAGGTGGTGGACAACCTCTTCAAGAGCTGCATCAAGGCCCCCACCGAGCGCCTGGCCGCCGAGCGCGGCTGGGTGGTGAGCGTGTTGTGGGACAACGCTGGCGTGGCCCGCCTGGACCAGGCGCACAACTACGTCATCACCGCCGAGACCCACAACAGCCCCAGCAACATGGAGGCCTACGGCGGGGCCATCACCGGCATCGTGGGCGTGTACCGCGACCCCATGGGCACGGGCCTGGGCAGCAAGCTGGTGGCCGGGCTGTGGGGCTTCTGCGTGGGGCCGCGCGACTACGCCGGCGAGTTGAAGCCGGCCCTGCATCCCCGGCGGCTCTTGGACGGCATCATCGAGGGCGTGCGCGACGGCGGCAACAAGAGCGGCATCCCCACCGCCCTGGGCTCTCTGCAATTCGACGAGCGCTACCTGGGCAAGTGCTTGGTATTCGTGGGCGCCCTGGGGGTAATGCCCCGGGAGGTGGCCGGCCAGCCCTCGCACCTCAAGAAGACCAGCCCCGGCGAGCTGATCTTCATGTGCGGCGGCCGGGTGGGCGCCGACGGCATTCACGGCGTGACGGCCTCTAGCGCCGGCTACAGCGAGAACACCCCGGCTGGCCACGTGCAGATCGGCGATCCCTACACCCAAAAGAAGATGCACGACTTCCTGCTGGAGGCCCGCGACCAGGGCCTGATCCGCTTCATCACCGACAATGGCGGCGGCGGGCTGTCGAGCAGCATCGGCGAATCGGCGCGCTTGAGCCCCGGGGCCGAGGTGGACCTGGCCAAGGTGCCGCTCAAGTACCCCGGCCTGGACCCCTGGCAGATATGGGTGAGTGAATCCCAGGAGCGCATGACCGTGGCCGTGGCCCCGGCGGACAGCCAAGCCTTCCTGGCCTTGGCCGACAAGCACGCCGTGGAGGCCACGGTCATCGGCCGCTTCACCGGCGACGGCAAGCTAAAGCTGACCCACGGGGACGACCTGTGCGCCTACGTGGACGTGGAGTTTCTGGAGAAGGGCTTCCCCCAGTGGCAGTTCCAGGCCCTGTGGAGCCCGCCGGAGCTGCGCGGCCTCAGCGAGCCGGTGGTTGCCCCACCAGCCGACCTCTCGGGGCTCCTGCTGGACCTCGTGGACAGCCCCAACCTGTGCTCGCGAGAATGGATAAGTCGCCAGTACGACCACGAGGTGCAGGGCACCAGCCTCATCAAGCCCTTCGTGGGGCGCGGGCGCGACATCCCCAGCGAGGCGGCGGTGCTGCTGCCGGTGCTCACCGGCAAGGCTGGGCTGGCCATGGCCCAGGTGCTACTCACCGACTACGGCGACATAGACACCTATCACATGGTCACGGCCAGCGTGGAGGAAGGCTATCGCCGGGTGGTGGCCGTGGGCGGCGACCCGGCCCAAGTGGGCGGGGTGGACAACTTCTGCTGGCCCTCCATCATCCACGACCCCACGGACAACCCCGACGGCCCCTACAAGGCCGCCCAACTGGTGCGGGCCTGCTGGGGCCTGCGCGACGCCTGCCTGGCCCTGGGCATACCGCTGCTCTCCGGCAAGGACTCCATGTACGTGGACGGGCGCCTCAAGGGGCGCCACGGCCTGGTGCGCCGGGTCAGCGGCCCGCCCACCATGATGTTTTCGGCCACGGCCCCGGTGCCAGACCTCAAACGGGTACAGACTCTGGAGCCCAAGCTGCCCGGCGATTTGGTCTATGTGCTGGGGGCCACCAAGGACGAGCTTGGCGGCTCCAGCCTCTACGGCCTGTGGGGGCAAACGGGGCTCAAGGTGCCCCAGACCGGCCTGGCCCAGTCCCTGGCCACCTGCGCGGCGGTTTCCCAGGCCCTGGACCGGGGCCTGGCGGCCTCGGTCTGCGTGCTCAGCCGGGGGGGGCTGGCCTACGCCTTGGCCCGCATGTCCCTGGCCAGCGACCTGGGGCTCAGCCTGGACCTGGACGGCCTGGCCGGGGCCGAGGGGCTCTCGCCCATGCAGAGGCTCTTCTCCGAGTCCACGGGGCGCTTCGCCCTGACCGTGGCCCCGGGGCGGGCGGCGGAGCTGGAGGCCCTCTTGGCCGGCGTGCCCTTCGCCCGCCTGGGCCAGGTGACCAAGGAGCGGCGGCTGAAGGCCCAGGCCGGCGGGGTCAAGGTGCTGGACTTAAGCATCCCCGAGATGCGCCGGGCCTTCACCCGGCGCTTTGGTAAGATGGTCTAGCCGGGGAGGCCGCCGGCGCTCTGCGACATACAGCAATTAGGTGTCATTGCGATGAGCGTAGCGACGAAGCAATCTCCCGCTTCGCTCTTGCCAAAAAGCCGGGGGGAAAAAAGAACGAAGCGGGAGATTGCTTCGCTGCGCTCGCAATGACACTATTGCTGGATTTTCATAACCGTAGGCCCATTGACCTACCCGGAGCACTTCTTTGAAAGCAAGGCCTTACCCAAGCCATTGCCAAGACTTGCTAGCAGGGCGCGAATTTGAGGCCGCGCCGCAGGCGCGAGCCAAATTCGCGCCCGCTATAAAGTTCTTTGGGAAGGGGTTTGGGGAAACCCTTTCTTTCAAGAAAGGGTTTCCCCAATGACCGTGCGCGCCCTCGTCCTGGCCGGTTACGGCATCAACTGCGATTTCGAGACCGCCCATGCCCTGGGGCTGGCCGGGGCCAGCGCCGACCGGGTGCATATCAGCCAATTAACCGGCACGGCCCTGGCGCGGCCCACGGCCCGCCTGGACGACTACCAGATATTGGTATTCGACGGCGGCTTTTCCTGGGGCGACGACCATGGGGCCGGGGTGCTGTTGGCCACGCGGCTGGCCAACCACCTGGGCGATCAACTCCGGGAGTTCCTGGGGCGCGGCGGCCTGGTGATGGGCATCTGCAATGGCTTCCAGGCCCTGGTGAACCTGGGGCTCCTGCCCATGCTGGACGGGGCCTGGCAACGCGACGTGGCGCTGGCCAACAACGACTGCGGCAACTTCCAGGACCGCTGGGTGGAGCTGATGGTGGAGCAGCAGAGTCCCTGCCTGTTCACGCGGGGGCTCAAGCGCCTGGCCCTGCCGGTGCGCCACGGCGAGGGCAAGCTGGTGGCCCAGCCGGCGGTGCTGGAGCGCCTGGAGGCCATGGGCCTGGTGGCCCTGCGCTACGCGGGCAAGAACGGCAGGCCGGCCGGCGGGCGCTTCCCCGACAACCCCAACGGCAGCCAAAACGACATCGCCGGCATCTGCGACGCAAGCGGGCGGGTCTTCGGCCTTATGCCCCACCCCGAGGGCTATTACCGCGCCAGCCAGCACCCCGACTGGACGCTTACGCGCGAGCAGGCCCGCCGCCGGGGGCAGGAGCCCGACGCCCTGGCCCCGGGACTGGGGCAGGTGATCTTCCAGAACGCGGTGGCCGCCGCCCGGGGGGAAATCTCGTGAGCGACAAGCGCCAGGACTTGGCCGGGCTCAAGGAAGGCCAGGCGGTGGACGAGGTCTACCTGCTGGCCAAGAAGCAGATCTTCGCCACCAAGGGCGGCAAGCCCTACGGGGCCCTGCGCCTGATGGACCCCACGGGCGAGGCCGAGGCCAAGCTCTGGGACCAGGCCGAGGAACTGCTGACGCCCCTGGCCGTGGGCCAGCCGGTGCGCGCCCAAGGCAAGGTGCAGCTCTACAACGGCCAGACCCAACTGGTGCTCAGCGGCCTTAAGGCCGCGCCCCAGGCCCGGGCGGCGGACTTCTTGCCCAAGAGCCCCCGCGACGCGGGCCAGATGTGGGCCGAGCTGGGGCAGATCAAGCAGTCGGTGCAGAGCGCCCACCTCAAGAAGCTCCTGCGGGCCTTTTTCGACGACCCCGAGTTCCGCCAGGCCTTTGAGCTGGCCCCGGCGGCCAAGGGCGCCCACCACGCCTACGTGCACGGCCTCTTGGAGCACACCGTGAGCCTGGCCGGCCTGGCCAGTCTCACCGCCGAGCACTATCCCCACCTGGACCGCGACCTGTTGATCGTCGGGGCGCTGTTGCACGACGTGGGCAAGGTGCAGGAACTGACCCTGGGGCCGCCGCTGGAGTACACCGACCTGGGCCGCCTGGAGGGGCACGTGGTGCTGGGGGTGCGCATGCTGGACGCCCGCCTGGCCCGCCTCAAGAACTTCCCGGCCCGCCTGGCCAGCGTTCTACGGCACATGATCGTCAGCCACCACGGGCAGGAACAGTTCGGCAGCCCCCAGAAGCCCAAATTGGCCGAGGCCGTGGTGCTGCACCAGTTGGACGACCTGGACGCCAAGACGGCCATGGTCAAGGCGGTCATCGAGGCCGAGGCGGCGGGCGAGGGACACTGGAGCGCCTTCCACCGCCTCTTGGAACGCCACATCTACACCGGCCCGCCCCCCTGGGACGACGAGCCCGAGCCCGTCCTCTCCGAGGCGCCGCCCGAGCCCGAGGCCCCGGCGCGGGCCGCCAAGCCCGCCAGCCAGCGGCCCAGCCTCTTTGACCAGGCGCCGCCGGCCAAGGGCAAGAAGGCCTAGGCATGGCCCCCCGGCGCGGCCTGTTCATCACCCTGGAGGGCGGCGAGGGGGTGGGCAAGTCCACCCAGCAGGGGCTATTGCTCAAGCGCCTGCGCCAGGAGGGCATCAAGGCCCTGGGCAGCCGCGAGCCCGGCTCCACGCCCCTGGGGGTGGAGCTAAGGGCCGTGCTCATGGACCTGGGGGGCGAGGTGCCCTGCCAGGAGGCCGAGTTGCTCTTGTACCTGGCCGACCGCGCCCAGCACGTGCGCCAGGTCCTGCTGCCGGCCCTGGAGACGGGCGCGGTGATGGTCTGCGACCGCTTCGCCGACAGTAGCGAGGTCTACCAGGGGCGGGTGCGCGGCCTGGGCTGGCGGCGGGTGCGCGATTTGAACCACTGGGTCTGCGGTGGCCTCTGGCCCGACCTGACCCTGGTGCTGGACCTGGACCCCGACCTGGGCCTGCGCCGGGTGCACCAACGCCAGGGCGACCTGGGCCTGGCGCCCGACCGCCTGGAGAGCGAGGGCCTGGCCTTTCACCAGGCCGTGCGCCAGGGCTTCCTGGAGCAGGCCGCCGCCGAGCCGGGGCGCGTCAAGGTGGTGCCAGCCGCCCGCCCGCCCGAGCGGGTGGCCCAGGATATCTGGGCGCTGGTGGAGCCGCTGGTGGCCGCCTGGCGAGAGGGGCGGGGCTAGAGGGGCCGGCGCTGGCCCACAAGAGATGGCCGAGCAGCTCAAAATTCAGGGGAGGCTGTCATTGCGAGGAGCATCCTGGAAGGGATGCGACGAAGCAAGCTTCCATCTCGCTCTTGATTATGACCAACGAAGATAAAGAACGAAGCGGAAGATTGCTTCGCTACGCTCGCAAAGACACTAATTCTGACATGTGATTGCTCGCCGCATGCCTGATGACCTCACGGCTGTAAACACCCACGGAGGCCAGACGGCCAAGCCCGTGACCACCACCCGCGCATCTAGCCTGTTCGTCCTCCTGGCTTTGCTCTTGGCCCTGGCTGGCACAGCCCTGGCGGCCGGCCAGGAGCAGGCCGCCCCGTCCGCCGCCTACACGGCTGTGGTCTTGGAGGCCGCCCCGCTCACCAATCCCCATGGCGCTGAGTTGGGCACGGCCAGCCCGGGCCAGGCCTTGGAGGTGGTTGGCCAGGAGGCCGGGCGCCTTTTGGTGCGCCTGCCAGGTGGCCAGGAGGCCTGGCTGCCCGCCGCCAGCGCGGCGGTCTTTGCGGGGGCGCCCGCCGAGCACGCCCCCCGCCTGGCCCGCCTGGCCGCCGCCAACGTCACCCAGCCCCTGCGCCAACGCCTGCTGGCCGGGCGCATAGCACCCGGCGACTCCCAGTGGCAGGTGGAGCTGGCCTGGGGCCGGCCCTGGCGTTCCTTCATGGTCAATCTCTTCCGCGACGAGGAGCACTACGTCTACCGCGCCCCCGGCGGCGCCAGTCTGCTTTTGCGCTTCAAGGGCGGCCGCCTGGAGGCCCTGCCCGAGCGCGAGACCCTGGCGGTTGAAAGCTCCCCACCCCCACGGTAAGATTCCGCCAAGCCATTGACTTCTGACGGCGCGGGCCCCCGCACCCCCCGCCGCGCACCCACAACGAGGACAGGGCCCTTGGGTGGCATGCCCTTTTCGTTGGATTGCCTTCGGCAAAACTTCGCCGTGCTGGCCTCGGTCTCGCCGGAGGTGGCCTGCTGGCTGGAGGCCGAGGCTGATTTCGCCCACTGCCACCAGCGCGCCGCCAATCTGACCCCCTCTCCCCCGCACAACAATCCCCTGCTGGAACGCGGCCTGGAGGTGGGCGGCATCACCGTGGTGGTGGGCGGCGGGCTGCTGGACGAGGTCTGCCAGCTCATCAAATGCATGCCGCCGGGCCACCAGGTCTTTTTGCTGGAGCCCCGGGCCGAGGTGCTGGCCCTGGGCCTGGGCCGCTTCGCGGTGGAGCCCCACCTGGCCGAGGGCGACCTGGTGCTCCTGGCCCCCAGCGAGGCCGCCCTGGAGGAGGCCCTGCAACGCCACCCCCAACTGGCCCTGGCCGAGCGCCTGGAGCTGATTACCATGGCCTCCCGGGATGGCCGCCCCCTGCCCGAGGCGGCCCGCGCCCGCCTGTACCGGGTGTTGGGCCAGGCGGTCAAGGCCCGGGACATGGCGCTGAACTGGGAGGGGCCGGCTGGCGCCAACCTGGTGCGCAACCTCTGCCACCTGGCCTTCATGGGCCGCTCCCTGGAGATGGCCGGCTCCCTGGCCGGCAAACCCGCCCTCCTGGTGGAGCAGGGGCCTTCCCTGGGCGAGTCCCTGGAGCGGCTGACCGGCCTGGTGGGAGGCGCGGCCCTGTTCTGCACCGACGCCGCCCTGCCCACGGTGCTGGAGGCCGGTATCCTGCCCACCGCCGTGGCCCTGACCAACCCCGGCCAAGGCCCCCTCTGGGGCTTTCAGCACCAGGCCCTGGCCGCCACCCCGCTGGTCGCCGAGGAGGTGGCCCACGCCTCCACGGTCAAGGCCTATCCCGGACCGCGCTTCCTGTGCCTGGGCCCCCGGGTGACCCTGCCCGGCCACTTCAGCCTGCTGGCTCCCTCCTTCACCCCCCAGCACCACTGCCTGGCCCGCCTGGCCGAGGTGGCGGCCCTGGCCGGCTGCCAGCCCCTCATCCTGGTGGGCGCCGACTTGTGCCAGGAGGGCGGCGAACTAAACCTGCCGGGCATGGACGGCCAGCCGGTGGTCTCCAGCCTGGAGCAGGCGGCGGCGGCCAACGGCCTGGGGCGGGTGCTGGCCCGCCTGGGCCAGGGGGCCATCAACACCTCGCCCCGGGGCCTGGGCCTGCCCGGCACCCGCCCGGGCAGCCTGGAGGACCTGCTGCCCATCTTGGGCGGGCCGGGCCAGCCGCCACGGGCCGCCGGCCTGGACCAGGAGGCCTGGCTGGACGCCGCTGGCCTGGCCGAGGTGGCCCAGGGCCTGCGCCTGGCCGCCGCCGGGGCCACCCGCCTGTGGCAGCGGGCCGCCGCCCCTCTGTTGGACTTTCCCCGCGGCCAGGGCCAACAGGCCGCCGCCCTGCTCACCTCGGCCGATCATCTCTTCGTGGCCCTGGCCGAGCAGGCCGCCGCCGAGCCCCTGCTCTCGGCCTTCATGGGCGGCTGCCTGGTGCGGGCCTTCCGCCGCCGCCACCGCCTGTTGTGCAACGGCCGCAGCCAGGGCATCACCGTGGACGACGCCTGCCAGGAGCTGCAACGCTGCCTGCAAGACATGGAGAGCCGGGCCGGCGAACTGGCCGTGGCCATGCGCCAGATGGCCGACGAGTTCGAGGAGCTGTCCCAGGCCAGCCGCGCGGGCGACCGGGAATTCCTATCCTCTTACGCCCGCCAGACCGGCCATCCCGCCCTGGCCTAAGCCCCGCCCACCATTTTTTGCCCTGGCCCCCCCACCGGGGCTAGAATTGGGCAATTGGCAGAAGCCGGCGGCGGCGCCCCTCCGGCGGTCCTGCCCACAACCCCGGGAGGAAGATGACATGCTGGACGTCACCGGTCTGCCCGATTGGGTCGAGAACCTCAACGCCATGAGCCTGGCCGTCAAGCAGGAGATGTTCCGGGCCGGGCTGTTTCTGGCCGTGGGCCTGTTGGGCGCGGCCCTGCTGGCGCGCCTGACCAACTACCTGCGCCTGCGCGAGTTCCCCCGGGCCTTGATAATCGCCGCGCGGGTGGCCTATTTCCTGGTGCTGCTGGCCGGGGTGATGACCTCCCTGCATCAAATGGGCCTGCCCTACCGCTTCTTGGTACGCGGCCTGCTGCTGGTGGTGCTCATCGGCTCGGCCCTTTACATGATGCTGCGGCCCTTCATGCCCACCCTGCCCTTCCGCATCGGCGATGTGGTCCTGGCCGCCCAGATCTACGGCAAGGTGGAATCCATCTCTTTTCTGTACACCCGCCTGCGCACCTTCGACGGCAAGGTGGTCTTCGTGCCCAACAGCAAGATCATCAAGGAGACCCTCGTCAACTACCACACCACCCCCTACCGCCGGGTGGACCTGGACGTGACCATCCGCTACGAGGACGACCTGGACCGCGCCCGCCAGGTGATGGTGGAGATCATGAAGGCCGATGAGCGGGTGCTGGAAAAGCCGGCGCCCACGGTCTTCGTGCTCAAGCTGGGCGACTATGGCGTGCACCTGGGCGGGCGTTGCTGGGTGCCCAACCTCAAGCACTGGAAGGCCCGCTGCGACATGCTGGAGTTGGTCAAGAGGCGCTTCGACCAGGAGCCGGCGGTCAGCGCCGCCCTGCCCCGCCAGGAGATGGTGCTCCTGCCGGACGGCGGCGAGGCCAGGCCAGGGGGCGCGGCGGGGCGAGAGGGGTAGTTGGCCCCGGCAGTCTGGGGGGCGAAAAGACCGGCCCCCCGCTGGGCTTGCCGGCGGGGGGCCAGGGGGGGTTGGGGGTTGTGACGGCGGCTAGAACCCGAAGGTGAATTGCAGGCCCATGACCCACTCGTTGCCGGCCACGGCGCCCAGGTCGGGCATGTCGGTGTAGTAGTAGCTGACCTCGGGTTGCAGGCCCAGCTTCTCGCTTAGCTGGTAGGGCACGGCCACGTAGGCGGCCCAGCGGCTGTAACGGCCGGTGTTGGCGTAGCCGCTGTTGTTGTCGGTGAGCGACATGGCGGGCCGGGGCGCGTTGGCCACCTGCCAGGCCGAGGACTCGTTGCCCACGGCGGCCTGGGAGCGTTGCAGGCCGCCGCCCACGGTCACGCCCAGGGCGCGGGCCGGGTTCCACTTGAGGGCCAGGAAGCCGCCCTGGCCGTCTTCTTCCTGGATGCGTCCGTCGGCGCCGAACAGGGGGCCACCGGCCTGCAGCCAGGGGGCGTTGTCCGGGGGGCCCTGGCCAGCGGCGCGGCCGGCGGTGGGCCGGGAGGGCGGGTCGGCGCCCAGACCGCTGGCCGAGAAGGCCAGGGGCAGGTTACGGGTACCGCGGCCCTGCGTGGGGGCGGCGTGGGAAGTCTGGGTATCCAGCCAGGGAGGCGTCACCGGCGGCGCCGCCGAGCCCGACTTGAACTCAAAGGCCGGGTCGGGCAGGGGCACGCTGGCGTTGAGGTCGCTACGGCTCAAGAGGGCCGAGGCGGGCTCGGCCTCGGCGGCCGAGGCCGCCAACTGCTTGGCCGGGGCCTGGGCCTTGGCCGGCGCGGCCTGGCCGCCCTCCAGGCGGGCCATCTCCAAGAAGACCTCGGGCATGCCGGCGGGCAGGATGCCCTGGGGCTGCCAGCGCGGGTTTTCTTGATTCAAGGCCAGCAGGAGCCCCTCGGGCAGGCGCTCGCTGGGCAGCAAGGGGTCCTCGGGTGGCAGGACGCCCAAGGCCCAGGCCGGCGAGGCCATGCAGACCCCCACGGCCAAGGCCGTGATAAACAAGAATATTCTGCGCATGATCCAGCTTCTCCCGCCAGAGTATGTGCATGCGAACACCCCGGCCTTATTACCATACTATAAATTCTGGGTATTTAGCCATAAAATTATGGCTTCCGCCCCCGGGGGCGGCCATTCTGGTATAAACTGCCGGCAAGGCAAGTGGCAATCAAAGCCATCCATGGCTTTGATTGCCCACCGGCCGGGCAAAATAGTGTTTTTGCCCGGCCTCCCGGGCGCTTGCGCGGCCGGTGGGCCATCCATGGCCCGCATGGCAAGTGGCGATCAAACCTCGCGCTTGACCGCCGCTGGCCATCCAAACCATCAGCGGGAGGAAAACATGCTGGATTGTCGAGGATTGGCCTGTCCCCAGCCGGTGATAAAGGCCAAGGAACTCCTGGAAGCCCAGGCCCCCCAGGAGGCTCGGATATTGGTGGACAACCAGGCCGCCAGCCAGAACGTCAGCCGTTTCTTGAACAGCCAGGGCTACCAGGTCATGGTGACGCCCCAGGGCGGCGACTTTCTGCTGACCGCCCAGCGCGACCAAAGCCTGCCGGTGCAAGAGGCGCCGGCGGCCCAGGCGGCCTGCGCCGGACCCGAGCGGGTGCTGGTCTTCGTCCGCTCCGACACCCTGGGCCGGGGCGACGAGGCCCTGGGCGCCGGCCTGATGAAGAACTTCCTGCTCACCCTCAAGGAGATGGGGCCGGCCCTGTGGCGCCTGGTCTTTGTCAACGCCGGGGTGAGGCTGTGCTGCCAGGGCTCCCAATCCCTGCCGGCCTTGCGGGAGCTGGAGCAGGGCGGCGTGAGCATCCTGGTCTGCGGCACCTGCCTTAACCACTACGGGCTCTTGGAGCAGAAAGAGGTGGGCGAGACCACCAACATGCTGGACATCGTCACCAGCATGCAGGTGGCCGGCAAGGTCCTCACCATCTAGCCTCGCCCCGCCGCCCCGCCAGCCTGGCCCCAGGCCCTGCTTCGCGCCTCGACCCATTTGCATCACGAATGAATCAAGCCCCAAGCCATCGCAATTGACTATGCCGTCCGCCAGCCGCGCAGGATACCGGCTGGGCCGCCCTCCTTGGTGGCGCCCAGGTACTCGATGCGCTCCAGGCCGGCCCGGGCCAGCATGTCCGTCAGTTCCTCCAGGGTGTAGGCCCAGCCTTCCCCGGTGTTGACCAGCATGTTGAGCCCAAACAGGCCGGCGAAGGGATGGCCGGGCACCTGCACCACGAACTCCTGCACCAGCACCTGGCCGCCGGGCGTGAGCGCCGCCGCGGCCTTGTCCAGCATGGCCTGGCAGGCCCCTGGCCCCTCGCCGTGCAGTATCTGGCTGAGCCAGACCACGTCGTAGGGGCCGCCGGCCAGGGCCGGGTTCTCAAGATAGTCGCCCTGGAGGAAGGCCACCTCCACCCCGGGGTAATGGGCCGCCTCCTCGCGGAAATAGGTCTCCGCGCCGGGCAGGTCGTAGACCGTGGCCTTCAGCCCCGGCACCTCCTGGCTGAAGGTGAGCGCGTAGACCCCGGGGCCGCCGCCCATGTCCAGCAGGCGCATGCCGGCTTGCAGCCCCAGGCGCCCGGCCAGGCCCCGGGACTGCTGGCGGGCGATGTCGCGCATGGCCCGGTAGAAGTGCTGGCGCTCGGGGTTGGGGCCGGGGCCGGCGTGGGCGGGGTGCTCCACGGGCCGGCCCGTGCGCACGCACTGGGCCAGTTGTGACCAGTCCTTGACCATGTCGGCCATGTGCAGGATGGCGTGGCTCATGTCCGTGGACAGGCCCGGCGTGAGGCTGGGCGCCGCCTGGGGGTTGAGGTGATAGAGCCCGCCCTCCAGGCGCAACAGGTCCAGGACCAGCAAGGCCCTGAGCAGGATGTCCAGGCCCCGCTGGTCCAGGTTGAGCCTTTGGCGCAGTTCCTGGCCGCTGGCCGGGCCTTGGGCCAGGGCGGCGGTCAGCCCGGTCTGCACGGCGGCGTGCAGGGCGCAGGCTTCCCAGTAGGCGGCGGAGACGGAACGCACCCGGTCGGCGTCCCAGGGTCTTTGGGGGGGCATGGGCGGTCTCCTTGTGGGTGGTGTGGTCGCGA
This sequence comes from Desulfarculus sp., assembly GCA_016218705.1. Taxonomy (GTDB): domain Bacteria; phylum Desulfobacterota; class Desulfarculia; order Desulfarculales; family Desulfarculaceae; genus JACRDC01. The sequence continues at coordinate 12,940 of JACRDC010000089.1, forward strand.
ATGGAGCGGCTGCCCAAAAGATAGCGCCACCCAGGCCGCCGGGTCAACCGCGCCACGCCGGGCGTGTCCCTGGCCCCCGGCGGGAGCCGCCGGCCCCGGGCCAACCCCACCACCCCATCCGGCCCGTTTACCGCAGAGGCACTCTGCCTTGACCGGGCGGGGCGAAGGGTATATGGTGCTGAATCGCGTTCAACGACCATCCCGTCCCTGCGGGGGCCTCTGCGGGCCTGCCCATGGCCGTCAGCAAGCGAGGAGCAGCTTTGTCAAAGGTCAGCATCCTGGGCACCGGCTGTCATCTGCCGGAGCGCGTCATACCCAATTCGTACTTCGAAGGCATCGTGGACACCAGCGACGAGTGGATCGTCAGCCGCAGCGGCATCCGCGAACGGCGCATGGTCCTGCCCGGCCAGGCCATGAGCGACCTGGCCACGCCGGCGGCCAAGAAGGCCCTGGAGATGGCCGGGGTGGCGCCGGGCGAGCTGGACCTGATCGTGGTGGGCACCAGCACCGCCGACATGTTGAGCCCCTCCTGCGCCTGCATGGTGCAGCATCAACTGGGGGCCAAGCGGGCGGTGGCCTTTGACGTCAACGCGGCCTGTCCGGGCTTTATCTACGGCATGGCCGTGGCCATGCGCTTCATCGCCGACGGCACCTACCGGCGCGCCCTGGTGGTGGGCGGCGAGATCGTCAGCCAGCGCATTGACTACAGCGACCGGGCCACCTGCGTGCTCTTTGGCGACGGGGCCGGGGCGGTGGTGCTGGGCGCCCAGGAGGGCCCCGCGCAGGGGCACATCCTCTCCACCCACATCCACTCCGACGGCGACCTGTGGGAGCTACTTTACGTGCCCGGCGGCGGCTCGCGCATACCGCCCTCCCACGAGATGGTGGACCAGCGCCTGGGCGTGGTGAGGATGCAGGGGCAGGAGGTTTTCAAGCACGCGGTGCGCGCCCTGGGCGAGGTGGCCGAGGAGGCCCTGGCCGCCAATGGCATCAGCAGCGGGCAGGTGGACTTGTTCATCCCCCACCAGGCCAACCTGCGCATCATGGAGGCGGTGGCCAAGCGCCTGGGCATCCCCCTGGAGAAGGTGGTGGTGACGGTGCACAAGTACGGCAACACTTCGGCGGCCACCATCCCCACGGCCCTGGACGAGGCGGTGCGCGACGGCCGGGTCAAGCGCGGCGACCTGGTGCTTGTGGCCTCCTTCGGCGCCGGCTTCACCTGGGGGTCGGCCTTGTTCAGGTTCTAGGCCGCCGCCGGTCCTAGGACAAGTTGACGGCAATCATTTGGCCTTGGCCGTCTGGCGTCTTGCCAGGGGCGCCCCATTGCCGACATGTCTTTTGTTTTCTGCCACCACAGCCCCGTGTCTTGCTCTTAGCCCGGCCATTCCCAGGGCACTGGCGGGGGGCTGCTATGAACCAGGCCGGTCAAGTCCTCGGGTGTCTGCGGCCCCAGCCCATGCCTGGGCGGCCAGGCCTACCCGCGCCGGCACCCGCACCGGCAAAGCCAGTATGGCCGGGCGGCTGAGCGGGACACAAAAAGAAACCGCTTGGGCTTTCTTCTGCCCACATCGCAAGTGCCGAGGCAGTGCCGCGAAAAACTAAAACCATACGGCTTGGCTCAATCGCAAATCATAACTCCACCTGGCGGCCCAGGCCCAAATGGCGGGCGCGCTCCAGGGCGGCCTGGGCGCTGGCCGCGTCTTGGGCGGCCAGGCCCACGGACTTGAAGAAGGTTATCTCCCGCTCATGGCCGCGCCCCGGGGCCTGGCCGGCCAACGCCTGGCCGATCTCCACCAGGTCAGCCTCCCGCAACACCCCTTGCCCGATGGCCTCGATAAGCTCGCCGGCCTCGGCCAGGGCCGCCTGGCGGCTGTCCACGAAGACCTTGAGGCCCTTGAGGCCGGCGGCGGGCACCTCGCGCATGGCCGGGGTGAAGGAGCCCACGCCGTTGATGTGGGCGCCGGGGGCCACCCAGGCGGGGTCGAAGACCGGCTGATGGCTGGTGGTGGCGCAGGAGATGACCTGGGCGCCTTCCACGGCCAGGCGGGGGCTGGCCACGGCCTGGGCGCGCAGGCCGGGGTAGGCCTCGCGCAGGCGTTGGGCCAGGGCCAGGGCCGAGGTCCCCGAGGGCGTGTACACGCGCGCCTCCTCGATGGGGCGCGCGGCCAGCACCGCCCGGGCCTGGTCCCAGGCCATGCCGCCGGCCCCCAACAGGGCCAGCACCCGGGCCTGGGGAAGGGCCAAGAGGCGGGTGGCCACCCCGGCGGCGGCGCCGGTGCGCAGGGCGGTGAGGCGGGCGGCCTCCATGAGGGCCAGGGGCTGGCCGTTGCCCGCGTCCAGCAAGAGCAGCAGGGCCTGGCTGGTGGGCAGGCCCTGGCCGGGGTTGCCGGGGAAGATGGTTATGACCTTGACGCTCAGGCAGGGGGCGCCCTCCAGGGCGGCGGGCATGATGAGCCCCACACCCCCGGGGGTCTCCAGGCGCAGGCGCTCGGGGGCCTGCACCTGGCCCCGGCTCAGGGCCATGAAGGCCTGGGCGTTGACCTCCATGGCCGTTTGCATGTCCAGGGCTTGCTCGATCTCGCCAGCGCCCAAGAGTGTCAATCGCATGGCTGCCTCCCAGGGGGTATTGGCCGGTCCCGGCGCCGGCCCCTCATGCTAAGACATGGCGCGGGTGCTTGTCACCGGCCAAGGTGATTGCCCACGGCGCGCGCGCTATCTGCTAGCATATGAGTAGAGTCTCGCAACCCATGTTCACCAGCAAATTCGCGGGCCGGGTTTCCCCGGCCGGACCCAGGCCAGGGCCGGCCCAGGCAGGCCCGTCCCCAAGCGGTCAATTGTCCACACCCCCACCCTTGGGCGCGAAAGGAGGCGGTCATGGCGGTTAAGGTCCTCATAACCCGCCGCTGCCAGGAGGGCACCATGCTGGATGTGCTCCTGGTGCTCAGCGAGTTGCGTTCCCTGGCCGTGGCCCAGCCCGGCTACATCACCGGCGAGACCCTCTACGGCCTGGAGGACCCCGGCAAGCTCTTGGTGATTAGCACCTGGGAGGACCTGCCCTCCTGGCAGGCCTGGCGCGACCACGCCGCCCGCCGCGAGGTGGAGGCCAAGGCCGAGCGCTACCTGTGGGGACCGGCCAGCTACGACACCTTTCGCTTCGGGGCCTGGCAGGAGCCCTGACCGGGCCAAGCCGGGCCGCGAGCCGCGGTGCGCATAACCGGGCCGGCTATGGCCTTTCCCCTGGCCGGCCTTGTTGGCCGCCGGTTTGGCCACCCGTAGCATGCGGGGGGCTTGCATCCGGTTACGCCGCGATTAATTTTTATAAAATACATGGGAATGATAATTATGTAAGCCACGGGGCGTAAGGGGGGTCCATGTCTGAAGAGGTGATGACCGCCATCATCCGTAAATGCCTACAGATTGACTCGCTGGCCGCCGAGATGTACCGCTGCCTGTCCGAAGGTTTCGCCGGGGGCGAGTTGGCCGGCTTCTGGCGGCAGATGGCCCGGGAGGAACGGGAGCACGTGGAGTTCTGGCAGAGGCTTTTGGTCTTGGCCCAGCAGGGGCTGATTCCCCAGGTCTTCGAGGAACCCTACCAGGTGGCGCAGGAGTTGGAGGAAGTCGAGGCGCGGGTGCGGCTTCTGGAGAAGCAGTGCCTGGAGCCGACCCAGATCAACCTGGCCTTCGTGGTGGCCTATCGTCTGGAGTTCTACCTGCTGCACCCGGCCTTCGCGGCCCTGTTCCACTACGCAGCCAGCCTGGGGCGGATCAACGGGGTAAATTCCCCCCTGGAGACCTACGAGGGCCATATCTACCAATTCCTGGAGGCTTTGGGCCGCTGGGGACGCGGCAGCCCGGAGTTGGAGCTGGCCGGCGAGGTGCTGGTGCGTCTGTGGCGGGAGAACAAGCTCCTGGCCCAGCAGAGCACCACCGATCAACTGACCCAGGTGCTCAACCGGCGCGGGTTTTTCAGGGTGGTGCAGCCCCTGTTGCACCTGGCCCAGCGCCACGGCGACCAGGTGGGAGTGCTGATGGCCGACCTGGACGGCTTCAAGGAGGTCAACGACCAGGGTGGTCATCAGGCGGGCGACCTGTTGCTGCGCCAGGTGGCCGCGGTGATCGGCCAGGGAGTGCGTTCCTCGGACATCGTGGGGCGCTACGGCGGCGACGAGTTCATTATCTACCTGGGTCCCGTGGACCAGGAGGGCCTGACCAGGGTGGCCGAGAAGCTGCGCCTGGCCGTGCGGAGCGCGCCCTGGGAGGGCCCGGTGGTGACCCTGAGCCTGGGCGGCGCACTGGGTCCGGTGCGGGGCGAGGTGGGCCAGGCCCTGCACGGCATCATCCAACTGGCCGACCAGCGGTTGTTGGCGGCCAAGCGCGCCGGCCGCAACCAGGCCCTGACCCAGGAAAGCCCGCTCCTGCCCCCCCGCCAGGCCGGCGAGATCTGGTAGCGGCCGCCCGGCGGCCAAGGCATCAAAGCCAATAGAGGAGGCAGCCATGGAAGACAGGCGCAACCCGCACCTCAAGGTGCAGGAGATGGCCCAGTGCTACGCCAACCGCAACCCCCTGGAGGCCATGTCCGGCCTGGCCGGCGAGGCCGACCAGGAGGAGGCGGCCATCAAGTGGCTGGCCCTGGCGGTGCTGCACGCCGTGGGAGCCGGGGCCAAAAAGATCGAGCTGACCCTGGACGCCCAGGGCCGGGCCGTGGTCACGGCCAAATACCGCGAGGCCACCCTGCCCTCGCCGGGGCCGGCGGTGGGGGCACGGGTCCTGGCCATGGTCGGGGAAATACTGCACCTGGAGGGCGGCACCGGCCAGGGGCTGTTGGCCCTGGGCCTGGCCGGCGACAACCTGGACATCAAGGTCAAGCTGGAGGACGAGGACGGCGGACGCCAGCTCAGCCTGAAGTTCGGGGAGTAGGCCGCGTGCCGCGGCGGGCAAAACGGGTCGGGCTCGGCTGCCGTCCAAGCGGACGTTGACGGCTCCCGGCGAAGCCAGTCGGATTATGGGAGGCCCCTAGTCGTCCACGATCTGGCGGGTGCGCTCCTCGCGGTCCTGGTCTTCCTTGAGCTGGCGCTGCTCCAGGGTTTCCCAGCGGCGGTGGTTGAAGACGTGCACGGCCCTGATCCCCCACAGGATGGCCAGGCCCAACAGGGGCCACCAGAACCACCAGCGGCCCCGGTAATAGGCCAGGTTGAGGGCCAAGAGCGCCAGGCCCAGCAGCAGGGATACAGCCCCCTGCCGGTACAGGCCCGCCCTGGCCTTGGCCCGGGCCTCGGTCCCCTGCCGTGCCTGGTGGGGTGACATGGCCTGCCCTTCCGCCCCGGGGGGCTTAGCCGTCCTGGCGGCTCCAGTCATAGGGGATGTGGCTCTGGTGGGCGTCCAGGCGATACTCGTCGGGCTCCTGGTAGTCGTAGGGCCGGGTGACGGTGTTGACGATCAGGGCCTCCTCCAGGCTGACGCACTTCCAGCCGTGGCAGACCAGGGGAGGTATCTGCACCAAGAGCGGCCGGTGCACGCCCAGGAAAAACTCGTTGATATGGCCGAAGGTGGGGGAGTCCCGGCGGTCGTCGTAGAGGCAGAGCTTAATCATGCCCGCCACGCAGGCCACGTTGTCGGTCTGTAGCCTGTGCAGGTGCCAGGCCTTGACCACCCCGGGCAGGGTGGTGGTCAGGTAGACCTGGCCAAAGCCCACGAAAATCTCGTCGTCGTTCCGCAGTATCTCCATCAGCCGCCCCCGCTCGTCGGGGATGACCTTGAGTTCTTTGGTGCGCACGCCGTCTATCAGTTCCAAGTTACACCTCCGGGAAGGGGCCGGGCGCGGTACTGCCCCAAGCTACCACGAATGGCTTGGCCAGGCCAGCCCCCGGCGGACGGGCGGAGCAGGCAGTACCACACTTCGGGCTTTCATTGGCGGATTGAATTATAAGGGCCGACCTGAGAGCCGGACAGCAAATAAGGCTGCCCGAACACGCGCCCAGCCGAGGATGACTGTCAGGCGAATACCATCACTGTACAAAAGTTGCATTTACTTTCTACTCTGTAAAGCGAAGGCTTTTGGTAATAACTCCTCAACTCTCATTGGAGTTATGATACCGTTCGTGATTACCAATGCAGTTGGCGCAAGCTCAGTCAACCATTGCCTACAAGCCCCACAAGGCATTGTTTCGTTAGGGTTAATTACATCACCGTTATTATCAACTCTTGCGTTAAGGCAATATATTGCGATAGCCGATATTTCAACAGCGCTATTCATCCTGGCGTGACCAATTGCCATCATTTCGGCGCATACACCGACCACGCTTGAGACGTTTTCAATATTTGCCCCAATAAAAACCCCTTTTTCCGTCAACACAGCGGCGCCAACGCGATAGTTTGAATACGGTGCATAAGAATGGCAAGCCGCATCTTTTGCGGCATGTAATAACATCTTGAGCGTTTCCTTATCAACGCTCATTACTGCTGGACCCTGGCAACGAAAAATTGCATTAAAAATCCACAAATCGATGCAACTGTTAGCGACAAACAATTACCTATAAGATATATATGCAATTCCTTCATAGAATCTGTTTTCATATCAGCTTTTACGATTCCTTTTAACACCAACCAAGCGCCGACCATAACATACGCACTAAAACATACAGACAAGGCTAAAAAAACCCTTTCAATCAAACCAAGCACTAAAGCAAGGGAATGCGCCTCTTTTTGAGCGTTAGTTCCAGATTTTTTATATATAAGTGCCATTATTGGGTAGATCAGTATAGCTCCTCCGACAGCACTAATCAAAGAGCCCCAAATAATGATTATGTAACAGCCAGGGTTGGTTATCATTGCTTTATAAACGATATCCATGTGAACCTTTAAATGTACGATATGAAACTGTTGGTGCCGGGTTTGCTTTTATTTCATGTGTCCTGCCACGCCATTCAGTGTATGGCGTCAAACCCAGCCTCGACTTCAAGTGTTGAATTCATCGGGCGTTCGAGGCGATTACTATAAAAGCCAGGCTAGAGAACTCCAGTTTCCATGTCTCTGGGCATAGTAACCACGACCAGTGTTACAAGTCAACAGGTGCTCACACTCTCAGGCCGTGGCCACGGCCCTGGACGATTAGCCCAGCCTCCCCAGCAACCGCGCGCTTAGCCCTTCCACCGCCAACTTGAGTAGCGGCGCCAGGTTGACCACGTCCATGGCGTTGTAGAGCTTGAGCAGGCTTAAGGCCTGGGGGTCGCCGGCCTGGTGGGCCTGCCAGAGCTGGATGGCGGCGAAGCCGTCCAAGCCGGCCACCTCGGCGGGACGGCTGAGCCCCAGGCGGCGCTCGATGCGCTTCAGGCCGCCGGTGTGGCCCAGGCGCTTGAGGGGCCAGCGCAGGTCTATGTGCACCGGGGGAATGATGAGGTTGGCGAAGACCTGGCGCAGCACCGGCAGGTCGAACGACGCCCCCGCGAAGGTCACCACCACATCATATTCTTTCATGGCGTCATTTATCAACCACATGTTGTGGCCGGCCACGTACTGCTCCACCCGCTCCCCGTCGTGGAGCCCCACCATGGTCACCCCGCCCCACTCCTGGGGGGCGCCGCCGGTCTCGATGTCCAGAAACACCACCCGCCCCAGGCTGGGATAGAAGCGCCAGTGCTCGCCCGCCGGGAGCAGCCCGGCCAGCTCCCGCAGGCCCCCCGGCCGTCCCAGGCAGGCCAGGGAGCGCTCCACTAGGGGCCGGCCTGCCTCCCATAGCCCCCGGGGCAGGCGGGCCTGACCTGTTTCCAGGAAATCCTCCCAGGTGGCCACCCCGGCCCGCCAGATGGCCAACTCCCGCTTGGGTCCCACCCCGGGCAGGTGCAGAAAGGTGCGCTTGAGCATGACGGCCCCCGTTGGCCGGACCAGCGGCCGGCGTTTTGTTATTGTAGAAAATGGCAATGCCTGCCGATAAAGTATATCAGGCGCGCCAGGCATGCGGCCGCGCCAGGCGGCCCCGGCGGCGCCCGTGCTCCTTGGGGCCAGTTGCTTGTAACTACTAATTGTTTTCCCTGCCGCACCCATGAACCCCGGGGGAGTGTCTTGACCGCCCGCGACGACAAAACCCAATCCCCGGCCCCCTCCGGCGCCGCCTGCCCACGGCGGGAGACCGGGCTGGACCCGGTGCTCAATTCCCTGTACCGGGAACTGGGCCCCTACCTGGCCCCCATCTCCCAGGAGGACTTCCAGCGCCTGCTGGCGGACGGCCAGCTCCCGGCGCCGGCGGCCGGCGCCCCCGCCCCAGCCGCGTGGCCGGCCCCGTCCCAGACCGGCGTGCGCCGGGTGGCCTATTCGGGTCAGGGCCGTTGGCCGGAGTTGCCCCCGGACGAGGTGGCCCTGGAGGCGGACCTGGCCCACAGCGCCCACCCCCAGTACCAAGGCGAGGCCTGGTGGCGGCGCACCATGGTCCTAATGGCCGCCTGGAACCAGGCCCGCCGCCGCCTGGGGCACCTGAGCCCCTACTTCCAGCAGCTCATCTCCCACTGGCAGCAGCCCGACTGGCCCGACTTCAACCAGGCCCGCCGCCAGGCCGACAGCCAGGGGGCTGATTATCAGGAGTGGACCGCCGCCCAGTTCAGCCGCCCCGGACGCCAGGACCAATGCCAGGCCCCCCTGCCCCAGGAGATGCATGGCCCCGAGGCCCAGAAGGCCTGGCACGACCACCTGGACGCCCGCCGCCGCAAGGGCCAATACCTGGCCGGTGGAACCCCGCCCTACACCAACGACAGCTTCGACCTCTACAACCCCCAGCACGTCGGCTACGCCCAGACCCAGCTGGACGAGATCATGGTCCTGGCGGGCCAGGTCTTGGCCAACGACCCCCAGGGGGCGGCCATCCTCCTGGCCCAGGCCATCGAGAGGGGCAACCTGCCCCCCTTGGCCCTGGAGCTGGTGCCCCAGCTCAGGGAGCGGGTGCTGCGCCTGGCCGGCCTGCCCCAGCCGCGGGGACAGGTCTAGCCCCAGGGGTCACTGTTGACATTATCCAGGCTTTCGGGTACATGTGCAGGGCGTGGCCCCCTGGGCCGCGCCAGCGCCCCCCGGAGAGATGACCGAGTGGCCGAAGGTGCGCGACTGGAAATCGCGTGTACGCCCAAAAGGTGTACCGAGGGTTCGACTCCCTCTCTCTCCGCCACGAATACGCCAGACCGCGAGCCCCAGGGGGTTCGCGGTCTGTTTTTTGGGCCGGCCCGCCAGCACCCAGCGCCACCAAACAAGCCCATGCCAATAATTAAAGGCGATCCCGCGAGAGCGCGCGGAATCGCCTTAATGGGGCGGCTGCCAGTCCCGGTGGCCGGGGCTGGGGAGCAGGCGGGCGGACGCTGGCGGCACCCGGGGGGTGCGTGGCGGCCTAACGCTTAATTTGATTCTAGGGCAGAAAAGTCCCCAAGGCAATCAGCTTTTTACCCGCGGGGCTTGGGGCAAGGAGCGCCGGCGGCCTACACGTAGAGGTTGACACCCCGATGGCCGGCGGGGCCAGGGGGAGGGCCGCCGCCTGGCCCTGGGGCCTCTTGGCCCCGCCGCCCCGGGGCCAGGCCGGCCTGGCCCGGCCCTACCCGCTGGGGCGCGGGCTGGTCGGCCGGACGGACCGGGGCGGCGATGGCCGGCGCGCCGGCCGCGCCCTCGGCCGGCGGTGCCGGGTCCTCGGCCAAGGGGCCGGCCAGGGCCGAGCCCGGCGCGGCGTTCAAGGGCCGCAGGGGCTGGTCCAGGCTCCAAGGCCAGGGCGCCTGGCTCAAGGACGTAATCACCACCACGCACCTCCCGGGGGCTGACACTTCCCCTTATACGTCTGATCGGCATTGGCGGCGCTTTCTGGAATTGTTTTCCACCGCGCCCCCAAAAAAACGGCGGCGGCCCCCGCAAGGGCCGCCGCCGTTTTGTCAGCGGATGGAAGTAGAGACTACTACTTCACGTCGCCGGTGGCGGCGCCGTGCAGCTTGATCTCCACCTTCTCCTCCAGGGACTGATAGTAGGCCTGGAGGATCTTCACCACCTCGGGACGGGAGAACTCGGCCGGCAGGTCGCCACCCTCGCTCAGGGTCTTGCGGACCATGGTCCCGGAGAGCAGCAGGCGGTCTTCCTTGCCGTGGGGGCAGGTGCGCAGAGAGGCCATGCCGCCGCACTTGTAGCAGTGGAAGGTCCAGTCAATGTTCAGGTTCTTGATGACCAGGCTGCCCGCGGGGATCTCGAGGAAGATCTTCTGGGCGTCGAAGGGGCCGTAGTAGTCGCCCACGCCGGCGTGGTCGCGGCCCACGATCAGGTGGGAGCAGCCGTAGTTCTGACGGAACACCGCGTGCAGCAGGGCCTCGCGCGGACCGCCGTAACGCATCTCCATGGGGTAGCCCTTGGTGACGATGGTGTTCTTCACGAAGTAGTTGTCCACCAGGGCGTTGATGGCGTTGACGCGCACGTCGGCGGGGATGTCGCCGGCCTTCAGCTTGCCCAGGATCTGGTGGATGATGACACCGTCCATGACCTCGACGGCGATCTTGCACAGGAACTCATGGGAGCGGTGCAGGGGGTTACGGGTCTGGAAGGCGGCGATGCGGGTCCAGCCGGCCTTCTCGAAGATGGCGCGGGTCTCGGCCGGGGTGGCGTAGATGCCCTTGTACTCGTCGGGGAAGCCGCCCTCGCTCACGACCTTGACCGGGCCGGCGATGTTGAACTTCTTCTGCTCGTAGACCTTCTGTACGCCAGGGTGCTCCTTGTCGTCGGTGCGGAACACGTTCTTGGCCTCGAAGACCTTGTCAATCTCGTACTTCTCGGTCACGTCCATGGTGGCGATCAGGCCACCGAACTCATCGCAGTACAGGGCCAGCTTGTCGCCCACGTTGACGCCGTCCTCGTCACCGGCCGAGCAGGTGATCGGGATGGGCCAGAACACGCCATTGGCCATCTTCATCTCGGCGCAGACGCCCTTCCAGTCCGCCTGGCCCATGAAGCCGCTCAGGGGAGTGAAGGCGCCGATGCCCATCATGAAGCAGTCGCAGGCCTCGCGCGTGGTGATCTCAAGCTTCTTGTAGCCGGCGGCGGCCTTTTTTTCGGCCTCGAGAGCGGCGCCAGTCAGCAGCAGGGGCTTTAAAGCGCCTCCACCATGGGGGGGAACCAATGCCATTGAAATCCTCCTTGGCTGTAAAGTAACGCGCCCTCACCGGGACGCCCGCCTGGGACGGCGGTGGTTCTTCTGCTTCCATATTTATTTGGCAAGCCTGGCTTGCCAAATAAAACCAGGGGTTGTGCACAACGGCACAATTGGGGCCAGATTTAGTACCCGCGGCGCCGTGCCGGCTGGCCCGACCGCCGCCCAGGTCCCCGGCCTCCCCGCGCCCGTGCCCGGAGCAGCCTCGACCCAAACCTAACACTGACCGATCTTCCCGGCTAAATTAGTAAGATAAGCCGCTCATGTCAAGCCCAAAATCCCCTAGGGTGCATACCCTAGTCCAGTCCAACCCCTAGCTGGCCAATAGGGGCCGGGGGGCCGGAATGGGCCATGCGATGTGCCTCTCTGGTTTGTTCTTGCTGGAGTATTGGGTGGGTAGGGTGGCCGGCGGCGGCCGCGGGCCAGGGTTGGGAATGGTGTGGCAACCCGCCCGGTAAGCCGCCGCCGGCAACTGTGGGTCTGAAAATCCGGCCCCGCACTGTTTGCCCAGCATGGGCTAGGGGCGCTGGGTTGGCCTACCCCGGCAGGTCCTCGGCCCGGGGGGCCTGGCAGGCGGCCAGCACCTTGAGCTTGACCGCGCTGGGCAGGCGCAGCTTGTTGTCGCGTGTACAGGGCACCTCGGCCCCGCCCAGGGGGCTTTGCACCCCCTGCCAGTCCAGGATGACGTAGTCCAGCACGTCGTCGGTCACCGCCGCGCGCTGGCCCGCGCCCTGGTGGCGGCGCTCCATGGCCCGCTGGCTGGCCGAATCCAGGCGGCGCAGGGATATCTGGGCGCCCTCCAGGTGCAGGGTAAAGCGCTCCTCGGGGTCTATGATCTGGATACCGGGGGTCATGTCACACCTCCTTCGCGGGCCGAGTTGATTGCTCAGGGGTTGAGCCGGCGGGCCTTCTTGATGAGCAGGGCGCGCACGCCAGCCGGCAGGCGGCCGGCGGCCTGGGGGCTGTACTCCACCAGCCGCCCCGCCAGGGGCTCGGTCACGTTGCGCCAGCCCACCAGCACATGGCCCACCAAGGCCGCCTCCAGGGCCGCCGGCGGCAGCACCGCCCGGGGCGGCTCGCCGCCCTGGCCAGGCAGGTACACCGTCTGCTGGCGCTCGATGGCCGCCAAGGCCCCCAGGCTCAGGCGGCGGTAATAGAGCACGCTGCCGCCCAGGCGCAGCTCAAGGCGCTCGCCAGGGTCCACCAAGGTCAGCACTGGGGGGTGGCTCTTCATGGAGGCCAGGTTAGCGGGCGTGCGCGGTCGCCGGCCAGGGAGGCGCCTCCCAAAAACGCCTCCCGCCCGGCCGCCACGGGGGCGCGGCCACGGCCATTTCCTACACCCCGCATGGAAATTGTGCTTGTGTTTTGGTGCTGTTCCCCACTAACGTAGTGTCCACGGACCCTGGCGGGAGGCCCCGGGACCTTGAGACAATTACCTATATCAAATCAACATGTTGTCTGTCCGCCGCCTCAGAGGGCGTGCCTGGCGATGCGAGGGGCCTCGGCCCGGGGGGCCGGGCGCCCTTGTCAGTTAAACGGTTGCAGGGAGGGCTAGCCTTATGAACGCCATCGTGGTCTTGATCCTGGGCTTTGTGGTCTTTTTCGTGGGCTACAAGTACTACGCGGGCTACATAGACAAAAAAATCATCCAGGCCGACCCCAAACGGGCCACGCCCGCCAAGATGTACATGGACGGCGTGGAGTTCATGCCCACCAGCAAGAACGTCCTGTTTGGCTACCAGTTCAAATCCGTGGCCGGCGCGGCGCCCATCATCGGCCCCATCATCGCCATCCAGTGGGGCTGGCTGCCGGCCCTGATCTGGCTCTTGGCCGGCTGCTTCTTCATCGGCTGGGTGCATGACTACACCAGCGCCATGGTGGCCATGCGCAACGATGGCGCCTCCTTCGGCGGGCTTAGCCACAAGCTCATCTCGCCCCGGGCGCGGGTGATCCTGCTCTCCTTCATCTACTTCTACCTGCTGCTCATCGTGGGCGCCTTCGGCAACGTGGTGGTGAGCACCACCGTGGCCCTCAAGGGCGCGCCCATGGCCTGGCTCTTCCTGACCATCGCCGGCATCCTGGCTGGGCAGATGATCTACAAGTGGCGGCGCGACATCATTCTGACCACGGTGGTGACCGTGGCCATCGCCCTCCTGGGCATCATCCTGGGCATGCAATTCCCCTCCGACGCCATCCTGGGCAAGGCCATCGCCGAGAGCCGCTGGGTGTGGGCCATCGCCGCCTTCGCCTTCTGCTACGTGGCCTCGGTGCTGCCCATCTGGCGCTTCGCCTTGCCCATAAACTACGTGGCCGCCTATATCGTCTTCCTGGGGCTGTTCGTGGGCATGATCGGCATCTTCATCCAGCACCCCGACCTCTCCATGCCGGCCTTCACCGACTTCAACATCCCCATCGGCCCCATGTGGCCCATCATGTTCGTGACCATCGCCTGCGGGGCGGTCAGCGGCTGGCACTCCATCGTCAGCAGCTCCGGCACCGCCCGCCAGTTGGAGAGCGAGATGGACGCCCGGCCGGTGGGCGCCGGCGTGATGTTCACCGAGATGATGCTGGGCCTGTTCGCGCTCATCATCGCCGGCACCTTCGCCGCCTCGGCCCAGGAGTACGCCCCCATCATCGCCAAGGGTCCGGGCGTGATCTTCAGCACCGGAGTCAGCCGCTTCCTGGGGGCCGTGGGCCTGCCCGTGGCCTTTGGCAAGACCTACGGCAGCGTGATGATGATCGTGCTGGCCGTGACCATCATGCAACTGGTGGTGCGCTTCATGCGCGTGGCCACCTCCGAGCTGCTCTCCGACCTGAGCCCCATCTTCCGCAACGTGCACGTCGGCACCTTCGTCGCCAGCGCGCTGGGCATAGTCCTGGTCATGACCGGCTGGTACCAGTATTTGTGGGTGCTCTTCGGCGGCGCCAACCAGCTCATGGCCTCCCTGGCCCTGATGATGGTCTCCCTGTGGCTGATGAGGGACGGCAAGAAGGCGGCCTGGGTCCTGTATCCCATGATCTTCATGTTCATCACCACCATCGCCGCCCTGATCTTCACCTCCTATAACCTGTTGAACAAGGTCCTCTCCGGCGCGGTGAAGGGCGAGGCCTTGATCGGCAACTCCATCATGGGCGTGGTGGGCTTCTTCCTGGTCATCGCGGCCCTCATCCTGGCCGTGGAAGGTTACAAGGCCTTCGGCCGTTTCCGCCAGCTCAAGGCCCAACAGGCCGCGGCGGCCTAGGCAGTCAACGCACCCCGGCCCCCGCGCGGGGGCCGGGGTTACGCAATTTCGTCAAGGAGACATCATGACCGACAAGGAAAAGAAGGGCGGCTTCTTCAAAGCCATCAAGGAATTCGTCTACGGGGTGGCCGCCCACGACTCGGCCCGCTTCGCGCTCAAGACCCGGGCCAGCATGGAGCACCTGTTCATCCTCATCACCATGGGCGACATGCTGGGGGTGCCCATCCTGCCGCCCTACTACTCCCTGCGCCTGTTGCCCTACGTGGTGCCCCAGATATCCACCTGGAAGCGCCGCATGCTCAGGGAGAAGGACCTGACCGACGCCATGGCCTAGGGCCGCGGACGCCAGCAACCCAATCCAGACCAGCGCGAAGGAAGGACCACATGTCCCTGACCAAGATATTCGAGCAGTTCCCCGACCGCCGCTACATCATGTTCGGCGGCAAGGGCGGCCTGGGCAAGACCACCTTCTCGGCCGCCGCCGCCTATTACCTGGCCAAACAGGGCAAGAAGGTACTGGTCTTCTCGGTGGACCCCCAGGCCTCCCTCTCCGACATCTTCAAGCGCAACATCTTCGGCCAAGGCCCCACCGAGATCATGCCCAACCTCTACGCCCAGGAGATAGACGCCGACCACCGCATCAAGGAGTATCAGCAGGAGATACGCCAGAAGATCCTGGACATGTACGGCATGGACCAGATCCCCGAGGAGATCGAGAGCTACATCCAGGCCGCCGCCGCCGAGCCGGCCATGGAGGAGAGCGCCATCTTCGACGAGGTGGTGGACATCGTGGTCAAGGGCGGCTACGACTACTACATCTACGACCTGGTGCCCCTGGGCCACGCCCTGTACTACCTGTCCATGGCCTCGGTCTACGACGCCTGGATCGGCAAGATCACGGGCCTCAGGCAGCAGATGCATGAGTACGACCAGGTGGCGGCGGTGATGCGCCGCGACAAGGAGCTGGACGAGGACGCCATATTGAACGAGCTGCTCTACATCAAGGACCGCATCAACAAGTCCAGCAGCATCCTCACCGACAAGCAAAAAACCGCCTTCTTCTTCGTGGTCACCCCCGAGGAGATGATAATCCAGGATACCCAGAAGGCCGCCGAGCTGTTCGCCAAGTTCGACGTGCCCCTTAGCGGCTACATCGTCAACCGGGTGCTGCCCGCCGAGCTTAAAAACCAGCACATCCCCGAGTACCTGAAGAACCGCTTCGTCATGCAGGAAAAATATCTCCAGGTCATCCAGGGCACCTTCGGCAACCAGGTCCTGTCCTATGTCCCCGAGATGGAACGGGACGTGACCGGCCTGGCCATGATCGAGAAGATGGCCGCGGCCATGTTCGGCCAACCAGCCTGAGCCTTGGACAAAGGGGGCAGCCAATGAATGAAGTTACCGTCAGCATGAAAAAGTTCATGGAGGATAATTCCCGCCTGAAGTACATCTTCTTCGGCGGCAAGGGCGGGGTGGGCAAGACGGTCATGGCCGCCGCGTCCGCCCTGTGGTCGGCCCGCCAGGGCCGGCGCACCCTGCTGGCCTCCACCAACCCCGTGCACAGCCTAAGCAACCTCTTCGGCCAGAACGTCCTGGGCCAGGCGGTGACGGTCTGCAACCAGGAGAACTGCTTCGCCCTGGAGATTGACACCAAGGAGACCATCGAGCGCTCCAAGAAGGAAATACGCGAGAAGATCAACTGGTTCCTCAAGTTCGCCGACATCACCACCAACGCCGAGGAGTTCATCGAGAGCGCCACCATGAACCCGGCCTTCGAGGAGTCGGCCATGTTCGAGAACATGATGGACCTCATGTTCAAGGACGAGTACGACTTCTACGTCTTCGACACCGCGCCCACGGCCAACGCCCGGCGCCTGTTGGGCATGAGCAAGGTCTACTCGCTGTGGGTGGAGAAGATGCTCAAAAGCCGCGACGAGGCCAAGTCCCTGCGCGAGATGCTCTCCTTCAGCAAGAAGGACGAGCAGGACCCGCTCATGGACTACCTGCTCAACTTCAAGGACCGCATGGCCCACGTCAAGGAGCTCCTTACCGACCCGGCGCTGACCGCCTTCTTCTTCGTCACCCTGCCCGAGGCCCTGCCCATCGCGGTCATCACCCGCTTCATGAACTGGTTCCACGAGTTCGGCATCCCGGTGGGCGGGGTGGTGGTCAACGGCCTGATCCAGCGGGACCAGGTGGCCAGCGACGCCGCCGAGTTCGTGCAGAACCGCATGGCCATGCAGGCCGAGCACATGGAGACCATCTGGAAGGCCTTTGACGGCGACGTGCGCGCCCTGGTGCCCCTGTTCGAAACCGAGGTCAAGGGCGACGCCATGCTCACCCGCCTGATGGAAAAGGTCATGGCCTAGGAGCCACCCCAAGCAAACCGTGTTTGCTTGGTGACCCCGGGGATGGCTTGCTCCGACACACTCCTAATACCAAGTTGCGATCAAACGAGTAGTTTGATCGCAACTTGGCATGCGGGCCATGGATGGCTTTGATTGCATATTGGTATAAACAGTGTGTCGCCCAGCCAGGGGCGGCCTTGACCGGCGGCGGCCCCGGCCTCATGCTTGAAACCGTGGGGAACGGCGGACGCCCTGCCCACCGCTCCCCGCGGCGTTGAGGGCATCAAACCAGCGGAGGCTTTGACCATGCGCCTGGACGTGGACAACAAGACCCTGGAGTGGCTGCGCCAGCGGGGCGGCCGGGTGACGGTGATTCCCCCCCGGCCGGCGGTGGGCTGAAAGGGCGGCGCGGCGGCGCGGGCGCTGCTAGAACCGCCTCCGGCCCAGTGGGTGGGGAGCTACGAGCACCACCACCTGGAGGGCGTGGACATCTACCTGCACCCGGGCCTGGTGCTCAGCGCCCCGGCGCTGACCCTGCGCTGCCTGGGCTTCTGGCGTTTTTCCTGGCTCAGGGTGGAGGGCGTGGTTCCGCCCCAGGCCTGCTGCATCTAGCTACTTGGGGTGGCTTAGACGGGCGGGGGCGACCTCGCCGGCAACAGTGGAGGGCGGGTTAGCTTTGGCGTAACCCGCCCTACATTCCTCGTTCATGGGTCTTTGACCGATCACGCCCAAATCAAGATGCGCTGCGCCACCGGCACCCCCAGCCGGTCGGCCAGGGTGGGCGGGTCCTGCCCGGCCAACAGGTGTTGCCAGCCGCCCACGTGCGCCAGGGGCAACCGCCCCCGCCGCCCGCCGGCGGCCAGCAGACGCCGCAGGCGCCGGGCCAGGCCGGCCTCCCGTTCCGGCTCCGGGGCTGGGGGCCGGGGCCAGCCCCCCCGGCCGGCCAGCAGATCGGCGGCGCGGCGGCGCTCCAGGCCGGCGCTGGCCGGGGCCGGCGAGGCCAGCACCTGGGCCAGGTTGGCGGCGCTGACCAGTTGATCGGTTTCGGCCAACAACCCCCGCGACACCAGCGAGAAATCCAGGGCCACGCAGGGCGCCCCCCGCCGGGCGGCCTGCTCCTGGCTGGCCGTCCACTCATGGGGCAGGTTCAGGTAGGCCCTGAGCCAGGCCAGGCCGGGGTGCTGGCGGGCCGCCTCCAGGTCCAGGCCGGCCTGGCTGGCGGCCAGGGGCAGGTTGCGCTCCACCTCGGCCAAGAGCGCCGGCCCTTGCCGGCGGCGGAAGCTTAAGGCGTAGGGGCTGACCTCCACGCTGATGAGGCCCCAATCCAAACCGGCCAGGGCCGCGGACAGGCGCGCGCTCCCCTGGGGGTCGCGGTGGATGGTGCCCAGCATCACAAGATCACCGTTCATGGCCCAGCATAACCCACCACCCGCGCCGGGCTGTGATAAAATGCCCAGGCAATCAGCCAGCGCGCCTCATCAAGCGGAGATGATCCATGAAGATACTGGTCACCGGCGGGGCCGGCTTCATCGGCAGCCACGTGGTGGAGGCCTATGTGTCCCAGGGGCATCAGGTGGTGGTGCTGGACAATCTTTCCAGCGGGCGGCGGGAGAACCTACCCGCGGGCGTGCCCCTGATCAAGGCCGATGTGCGCGACAAGTCCCTGGCCAAGGACCTAGCCGGCGAGGGCTTCCAGGTGGTCAACCACCACGCGGCCCAGATCTCGGTGCCGGCCTCGGTGGCCGACCCCCGCCACGACGCCGAGGTGAACGTGGTGGGGCTGGTCAACCTGTTGCAGGCGGCCCTGGACTGGGGGGCCAGCCGCTTCATCTTCATCGCCTCGGGCGGGGCCATGTACGGCGAGCCCCTGACCGTGCCCGTGCCCGAGGACCACCCCATGCACCCCGGCTCGCCCTACGCGGTCAGCAAGCTCTGCGGCGAGGCCTACCTGGCCTACTACGCCAGCCGGGGCCTGAACACCGTGAGCCTGCGCTACGCCAACGTCTACGGCCCCCGCCAGATACCCCAGGGCGAGGCTGGGGTGGTGTCCCTGTTCATGCTGGCCCTCCTGGAGGGCCAGCCGCCGGTCATCTTTCGCTACCCGGAGCAGCCCCAGGGAATGCTGCGCGACTACGTCCATGTCAAGGACTGCGCCGCCGCCAACCTGCTGGCCTTGAGCGCCGGCCAGGGGGCCTACAACATCGGCACCGGCCTGGGCACCACCACCCTGGAGCTGTGGCGGGCCATCCAAGAGGCGGCGGGGCAAGAGATGGAGCACCGCTTCGGCCCGGCCCGGCCCGGCGACCTGCGCCAGAGCGTGCTGGACATCAAGAAGGCCCAGGCCGAATTGGGCTGGCGGCCAGGGTACGGCCTGGCCCAGGGCCTGGCCCAGACCTGGGCCTGGGCCGCCTCGGCCAGCCAGGACTAGGGCCTGTTAACACAAACTGAGTCCATCGGCGATCAATGCGAAGCTTATGAAGCCGATGAACATCACATCGAGCTTGTCGAAGCGCGAGAATATTCTGCGGAAGCCCTTCAAGCGTCGGAACAAGCGTTCAACTTC
>JACRDC010000092.1 GCA_016218705.1 Desulfarculus sp.
TCATTGCGAGGAGCATCCCTGTAGGGATGCGACGCGGCAATCCACCCTTTCCCCTGCCAATCACCCACGGCGCCCCGCGCACGGAACGAAGCGGAAGCTAGCCTCACTACGTTGGCCATGACGGCTTTTGCTGGAGGCTGGTGATGCACGGCCTGGCGCGGCCCATCCCCCTCGCCTGCCCATGGCCGGCCAGGGGCCTTTGCTTCCTGCCTTCAACAAGCCCCGTGTCCCGCTCCTTAGCCCGGCCATTCTTAATCGCCCGGATGGCGGTTGGCCCGTTATGCGTGGCCCCAGCGGCGTGGGGCCGTGGCGAGCGCCCCAGCCACCAAGAGTCCGCCGCCTCGATAGGGCCTG
The DNA here is from genome assembly GCA_016218705.1 of Desulfarculus sp. Classification (GTDB taxonomy): domain Bacteria; phylum Desulfobacterota; class Desulfarculia; order Desulfarculales; family Desulfarculaceae; genus JACRDC01. The sequence goes on from JACRDC010000092.1 coordinate 355, forward strand.
CGCGGCCGCGAGAGCGCGGTATGGCCGGGCGTGGGAGCGTGGACACAAAAAGAAACCGCTGGGGCTTTTCCCCTGCCTTGCCTTGGGCGCGGACAGGCCCGCAGCCGGCGGTTGATGGGAGAAGGCATAAATCCAAGCGGTTCTTTTTTGTGCCCCGCCCAGCCGCCCGGCCATACCGCGCCCTGCCGGTGCGTGGGCCTCATCGCGAGGGCATGGTCTTGGGGGCGAGAACGCGGGTGAGCCTCGAACGCGGCAGGGGCGTGGGCGTAATGGCCAGGCCTTGCGGCGGCGATCAAGAATGGCCGGGCTTTAGCCAGGGCACGGGGTCTGCTTGAAGTCAGGGAACCAGGGAATGGGCCGGCGAAGGGTTGCGGGTATAAGCTGGCGGAGGGGCGGCGCGGCCAGATATTGCCTCGGCCAGCCCCCAACGGGAGCCGCCGGCGCCAGCCACCAGGACAGCCTCGCCCGACCCGTATATGCCCGCCGCGGCTCGCGGCCCGACACGTTTATGCCAGCGGCGGCTCGCCGTTAGGCGAAGTCCACCACGGCCTGGGGGTCCACCTGGCTGGGCTGGTTGTGCTTCCAGAACTCCTCGATGGCGCCGATCAGTTGCACCCATTGCATACGTTGGCCGGCGTCCTCCACGATCCAGCCCTTGAGGGCCTCCAGGGGGGTGGCCACCCACTGGCCGCTGTGGGGGTGGCGGTAGCCCTGGCCCGGCTGCCACTCCAGGCGGGCCTGCGCGAATACGAACTCCACGGTCTGCTCCTTGTCCGCGAAGGGATGACGGCTGGGGTTTGCCTAACAGCATAGCATAGGAGGTAGTCCCCTGGCGGCCCCCTCACCCCGGCCCTCTCCCCCGGTGGGGGCGAGGGGGCAAGAGGGCTGGCCATGGCGGCGGGCATTGTTGACCGTCACCACGCTACCTCCCCACGGGAGCCACCGGCCTCCCGCCAGCGCCATGGCCCCACCCGACCCGTTTATGCTTGCCCGGGCACCGGGCCTCGCCGCCCGGCTTTCGTTCGCCGCTAACCCCCAACGGGAGCCGCCAGCGCCAGCCACCAGGACAGCCTCGCACGACCCGTATATGCCCAGCCGGGGGCACCCGGCCTCGCCGCCCAGCACTTGCCTTACCACCGCGAGCCCTCTACGGGAGCCGCCGGCCTCGGCCAGGGGGAGAGCGCCAACCGACCCGTCAATGCCAGCCCGGGCACCGGGCCTCGCCGCCCGGCTCTCGTTCGCCGCTAACCCCCAACGGGAGCCGCCGGCGCCAGCCACCAGGACAGCCTCGCTCGACCCGTATATGCCCGCCGCGGCTCGCGGCCCGGCCCTTGCCCCGGGGGGCGCGGGGGTCTAGAATTTCAGCACCTGTCGCGGGAGGCGCGCCTTGACCGTGTTGTTGCGGGCCGCCGAGGAGCTGCGCTATCTGCTGGGGCGGGGGTATCCTCGGGAGCGTTGCCTGGAGCTGGTGGGCGACCGCCACGCCCTGGCGGCGGGGCAGCGCCATTTGCTCAGGCGGGGGGTGCTGGCACCGGAGTTGGCCGCCTCCCGGCGGGCGCGCCTGTTGCCGCTGGCGGCCCTGGCGGGGCGCGCGGTGGCCCTGGACGGGCACAACCAGCTCATCACCCTGGAGACGGCGCTCATGGGCGGGGTGGTGCTCCTGGCCGACGACGGCGTGGTGCGCGATATCAGCGGACGGGGCCGGGGCTACGCCCCTGGCGCCCAAACCGAGGCCGCCGCCGGGCTGCTGCTCCAGGCCCTGGCCCCGGCGGCCCGGGTGGAGATATACCTGGACGCCCCGCTGTCCAAGAGCGGGGAACTGGCCGCGCGCCTGCGGGCCATGCTGGCACAGGCCGGATTGGCCGGCGGCGCCCAGGCCGTGGCGGTGCCCGAGCGCCTGCTCCTGGCCCACCAGGGGCCGGTGGCCACCAGCGACGGCCATCTATTGGACCAATTGCTTGAACCCCTGGATTTGGCCGGGGCCATCATACGCCAACTGCTCCCCCCGGAGCGCCTAGTGAGGTTTGGGTGATAAAGCAGCATGTTGCATCAGCGCGGGCGGGCGGGCGTGTCTAAGGGCCTGGGGTTGTTGTCCGGCGGCCTGGACTCCATCCTGGCCTGCCTGGTCCTGCGCCGGGCCGGGGTGGAGGTGGCGGCGGTCTCCTTTTCCTCGCCCTTCTTCGGGGCCGGCAAGGCCCGGGCGGCGGCAAGCGCCCACGGCATCCCCCTGACCGTGCTGGAGGTGGGGCCGGAACACCTGGAGCAGGTGGTCAAGCGCCCCAGGTATGGCTATGGCTCCAACATGAACCCCTGCCTGGACTGCCACGCCTACATGTTCCGCCAGGCCGGGCGGCTGATGGAGGAGCAGGGGCATGACTTCTTGTTCAGCGGCGAGGTGCTGGGCCAGCGGCCCATGAGCCAGAACAAGCAGGCCCTGGCCACGGTGGCCAAGTTCAGCGGCTTTGGGCCGCGCATCCTGCGCCCCCTGTCGGCCCTGGTCATGGAGCCCACGGCCATGGAGCAGGCCGGGCTGGTGGAGCGGGAGCGCCTGCTGGGCCTGTCGGGGCGGGGGCGCAAGCCCCAGATGGACCTGGCCCGGGATCTGGGGGTGCGGGACTACCCCGCCCCGGCGGGGGGGTGCCTCTTGACCGAGCCCGGCTTCAGCCGCCGCCTCAAGGACCTCTTGGCCCACGACCCGGGCGCCGGGGTGGAGATGGTGGAGTTGCTCAAGCATGGCCGGCATTTGCGCCTGTCGCCGGCGGCCAAGCTGATCGTGGGGCGCAACCAGGCCGAGAACCAGGCCCTGGAGGCTATTTTGCCGGCCACGGCCCTGAGTCTGGTGGCCCAGGGCGTGGCCGGCCCCCTGGGGCTGTACTTCGGCCCCACCGAGGGAGAGGACCTGGAGTTGGCGGCGGCCCTGGTGGCCGGCTATGGCCAGGCCGCGCCCGGCCAGGAGGTGGGCGTGCAGGCCGGACCAGGCCGCCGCCTTATGGTCACGCCCCTGCCCCGGCGCCTGGCCCAGGGGTATCTGTTGTGAATTTGCGCCTGACCCTGGAGGCCGCGCGCCTGGTGCGGGCGCCGCGCCCCCTGGTTTGGCGGGTCTTCAGCGACCTCACGGCCTGGCCGGCCTGGAACCCCCACTGCCGCCAGGCCCCGGCGGGGGGCCTGGAGCCGGGCGCCCGTCTGGACTTGTGGCTACGGCCCCTGGGCCTGCCGCTTATGGTGCGGGCCCAGGTGACCGAGGCCGTGGCGGCCCAGGCCGTGGGCTGGCGGGGCCGGGCCTGGGGCATAAGCAGCCAGCAACGCTACACCTTCAGCGACCAAGGCCCTCACACCCTGGTGGGCTTCACGGAGGTGTTGAGCGGCTGGCCGCTCCTGCTGGCCCGGCCCGTCTACTCCCCGCGCTATTTGAGCATGCAGGCCCAGGAGTGGCTCAAGGCCCTGGCCGGCGAGGCCGAAAAGCGGGTGTCAACCTATAGCTGAGGGCAACCCGGGGCGGAGTAGCGGGCGGGGGGAACCCCCGCCTCTACATCAAGAAAAGGCAATTATCACGTTGCCTTAATGTAGGGGCGGGGTTTATCCCCGCCCGGGTCATTCTCCGGCGGCCTGGGACCAGGCCCGTGGTTTGCCCGCCTATTCCTCCTCCTCCAGGTTGGGCGGCTGGTTCATGAGCTTAACCACCGGCACGCCGTCGGCATAGACGTCAATGATGTTCAGGCAGGCGTACTCCTGATCGATGCGGAAGACGCGCTCCAGGGGCGCGCCCAAGAGCTTGGCCAAAAACACGCGGTTGACCCCGGCGTGGGAAACCACGCAGATGCTGCCGCCGATGTTGTCGCCCACCATCTGCTGGAAGGCCGGCACCACCCGGGCGGCCAGGTCATCCAATGATTCGCCCTGGGGGATGCGGTGGCTGGCCAGGTTGTCTTGGCGGGCGGCCAGGTCGTGGGCGAATTTATCGGCGATCTCCTGGAAGGACATGCCCTCCCAGGCGCCCAGGTTGAGTTCGCGCAGGGCCTCCAGGACCTCCACCTTGCGGCGGGGGCTGTTGCGGCGGGCGATGGTCTCGGCCAGCAGGCGGGCGCGTTGCAGGTCGCTGGAGTAGACGGCGCTGAGCTTCTCGCCGGCCATGCGCCTGAGCACCGCCGCCACCTGCTGCTTACCCCGGCGGGTGAGCGGCACGTCGGTGTGGCCGAAGTAGCGCCCGTCCTTGGCGCCTTGCACCTCGGGGTGCCGCCATAGGAAAATTCGCGTATATTTGAAATCTGAATCCACGGCATATCCTTCCTGCCCAGCGGGGAGCGGGGCCTGGCGGGTCCCTGGCCCGATAAGACACCGGCCCCCACCCGTTCGTCAAGGGTATTGGCCCATGCGGATTATGATAATGCCCTCCAGGTGGCCGGTGGACGGCCCCGGGGGCCTGTGATATCCTCACTGCCCGAGGGGGCCATTTGGCCCCAAACACAACATGCCTCAAGGGAGGTACCCATGTCCAGGCTGCTTCGCCTTGCCCTCTTGATCTCGGCCCTGGTGGGCGCGCTCGTGGCCGCGCCGGTCCAGGCCGCCGAGCCCCCCATGACCAAATCCACCGCCCCCAAGGCCGTCTTCGACAAGATGGAGATCGTCTACAACAACATCACCGAGGGGGAGATGCTCAAGGCCGTCTTTCCCTTCAGCAACCAGGGCAAGCAGAACCTGGTCGTGGACAGCGTCACCCCCTCCTGCGGCTGCACCGTGGCCCAGTTCGACCGCGTGATCCCGCCCGGCGGCAAGGGCGTCATCAACCTGGACCTGGACACCAGCGGCATCAGCGGCTCCTTCCGCAAGACCGCGGTGGTCAACACCAACGACCCCAGCAACCCCTTCATTACCCTGATAATGACCGGCGAGACCGCCAGCAAGGTCAAGGTGGACAAGGGCCGGCGCCTGGACCTGGTGGGCTGCGTGGGCCAGGACACCTCGGTGAGCACCACCATCAGCGGCATTGAGGGCCAGCCGGTGATCCTGGCCGGGGTGGAGAACCCCATGCAGGAGTACCTGACCACCGAGCTGACCCCGGTGCCCGGCGGCCGCTCCTACAACCTGACCGTGCGCGCCAAGGCCAAGGAGCCCATGGAGTTCAGCGGCCCCATCTTCCTGCTGGTGCCCGGGGCGCCCAAGGTGAGCATCTACGTGGTGGCCGACATCCGGGGCGCCTTCACCGTGCAGCCCCAGGAGGTCTTCTTCGGGGGACTCAAGCGCGGCCAGCAGCAGGAGGTGGTACGCTCGGTGGCCATCAACAAGACCTGCGTGGACCGGCTCAACGTGGACCGCCTGCTCTACAACCCCGACCACTTCAAGGTGGAGGAGCGCTGGCTGGACCACGAGGGCAAGCTCATCCTCATGGTCAGCCCCCGGCCCGAGAACCTGCCCGCCGGCCCCTTCGAGGAAAAGCTGGGCATCCAGGCCGCCGACAAGATTTTTTACGTGCGCATGAAGGGCGTCATCAACTAGCCCTGGGAAGCGCGTGACACCAAGGCGGGCCTCCGGTTTAACCCGGCGGCCCGCCTTGTCTTTGGTCGGCGGCTGGGTGGCCGTTATGAACATACATTACCGGGCGGGGATAAACCCCGTCCCTACATCAAGATAACATCGCAAAAACGGGGTCTTAATGTAGGGGCGGGGGTTACCCCCGCCCGTGTCTCGCTTGGTCGGCGGGGGCGGCAAGGCGGGTTACGCTACGCCAACCCGCCCTACTCCTTGGCTGGGGCGGCCCCACCAGGCCCCTTGCCGCCAGCGGCGGCTGGCCGCCCGGCCATCTCCTGGTAGAGCTCCAGGTAGGCCCCGGCCATGGCCGCCAGGGAGTAGCCCTGCTCCATCCTCTGCCGGCCCAGCAACCCCAAGGCTTGGCGCTCCCGCTCCGGCAGTCGCAGCAGTTGCTCCAGGGCCTCGGCCAGGGCGTAGGGCTGGCCGGGCGGCACCACCCGGCCGGCCGGCCCCACCAGGGCGGCGGTGTCGCCGGCGGCAGTGGCGGCCACCGGCAGGCCGCTGGCCAGGGCCTCGCCCAGGGCGTTGGGCAGGCCCTCGCTCAGCGAGCTTTGGGCAAAGACATCCATGGCCTGGAGCCAGGCCGGCACGTCGTCACGGCGGCCCAGCAGGGCGCAGCGCCCGGCCAGGGGCGGCTCCTGGCAGGCGGCGAACAGGGGATTGCCCTGCTCCACCCCCTGACCGATGAGCAGAAACCGCGCGGCGGGCAGACGGCCGGCCAGCAGGCGGGCGGCTGTGAGGAAGCCGGCGTGGTCCTTGGCCGGGTCCAGGCGGGCCACGTGCCCCACCACCAGGTCATCCGGCCCCCAGCCCAGCGCCGCCCGCCGCCGGGCGCCCTCGGCGGGGCCGGGGGCGAAGAGGTCGGTGTCGAAGCCGTTGGGGATGAGCCGAAGCTTGCGGCGCGGGTAGCCCAGGCGGACGTGAAAGTCCAGGCCGCTCTGACTGTTGGCCACGATGACCCGGGGCTGGGGCAAATGGGCCAGGGCCGTGCAGGCCTTCAGCACCAGGCGGGTGGATCGCCGGTAGCGGGACAGGTCCAGGTCGGAGCAGCGCAGGGTCCAGACCAGGGGCAGCGTGAGCGGCCGGCTGGCCAACAGCCCCAGCAGGTCGGCGTGGTACATCCAGGTCTGCACCAGGTCCGCCGGCCAGGCGGCCAGGAGCCGGCGCAGCGCCTTGGCCCCCCGGGTCAGGGCGCCCAGGCCGGGTTGCAAGTTTAGGCTGTACACCTGGGCGCCGGTGGCGCCGAGCGGCCCGGCCAGGGCGCCCAGGGGCAGCAGGCAGGCCACGCGGTGGGCCACCCGCTCCGGCCCCAGGGCCTGCGCCAGCCGCAAGAGTTGGGTCTCGGCCCCGCCCACGCCGGTGCTGGTGATGACGTGCCAGACCTTGAGAGGCTCGCCCGCCATGGTCTAGTCTTGCCCCCCCAGCAGGTCTTCCACGGCCTGGGCCAGGCGGGGCAGAACGGCGCTGGCGCTCTCGTGAAACACGTAGTCCGAGACGTGGCGCGACAGCCCCGTGGGCTCCAGGTTGATCTCCACCACCTTGGCCCCGGCCTGCTTGGCCAAGACCGGCAGGTGGCTGGCCGGGGCCACCACCGCCGAGGTGCCCACCACCAGCATCACCTGGCAGGAGCTGGCCATGGCAAAGGCGGTCATGGCCTCCCGCTCGGGTATGGGCTCGCCGAAGAAGACCACGTCGGGCTTGACGACCCCCCCGCAGGGGCAGCGGGGCGGCAACACCTCCATCAGCACCTCGCCGCGCCGGACCTGGCGGCCGCAGGACAGGCAGACCAGCCGCCGGCCCGAGCCGTGGAACTCCACCACGAAACGCGAGCCCGCGGCCTGGTGCAGGCCGTCAATGTTTTGGGTCACCACCCCGGACAGGCGGCCTGCCCGCTCCAGGCGGGCCAGGGCCTCATGGGCCGGGTTGGGCCGGGCCGAGCGCACCAGGTGGTCCAGTTCCAGGAGCATGCCCCAGACCCGCTGGGGGTCGGCAATGAAGGCCTCGATGGAGGCAAACTCCATGGGGTCGTACTTCTCCCATAGACCCTGGGAGCCCCGAAAGGCCGGGATGCCGCTCTCCACGCTGATGCCCGCCCCGGTCAGGGCCACCACCTGGCCGGCCTGGGCCAGGAGCCGGGCCACGGCCTCAATCTGGGACTGCGTTTGCGGCGCGTTCATGCTATACACCATGTAGTTAGGCCTTTGAGCCTTGGGCGCGGCCAGACCGCGCCCACCTAACGCGCATCATAACCCAGGGGGCCTCGCCCCCCCAAGGAGAACCGCACATGGCCGCGCAAAACGACCTGCCAGTGCCCCTCTTGGACCTCAAGGCCCAGTTCGCCACCATCAAGGACGAGGTCATGGCCGCCGTGACCCAGGTCTTCGACCAGCAGGCCTTCATCCTAGGCCCCCACGTGGACCAGGCCGAGAAGGCCCTGGCCGCCCACCTGGGGGTGCCCTTCGCCCTGGGTGTCTCCTCGGGCACCGATGCGCTCTTGTTGTCGCTGATGGCCCTGGGCGTGCGCCCCGGCGACGGCGTGGTTACCACGCCGTTCACCTTCTTCGCCACCGTGGGCTCCATCGTGCGCCTGGGCGCGGTGCCGCTCTTGGCCGATATTGATCCCTTGACCTACAACCTGGACCCGGCCCAGGTGGAGGCGCTGCTTAGCCGCGGCGACCTGCCCGCCCCGCCCAAGGCCATGATCCCCGTGCACATCTTCGGCCAGGCCGCCGACATGATGCCGCTGATGCGGCTGGCCCGGGCCCACAACCTCAAGGTGGTGGAGGACGCGGCCCAGGCCATCGGCGCCGTCTACCCCGGCCCGGCCGGCCTGGCCAGCATCGGCAGTATCGGCCACACCGGTGCCTTCAGCTTCTTCCCCAGCAAGAACCTGGGCGGGGCCGGCGACGGCGGACTCATCACCAGCCTGGACCCGGACCTGGCCGCGCGCCTGCGCTCCATGCGCACCCACGGCTCCCACCCCCAGGAGAAATACCGCCACGTGCTGGTGGGCGGCAACTTCCGCCTGGACGCCGTGCAGGCGGCGGTCATCAGCGTCAAGCTCAAATATCTGGAGGCCTGGAGCGACGCCCGCCGGGCCAACGCCGCCGACTACGACCGCCTGTTCACGGACAGCGGCCTGGTGGACCAGGGGCTGGTCAGCCTGCCCCAGCGGGCCTGGCCCAGCGAGCCGCGCACCCACGTCTTCAACCAGTACGTCATCCGCGCCACGGACCGCGATGGCCTGATGCGCCACCTGGCGGCGGCCAAGATCGGCCACGCCGTGTACTACCCCATACCCATGCACCTCCTGGAGTGCTTTGCCCACCTGGGTGGCCAACCCGGCGACCTGCCCCAGGCCGAGCAGGCCGCGGCCCAGGTGTTGGCCATTCCCATCTATCCCGAGTTGACGCCCCAGCAGAAACAGCGGGTGGTGGAGGTCATCGCCGATTTCTACGCCCAAAACAAGTAGGGTGACGCCAGGACCGCCTTCTCCAAAGGGAGCCGAGACATGCTGAAGAAACCCGCCGCCATCCTGATCCTGGTCCTGATGTTGGGGGCCGTGGTGGCCGCCCCGGCCCTGGCCGAGGGCGTGCCGGGCCTGGACCCCCGCCAGTACACCGCCGGCCAGTTCCTCAGGGACGTGGAGAGCAAGGACAACTCCGAGATGGTGGGCCTGGCCATCCTGTGGGGCTACGGCTACATGTGCGGCAAGGACGAGTCCTTCATCCAGCCCATGAACGACAGCCTCATCGAGGGGCTCACCTTCAAGTACCTGGTGGTGTGCAAGGAGCGGCCCCAGCTCAACCTGATCCAGGCCACCCAGGAGGTCATGCGCCTTAGCGAGGCCCTCAAGAGGCCGGCTGGCAACTGAATCCCAGCCAACCGGGGAGGGCCGCCATGGGCTTTGACCGCGTCTTCACGGTCTTCACCCCGGCCTACAACCGCGCCCACACCCTGCCCCGGGTGTACCAGAGCCTGGCGGCCCAGACCTTCCGCGGCTTTGAGTGGCTCATCGTGGACGACGGCTCCAGCGACGCCACGCCCGAGCTGGTGGCCGCCTGGCAGGCCCAGGCCGCCTTTCCCATCCGCTATGTCCGCCAGGAGAACCAGGGCAAGCACGCCGCCTTCAACCGGGGGGTGGAGCTAGCCCAGGGCGAGATGTTCCTCACCCTGGACTCCGACGACGCCTGCCCGCCCCAGGCCCTGGAGCGCCTGCTGCATCACTGGCGGGCCATACCCGAGACGGAGCGCTCCCGCTTCGCCGGGGTTACCGGCCGCTGCCAGGACCCCGCCGGCCACCCCTTGGGCCGCCCCCTGCCGGCGCCGGTCATGGACATCAGCGCCCTGGAACTGCGCCACGGGTACCGCTACCAGGGCGAGATGTGGGGCTTCACGCGCACCCAGGTGCTACGGGCCTTCCCTTACCCCGAGCCGCCGGAGGCGGGCTTTGTGCCCGAGGACCTGGTGTGGAGCCCCATCGCGGCCCGCTACCTGACGCGCTTCGTGGACGAACCCTATCGCGTCTACCACACCGAGGGCGGTGGCCGCCTGACCAACTCCGGGGTGCCGGCCAGCCACCTCATGGGCCTGATGCTCTGGCACCAGATGGTACTCAACCTGGAGATACCCTGGCTCACGCGCCACCCGGCCTATTTTTGGCGCTCGGCAATCAACTACGCCCGCTTCAGCCAGGGGCTGGGCCGGGGCCTGGGTCAGCAGTGGGAGGGGCTCACCAACGCCCGGGCGCGGGTGCTGTGGCTGTTGGGGCTGGTGCCCGGCTGGCTCTTGGCGGCGCGGGATGGGCGGCGGAGGTCGAGTGCCTCGACTCCCGGCACGGGTCGGGAGATGCCCTGACCTTTCCAGCCAAGCCGGCTCCCGCAGAACCCTTGTCCAATATACACGGGCGGGGATAAACCCCGCCCGTGTTTTGCCTTTCGATGAAAACCATGCGGCTGTTATTGGGTTGGCGTCAGCCCCTCCCACCCAGCTTGATCTTGACCAACACCCAGATGGCCTCCAGGCCGTCCAGGAAGGTGATCTTCTTGCCCTGGCCCTTGTTGCGGGGGGTGTAGGAGATGGGCACCTCGTGGATGGCCACGCCCCGCTTGAGCAGCTTGCCGGTGACCTCGGGGCAGAACTCGAAGCCGGTGCAGGCGAGGTCCAGGCTTTTGAGCAGGGGGGTCTCGAAGGCCTTGTAGCAGGTGGGCTCGTCGGTCAACCGCGAGCCATAGAGCAGGTTGGTGGCCAGGCTCACCAGGCGGCCCCCCCAGTAGAAGCTCAGGTAGGAGTAGCGGTTGGCGGGTTTGAGCACCCGCGAGCCGTAGACCACCCTGGCCTGGCCCCGCATGATCGGCCCCACCACGGCGTGGTAGTCCTGTGGGTCGTACTCCAGGTCGGCGTCCTGGATGATGACCACCTCACCGCTGGCGCGCATCAGGCCGGTGCGGATGGCCGCGCCCTTGCCCCGGTTTTGGCCATGACGGACAAGGGTCAGGTCCTCGCCGGCCTGCCTCTGCACGATGGCCGCCGTGGCGTCTTTTGAGCCGTCGTCCACCACGATGATTTCCTTGGGGATGGCCACGGCCCGCACCCGCTCCAGCACCGTGGCGATGTAGGCCTCCTCGTTGTAGGCCGGGATGATGACCGAGAGTTTCATGGCCTTTCCTGGCCGGCTGGCGCGACCCGCTGGTCCGGCAGCCACAACACCAGCCTGTCGCCGGGCAGGGGCCGGGGCTGGTAGCCGTGGGCCTGGGCATAGGCCATCAGGTGGGGGTCAAGCTCCTTCTCCAGGCCGCTGAGGATGGCCGCCGGCGGCCGGGAGGCCAGGAACTCTTCCAGGTCCGCCGGGGCGACCATGCGCCGCGCCCGGCGCTGCTGGGGCGGCAGCAGGTGGGCCACCCGCAAGGCGAACGGCCCGGAGGCCAGCTCGGGATATATCTCCAGGTCTCCCTCCAGGGGGTAGATGGGGGTCAGGGTGAGCACCCGGCCCGCCCCCACCTGGCGGACCATCTCCCGGCCCAGGGCCAAGGCGGCGGCCCTCTCGGAGTTAGCCTCCGGTTTCAAGGCCTTATAGCCGGCGTGCGCCAAATGGTAGCCGCCATGGGCCAAGGCATAGGCCGCCAGCAGGCCCAAGGGCGCCCAGAGCCAGGGGCCGCGCGGGCCGGCGGGCGCCAACCCCGGCAGGGCGCCCAGGGCCAGGGCCAGGGCCAGCAGGCACATGGGCACGGCCTGGTAATAGTATTGGAACATATTGGGCGTGGGCAGCATGGCCCCCAAGAATACCACGGGCAACAACAGCAACATCAACCCGCTTTGCCGCCAGGCCCCGGCCCTTTTGGCCAGGGCCAGCAGGTTGAGGGGCAGGGCCAGGAGCAGGGTGGCGGCCATGAGCAGGCGGGTCTGGGCAAAGGTGCCGAACAGGGCCAGGTCACCCGGGGCGAGGAGCACGTGGCGGTGGAAAAAGTCCAGCTTGCTGGCCCAGGTCATGGCCTTGGCGTAGCCCTGCTGGGCCCAGAACTGGGTGGTGAGCTGGCCGGGGTAGACCAGGACGCCGAACAGCAGGTCATCCCAGGCGGCCAGGGCCAGGAATAAAAGGGGCAGCCCGGACAGGCACAGCCCGCCCAGGAAGGGCAGGCCCAGCCGCCAGGAGCGGGGCAGGCCCGGCGGCGGCCCCAGCCAATAGACCGCCACCAGCATGGCGGGCGCCGCCGGCGCCCAGGACAGGCGCACCCCCGCGGCCAGACCCAGCAGGAGCCCACTGGCCCAGAGCAGCCGGCCGGGCCGGGGCCGGCCCAGGGCCTGGCCCAGGACCATAAAGGACGCCAGGGCCAGGAACAGGGCCAGATCGTGGTTCCAGGCCCGCCCGCTGGTGTAGAGGAACAGGGGGCTGTGGGTTAGCCAGACCGCCAGGGCCGCCGCCAGCCCCAGCCCCAGCCAGCGGGGCAACCCACCCAAATAGCGCCAGGCCCCCCAGAAGACCAGGCCCAGGCAGCCCAAGCCAAAGGCCAGGGAGCACAGGCGGGCGCCGGCCAGCGGGTCCGCCCCCAGCCTGATGAACAGGGCCTGCGCGGGCACCTGGTAGGGTACGTGGAAATAGGGGTAATCTCGAAAGGGCAGCAGGCCCTGGCGGGCCAACAGGGCCGCCGAGGCCACGAATTGGTGCTCGTCGCGCGATACGGGACGGTCCAGGGCGTTTTGCATGAGCAGGGGCGCGGCCAGGGCCAGGACCAGCAACAAGACCACGGCGGGCAAGACGCGGGCGCCCCGGCTGGGCACCCCCTCCGCCGTGGCGGGGCTAGGCATGCGCGAGGGCGCGGGCACGCAAACGCCCCAGGCTATCAGACCTCATCTTCGCCCGCCTCCAGGAGCTCCTGCCCCTCCATGCCCAACAGCCCGGCGGCCTCGGCCTCGGGCAGCTTCTGCACGTCCTTGAGCTTGCGGTTAATGGCCCGCTGGCGCGTGGCCACCTTGTCTATGTGTCCCTCGGCCTCCACCAGTTTCTTGCGCACCTTGTCCAGCACCTCGCCGTAGCGGGCGAACTCGGTCTTGACCGCCCCCAGCACCAGCCAGATCTCGCTGGAACGCTTCTGGATGGCCAGGGTGCGGAAGCCCATCTTGAGGCTGTTCAGGATGGCGGCCAGATTGGTGGGGCCGGCGGCCTGGACCTTGAAATCCCGCCACAGGGCCTCGGCCAGGCCGGGGCGCCTGAGCACCTCGGCGTAGAGCCCCTCGGTGGGCAGGTACATTATGGCGAAGTCGGTGCTGTGGGGCGGGCAGATGTACTTGTCGCGGATGTCCTTGGCAAAGCCCTTGATGCGCGCCTCCAGGGCCTTGACCGCCGCCTCCTCGGCCACCGGGTCAGCCTTCTCGGCGGCATCCAACAGGCGCTCGTAGTCCTCCTGGGGGAACTTGGCGTCTATGGGCAGCAAGAGGTCGTTGTCGCCGCTGGCGCCGGGCAGACGGATGGCGAACTCCACGCGCAGGCCGCTGCCTGGGCGTATCTCGGCGTTCTTGGCCACCTGCTCGGCGATGAAGACCTCCTCCAAGAGGCTGCCCAACTGCACCTCGCCCCAGGTGCCCCGGGCCTTGACGTTGGTCAGCACCCGCTTGAGGTCGCCCACGCCGCTGGCCAGGCTCTGCATCTCGCCCACGCTCTTGTGCACCATCTCCAACTGGCGGCTGACCTGGCCGAAGGACTCGCCCAGGCGCTTTTCCAAGGTGCCTTGCAGTTTCTCGTCCACGGTCTGGCGCATCTGCTCCAGCTTGGCCGCGTTTTCACTGGTCAGCTTTTCCAGGCGCTCCTGCACGGTGCTGGCGATGGCCTTGAGCTCGGTCTTGACCTCGGCCAGGGCCTGGCCCTGGGCCTGGGAGAGCCCCTTGAGGGTCTGGGCCATCTCGGCCCGCCCGGCGGCCAGACCGCCCTCCAGGGCCTGGCGCTGGGCCTCCAGGCGGGTCTCCTGGGTCTGGGTGAGGGCGTCCAGGCGCTCGCCCAGGGCCGTGAGCCTCTCCTGCTGGGCACTGGCCAGTTGGGCCAGGGTGGCGGCCTGGACCTCGCCCAATTTGCCCAGGCTGTCGCTCAGCTCCTGGCGGGCCTGGCGGGCATTGTCGCCCTCCTCGGCCCGGAACTTGTCCAGTTGCCCCTCCATGATCTTGCGGAAGACCTCCAGGGAGTTGGCGAACTTGTTTAGCTGGGCCTCCTGGCCGCCCGCCGCCCGCTCCATCACCCGCACCAGGTCCTGGCGCAGGGCCAGCAGGTTGGTGTTGACCTCCTGGCGCAGGGTGCTGGCCTGGCTGGCCGCCTCCTCGCGGGAGCGCGCCATCTCCTCGCGCAAGGCCGCCTCCAGGACCCCCTGGCGGGGGGCGCGGGCCAGGAGCACCAGGGCCACCACCAGGAGGATCAGCACCAAAAGGCTCAGGCCCGCGCCGATCAGGGGCCAAAAGTCGGGGTTCATGGTTCACCTAGCATGGGAGAAAGAATTCAGGCTTCAGGGAATAAGCTCCAGGGCGGCCTGGCCCAGCACCTGGCCAAGCTCCTCCGGCCCCAGGTCGGCCTGCTCCAGTTCCTGCCGGTAGCGGCTCACCGGCAGCAGGGGGTAGTCGCTGCCCAAAAGCAGCTTGCGCGGCCCCAGGAACTCGCAGGCCAGGGCGTAGGCCCGGGGGCCGTAGAGAAAGGGACCGGCCGCCGTGTCCAGCCAGACATTTTGCAGGCTCTCCCGCACCTCGCGCTTGAGCAGCGAGTAGAGAAAGATGCCCCCGCCCATGTGGGCCAGCACCAGCTTGGTGGCCGGGTGGCGGCGGATAAGCTCGTAGAGGGTGGTCAGGCTCATGGGCGACTTGCCCGGGTAGCGGTGTCCCACCGGCTCGTTGGTGTGCAGGAGCAAAGGCTTGCCGGCCTGGGCGCAAAGCGCGCAAAGGGGCGCCAGGGAGTCCAGGTCCAGGTCGCTGTCGTAGAAGGCCAGCTCGCCCAAGCCGGCCAGACCCATCTCCAGGCAGCGCCGGGCCTCGGCCAAGGCCCAGGGGGCCGGCGGGTGCACGCAGCCCAAACCGCGCAGGCGGCCCCGGCTCTGGGCCACGGCCTGGGCCAGGTAGTCGTTGTGCAGGCGGGCGTGCTCCGCCTTGACCCAGGGGAAGCCCAAGGCCCAGGAGATATCCACCCCGCCCTGGTCCATGGCCGCGATGAGCCCGGGGCCGTCCACCATGGGGGCCTTGGGGTTGGCGTAGATGGCGGCAAAGGCCGGCTCGCCCTCCAAAAAGGCCTGGCGCTCGGCCAGCACCTGGGGCGGGAAGATATGGGTATGCGCGTCCACGACCATGGCCGACACTATAACAACCCGAAGGGGCGAGGTAAATACCGGGGTGTGCAGGGACTCGGCGGGTTACGCTTCGCTAACCCGCCCTACATGCTTGTGCCACAGGCTGCAAAGTGAGCCGTTTGGCGCCGCCGGGGCGGGGGCCTCTCCCGGCCCGCTATGCCCCACCTGTGCCTTGCAGCAGGGGGACAAGCTCGTCCAACCGCCTGATATACCCCGCCGCGCCCTCCACCCGCACGGCCCGGGCGGGGTCGGCGATGAGGTAGGTGGGGATGCCGGCGGCCAGGGCCGAGGCCGCGCCAATGGCGGTGTCCTCCACGGCCAGGGCCTCGGGGGGCTTTAGCCCGGTGACTTCCAGGGCCTTCTGGTAGGGATCGGGGTGGGGCTTGCCCCGGGCGGTGGCCTCGGCGCCCACCACGGCCCGCACCTGGTGCCACAGCCCCTGGTTGTGCAAAAAGCCCCGGGCCACCACCCCCCGGGCCGAGGTCACCACCACCACGGCCACGCCCCGGGCCTGGGCGGCGGTAAGCAACTCCTGCGCCCCGGGGGCCGGCTGGGCCGCGCTCTGGTATACCTTGTCCACCAGCTCGTAATAATTGGCCAAAAGCTCGGCCAGCGGCTCGGGGAGCTTGTACAGCTTCTTGAGCCTGGCCACGGTCTCCATGAGCGGCAGGCCGGCCAATTCGTTGAACTGGCGCTGGCTGCCGGCCCGGCCCCGGCCTTCCAAAAAGCGGAAATAGACCCTCTCCAGCACGGGCATGCTGTCGGCCAGGGTGCCGTCCAGGTCCAGGAAGAGGCCGCGCGGCGGGGGCTGGGCCATGGCTTGCCTCCTAAGCATTCATACACATTAACCATATAGCATCCAACCCCCGCTGGCCAGGGCTTTGCCCCTGGCCGGGGGCCAGGCCCCAAAATTTGCCGGGCCGCCCCCTTTAAATGCTTGCCCGGCGGGGATAAAATTCCCCCGCGCGCGCCGCAAACGCCTGGGGAATCCTTGACTTTGACCCGCCCCCTGGCTATAGTGGCCACAATATAATGTGGGATGGTATGTCCATGACCAACTATATCTGGGGATTGCTGGCCGAGTCGCTGCCGACCTTCCAGGCCGCGGCGGCGGGCGGCGCCTCCGGCGGGCTGGACGTGTGGAGCCTGGTGTGGCACGCCGGCCTGGTGGTGCAGTTTGTCCTGTTTACCCTGATCCTGTTCTCGGTGCTGACCTGGGCGGTCATCATCTCCAAGTACCGGGTCATCCGGGCCGCCCAGGGCCAGGACCAGGAGTTCCAGGAGGTGTTCTGGCACGCCGGCAGCCTGTCGGCGGCCTACGGCCAGACCAAGCACCTGGAGATGAGCCCCCAGGCGGTGGTCTTCCGCCTGGGCTACGGTGAGCTGGGCAAGGTCATGCGCGCCCAGGCCGGCGAGGGCGGCGACACCAGCCTGGTGGCCAAGGGCGTGATCGAGAACCTGCAACGCTCGCTCAACCGGGGCATGGCCGCCGAGAGCACCCGCCTGGGCCGGGCGGTCACCTTTTTGGCCACCTGCGCCAACACCGCCCCCTTCATCGGGCTCTTCGGCACGGTGTGGGGCATCATGGACTCCTTCCGCTCCATCGGGGCCACCGGCGCGGCCAACCTGGCCACCGTGGCCCCGGGCATCGCCGAGGCCCTGGTGGCCACGGCCACGGGCCTGTTCGCGGCCATTCCCGCGGTGGTGTTCTACAACCACTTCAACCGGCGCATCCAGGTGCTGGAGGCCGAGATGGCCTCCTTCACCCAGGACTTCCTCAACCTGGTGGAGCGCGACCTCATGCGCCGCCAGGGTCCGGCCCCCGCCGCGGAGACCGCGCACCCCGGCCAGGCCGGGCGCCAGGGGAGCTAGGGCCGTGGCGGGAGTCAGCTCGGGCAAGGGCCGCATCATGGGCGAGATCAACGTGGTGCCCCTGGTGGACGTCATGTTGGTGCTCCTGATCATCTTCATGGTCACCGCGCCCATGATGATGCAGGGCCTGGATGTGAAACTGCCCGAGACCGATACCACCACGCTCAAGCAGAGCGAGGAGCTTCTGGTGCTGACGGTGACCCGGGAAGGCAAGATATTCCTGGACGAGTTCCAGGTGGGCCATGAGGGCCTGAGCGACAAGATCGCCGGCATCACCGGCCGCAAGCCCGAGACCAAGGTCTACCTGCGGGCCGACAAGGACGTGCCCTACGGGGTGGTGGTGCAGGTGATGGCCGAGGCCCGCAAGGCCGGGGTGCACAACCTGGGCATGGTCACCGAGCCCGAGAAGGTGCAGGCACCGGAGAAGAAGAAGACCCCGTGAGCGCGGCGCTGGCCAGGATATTCCACCCCCAGCCGGGGGAGCCCCTGGGCTGGGCCTTGGCCCTGAGCCTGGGCGTCCATCTGCTCATGGTGGCGGTGATCCTCTTGTGGCGGGCCTGGGGACCCAGCAAGGCCGAGCTTTTCGCGCCGGTGTACCAGGTGCAGTTGGTGGGCATGCCGGGGCTGCCCCAGGCGGGACCCAAGGCCCCGCCGGCCCCCAAGCCGGCCCCCCCGGCCCCGCCGGCGGCGCCCAAGCCCGAGCCCAAGCCCGAGGTGAAAGAGGCCACCAAGCCGGAGCCCAAGCCCAAGGTGGAGCCCAAGCCGGAGCCCAAGCCCAAGGAGGCCATCGCCACCAAGCCCGAGGAGGTCAAAAAGCGCCCCGAGCCCAAGCCCAGGCCGCAGGAGCCCTCGCCGGACGCCAGCAAGGAACTAGAGAAGCGCCTGGCCAACCTGCAAAGCAAGGTAAGCGACCAGAAGCGCCTGGAGAGCGCGCTCAGCCGCCTGGAGGAAAAGGCGGCCACCCGGTCCAACCAGGTGGGCGGGGCCTTCAACGCCAACGCCGGCACCGGCGGCGGCGGGGCCAGCGGCAACCCCTCCATGCGCGACCAGGTCTACCTTACCGAGCTGTGGCAGCGCATCCAGGCGGCCTGGGTGCTCTCGGAGGTGCTGGTGCAGAAGCCCAGGGGCCTGGTGGCCATCGTGGGCATACGGCTACGGGCCGACGGCAGCCTGGAGCGGGCCTGGCTGGAGCAGAGCTCGGGCAACGCCCGCTTCGATCAGTCGGCCATCCGGGCCACCGAGAAGGCCGCGCCCTTCCCGCCGCCGCCGGGGGCCTTGCGCGAGCTGGGAGTGCGCTTCAGGGTAGAGGACGCCACGGGTTAAGCCATAAAGCGAGAGACATGAAGAAACTCCTTGCCATCTTTTGTCTGGCCCTCTTGACTCTGGGCCTCTGGCCGCCCGCCGAGGCCCCGGCCCGGGTGTACATTGACATCACCAAGCCCTCCTCGCGCAAGCTGCCCCTGGCCATGCCCGAGTTCAGGCCCCAGGGCGGCTCCCAGTCCCTGGGCGGAGAGGGCAACCGCATCCTGCGCGGCGACCTGGAGCTGACCGGGCTCTTCGATGTGCTGGACCCCAAGACCTATCTGGGCAGCGGGGCCGGGGCCATCAACCCCCGCGAGTGGCGGCGCATCGGGGCCGAGCTTCTGGTCACCGCCGAGTACACCCAGATCGGCAACACCCTGGGCATCGAGTGCAAGCTGCACGACGTGACCGACGGCAAGCTCTTGGTGGGGCGGCGCTACGACGGGTTGAAGGCCGACCTGCCGGCCATGATGCACCGCTTCGCCGACGAGATCATGGAGGCCATCACCGGCCAGAAGTCGGTCTTCTCCACCCAGATCGCCTTTGTGCGCGCCGAGGGCGGCAAGAAGGAAGTCTGGCTCATGGACTTCGACGGCAGCCACGCCCGCCAGTTCACCAACCGCGGCGACCTGACGCTGTTTCCCTCCTGGTCGCCCGACGGCAAGCTTGTGGCCTACACCACCTACGTCAACCGCCGGCCCACGGTGGCCCTGCACGCCCTGGCCGGCGGCTCGGGCCAGGTGATACTCAACAAGCCCGGCGTCAACCTCACCCCGGCCTTCCGCAATGACGGCCGGGTGGCGGCGGCCCTTAGCTTCTCGGGCAAGACCAACATCTACCTCTGCGACCAGGCCGGCAACGTGGGGCAGAACCTCACCGACGGCTGGGGCATAGACGTGGCCCCCACCTTCAGCCCCGACGGCCGCCAGATGGCCTATGTCTCCGACCGCTCGGGCAACCCCCAGATCTACGTGCGCGACATGGCCAGCGGCCAGATGCGGCGCATCACCTACGGCCACAAGTACTGCGCCGCCCCCGACTGGTCACCCAAGGGCGACCGCATCGCCTTCATGGTGGACATCGGCGGCGTGTTCCAGGTGGCCACCATTCGCCCCGACGGCAGCGACCAGCAGATACTCACCAGCGGCCACGGCGGCGGCGAGGACCCCTCCTGGTCGCCGGACGGGCGGCTGATCGCCTACTCCAGCAGGAGCACCGGGCGTTACCAGATTTATGTCATGACCGCCTCGGGCCAGCCCCTCAAGCGGCTCACCGAGCTTTCCGGCGAGAACAGCGATCCGGCCTGGTCGCCCCGCGGCGTGATCGGCACCAGGTAGGCAAAAGGTACTTTCTAAAGCAACATTGGAGGATAAAGTGAAAAAGCGCATGGTGTGGACGTTGGTGCTGGCCCTGATCCTGGGCCTGGCGGTGGGTGCCTCCACCGGTTGCAGCAAAAAGGAAGTGGGCGCGCCCGGCGAACTCAGCGCCGAGGAGCAGGCCCGCCTCAAGGCCGAGGAGGAGCGCCGCCTGCGCGAGCAGCGCCTGCGCGAGGGCCAGGCCGGCGGCGCCCTGACCGGCACCGAGGCCCAGATGCGCGAGATCTTCACCAACCAGGACATCCACTACGACTACGACCGCTACGACCTGCGCTCCGACGCCAAGCAGATATTGAACGACAAGGCCGGCTACATGCAGAGCCACCCCGAGGTCAACGTCATCGTCGAGGGCCACTGCGACGAGCGCGGCTCGGCCAGCTACAACATGGCCCTGGGCGAGAAGCGCGCCAAGGCCGCCGCCGCCTATTTGCAGGCCATGGGCATAAGCGCCGCCCGCCTGGAGACGGTGACCTACGGCAAGGAGAAGCCCTTGGTGCGCGGCAACACAGAGGAGGCCTACGCGGCCAACCGCCGTGCCCACTTCGTCATAAAGTAGGCGCCCAAGGCCGGGCGCGGGACGGTTCCCAAGCCGGCCCGCGCCCGCTCCGGCCCAGCGCCGGCCAACAACCGCCCCGTCCGGTGAGGGGGACCAGATGATCATGCCCAGGATTAGCCTTGCCCTGTGCCTCTTGCTGGCCCTGGCCCAGGGCTGCTCCATGGTGGACCAGCAGGACTTCAACGCCCTGCAAGGCCAGGTGGCCCGCGAGCAGCAGAAGGTGCGCGAGCTGACCCGCCGCGTGGACCAGTTGTCCAAGAGCGTGGAGGGCAGCCGCGGACCCCAGGCCAGCGTGGTGGCCGACATGGACTACGTGCGCCAGGAACTCATGCGCATCAACGGCCGCCTGGACGAGGTGGGCATGCAGTCGGGCCAGCCCAGCGCCGCCTCGCCCGAGGTGGAGCAGCGCCTGGCCCGCCTGGAGGCCTATCTGGGCATGCGCCCCGGCGAGGGGCCGGCGGCCCCGCCGCCGCCGGGCGCCGTGGCCCCGGCCCCAGCGCCCGCCCCGGCCCCGGTGGCCGCGCCGCCCAAGCCGGCGCCCAAGCCGGCCCCCAAGGCCAGCGACGACGACGAGCGGCCCGGCGCCGCCTCGCCCAAGTCGGCCCAGGGCATCTACGACCTGGGCCTGCGCCTGTACAAGCAGAAGTCCTATGACGCGGCCCGCGACCGCTTCGAGGACCTGGTCAAGAAGTTCCCCAAGGACAAGCTGGTGGACAACGCCCAGTTCTGGGTGGGCGAGTCCTACTACGCCCAGAAGAAGTACGAGGAGGCCATCCTGGCCTACAACCAGTTGGTCAAGCGCTGGCCCCAGAGCGACAAGGCCCCCGGCGCGCTACTCAAGCAAGGCATGGCCTTCAAGGAGCTGGGCGACAAGCGCACGGCCAAGATCGTCCTGGGCAACTTGATTAAGAACTACCCCAAGAGCGCCGAGGCCAAGAGCGCCGAGAAGCTCATGGAGAAGCTGAACTAGAACGCCACGCCATAGGATGACCAAACCCGCGCCGTTTAACCCACGGCGCGGGTTTTTCATGCCAGCCGGGGCGCGGCTATGGCCGGGCTAGGAGCGGGACACGGGGGCTTGTTGAAGGCAGAAAGCCAAGGCCCCTGGCCGGCGAGGGGCAGTCCAGTCGAAACCGTGCCGCCCCTCCGCCAGCTTTTACCCTCAACCCTTGGCCGGCCCATTCCCTGGTTCCCTGACTTCAAGCAGACCCCGTGCCCTGGCTAAAGCCCGGCCATTCTTGATCGCCGCCGCAAGGCCTGGCCATTACGCCCACGCCCCTGCCGCGTTCGGGGCTCACCCGCGTTCTCGCCCCCAAGACCACGCCGTCTCGGTGAAGCCCACGCACCGGCAGGGCGCGGTATGGCCGGGCGGCTGGGCAGGGCACAAAAAATAACCGCTTGGATTTTTGCCTTCTCCCATCAACCGCCGCTTGCGGGCCATGCCCGCGCCAAGGCGGCGGCCCCGCCCGGCACGCCATGGCCCCCGGGCACTGGACAGGCCTAGCGCTGGTTTGCCGTGAGCCCCCCACGGGAGCCGGCGGCCCTCGCCAGGGCAATTACCCCACCCGACCCGCTATGCCAGGCCGGGCACCGGGCTTGAAGTGGGGGGCGGGGTGGGATAGACTGGGCCGTCATCCAAAATGTTTGGCCTATTCAACAACTGGGGCGTGGGCATTGGCGCAGGGCGGACAGGTGGGCATCGGCCTGTTGGGCTTCGGCCGGGTGGGGCGCGGGCTCTTCAGGGAGCTGTGGCGGCGCGGCGGCGGGCTATCGGTGCGCGCCCTGGCCGAGGTTAACCCCCAGGGCCGCGGCCCGGAGGAGCTGACCGCCAACCTGGCCTATCTGCTGGTCCACGACCCGGCCTATGGCCGTTTTCCGGCCTCCGTGGAGGCCCGGGGCGGCGACCTGGTGGTGGACGGCAGGGCCATGCCGGTGATCTATGGCGGCCGGCCCGGGCGGGTGGACTGGCGGGGCCTGGGGGTGTCGGTCTTGGTGGAGGCCTCGGGCGACCCGGCGGCGGCGGCGGAGGCCGCCTCCCTGGCCGGCGCCGGCGTGGACAAGGTGGTCATCACCCGCTCGGCGGCCACGGCCCACGCCACCCTGGTGCGGGGGCTGAACCTGGAGACCTACGACCCGGCCCGCCAGCACGTCATCTCCTGCTCCACCTGCACGGCCAACGCCTTGGCCCCGGTGCTCAAGGTGCTGGACCTGGCCTTTGGGGTGGAAAGCGCGGCCATCGCCACCATCCACCCGGCGCTCAGCGGCGACACCATTCTGGACTCCCCCAGCCTGGAGGCGGCGGCGGGGCGCTCGGGCCTGGGGGTGCGGCCGGTGACCAGCGAGGTGGCGCGCACCACGGCCCAACTGCTGCCCCACCTGGCCGGAAGGCTGGTGGCCATGAGCTTTCGGGTGCCCACCCTGTTGGTCAACGCCCTGCTGGCCGACGTGGTGTTGGCGCGCCCGCCGGCTGGGCGCGAGCCGGTGATCGCGGCGCTGGGTGAGGCCATGGAGGGACCCCTGAAGGGCGTTGCGGCCCTGGAGGAGGGTTTCCTGGGCCGGCCCCGGGTGGCGGCGGACTTTCTGGGCGACCCACACTCGGCCCGGGTGGACCTCAACTGGCTGGCCTTGAGCGGCTCCCTGCTGCGGGTGCTGTTGTGGCACGACAACGAGTATGCCTATTGCTGCCGGGTGGCCGACACCCTGGAGGTGATAGCCAGACATCTGGCCTGACCTTGCCCGGCTTTGCCCACGCAAAGCCCAGGCCGCCATCGCCCTTGCCGCCCGGCCCCTGGCCGGCGGCGGGCCACGGGTGCGCGGGACATCCGCGAAACAGGTAGGGGGAGGAACCGATGTCTCTGCAGAAACACGGCTATCCCAGGCCGCTTATTCTCAAGAACGGCGAGGAGGTGTGGCTCAGGCCCCTGGAGCCCGGGCAGGATGAGCAGCGCCTGCTGGACTTCTTCGCCCGGGTGCCGGACGACGACCGCTGGTACCTGGAGAACGACGTGGCCAACCAGGAGATCGTGCGCCACTATCTTTTGCGCTACCACTCCTCGCGCATGCTGCCCATCGTGACCCTGGACGAGCTGGAGCGCATCGTGGGCAAGGCCACCCTGAACCGCTACCCCAACCCGGGGGCGCGCGCCCACATAGGCCGCGTGCGGGTGGTGGTGGACCCCGAGTTCCGGGGGCAGCGCCTGGGCACCTACCTGCTGTTGGACATGATCCAGTTGGCCATGAACCTGGGCCTGAGACTGCTCATAACCGAGTTCATCAAGGGCGTGGAGGACAAGGCCATCCGGGCGGCGCGCAAGCTGGACTTTTTTGAGCAGGCGGTGCTGCCCGACTACGCCAAGGACAAGCGGGGCAACAACTACGACCTGGCCATCATGGTCAAGCGCCTGCACGGCGACTACGAAGACTTTTAGTGCCCCGGGACGCTTGATGTCCGGCAGGCAGACCATAAGCATCGAAACCACGCGGGGCCGGGTGGACCTGGTGACTTACGTCAGCCCCGACGAGGTGCCCCAATACGACCTGGACCCGGGCATCGGCGTCTTCTCCTCCTACCGCTCCATCCTCACCTGCACCGACAGCCTGATGCACCAGGCCAGCTTTCCCGGGGCCAACCTGTGCCTGGCCCTGCACCAGGGACAGAACATCGTGGGTTATTGCGTGCGCCGGCCTCCCCTGGCCGGCGAGCGCTGGGCGGCCATGGACCCGCCGGTGCTCAGCGAGGTCTTCGGCGAGAACGCCCGGGGCTGGCGCAATCTGGGCCTGATGAAGCCCATGCTGGGGCTGGTGGTGCTGGAGCCGGCCAACGAGGACCGCATCCTCTACATCGTGGGCTACTCCTGGCACTGGGACCTGGACGAGACCAAGAAGACCATGATGCAATACCGCGACACCATCATAAACCTGCTGACGCCGCTGGGTTTCCGGCAGTACCCCACCAACGAGCCCAACGTCAGCCTGCGGGCCGAGAACCTGTTCATGGCCCGCATCGGGCAGAATATCGAGCGGCCGGTGAAGCGGCGCTTCACCAATCTGCTGTTTGGCATCAGCGATGACTAGGCACGCGCCCCGAAAGGCTGCCCGCTTAGACCAGGTTGGCGGGCATGGTAATATGGTAGCCAACGCGCACGCCAACCGGAGCCGGCGCCCATGAGGATTGGCCCCGACATTCAGCCCCTGGCCGAGCGCTTGCGGCCCATCCTGCGGCGGCACGGGGTGGTGCGGGCGGGGCTGTTCGGGTCGGTGGCCAGGGGCGAGGCCGGACCGCAAAGCGACCTGGACCTCTTGGTGGAGTTCGGCCGCCAGACCAGTCTATTGGACCGCGCCGGCCTCAAGCTGGAGCTGGAGGCCGCCCTGGGCCGGGCGGTGGACGTGGTGCACTACCGCTCCTTGTACGAGCCCATCCGCGAGCGGATGCTGGCCGAGGAGCTGCCCATACTATGAGCAAGGACCCACTCATTTATCTGGGCCACATCCTGGATAGCATGGCCACCACCGGCTTACCGGCCCTGAAGCGAAACCTTCGCGCCATTCTGAACGCCAGTTGACCAGCGCCGTGGACCAACCCGCCAACCCCGCGCCCATCCGCGTCTTGCGCCTCATCGCCCGCCTCAACGTGGGCGGGCCGGCCCGCCACGTGGCGGTGCTCATGGCCGGCCTGGAGCGCGCGCGCTTTTCGCAGCTTTTGGTGGCCGGGCGGGTGCAGGGCGACGAGGACGACATGGGGCCGCAACTGCGCGCCCAGGGCCTGGACTTTCTGGAGCTGCCCGAGCTGGGGCGCAGCCTGCACCCCTGGCGGGACCTCAAGGGGCTATGCAAGCTCCTGGGCGTGATGGCCCGCTTCCGGCCCCAGGTGGTGGAGACCCACACCTCCAAGGCCGGGTTCCTGGGGCGCCTGGCCTGCTGGCTCTACCGGCCCTACGCCCGTCTGCGGGGCTGGCCGGTGCCCAGGGCCATCCACACCTTCCACGGCCACACCTTCCACGGCTACTTCAGCCCGGCGGCCAGCGCCTTGTTCCTGACCCTGGAGCGGCTCTTGGCCCGGCTGGCCACCTGGCGGGTGGTGGTCATCAGCCAGCGCCAGTACGAGGAAATCTGCCTTCACTACCGCGTGGGCCGGCCCGGACAGTACAGGGTGCTGCCCCTGGGCATTGACCTGGAGCCCTTCTCCGACCCCGCGCCAGGCCGGGCCGCCCTGCGGGCCGAGCTGGGCCTGGGCCAGGGCGACTTCCTGATTGGCGCCGTGGGACGGGTGGCCCCGGTGAAGAACTACGGCTTGCTCCTGGAGGCGGCGGCGGAGCTTGGGCGGCAACGCCCGGACCTGGCGGCTGGCGCGCGCTGGGCCTTGATCGGCGGCGGCCCGCCAGGGGAGGTGGCGGCCCTCAAGGAGCAGGCGCGGGAGCTGGGCCTGGAGGGGCGGGTGCTGTTCTTGGGCAGCAGGCCCGACCCGCAAGTCTTCATGGCCGGCCTGGACGCCCTGATGCTCACCAGCGTGAACGAGGGCACGCCCATGGTCATCCTGGAGGCCGGGGCCTGCGGGGCGCCGGTCGTGGCCACGGCGGTGGGCGGGGTGCCGGACCTGCTGGGGCCGGTGGATGAGCAGCCGCCCGGCGGCTTCAGCCGGCATGGGCGAGGGCTCTCAGCCCCCAGCGGCGCCGCCGCCGCCCTGGCCGCGGCCCTGGCCTGGCTCATGGAGCACCCCCCAGAGGCCCAGGCCCTGGGACGGTCGCTACGGGACTACGTCCGGGCCAGCCACGGCCAGGCCCGCCTGCTGGCCGAGGTGGCGGCCTTGTACCAGGAGGCGGCGCGGTGATTCTGGAGGTGCGCCCCCTGAAGCGGCCCCAGGAGATCGCCCAGGTCATCGAGTTGCAGGCCCGGGTGTGGGGGCTTTCACCCCGGGACACCATGTCGCCCATCACCCTGACGGCGCTGTGCCAGGACTACCCCCGCACCGGCTGGCTGATGGGCGGCTTTCTGGATGAGCGCATGGTGGCCCTGGCGGTGATGATCGCCACCACCGAGCCCGGCCTGGTCTACGGGCACATGCTGGGGGTCCTGCCGGAGCTGCGCGACGGCGGCCTGGGCCGGCAACTCATGGAGGCCACCCTGACCCTGCTGGAGCGCCGGGGCGCGCGGCGGGCCTGCTGGACCTTCGAGCCCCTGGAGGCCCGCAACGCCCACCTGTATCTCAACAAGCTGGGGGGCCGGGCCATGGACTACCACCAGGCCCATTTCCACCTGGAGGGAGACGCTGGCCAAGGCCTGCCCCTGGACCGTTTCCTCTACATCCTGGAGTTGGCCCGGCGCCAGGACTGGAGCCGGCGGCTGGAGCCCCTGGAGCAGGCCCTGGCCGCCTGGCCCCTGGCCAAGGCCGGCCACATCCCCGAGGCCCCCATGCTCCTGGTGGAGATACCCCCCGACCTGCAAGCCCTCCTGGCCAGCGACCCGGCCGCGGCCCTGCGCTGGCGCGCCGAAACCCGCGCCATACTGGAGGAGTGCCTGGGCGCCCGGGGCATGGCCGCCGACCGCCTCTACAGCGGCCTGCTGGAGGGGCGGCGGCGCTGTTTCTACCGGCTCAGCCGGCCCTGATACCAAGTTGCGATCAAACGAGTAGTTTGATCGCAACTTGGTATGCGGGCCAAGAACCACCCCAAAAAAGCCGCGCTTTTTTGGGGACCCCGGTGGATGGCCCGCCGGGCGCGAAAGCGCCCGGGAGGCCGGGCAA
>JACRDC010000091.1 GCA_016218705.1 Desulfarculus sp.
ACCCATCAAGGCTAGAAGCCAACACCGTAACAAAGCCAAGGCCGCATATAACCAACACCTCGTCTACACGGCCTCGGCAATAAACCAAGGGGACATTTTCCCGTTGCACTTAAGGGGACACATTGACTTGGCTTAAACAGGTGCCGCGCCTGAGCGCCTAGGCCCGCCGGCGCTCCACGGCTCAGCGCGCCCGGCAGAGGCCGTCCGCCGGGGCCGGACCGCCAGATTCCAGCGCTCAAGGCTAGTTAAGCCATCGGGGCCGTCATTGACACCCATGGAGGGCTGGGCTATAAGGGACGCAGCCTGGGAGTGGGCCGGAGAAAGCCATCGCGGGGTCCCCAGGCAAGTTCGGCTTGCCTGGGGTGAATCCATGGCTTTCTCCTCTTGGCGCTTGCCAAAAGTAAATTTTGGCAAGCTTTAGGGGGGGTGGGCGCCAGTTGACGGAGTACGAGGAAAGGACCTACCGGGTAGCCTGCCACGGGCAGGGGCTCAAGGCCTTCACGGTGCGGGTCAAGGAGACCGACCTGTGGATCCAGGCCCAGGAGGACCTTAGCCAGCCGGCCCTGGAATCCATCCTGCGGCACCGCCGGGGCCTGGAGGCCTACATCGAGGAGCACTCTCTGTTCCTCGCCTCTCTGACCCCCCTGCCCCAGGACCCCTTGGCCCCGCCCCTGGTCAGGGCCATGCTGGCCGCCGGTCTGGCCACCGGCACCGGCCCCATGGCCGCCGTGGCCGGGGCCGTGGCCCAGTTCGTGGCCCAGGACCTCCTGGCCCTGAGCCCCCAGGTGGTGGTGGAGAACGGCGGCGACATCTACCTGGCCCTGGAGCGCGAGACCGTGGTGGGTCTGTGGGCCGGCAAGTCGCCGCTTTCGGGCAAGCTGGGCCTCAAGCTGCCGGCCACGGCCATGCCCTGCGCGGTGTGCACCAGCTCGGGCACCGTGGGGCCCTCGCTCTCCCTGGGCCGGGCCGACGCGGCCACCATCCTGGCCAAGGATGGGGCACTGGCCGACGCCGCCGCCTCTGCCCTGGGCAACCGGGTGCACAACCGCGGCGACCTGGCCGGGGCCGTGGAGTGGGTGGCCCAGTGGATACCCGGCGTGCTGGGGGCCTTGGTGGTGCTGGGCGACCGCCTGGCTGCCTGGGGCGACATAGAACTCGTGGACCTGGGGGGATGACCCGGCCATGACCCGCATCGGCGTGCTCTCCGACACCCACCTGCGCGACTATCACCCCGAGGTAGGACAGCGCCTGGCCCAAGTATTTGCGGGTGTGGAGATGATCCTGCACGCCGGCGACCTGGTGAGCCTGAAGGTCCTGGACCTGCTGGAAGCCCCCCAGGTCTACGCGGTCTGTGGCAACATGGACGATCAAACCGTGGCCCTGACCCTGCCCAATAAGTTGACCGTGGAGGTGGAGGGCTTCAAGATAGGGCTGATCCACGGCTGGGGGCCGCCCGTGGGCCTGGCCGGCCGGGTGGTGGCCGAGTTCAGCGGCGTGGACTGCATCGTTTTCGGCCACTCCCACCGCCCCATGAACGCGGTGCAGAACGGGGTGCTGATGTTCAACCCCGGATCGGTGGGCAAGGGCTTCATAGGCAGCGGTACCGTGGGGATCATCACGGTGGACCAACAACTGCGCGGCGAAATCATCAAGCTTTGACCGCCGGACGCCTTGACGGCGCAACGCCCCGCCCGGGCCGCGTGGGCCAGGGACCCCCGGCACAACCTGACCTTGGAGGCGGAATGAAATCTCTGTGGGCCCCCTGGCGCATGAGCTATATCCTGGGCCAAGACAAACCGGACGGCTGCATCTTCTGCCAGGCCAGCGACGGGGTGGGATACGACAACCTGGTGCTGGGGGTGGGCGAAACCTGCTTGGCGATGATGAACAAATATCCTTACAATAATGGTCATGTGCTGGTGGCGCCCAAGCGCCACGTGGCCCGGTTGTCGGCCTTGAGCCTTGAGGAGCAGGCCGGCCTGATATTCAACGTGACCCTGGCCACCCAGGCCATGCAGGAGCTGATGAACCCCGAGGGCTTCAACGTGGGCCTCAACCTGGGGCGCGCCGCCGGGGCGGGCATAGAGGAGCACCTGCATTTTCACGTGGTGCCGCGCTGGACCGGGGACACCAACTTCATGACCGTGCTGGGCGAGGTGCGCTCCATCCCCGAGCACTTGGAGGCCAGCTACCAAAAGCTCAAACCCTATTTCAGCCGCCTGAAGTGAAATCCAAGGGCCACTGATGGCCCATCGGCGGCGGGGGCCAAAGCAGCGGCTTTTTTGCCGCAGGCAGGAGTTTGCATGAGCTACCTCAAGGCGATCACGTTGTCGGCCCTGGTGGCCCTGGCCATCATCTTCATGGTGCAGAACATCGAGGCCCTGAGCCACCCCCTGTCTATCCGTCTCAACCTGGTCTTCCTCAAGTTAGAGTCCTCGGCCTACGCCACCTACCTTCTTATTCTGCTTGCATTTTTCGTGGGGCTCTTGGCGGCCAGCCTCCTGGGCATCGTGGAGCGCTTCGGGCTGCGCAAGACCATCAGGGACCAGCAGAAACAGGTCGAGGGGCTGAACAAGGAGCTAAGCTCCCTGCGCAACCTGCCCCTGACCGGCGCTCCGGCGGCCTCCGGGGCCTCCACGGCGGCGGCCAAGCAAGAGGACGCGGGCCTCTAGCCGCCGGCCCGGGCGCCAAGCGGCCGGCGGGACCGGCCTAAGGTGAGAACCATGGGACACAAAAAAGCCGCGGGCATGAGATGAACACCCCCCTGCTGGTGCTCTGGAACCACACCCTGACCCTGTGGCACCTGTTGGTGCTGTTGGGGGCGGGGCTCTTGGCCTTCCTGCTGGGATGGCTGGCCGGACGCTCCGGCGCCGGCCCCCGGCGAGGGCTGCCCCGGCAGGCCGCCGCCCAACGCAGCGCCTCCGACGACGCCTTCCTCAAGGGGCTCACCCACCTCATGGCCGACCACACCGACCAGGCCATCGAGGAGTTCACCCGCGCCGTCACCCTCAACTCCGACACCGTGGAAACCTACGTGGTGCTGGGCAACCTCTTCCGCCAGAAGGGGGAGATCGAGCGGGCGGTACGCATCCGCCAGTCCATCATCGCCCGGCCCAACCTGGCCCCGCCGGTGCGCCTGCAGGCCATGTACGACCTGGGCCTGGACTACCGCAAGGGCGGGCTGTTCAACCGGGCGGTGGAGGCCTTTCAGGAGGTCCTGAACATGGACCCCCAACACGTGGAGGCCTGCCGCCAAGTGGTCAGCCTCCACGAGGAGGTGCGCGAGTGGGACAAGGCCTTCGAGGCCTTGAAGCGCCTGGACAAGCTCACCGGCGGCGACAGCCGGGCGGTGCTGGCCCACTACAAGACCGAGCTGGGCAAGGAATACATGTTCGCCGGCCAACTGGACCGGGCCGAGGAGGCCTTTGACCAGGCCATCCGCGTGTACAAGGGCTGCCTGGACGCCTACCTGCACCTGGGCGATTTGGAGCTGGCCCGGGGCCGCAGCCGCAAGGCCTTGAGCGTGTGGCGCAAGGCCGTGCACGTCTCGCCCACCCTGGCCCACCTGGTGGTCAACCGGGTTGCCGCCGCCGAGGAGACCCTGGGCCAGCGCGCCGCCGCCAGCTTCTACGACGAGATAGACCCCGGCCAGGCCGACGTCACCACCCTGCAAGCCCTGGCCGAGAGCTACCACCGCCACGGCGAGGACCAGAAGGCACTGGGGATGCTGGACTTGGCCGTGGAGAGGGCGCCCCAGATGCTGGACGCCCACCGCCTGCGCGGCCAGATACTGCTGGCCCAGGAGCGGCGGGAGGAGGCCCTCAAGGCCTATGCCGGCCTGCTGGGCCAGATTGACGGCGAGTGGCACAGCTACCAGTGCGCCCAGTGCGGCTTCGTCTCCCACCAGCTCACCTGGAAGTGCCCCCGCTGCCACCAGTGGGACTCCATGTCCTCCAAGCGGCAGACGGCCTAGCCGCGGGCGCTCACCCGCCGGCTGACTCCTTGAGCACCCGGCGCAGTATCTTGCCCGAGGCGCTACGGGGTATGGCCTCGGTTAAGATCACCCCGCGCAGGCGCTTGTAGCGGGCCAGGCCCTGGCCGGCGAAGTCAATCACCTCTTCTTCCTTGAGAACGGCCCCCGGACGGGGCACCACCCAGGCCACCGGGGCCTCGCCCAACTCAGCGTCGGCCAGGCCCACCACGGCCGCGTCAATGATCTGGGGATGAGCCAGCAGGGCGTGCTCCAGCTCGGCCGGGGCCACCTGAAAGCCCTTGGTCTTGATAAGCTCCTTGAGGCGGTCCACGATAAAGACGTAGCCCTCCTCGTCCTGGCGGGCCAGGTCGCCGGTACGCAGCCAGCCATCCACCAGGGTGGCGGCGCTGGCCGCCGGGTCATGGTAGTAGCCCAGCATGATCTGGGGACCCTTGATCCACAGCTCGCCCACCTGTCCCAGGGGGACCTCCTCCAGGGTCCGGGGGTCCATGATGCGCTGCTCGGTGAGGGAGACCGGGGTGCCGATGGAGCCCACCTTGACCCGCTCCAGGGGGTTTACGTGGGTGGTGGGCGAGGACTCGGTGAGTCCGAAACCTTGGGTAACCGGCACCCCGGTGAGCCGGGTGAAACGCTCTTGCAACTCGGGCGCCAGGGGAGCGGCGCTGGTGTTGACGTAGCGCAGGCGGCTCAGGTCCAGCGTGGGCAGCCGGGGGTGGCGGCAGAGTTCCTGCACCACCAGGGGCACGGTGAGCAGCACCGTGGGCCGGTATTGCTCCATGAGGTCCAAAAACCACTCCACGGGCTGGAAGCGGCTGACCACCACCTGCGAAGCCCCCACCTGCACCGCCGCGCCCATGAGGGCGGTCATGCCGTAGATGTGAAAGAACGGCAGATGGTTAAGCATGACGTCCGCCTCGGACAGCTCGCGGGCGGCCACGTTCTGGTGCAGATTGCCCAGCAGGTTGGCGTGGGAGAGCATCACCGCCTTGGGCAGGCCGGTGGTGCCGCTGGAGAAGGGCAACACCGCCAGGGCGGCCTGGGGATCAATACCCAGGGAGAGGTCCGGGCCGGGCGGGCCATTGAGCAGCGAAGCAAAATCCAGGATGCCGGGCGGCACCGGCTGGCCCACGGCCACCTTGAGGCGCGGGCCACCCGCCTGGGGCGGCGCCGCCTCCCGCCACAGCCGGGCCTCGGCCACCAGCCCCTGGGCGCCGCTCAGGGCCAGGGCATGGGCCATTTCGCGCTGGCCGTAATGGGTCGACAGGGGCACCACCACCGCCCCGGCCTTGAGGATGCCGTAGAAGGCCAGCACATAGGCGGCGCCGTTGGGCAAACACAGGCCCACCCGCTCACCGGGGGCCACCCCGGCGGCGGCCAAGGCCCCGGCCAGGCTAGAGGAGGCCTCCTCTAGCTCGCCGAAGCTCCAGGCGCGGCCCCCTGCCTCGGGCTCGATCAGGGCGGTCTTGTCCGGCCAACAGCGGGCGGCCTGGCGCAGGGGCAGGGTCAGGGAATCGTGGGGAATGCTGACCTCCGGCCGGCGGGACTTCATCGCTTGCCTCTGGCCACGGCTTGACACCAACCCTGGAGCCTCTCCAGCCATAGTTCCCGCTCCGCGCGGGGCAGCCCCACCAGCCAGAGGCAAGGCCCATAGACCAGGGAGTAGAGCCCCAGGGCCGCGAAGAGTTCGAACCAGGTGTCCAGGGAGTGCACGGCCAAGAGCGGTACCGCCACCAGGGCCGTCAGGGCCAAGGTCAGCAGGGGACGGCCCAGGCCTTGCACCCAGAAGCGCCACAGGGGCAGTTCCAGAAGGCGCGCGCAGGCCCGGGGGATCACCCAGGGCCGTACCAGCAGCAGGCTGCCGGCCAGGGCCAGGGCCATGCCCTCGCCGCCCAGCAGGGGCACCAGGGCCAGCGAGGCCGGCAGCATCACCCCTATCTCCGCCAGCCCCACCAAGCCGCTGAGCCGGTGCCGGTTGTGCCCCACCAGGAGCATGTCGCAAGGGCGTAGGGTCAGGTAGAGGGTGATGGGGCCTATCAGATACCAGACCACCCGCGCGCTGGTCTCGAAATCAGGCCCCAACCACAGATGCATGAAAGGCCTGGCCAGGCAGGCCATGCCCAGCCCCAGGTAGCCGGCCACCAGGCCGGCGTAGAGGGTGCCCCGCAGCCAGAGATGCCGGCTGGCCGCCAGTTCCTGCCTGGCCTTCAGGGCGGCGAAGCGGGGCTGTATCACCCCCACCGAGTGGTTTACCAGGGTGGCCTCGTTCTGTATCAGGCGCGCCCCCACC
Organism: Desulfarculus sp.; assembly: GCA_016218705.1. Lineage (GTDB taxonomy): Bacteria > Desulfobacterota > Desulfarculia > Desulfarculales > Desulfarculaceae > JACRDC01. The sequence goes on from JACRDC010000091.1 coordinate 6,282, forward strand.
CCGAAGTGGGCCACGTCCAGGCTGGTGCTCCACATGCCGATGAGCACGTTGGGCAACTGGGCCCTGGCCCGGTCGCCGATTATCATCAGCATGATGTCGCGGCCAAAGGCCAGTATCTGCCTCAACACCGCCCAGTCCCAGGCCAGGCGGGGCGGCCCCCCCAGGGGTACCCGGCGCAAACTTAGGCCGACGACGATGGCCGCCCCCAGGGACAGGATGGCCAGGTGGATGGCCGACATGGTCTTCACCCCCCCGCCCAGGGGCAAAAAGTAGAGCACCGCCCCGAAACGCAGCAGGGCCACGGCCATGTCCACCGAGCGAACAAGATGGTGACACTCCTTGGCCAACAGAAGTCCCTCGAAGGCCCGCGCCGGAAAGACCAAGGCCGTGGCCAACCCCACCAGCAACAGCGACCACTGGGCGTCGCGCTGCAGCTCCCCGCAGATGCCGAACAGGCTGGGCGCGGCCCAGGCCAGGGCGGTAAAGCCGGCCAAGACCGTCAGGGACACGAAAAGATAAAAGGTCAGGGCCACGCATTGGGTCTGGCGGGCGGCGGGCAGATCGCCCTGGGCCAGTTGCATGGCCGTGAAGCGGGTCAGGGCCGAGCTGACGCCCAGGTCCAGCAGGCCGAACAGGGCCGTGATGCTTATCACCAAGATCCACACGCCGTAGCCGGACTGCCCCAGGTGGGCCACCATGAAGGGGGTGAGCACCAGCGCCAGGAGGTGGTTCAGGGCGATGCCCAGCCAGGTTACCGCGGCGTTGCGCAGGATCAAGGTACGCCTCGTTGATTTGTCGCCGGCCTTGTTCCCCAGCTCCCACCCGCGCTGGCTTGTCCTTGACCAGGGTGGCCTCGGCCCAAGCTACACCCAATTCAACTTAAAAACAGCGGGCATTTTCTAAAAATCCCTGATCTACAACCAGGGGCGAGGCCTCTACCGGCCGGCCACTCGCCCGCCACGCCGCGCCCGGCCCCGTGGTAAGCGGCGTTAACAAACGTCCCTCCAAGCGCCTTAACGTTAATTGGTTTGCAGCCCCTTAACGTTAACCAGGCCGGCCTTGCCAAGCTTTTAGCTGAGCAATCAGCCTGTTGGGCAACAACACCCTCTTGAGTACGCCCTGGCACAGCGCTTGCTCAAGGCTGGGTAAAAGGTGTGTTCAACCCGCGTGAAGCGACATCAGGTAAGGGAAGGAGGGCGCTGTTGCTGGCATCCAAGGCACTTACACGGGCGATCTTCTTGACGGCGGGGCTGGGGGCGCTGCTCTTGGCCAGCCTGGCCCTGGCCTCGGCGCCGGGCTCCGCCGCCCAGACCAGCAGGCCCGCCCCCCACTGGGTGACGGCGGACCACGGCAAGTTCGAGGCGCTCAAGCAGGAGTTCAAGAGCGGACCCGAGGTGACCAAGGCCTGCCTCAGTTGCCACAACGAGGCCGGCGCCCAGGTCATGAAGACCATCCACTGGACCTGGATGAGCCCCGACGCCCCGCCCGAGGCCAAGCTGGGCAAGGGCGGGCTGGTGGTCAACAACTTCTGCATCGCCATGCCCTCCAACGAGCCGCGCTGCACCTCCTGCCACGCGGGCTACGGCTGGAAGGACAAGAGCTTCGACTTCAGCAAGCAGGAGAATATTGACTGCCTGGTCTGCCACGAGCAGACCGGCACCTACAAGAAGTTCCCGGCCGGGGCCGGCCATCCGGCCGCCGAGCCCAAGAAGATGGGCAACGAGACTTTCCTGCCCCCGGACTGGAACAAGGTGGCCCAGAGCGTGGGCCGCCCCACCCGCGACAACTGCGGCACCTGCCACTTCTACGGCGGCGGCGGCGACATGGTCAAGCACGGCGACCTGGACTCCTCCATGCACAAGCCGGGCCGCGAGTTGGACGTGCACATGGACGTCAAGGGCGCCAACTTCAACTGCACCCGCTGCCACACCACCGTGGCCCACAAGGTCTCGGGCCGGGCCTACAAGACCCCGGCGGCCGCCCAGCGCATCTCCCTGCTCAAGGACGACCAGATCTCGCGCATCACCTGCGAAAGCTGCCACTCCGACAAGCCCCACGCCGCCAGCTCCAAGGCCAACGACCACACCGACAAGGTGGCCTGCCAGACCTGCCACATCCCGGCCTTTGCCCGCGCCCTGCCCACCAAGATGCGCTGGGACTGGAGCACCGCCGGCCAAAGGGACGCCGAGGGCAAGCCGCTGAAGAAGAAGGGCCCCCTGGGGCCGCTGGCCTACGATGGCATGAAGGGTGACTTCACCTGGGCCAAGGACGTACAACCCCAGTACCAGTGGTTCAATGGCTCCATGACCAACGTCATGGCCTACACCAAGATTGACCCCAGCCAGCCCGTGACCCTGGCCCAGGCCGAGGGCTCGCCCAGCGACCCCAACGCCCGCATCTATCCCTTCAAGCTGCACACCGGGCGCCAGCCCTACGACAAGGTCAACAACACCCTGGTGGTGCCCAAGCTCTTCGGCCCGCCGGGCAGCGGGGCCTATTGGGGCGACTATGACTGGAACAAGGCCATCGGCGCCGGCATGGCCTACGTGAACCTGCCCTACAGCGGCCAGTACGACTGGCTGGAGAGCAAGTACTACTTCCAGATCTCGCACATGGTGGCCCCAAAGGAAAAGGCCGTGTCCTGCCAGGAGTGCCACACCCAGCAGAGCCGCCTCAACGGCATCGGCGGCGTGTACATGCCGGGCCGCGATTTCAACCGGCCCCTTAACTACATCGGCTGGGGCGCCGCCGCCGCCGCGCTGTTGGGCGTGTTCCTGCACGGCCTGGGCCGCGCGGTGGCCCGGCGCAAGAACGGCAACCAGGACCAGCAGGGCTAAGGGAGTAAGCGATCATGAGCAACAACGGCGGCAAGTCCATCTACCTCTACACCCGCTTCGAGCGCTTCTGGCACTGGGCCCAGTCGGCCCTGATAATCACCCTGGCCTTCACCGGCCTGGAGATACACGGCTCCTACACCATCCTGGGCTTCAAGCGCGCCGTGGAGGTGCACAACTTCTGCGCCTGGACCTGGCTGGTGCTGCACGCCTTCGTGCTATTCTGGATGGCGGTGACCGGCGAGTGGCGCCAGTACATCCCCACCACCAAGCGGCTGATTGACGTGGCCCTCTACTACCTGGTCGGCATCTTCCAGGGCAAGCCCCACCCGGTGCCCAAGAGCGAGCGCGCCAAGCACAACCCTCTGCAACGCATGACCTACCTGAGTATCGCCCTGGTGCTCATACCCCTGCAGATGGCCACGGGCTTCCTGTACTACTACTACAACTCCTGGCCCCAGTGGGCCTGGACCAGCGGCCTCAACCTTAACGCCGTGGCCTTCATCCACACCGCGGGCATGTTCGGGTTCCTGGCCTTCTTGGTGGTGCACGTATACATGACCACCACCGGCCACACCCTGGCCTGCCATCTCAAGGCCATGTGCACCGGCTGGGAGGAGCTGCCCCGCCAGGCCAAGGCCGGCGAATAGTCCCCCGCCCCCGTTCCGACCCGCCCCTAACCCCCGCGCGCCCCCGGGAATCCCACCTCCCGGGGCGCGCCATTTTGGGGCCAGGCCACGCTTGCCCAAACCTGGAGGCGGGGATATATTTTTAATAATGATTGCCAGAAGCTCTCGCCCCGCCAGGGGCGCGCGGCCTGGCAAAAGAACCAACGCCATGGCAAGGGAGTAGTTGATGGCCTATATCGAGTGGCAACCGGAATTCAGCGTGGGCATACCCAGCATAGACCAGCAGCACCAGCAACTGGTCAAGATGCTCAACGAGCTTTACGAGGCCATGCACGGCGGCCAGGGCCAGGCGGCCCTGGGCAAGGTGCTTACCGGGCTGGCCCAGTATTGCGCCAGCCATTTCGCCAACGAGGAGCGCCTGATGACCCAGCACGGCTATCCTGACCTGGCCGCGCACAAGGAGATCCACGCCAAGATGACCGCCAAGGTCAACGGCCTGATGCAAGACCTCAAATCCGGCAAGGCCCAGATGTCGCTGAGCGTGGCCACCTTCCTCAAGGACTGGCTGACCAAGCACATCCAGCAGACCGACATGAAGTACAGCCCCTTCCTCAAGGGCAAGGGCGTCAACTGATACCAATATGCAATCAAAGCCATCCATGGCTTTGATTGCATATCGGCCGGGCAAAAACGTGGTTTTGCCAAACGGATCGAGAAGCACAGGGGCCTTGACCGCGCGCGGCCAAGGCCCCTGAAGGTTTTCGCCGGTTGGGCGTGGCGGCTAGAAGGCTTCCTCGGGTATCTCCAGGGCCGAGAGGTCTTCCTGCAACAGGGCCTGGTAGCGGCCGAAGACGTTGGTGAGGATGTTGCGGCAGAAGAACTTGGCGCTGGCCATCTTGCCTCGGTAGAAGACGCCGTCGGCCGAGTTGGGGTCCACGCCGGCCAGCTTGGCGCGGGCCACCAGGCCCTGCTCCAGCATCAGCCTGGCCAGGATCACCTCGGCGAAGCAGTCCAGGAAGCGGGTGGCGTACATGGGCACCAGGGAGATGCGCCCCTCCTTGAAGTAGCCCGTGAAGCGCATTGCAAAATCACCCACCGCCTTGGTAGCCTTCTCCAGCAGGCCGAAGTCGGCCGCGAAGTCGGCGTCCTGGGCGTTGGCCTTGGCCAGGCCGATCAACTCGGCCAGCACGCCCTGGAATATCTTGCCGCCGGCCATGGGCAGCTTGCGCCCCACCAGGTCCAGGGCCTGGATGTAGTTGGTGCCCTCCCAGATGGAGAGAATCTTGATGTCGCGGGCGTTCTGCTCCACCGGGAAGTCGCTGCAATAACCCGAGCCGCCCAGCACCTGGATGGCGTCGCGGGTGAGCTGGTAGCCCAGGTCGGTGTTGTAGGCCTTGACCAGCGGGGTCAGAAGCTCCACCCGGCCCGAGGCCACCTGGCGAACCTCGGGGTCTGGGTCGTGGCTGGCCACGTCCTCGTTGAACAACAGGAAGGCCAGGAGCGCGCGCATGGCCTCGGTGCCGGATTTAAGGTTCATGAGCATGCGGCGCACGTCCTCGTGCTGGATGATGGGCACCGCCGCGCCGTGGCGGTTGGCCAGGGGCGCGCCCTGAACGCGCTCCTTGGCGTAGGCGCGGGCGGTGTCATAGGCGCTGGTGGCGATGCCCGTGGACTGGATGCCGCATCCGATGCGGGCGCCGTTCATCATCTGGAACATCTTGGCCATGCCGCTGTGGGGCTCGCCCAAAAGGATGCCCCGGCACTGGCCCTTCTCGCCGAAGGTCAGCGAGCAGGTGCTGGAGCCGTGGATGCCCATCTTGTGCTCGATGCCGGTGCAGAAGACGTCGTTGGGCTGGCCCAGGGAGCCATCGGGATTGACCCAAATCTTGGGCACGATGAACAGGCTGATGCCCTTGGTGCCGGCCGGGCCGCCCTCGATGCGGGCCAGCACCAGGTGGATGATGTTCTCGGTCAGGTCGTGCTCGCCGCAGGTGATGAAACGCTTGGTGCCCTCGATCTTGTAGACGCGGGGATCGCCGGCCTGGGGGTCGGGCACGGCCTTGGTACGCAAGGCGCCCACGTCCGAGCCGGCGTCGTTCTCGGTCAGGCACATGGTGCCACCCCAGCGGCCGGTGTACATGCTCTCCACGAACAGGGCCTTGTCCTCATCGCTGCCGAAGGTCTCGATGAGGTGGCCGGCGCCGATGCACAGGCCCGGGTAGCTCATCACGGCCATGTTGGCGCCATTGAATATCTCGTTGACCAGGCCACTGACCACCACCGGCAGGCCCTGGCCGCCGAACTCGGGGCTTTGGCCGGCGGCCGGCCAGCCGTTCTCGGTCAGCACCTTCCAGCAGTCCTTCCAACTGTCGGGCGTGGTCACCACGCCGTCGGCGTAGGAGCAGCCGATGCGGTCGCCGTCCTGCAGGCCCGGGCCCAGGACCTCGCGCCCCACCTTGAGCGCCTCCTCGATTATCATGCCCAGGTCTTCCACGCTGAAGTCCTGGAACTTCTCGTACTTGAGCAGACGGTCCACGCCCAGGTGCTCGAAGAGCACGAATTTGGTGTCGCGGCCGTCGCGGCGGAAATGGTTTACGCCCATGGTTGTCTCCAAACTTGCTGGGGTGGGTGGGGCCGGCCGGCTTTAAGGGCGGCGGGCGGCGGTTGACGTATACCAGGACTATACGTATATCCAAGCTATACGCAACTGGCTCAACATTATATATACATTGCCGAAGATTGCAATATATCATGGCGTGGCCTACGCTTTTTAGGTATGCTTTCCTTAATCAGACCACCCCAGCCGAAAGGGCGCGAGCCATGGCCTTGAAGACTGGTGAGCAATACCTGGCCTCCCTGGATTCCCTGAACATCTCCTCCCACATCCTGGGGCGGCCCGTTGACCAGTTGGCCGGGCACGGCCTGGTGGCGCCATCGCGCCGGGCGGTGGCCTACACCTACGACGCCGCCCATGACCCGGCCTGCCGCGAACTGTTCCGGGTGGTATCTCCCCTGTGCGGCCAGGAGGTCAACCGCTTCACTCATCTGCATGCATGCGCCCAGGACTTGGTGAACAAGGTGAAGATGCAGCGCCACTGCGGGGCCGCCACCGGCTGCTGCTTCCAGCGCTGCGTGGGCCTGGACGCGGCCAACGCCGTCTTCAGCACCACCTTTGAGTGCGACCAGCGCCACGGCACACCCTACCACGCCCGCTTCCGCGACTACTGGGCCTGGGTGCAGCAGGAAGACCTGGTGGTGGACGGCGCCATGACCGACCCCAAGGGCGACCGGGGCAAGCGGCCTTCGGCCCAGGCGGACCCCGACCTGTTCCTGCGGGTCAAGGAGCGCCGGGACGGCGGCGTGGTCATCAGCGGGGCCAAGCTGCACCAGACCGGCATGCTCAATTCCCACGAGATACTGGTCATGCCCACCATGACCATGCGCCCCGGCGAGGAGGCCTGGGCCATCTGCTGCGCGGTGCCGGTGAACGCGCCTGGCGTGCGCTACATCTACGGACGCCAGGCCAGCGACACCCGCAAGCTGGAGGCCGACACCCTGGACGTGGGCAACCCGGTCTTCGGCGGCCAGGAGGTGATGACCGTCTTCGAGGACGTCTTCGTGCCTGCTGAGCGCGTCTTCCTGGACGGCGAGGTGGACTTCAGCGGCGTGCTGGTGGAGCGCTTCGCCTCCTACCACCGCCAGAGCTACGGCGGCTGCAAGGTGGGGGTGGGCGACGTGCTCATCGGCGCCACGGCGCTCATGGCGGCCATGAACGGTGTGGAAAAGGCCGGCCACATCCGCGAGAAGCTCATCGAGATGAACCACCTCAACGAGACGCTCTACGCCTGCGGCCTGGCCTGCTCCCACGAGGGCCAGGCCACGGCGGCGGGCAACTTCCAGGTCAACCTGCTCTTGGCCAACGTTTGCAAGCTCAACGTCACCCGCCTGCCCTACGAGATCGCCCGCCTGGCCACCGACATCGCCGGCGGCCTCCTGGGCACCCTGCCCTCGGCGGCGGACCTTAACGACCCGGCCACCCGGCCCTACCTGCTCAAGTACCTGGCGGCCAACCCGGCCTTTACGGTCATTGACCGCGTCAAGGTGCTCAGGCTCATCGAGAACCTCACCGCCGGGGCGGGGGCCGTGGGCTATCTCATCGAGTCCATGCACGGGGCCGGGCCACCGGCGGCCCAGCGCATCATGATCGAGCGCCAGGCCGGGATGGAGGGCAAGATGGCGGCGGCCAAGCGCCTGCTGGCCATCGCCTGATACGCATTTCAGATCAGACGTATGGTTTTCTCGTCAGGTTTCCTCTGGGTACAGCCCATACGGTATAGGCGGCCCAAGAAAGCCTAAGCGGTTTCTTTTTGTGTCCCACTCAGCCGCCCGGCCATACTGGCTTTGCCGATGCGGGTGCCGGCGCGGGGGGGGCTCTCCGCCCTGGCGTGGGCAGGGGCCGCAGGTATCCCGTATTCCTTGCCGGGTTGGATCATAGCAGCCCCCTGCCGGTGCCCTAAGAATGGCCGGGCTAAGAGCGGGACACGGGGCTTGGGCGGCCAGAAAACCAAAGCTCGCCAGCCAGAGGATGCCCAGATCAAAGGGCAACAACCTAATAATGTATGGTTGTCATTTAACTGGTATGAATCCTGGCGGACGCGCGGATCAGTACACGTAGCGGTCCAGGAAGAACCCACGGGGCGCGGCCTGGGGATCGCTGGCCGCCTGGCGGGGGCCGTAGGAGGGACCAAGGGACGGGGTGGGCTCGGGGGCCGGGATGATGGCCGGCTCGGGCTCGGGTTCGGCCAGGGGACCCAGGGGGCAGCCCTGGGAGCCCAGCAGGGCCTGGAGGCCCTCGGCGGGCAGCAGGTAATAGACTGGCTGGCGGCCTTCACGCGCTGTATTACGGTTTGCCATGGCTTAGGCCTCCCTCCCGGTGGACAGCAGCTCCACCAGAACGCCGCCCTCTAGGCCCAGGCCGGAAAGATTCAGCAACTGGCCGTGGGTCCAATTGGAGGGCAGGTCCACCGGCACCAAGTGGGCGCTGGTGAGGTGGCCGCGTCCGGCGCAGGTGGGGCAGCTACCCCGGCCCCCCTGGCGATGGCCGCTACCGCCGCACAGGGGACAGACCCGCTGGCCGCGCACCGGCAGGATGACCTGCTGGGGGTGTCCGCTCACCTGCACCTGGTAGACCAAGTCCTGACCCTGGCGCCGCAGGCCCACCACCCGCCAGTTCTCCCGGGGCGGGACAGCCGCGGGCCGGCCGCTGTGCCACTGGCCGGAGGCCAGGGGGGTGACCGGCGCCAGGGGGGTGGGCCGCTCGGGAGAAGCCGGCCGCGGAGATGGGCGATCGGACTCATGGTGCTCCGCGGCCGGCCGGGCAGAGTCGCGGGGGGGCTGGGTCTGGAAGTTCTCGAAGTCGTAGGCACGCTGGCCGCGCAGGGGCGCCCAGGTTTCGAAGTCATAGTGACGGTAGCCGTCGGCGGCGGGGGGCTGGGGCTGACTGGCCAAAAAGGCGCCGAGGCTCTGGTAGGCGCGGTTGACCCGGGCCATCTCCTCGCCCCGGCGGCCGGGGTTGAGGTCGGGGTGCAGGGCGCGGGCCAGACGGCGGTAGGCGCTCCTGACCTCGTCCCAGGTGGCGCCGGGCCTCAGGTCCAGGATGTGGTAGGCTTCGCGGATGTCTTGCGCCAGGTTCATGGTACCGGTCCTTTCGGCGTCCCCGCCAGATACAGACCTTGCTTGACCATATCCTTATGCAAGGTTAGTGCCATCCATGGACATGAGCGATAACTACCTGTTAAAATAAATAAATTAGCCAGTGGACCGTGCCTGGCCGGCGCCGGTCCCTGGCTCCTTTTCTTGCTCGCCCCGCCTTCCCTGATGGGGACTAAAGCTATTTATGCTAGTTTATACATCCCTTTGCGCCTGGTGTGCAGCGGCTTGCACAGTAATGGCGGTTGCCTTCACACCACCCCGGGGGGTTACACCAATATGCAATCAAAGCCATCCATGGCTCTTTGATTTGCCCTCGAGCGGGCAAAAGCGTGGTTTTGCCCGGCCTCCCGGGCGCTTTCGCGCCCGGCGGGCCATCCACCGGGGGCCCCAAAAAAGCGCGGCTTTTTTGGGGTGGTTCTTGGCCCGCATACCAAGTTGCGATCAAACTATTCGTTTGATCGCAACTTGGTATTAATCCAGGCCAATCTCCTGGATTTTGGTTATCAGCGCCCGCCGGCTGATGCCCAGGCGCTGGGCGGCCCGGGTGCGGTTGCCGCCCTGGTCCTGGAGCACCCGCCGGATGACCTGCTCTTCGGTCTTTTGGGTAACCAGCTTGAGCACTTTCTTCAGGTCGTCCTCATGGGGGGGCACCACCACCCGGACCCCTCCCTCGGGGCCGTCCCCGGAAAGGGCGAAGAGGTCCTGGGGCTCGATCACCGGCCCGTCGCTCATGAGCATGGCCTGCTCCAGGATGTTCTCCATCTCGCGCACATTGCCCTTGAGGGGGGCCTGGGCCAGGGCGGCCAGGGCGGCCGGCGAGAGCTTCTTAGGCTTGATTTCGTGAGTAGTGGCGGCCTTCAGCAAAAAGTGGGCAGCCAAAAGCGGGATGTCCTCGGGGCGTTGGCGCAGGGGGGGCAGGTGGATGCCGATGACGTTGAGGCGGTAGAAGAGGTCCTCGCGGAAGCGGCCCTGGGCGGCCTCGGCGGCCAGGTCCTTGTTGGTGGCGGCGATGATGCGGATGTCCACCCGGCGGGGGGTGGTCTCGCCCACCCGCTTGATCTCGCCCTCCTGCAAGGCCCTGAGGAGCTTGGCCTGCACCTCCAGGGGCAGCTCGCCGATCTCGTCCAGGAACAGGGAGGAGCCCCCTGCCTCCTCGAAGAGCCCGGGCCGGGCGCGGTCGGCGCCGGTGTAGGCGCCCTTGGCCGCGCCGAAGAGCTCGCTCTCGATGAGCGTGGCGGGGATGGCCGCGCAGTTGACGGCCACGAAGGGCCGGTCGCGGCGCCGGGAGTTGTAGTGGATGGCCCGGGCCACCAGCTCCTTGCCGGTGCCGCTCTCGCCGGTGATGAGCACCGTGGCCTTGGTGTCGGCCACCTTGCGCAGCACGTTGAATATGCGCTCCATGGCCGGGCTGCGGCCGATGATGCTACCGAAGTCGTGGCGCGCCTGCACCTCGCAGCGCAGGCGGCGGTTGTCGGCCAGCACGTGCCCGTGCTTCAGGGCCTTCTCCACCACCAGGAGAATTTCCTCTTCCTTGAAGGGCTTGCCGATGTAGTCGAAGGCCCCCTGCTTCATGGCCGCCAGGGCCGTATCCACGCTGGCGTAGGCGGTTATCATCACCACGGTCTGGTCGGGCTCGGCGGCGCGCATGCGCTCCAGCACGCTGATGCCGTCCAGATCGGGCATGCGCAGGTCCAGGATCACCAGATCGAAGACCTCGGCCGCGAACTTCTCCAGGGCCTCGGTTCCACCGCCGGCGGTGGTGATGGCGTAGCCCTGGCGTCCCAGCATCAACTCCAGCACCCGGCGCACGTGCTCCTCGTCGTCCACCAGGAGGATGCGGGCCGGGTCGTGGCGGTGGTCGGGCTCGGTCATGGGCTTCTTCTTTAAGTAAAGGTGACAGAGGGGAGAGGCCAGATCATTGGCACAGATATTAGCACGCGCCCACCGGAGGGGGCAAACCGAGGGCCAACCGGCGAGGCAAGGGCCAGGGCAGGCGCGGACGATTTATTTTTTTGCCAGCCAGGGGGCGCTGGCCGTGCTACCTTGCGGTTTATAGGCCATCCCCAACTAGCGACGAGAGCCATGGACCAAAGCCCAGAGCCCAAGCCCGGCCGTCTTTTGGACCGGCCCCTGGACCCCACCCGCCTCAAGGTGGAGATCGAGCCCGCCGACTACGACATGGCCCCCCTGGCCCTGGAGGTGCTGGTGCCGGGGCAGCCCTGTCCGGTGGACCTCTACCTGCCCCTGGCCGACAAGGGCAAGGTGGTGATGACCCCGGCCTGCCAGAAGGGCGAGGAGTTCCGCGCCCAGTGGCGCGACCGCCTGCTGGCCGCCGAGCAGCGCGTGGTCTTCGTGCTCCTGGAGCAGACCCAGGAACTCAACGAGTACTTCCAGGAGATGGCCCCGGTCATCATGGACGACCCCGGCCGCCCCTTGCGCAACAAGGCCATGGTGGTGCAGGAGCTGGCCGTGCTCAACCTCAACACCATGTTCAACGCCGAGGAGGTAACCCCCAAGGTACTCAAGAAGACGGTGGAGCGGGTGCAGCAGACCGTGCAGCGCATCACCGCCACCCCCCAGCTCATGCACAACATGAGCACCATCCTGCGCACCGACTACTCGGTCTACACCCACTCGGTCAACGTCTGCATGCTGGGCATGGCCTTGGCCCGCTACCTGGGGCGCAGCGAGGCCTACGTGCACGCCATGGGCGTGGGCGGCCTGCTGCATGACGTGGGCCGGGCCAAGCTGCCCCGCGCCCTGACCACCAAGACCGGCCCCCTGAGCGAGCAGGAGCTGGCCCTGATGCGCACCCACCCCTTGCTGGGCTACCAGATGCTGGCCCAGGTGGGGGCGGTGCCCTACGACAGCCTGATGATCGTGCTGCACCACCACGAGAATGCCGACGGCAGCGGCTACCCCCACGGCCTCAAGGCCGACAAGACGCCCCTGCCCGCCCGCCTGGCCCGACTGGTGGACGCCTTCGACGCCATGACCAGCGCCCGGCCCTACAAGGACGCCCAGAGCGCCTTTCAGGCCGCGGCCACCATGCTGCAGGAGCGCGGCAACGTCTTCGGCGCCGACCTGGTGCCCACCTTCGTGCGCTTTTTGGCCAGCCCCTTCATCACCGGCTAGCGCCCCCCGGGTCCGGTGGCCGGCTTGCCGGGCGTGGAGGTTTGTGCTAACTAGAACATGAATACCTCCAGGGGCCGGGCGTCATGACCGAGAACAGCAACCAAGAACCAAGGCCCGCCGAGGCCAACGGCCAGGCCAATGGCCAGTTTTTGCTGGAGGGCAGCCTGCCCCTGGCCAGGGGGGATGTCGCCTTCGATCCGGCGGACTACGGCATGCTGCCGCTATCCCTGGGCGCCCTGGAGGCCGGGCCTCCCCTGGCCATGGATATCTACCTGCCCATGTTCCAGCCCGGGGACCGGCCCATCAAGATGGTGCTGGGCTGCCCCCAGGGCCGGCCCTTCCGCCCCCAGTGGCGCGACCGCCTGCTGGCCGCCGGCCAGGACGCGGTGTACGTGCCCTTGGAGCAGGCCGAGGAATTAAACCAGTATCTCAGGGACTTGTCAGAACGGGTGCTGGCCGACCCCCACAAGCCCCTGAGGCAGCGCCAACTGGTCTGCCGGGAGCTGGCCACCCACAACCTGCGCACCCTGTTCAACGGCGACCTGAAGCCCAAGACCCTGGAAAGGGCGGTGACCGGCTTTCAAGGCCTCTTGGGGCGAGTCACCGAGGATCGCGGCCTCCTGACCAACCTCATCGAGCTGTTGCGCGCCGACTTCAACGTCTACACCCACTCGGTCAACGTCAGCCTGCTGACCATGGCTTTTGCCCGCTTCCTGGCCCTGCCCGAGTCCCGGGTGCTCACCCTGGGCCTGGCCGGCATGCTGCACGACATGGGCCAGGCCAAGCTGCCCCAGGCCCTGCGCCACAAGAGCGGCCCCCTGAACGAGGTGGAGTGGGGCCTGATGCGCACCCATCCCGCCGAGGGGCACAAGATGCTCTCCCAGGTGCCGGCCGTGAGCCTGGACGTGCTCAAGATGGTGCTGCACCACCACGAGAACAGCGATGGCAGCGGCTACCCCCATGGCCTCAAGGCCAGGGACACACCCCTGGGGGCCCGCCTGCTCAGGGTGGTGGATTCCTTTGACGCCATGACCAGCGTGCGCTCCCACCGGCCGGCCATGCAGGCCTTCCAGGCCGCCTCGGAGATACTGGCCCAGTCGGCCGGCGTCTTTGGCGAGGACATCGGCCCCCGCTTCGTGCGCTTCCTGGCCAGCCCCTTCATGGAGGCCTGATACCAAGTTGCGATCAAACGAGTAGTTTGATCGCAACTTGGTATGCGGGCCAAGAACCACCCCAAAAAAGCCGCGCTTTTTTGGGGACCCCGGTGGATGGCCCGCCGGGCGCGAAAGCGCCCGGGAGGCCGGGCAA
>JACRDC010000093.1 GCA_016218705.1 Desulfarculus sp.
CAAAATGCGCCTCTAAAAACCGCATCTTCCGAACCTCCTGCAACAGCTCTGTCCGCCTCATCGGGGCACCTCCATGGACCCCAACTCAAACCGGACAACTCATGTGCTACAAGTCCGGACAGTTTATGTGTCAGCTACAATACGCCCGCCGGAACTTGTCAAGGCCAGGCCCTCGGTGTACCCTCAGTTTTATTTCGCGGGCCAAGCGGGAGCCTCATGAGCCAGTCAGCCTTTGAGTGCCAGCGTTGCAGCCAATGTTGCCACGGCGAGGGTGGCATCACCCTGGAGGCCGGCGAGGTTCCGGCGGCGGCGGCCCTGCTGGGGTTGTCGGAGCAGGAGTTCACCGCCGCCTACTGCGATCTCAAGCTGGACATCTACCACATCCGCGTCAACCAGGATGGCGACTGCGCCCTGCTGGGGCCGGATGGCTGCCGCATACACCAGGCCAAGCCGCGCATCTGCCAGCGCTGGCCCTTCTTCGCGGCCCTGCTCCGGGACCCGGGGGCCTTCGAGGAGGCCAAGCTCTCCTGCCCAGGCTTTCGCCTCACGGCCAGCCATCAAGACTTCCTGGAGCAATACCGCGCCGAAAACGGCGAGAAGGACCGTTAAGCCGTGAGCCAGAGCGCTTCCATATTGCATAAGCTGCCCGCCGGGTCCCAGGCCATCGCCATTGGCCCGGACGGGCGTCTCAAGGTGCCCGACCACCCGGCGGTGGGCTTCATCGAGGGCGACGGCACCGGCCCCGACATCTGGCGGGCCAGCCGCCTGATATTGGAGGCGGCGGTGGCCAAGGCCTACGGCGGGGCGCGGCGCATCTACTGGGTAGAGCTGTTGGCCGGCGAGAAGGCCTTTTTCGAGACCGGCGAGTACCTGCCGGCCCCCACCGTGGAGGCCATCAAGGACCTCAAGGTGGCCATCAAGGGGCCGCTGACCACGCCGGTGGGGGGAGGCTTCCGCTCCATCAACGTCACCCTGCGCCAGGTGCTGGACCTCTACGCCTGCATACGGCCCGTGCGCTACATAGAGGGCGTGCCCAGCCCGGTCAGGCACCCCGAGCGGGTGGACATGGTGGTCTTTCGCGAAAACACCGAGGACGTCTACGCGGGCATCGAGTGGCCGGCCGGCTCGGACCAGGCCCGGCGCCTGATCCAGTTCCTCAACGACGACCTGGGCACCAGCATCGCCCCTGGCTGCGCCATCGGCATCAAGCCCATGAGCGCTTTAGGCAGCCAAAGGCTCATCCGCCGCGCCCTGGATTATGCCCTGGCCCGGGGACGGACCAGCGTGACCCTGGTGCACAAGGGCAACATCCAGAAGTTCACCGAGGGCGGCTTCCGCGACTGGGGCTACGAGTTGGCGGCGCGCGAGTACGGCGGCCGGGTGGTGAGCGAGGAGCACCAGCCCAAAGCCGGGCAGGTGGTGCTCAAGGACCGCATCGCCGACAACATGTTCCAGCAGGCGCTCCTGCGTCCCGAGGAGTACGCGGTGCTGGCCACGCCCAACCTGAACGGCGATTATCTCTCCGACGCCCTGGCCGCCCAGGTGGGCGGGTTGGGCATGGCCCCCGGGGCCAACATCGGCGACCGCGCGGCGGTCTTCGAGGCCACCCACGGCTCGGCGCCCAAGTACGCCGGCCAGGACAAGGTCAACCCCGGCTCGGTGGTGCTCTCCGGGGCCATGCTCCTGGAGCACCTGGGCTGGCTGGAGGCCGCCGAGCTGATCGCGCCGGCCCTATCACGGGCCATCCAGGCCGGCCAGGTGACCTACGACCTGGCCCGCCAGATCCCCGGGGCCAAGGAAGTTCCCTGCTCGGTCTTCGCCCAGCGGGTGGTGGAGATGATGTAGCTCTCGGGAGGGGCCAGCCATCATGCCGCCTTCCCTGCCGGCCCTGCTCAAGGCCTTGCTGGACCTGGCCCTGCCGCCGGGCTGCCCGGCCTGCGCGGGGCCGCCGGCCGGCCAAGGCCCTTTCTGCGCCGCCTGCCAGCGGGAGCTGGGCCTGGCCGGGCCTTGGGCCTGCCCCCGGTGCGGCCAGCCCCAGCCCCAGGGCCAGCCGGGGCAGCTCTGCCTGGCCTGCCGCTTCGATCCCCCGGCCCATGACCGCCTGTTCTGCCTGGCCCTGCACCAGGGTCCCCTGGCCCGGGCGGTGCGCGACTTCAAGTACCGCCGCCGCCTGTCCACCGGCGCGGCCCTGGCCCGCTTCCTGGCCCAGGGTCTGCCCTCTGATATACTGGACGAGGCCCAGGTCATGGCCCCGGTGCCCCTGCATTACCGGCGCCTCTTGGCGCGGGGCTTCAACCAGGCCCTGGTGCTGGCCCGGGGGCTGGCGACCTCGCGGCCCCGGGAGGGCCGGCCGCTCTTGGCCCCCGGCCTGCTGCGGAGGCTGCGCCACACCCGGCCCCAGGTGGGCCTGGCCCTGACGGCCCGCCAGGACAACGTGGCCGGGGCCTTTGCCGTGCATCCCCGGCGTCTGGACCTGGTGGAAGGCCGTCGGGTGCTCTTGGTGGATGACGTCTACACCACCGGCGCCACGGTGGGCGAATGCGCCCGGGTGCTCAAACAGGCCGGCGCCAGCCGAGTCACGGTGGTCACCCTGGCCCGGGCCCCTGGACGGGGGCCGGGACCGGCGGAGGGATAGGCCCTTGGAATTCGACGCGAGGCAGAAAATCGTGACCCTGCCGGAGGCCGCGCGGGCCGCCTGGCGGGCGCGGGCCGCCGGCGGCCGGGTGGTCTTCACCAACGGCTGCTTCGACCTCCTGCACGCCGGCCACGTGCGCTACCTGGGCCAGGCCCGCGCCCTGGGCGACCTGCTCATCCTGGGGCTCAACTCGGACTCGAGCGTGCGCGGCCTGGAGAAAGGCCACGACCGTCCCCTGGTGCCCCAGGAAGAGCGGGCCGAGGTGGTGGCCGGACTCATGGCCGTGGATTTGGTGGTGATCTTCGAGGAGCCCACACCGCTCAAGCTCATCGAGACCATCGCCCCCGACGTTTTGGTCAAGGGTGGCGACTGGCCGCCCCAGACCATCGTGGGCCACCAGTTCGTGAGCGCCCGCGGCGGCCGGGTGCTGTCCATCCCCCTGGTGCCGGGGCTGTCCACCACCAACCTGGCCCAACGCATCCGCCACAAGAGCGGGGGTTGACAAAGTCAGTATCCGACGGTGGAATTAGGGGGCCAGCCCCGCCGCACGCGCCTGGAGGGATGACCATGCCATCCGACCCTGACCTCGCCTCCTCCCGTTGGGACAGGCTCAAGGGCCTGAACCCCCTGGCCGCCGGCCTGGGGCCGGCCGGCCGCCTCCTGCGCGCCCTGGCCCTGTGCCTGGTGCTCTACCTGCTCTGCGCCCCCTTCATAATGCTCCTTGAATACTACCGGGCCTTCCCGGCTTTCTTCGACCCCACCCCCCAGGCCGCTCCGGCCGGCGAGGTGGCCACCCCGGCCAGCCAGCCGCCCCGGGGCACCGTCTACACCGACACCCTGCTGCGCATGGGCGATGGGATGCTCGTCGCCTGGCTGCCCAACGACGTGCTGTGGCCCAGCGCCATCCTGGACAACCCCCAGAACTTCCAGTTGGGCCAGTTGGAGGTGATGCGCTACGCCACCCGCGTGCTCAGGGACAAACTCTCGCGCCAGCGCACCACCGACAAGATAGACCCCGAGGCTGACCTGGCCTTCACCTGCTTCAGCAACAACCCCCGGGCCTGGATGCTGCCCTCGGCCGAGGGCAAGTACGCCGACGGCCTCAAGGCCCTGAAGCGCTACCGCGCCGGCCTGACCGGCGGCACGAGCTACTTCTTCCCCCGCTCCGACAACCTGGCCGAGCTCTTGGAGCAGTTCATCAGCCTCTTGGGCGGCGTGGACACCCGCCTGGCCAACGCCCCCCGCGACTGGCCGGTGCGCCTGAGCGAGGAGACCGCCGGCGACCGCTATAGCCAGGGCGAGCACCGCGAAAAGGTGCGGGTGCCCTGGACCCAGATAGACGACAACTTCTACTTCGCGCGGGGAGTGGCCTACGGCATCCGCGAGGTGCTGGCGGCGGTGCGCTGGGAGTTTCGGGAGATCATAAGCATCAAGCGCTCGGGCGAACTACTGGACAACATCATCGAGGAACTGGGCCTAGCCGACTTCGAGCCACTGTGGGTGCTCAACGGCTCGCGCGATTCCATCTTCGCCAACCATAGCCTGAGCATGATGGCCACCCTGGAAGACGCGCGCCAAAAGCTCATCAACCTGCAACACGTATTGGAACGCTAGCGCCCGCCGGGCCGGGCCGGGGATCGCCACATGATGGAACCACCACGCTGCGTGGGCTGCCTATTCTGCGAGGAACTGCTGCCGGATTTCATCCGCTGCACCAACGCCGACGTGGCCCAGGACGCGGGCTGGGATGAAACCTACCTGATGCAGGGCTACCTGGACCTGCCCCTGCCCCAGCCCGGGGCCCCGCCCTGCTTCTGGTTCGTGCAGAAACGCTAGGCGCCTGGGAGAAAGCCATGGATGGCTTTCTCCGACACACTCCTAGGCGCCGCTCCCCTGGCCGGCGGCGGCCCTTTGGATGTGGGCCACCAGGTTGGAGAACTCGCAGGGCTTGTTCAGATAGGCAAAGGCCCCCTCCTCCAGGCACTGCCGGGCTATCTGGTTGGAGCCGTGCCCGGTGAGCATCACCACCCTGATCTTGGGCAGTAGCACCCTGAGGGTGCGCAAGACCTCCAGGCCGTCCATGCCGGCCATCTTGAGGTCCAGCACCGCCACCTCGAACTCTATGGCCCGCGCCTGGCGCAGGGCCTCGGCGCCGTTGTTGGCGATGCTGACGTCGTAGCCCAGACGCCGCAGGCGCTTGGAAACCACCAGGGCGAACTCCACCTCGTCGTCCACGAACAGCACCTTGGTGCCGGGATCGGTGGGACTATGCGCGCTCATGACAGGTTGTCGGCCTCCCCTGGGCTGGCCTCGGCGGCCGCCTGGATGCGTTCCAACAGCGTCTGCAGGTCGCAGGGCTTGCTGAGGTAATCATAAGCCCCCAGGGCCAGAATGTCTTGCATGGATGCCAGGCTGCCATGGCCGGTGAGCAGGATCACCGGCAGGCGAGGATACAGGGCCTTGATCTGTTTCAAGGTGGCCAGGCCGTCCATGCCGGCCATCTTGAGGTCCAGCACCACCACCGCCACCGGGCCGCGCTCCAGTTCCTCCAGGGCCAAGGGTCCGCTCAGGGCGGTGCGCACCGTCATCCCCCGGCGGGACAGGCGCCGGGCCAGGGTCTGCACGAAACCCTCCTCGTCATCCACCAAGAGCACGGTCAGTTCCGCCTGCGGCCCGCTCATGATACTCCTTCCACCCGCCGCCGCGCCACGTCCGCCGAGGGACCGGCGCGGTTCAGGGTTTGGCCGCCGCCCCGGAGGCGGCCAGCATGGTCTGGGACACGGCCGGCAGGTGCACCTGGAAGGTGGCGCCCTTGCCCTGGCCGCCGGTCACCTCGATCTTGCCCCCCAGCTTGCTGACGATGCCAAAGCAGATGCTTAGTCCCAGGCCGGTGCCCTGGCCCACCGGCTTGGTGGTGAAGAAAGGATCGAAGATGCGCGGCAGCACCGCCTCGGGGATGCCCGGCCCGTCGTCCTTGACCGATAGTATAACCCCCATGCTGCCCGCCGGCCTGGTGGAGACGGTTATGGTGCCGCCGGTCTTTTCCATGGCGTCTGTGGAGTTCTTGATGAGGTTGATGAGCACCTGCTGCAACTCCGAGGGCGAGGCGTTGACCTGGGGCAGGCCGGGGGCCAGGTCCTGGACGATCTGGATGTTGGCATAGCTGGCCGGCCGCTCCAGAAAGTCCACCACCTCGTGGATCAGGTCATTGATCTGGGTCAGCTCCACCGGGGAGTCGGTGCGCCGGGCGAAACCCAAAAGCTTGTGGGTTATCTCCTTGCAACGCTGCCCCTGGGTGTTGATCTGCCTTAAGGCCCGCTCGAATTCCTGGTGGTTGGGGCTCTTGTGGAAGCATTCCTCCTCGTCGGTCATGAGGTCCTGCACCCAGCCGGCCTCCTCAATCATGATGGCCACGGGGTTGTTGATCTCGTGGGCCACGCCGGCGGCCAGCTCCCCCAGGGCCGAGAGCTTGCCGGACTGGATTACCTGTTCGTTCAAAAGCTCCTTTTCGCGGTCGGCCTGGGCGATGCGCCCCACCAGGTGGCGGGTGAAGACCACCGTGGTCAGGGTGACGATCAAGAGGCCGAAACCGCCGATGGCGATGGCCAGGTGCAGGGTGGTGGACAGTTGCCCCAGGGCGTCCTCGGTGTCCTGCTGGCAGATCAAGAGCCACTGGCCGTATTTCAGCCAGGTCTCGGCCATCACCACGCTGCGCCCGCGCCGGATGATGTTCTCGTCCACCCGCACGCCGGTGAAGTACTCGGGCAGGGGCAGGTCGGCGTCGCTGAGCAAGAAGCCGTGGCTGCGGGACTGGGTCTGGTACAGGCCCTCCTGGTTGAGGATGAAGGCCTCGCCGGTGTTGCCCAGGCGCACGCCCTCCACCAGGGAACTGAACTGGGCGATGTCAATGGTGGCCCTGAGCACGTAGTTCTGGCCGTCGCGGCTGACCTTGACGGCGATGATGAAGTGGGGCACCCCGCGCACGCCCTTGAAGACGTCGCTTACGTACAGGCCCTTGGCCATGACCTCCTTGAACCAGAGGGCATCGGCGTAATCGGCTTCGCGCAGGCCATAGGGGCCGGCGTAGGCCAGGTGGCGTCCCTGGGCGTTCAGAAAGCCCAGGTCCACGTAGACCCGGTAGACGGCGTTGATCGAGTTGAGGATGTTCTGCATCTCGGCCGGCTGGGACATCTCGGACACGCTGTGCAGGTTGGCGGTGTAGCGCAGGTCGGACAGGCGCTCGTTCAGAAAGTCGTCTATGGTGCGGCTGTGCGACTCCACCACCTGCCGCAGGGAGTTGAGCACCTGGGAGCGCAGGGATTCCTGGAAATTGGAATAGAAGACGAAATAGGTCAGGGCATAGGGAATGAAGGCCACCACGGCGATGGCCAGGGCAATCTTGCGCCCCAGGAACTTGTAGTAGGGGGCCTGGGGCTCCTGACTGCTCACCGGGCCACCT
The DNA here is from genome assembly GCA_016218705.1 of Desulfarculus sp. GTDB lineage: Bacteria > Desulfobacterota > Desulfarculia > Desulfarculales > Desulfarculaceae > JACRDC01. Next base: position 7,095 of record JACRDC010000093.1, read on the forward strand.
CCAGCGATGGCGGGAGGCGCAGGCCGGTGTTGGCCGCCGGGCTACTGCTCCATGCCATAGCGCTTCAACTTTCTCCACAGGGACACCCGGTCCACGCCCAGGATCTCTGCGGCCTTGGTGCGGTTGCCCCGGGTCTGGGCCAGCACCCACAGGATGTATTGGCGCTCCTTTTCTTCCAGCGAGGGCAGGCCGCCCTCGGGCCCCCCCCCGGCCAGGGAGGTCTCCTTGAGGTCGTCGGGCAGGTCCTTTACCTCCAGCACCTCGCCGGTGCTCAAGGCCACCGCCCGCTCGATGATGTTCTCCAGTTCGCGCACGTTGCCGGGAAAATGATAGCCGCTTAAGGCCCGCATCATCTCCTGGGAGATGCCCCGTATGTTCCTGTTCTGCTGGGCGGCGTATTTCTGCAGGAAATGGGTGGCCAACAGCGGGATGTCGTCCTTGCGCTCGCGCAGGGGGGGGACGTTCAGGCTGACCACGTTGAGACGGTAGAAGAGGTCGGAGCGGAAGCGCCCCTGTTCCACCAGCTTCTTGAGGTCCTGGTGGGTGGCGGCCACGATGCGCACGTCCACGTTCACCGGCTCGGTGCCCCCCACCCGCAAGACCACCTTCTCCTGGATGACCCTGAGCAGCTTGACCTGCATGGGCGTGGGCATGTCGCCGATCTCGTCCAGGAAGATGGTGCCGCCGTCGGCGGCCTCGAACAGGCCGCGCTTGGTGGCCACCGCCCCGGTGAAGGCCCCCCGCTCGTGGCCGAAGAGCTCGCTGGCCAGAAGCTCCTCGGTGAACGCCCCGCAGTTGAAAGCCATGAAGCGCCCCCCCGCCCGGGGGCTGGCGTAGTGCACCGCCCGGGCGAAGACCTCCTTGCCGGTGCCCGTCTCGCCGGAGATCAGCACGTTGCAGTCGGTGGGGGCGATCTGGCCCAGGGTGCGCACCAGCTTGAGGATATTGGCGTTCTTGCCCAGTACCAGCCCCAGGCCGTCGCGGGCCTTAAGCTCGCTGCGCAGTTGGTGCAGTTCCTCCTTGAGCCGCGATTTTTCCAGGGCGTGGGCCACCTGGGCGCGCACCTCGTCAATCTTGTAGGGCTTGGCGATGTAGTGGAAGGCCCCCAGCTTCATGGCCTCGATGGCCGAATCCACCGAGGCGTAGGCGGTGAGCATGATGACCTCGGTGTCGGGATGGCGCGAGCGCACCTCGGCCAGCACCGCCATGCCGTCCACCTTCTCCATGCGCAGATCGGTCATCACCAGGTGGTAGGAGCCCCTGGCCAGCTTCTGCAGGGCCTCGGCCCCGCCCCCGGCCGGCTCGATCTGATACTCCCCGCCTTTTTCCAGGATGTGCTGGAGGTTGCGCCGGGCCACCGCGTCGTCTTCCACGATGAGTATGCGAGGCTTGAAGGGCATGGCTCAAACCTCCCGGGCCGGCAGGGGCAGGTGCACGCAAAAGCGCGCCCCGGCCCCCGGCTTGCTCTCCACGGCCACGCGGCCCTGGTGGCGCTCCACGATGCCGTAGGTGATGGACAGCCCCAGGCCGGTGCCCTGGCCCACCTCCTTGGTGGTGAAGAAGGGATCGAAGATGCGCGGCAGCACCTCGGGGGCTATGCCCGGCCCGCTGTCCTCCACCTGCAAGACCACCTCACGGGCCTCCTGGTTGGCCGCGGCCCTGATGGTCAAGCGGCCCTGGCCGGCCATGGCCTGTATGCCGTTCTGGATGAGATTGAGCAAGGCCTGCACCATGTGGGCCTTGTCCATCATCAGGGTCAGGCCCTCCGGGACCTCCACCCCCACCTGGACCCGGGGGGCCAATTCGCCCTTGATGAGCTTGAGGGCGTCCTCCACCACGGCGCGCAGGTCCTCGGGACGGGTCACAAAGTCGCGCTGGCGCGCGAACTCCAGCAGGGAGCGCACGATGTCGCGGGCCTTGGCCACCTGCTGGTCAATGGCCGTGAGCAGCTCCCGGTGGTAGTCCGAGGACGATTGGCCCATCTCCTCCAGCATTATCTGGCAGGAGGTGGAGATGTTGTTCAGGGGGTTATTGAGCTCGTGGGCCACGCCGCTGGTCAGGGTGCCCAGGGAGGTGAGCTTCTCGCTCTGGATCATCTGGGCGCGGTTTTCCTGGAGTTCCACCACCATGCGGTTGAAGGCCTGCACCAGGGTGCCGATCTCGTCGTGGGCCGGCCCCCAGGGTATGGGCCTAAAATCGCCGTGGGCCACCTGCCTGGTGGCCTCTTCTATGGTTTGCAGGGGCTTGACCATCCTGACCAGGAGCAGATAGACCATGCCGGCCACCATCAGGCCCAGGCCCATGAGGAAGACTATCAGAAAGGGCCGGTAATCGCGCAAAAGCCCCCCTATGCGCTCGCGCTCGCGGCTGGCCACCTCCTCGCACAGGGCGATGAGCCCTTTGCCCGCCGCCCGCAGGGCCTGCACCTCCTGGGAGTTCTCCAGGTTGGCCATGGGGCCGCTGGGCAGGCGCAGTTCGCGCACCCCGGCCAGGGCCTGGCGGTAGGCCCCGGCCTGGCGCAACAGATCCCGGCTCAGGGGCGGGCCTTCGCTCCCGCTCAGGCGCGGGCCGTCGGCCGCCAGTATCTCGTCCACCTGGTCCAGATAGGCCAGGGCCTGCTGATAGTCCTCCTGGTGCTGATAGAGGAAATAGTTTTTCTCGTAGCGCCTGACCTCCAGGACCGTGTTGAGCAGGTGGTCGGCCCGGCTGAGGAAGTGGAGCTTGTCCTCCATGCGGGTGAAGAAGCGGTAGCTGAAGGCCCCGAATAGGGCCATGCCCAGGAAGGCGGCCAAGAAGCCAAGCACCAACCTGACCCGTATCTTGCTGAAGGCGCTGAACCTGTCTCTACCGTTGCCCATGTTTGCCTCGGCTGGATATGTGGGCATGTAATTTTCGTGCCAAAGAGGGCCTTGTGAACAACATGCTGATTATATGGCACCTTGCGCGGCCAGACTTGTCCAGGCCCAAGGGTGGGCTTGTTGCATTAAGCAACCATCCCGCCCGCAACCGTCATGCCATTGGCCGCGATATTTACTCATTACCCCAAGGCTACCGCCGCTGCAAATTGTGGCGAGGCCCTGGCGCGCTCCCCGGCCACCGGCTGAGTGGCCAGGGATTTCGTTAACTTGCGGCCCCGGGCCTGGGCAGGGGCCGGCGCCCTGGGCCCCTGGCGGCCCCTGCAGGGGTGGATTTCCGGGGCCGTTGAAATGTGAAACACCGCGCCCCCCCTGATGCAACAGGATAGCAAATACCTCCAATTTATTGGATTTATTGATTCGGCCCGCCCCGGGCCGTTGCATTAGGCAACGCACCTGCCCAGGGACCCACCGGGATCCCGGCGGAGCAGCCACGAGATTTCAGCTAGTTATACCCCAGCGGCCCTTGGCACGAATATTCCAAATACCTGGCGCGGTATCGTTTAGTGCTTTTGCGAACAAGTACCCGGCAAGCAACGCGGGAGGTTACAGATGACCGACAAGAATATCGCGCAGGCAGGCCCCGGTTCTGGCGGCCTGCCCCCCATGCCCGAGGTCTTCGAACTGGCCCCGGTCAAAGCACCAATTGACTACAAGCGCATCGGCTTCATAGCCCTGGGCGTGCTGGTCTTCGCCATCTTTTATCTGGCTGGCGAGCTGCCCCAGGCCACCGACCCCCTGGGCAAGGTGTTCAGGCTCAGCCGCGAGGGGCAGATGTCCATCGGCCTGTTCCTCATGGCCGGCATCTGGTGGGTCTTCGAGGTGCTGCCCATCGGCGTCACGGCCATCATGATCGGGGTGATGCAGGCCCTGTTCATGATCCGCAAGCCCGACGACGCCCTGCGCGACTTCTTCGACCCCTCGGTGTGGTTCATCTTCGGCTCCCTGGTGCTGGGCATGGCCTTCACCCGCTCGGGGCTCACCAAGCGCATGGCCTACAAGATGCTCACCCTGGTGGGCGAGAACACGCGCTTCATCCTGTTGGGCTGCTTCATCGCCGTGGCCCTGATGACCCTCTTGATGGCCCACACCGCCGTGGCCGCGGCCATGATCCCGCTCCTCATGGCCGTGCACAATCTCTACACCGACGGCGAGGAGAAGGTCACCAAGTTCGGCAAGGCCCTGTTCATCGGCATGGCCTACGTGGCCGGGGCCGGCTCGGTCATCACCTTCCTGGGCGCCGCCCGGGGCGTGGCGGCGGCCGGCATGTACAAGACCTTCACCGGCAACGACATCGGCTTCTTCGAGCTGACCTGGTACATGTGGCCGGTGGGCATCTCCATGGTCTTCATGATCTGGCTTTTGATGACCACGGCCTTCAAGCCCGAAAAGCCCCGCATCGTGGGCCTGCGCGAGAAGGTGGCCGTGCTGTCCAAGGAACAGGGGGGCATGAACTGGAAGGAAAAGTTCGTGCTAACCTGCGCGGGCCTGGTGGTGCTGATGTTCGCCCTCAAGAGCTTCGTGCCGGCGCTCAAGGACCTGGACCGGGCGGCCATCATGCTCATCCCCACCATGCTCTTCTATCTCACCGGAGTGCTGAAGGTGGAGGACCTGGAGGACATGCCCTGGAACATCGCCCTGCTCTTCGGCGGGGCCATGTCCATCGGCTTCTGCCTGTGGCAGACCGGGGCGGCCGAGTGGCTGGCCGTGCACTGGCTCACCTTCTTCAAGGAATCCCACTGGTTGGTCTTCGTGCTCTCCATCGCCTTCTTCGTGCTCATCATGACCAACTTCATCATGAACGTGGCGGCCATAGCCATCAGCCTGCCGGTCTCCCTGGTGGTGGCCAAGTACATGGGCGTCTCTCCCGAGGTGGTGATGTACGCCTCCCTCATCACCGCCGGCATGCCCTTCAACCTGCTCATCGGCGCGGCGCCCAACGCCATGGCCTACGAGTCCAAGCAGTTCACCACCGGCGAGTTCTTCATTTGGGGCTGGCCGGCCAACATAATCTTGATGATAATCCTGGCCGTGGCCATCACCGTGATTTGGCCTCTCTTTGGCATGCCGATCTTGGTAAAGTAGCCGGGGCGATTTCCACGCCCTCTGTCTGGATTTGGTTAATCGCGCCGGCGCCGGCGGCACCGGTCCACATCGCGGGGAGATTTAAGACATGAGCAAGGTCAAGACGGAAAAGAAGGTGCGGGACCTCACGGTACCCCTGGCCGACTACCCTCACATGCCCTACTGGGCCACCCTCAAGGAGGCGGTGGTGCAGCTCACCCTGGCCCAGCAGGGCCGGGGACCCGAGGAGCGCCGGCGCAAGGTGCTGGTCTTCGACGAGGCCTACAAGCTCCAGGGCGTGCTCACCCAGCGCGACATCCTCAGGGGCATCGAGCCCCAGTTCGCCCGCGACCTGGTGGAGGGGGCCACGCCCCTGTGGGACGACCTCTTCTCCGCCTCAGCCCAGCAGCAGGCCAAGAAGGCCATCAAGGACTTCATGTCACCGGTGGGCACGGTGGTGCAGGCTGATGACGGCCTGTTGAAGGCCAGCCACGTCATGGTCATGGAAGGCGTGGACTTGGTGCCGGTGATGGAGGACAATCGCGTGCTGGGCGTGGTGCGCCTGGACGACGTGTTCCACGAGATCAGCAAGACCATCCTGTCCAACTGATAGCCATCGCGCGGTGACTCCATGGTTTTGGGCACTCTGGCGGGCATGGGATTCAGGCGCAAGCGCCCTGGCGGTGGCGGGGGGGATGGTCCGTCCCTCCCGCCGGCCGCCGTCCCGCCCGAGTTGGCCGACCGCTACCAGGCCTTCATCAGCCTGCTGGGGGCCAACAACCGCGCCCTGGAGATCATGGCCGAGTTGCAGGCCCGCGTGCGCGGCGAGGTGGAGCTTTCCACCGAATACGTGCAGACCAGCGTGGACGAGTTGGCCCTCCAGGTGGGGGCCATAGTGGCGGCCCTGGCCCAGATGTCGCCGGAGTCGGCCCAAGGCCTGAGCGAGGTCTATGAGGACCTGGTGGGGGGCATACGCCTGCGCCTGTCCAGCCGCCGGGCCATACCCGAGGCCGAGCTGGTGCTGCCGTTTACGGCCATCGGCCCCGACATGGAGGAAGTGGTGGGGGGCAAGGCCGCCCACCTGGGCGAGATGGCCTCCCAACTGGGCCTGCCGGTGCCCCCGGGGTTCGCCATCACCACCTACGCCTTCAAGCGCTTTCTGGACCACAACGGCCTGTGGGAGCGCATCCACGAGGTCATGGCCCGCTCCTGCCTGGACGAGCCCCAGGGGGTGCTGGACGCCTGCCGCTCGGTGGAGGACCTCATTGGCCAGGGGCAAATGCCTCTGGAGCTGGAGCGGGCCATGCAGGGGGCCTTGGCCCCCCTTCTGCGCGCCCACCCCCTGGCCACGGGGGTGGCGGTGCGCAGCAGCGCGGTCATGGAGGACACCTCGGCCGGCTTCGCCGGCCAATATCAGACCGCCCTCAACGTGGCGCCTTCGGCCCTGGCCGGCCACTACCGCCGGGTCATCGCCAGCCAGTTCAGCCCCCACGTGGTCAGCTACCGTCATCAGCGGGGCCTGGGTCTGGAAGACGTGGCCATGGCCGTGGCGGTGATGCTCATGATCCCGGCCCAGGCCTCGGGCGTGCTCTACACCTGCAACCCCAACGACCCCGAGCAGAAGGCCATGATGATCAGCGCCGTGCGCGGCCTGGGGGCCAGGGCCGTGGGCGGCCAGATGCCCACCAGCCTATATCTGGTGGATAAGGCCCCCATGGCGGCGGTGCTGAGGGAAGAGATCATCGGCCAGGAGACCATGACCGTCTGCCTGGCCGGGGGCGGGGTGGCCGAGGTGCCGGTGCCGCCCCAGGAGCAAGAGGAGCCCATCCTGGGGCCGGCCCACCTGCGCGCCCTGGCCGGCCTGGGCCTGAGGCTGGAGGAGCACTACGGCCGCCCGGTGGACGTGGAGTGGGCCCTGGGGCCGGACGGCCAGATGTACCTGCTGCAGGCCCGGGGCCTGCGCATCATCGCCAAGGGCATCAAGCCCGCCGACTACGACCGCCTGGTGGCCGGCCACCCGGTGCTGCTGAGCGGCGGCCTCACCGCCAGCCCGGGCGTGGCCGCCGGGCCGGTGGTGCAGGTGCAGACCTCCTCCGACCTGGCCAAGGTCACCCCGGGCTGCGTGCTGGTGGCCCAATCCAGCCTGCCCGAATATTCCCTGTTCCTGGACCAGGCCGCCGCCCTGGTCACCGAGGTGGGGGCCGTGGCCTCCCATCTGGCCTCGGTGGCCCGCGAGCGCCGGGTGCCGGCGGTCTTCGCGGCCCAGGGCGCCCGCCAGGTCCTGGCCGTGGGCCAGCCGGTGACCGTGGACGCCGACCGGGGCGTCATCTACCAGGGCCGCATCCAGGCCCTGGTGGCGCTGCAAAAGAAACGCTTCCTGGCCCTGGCCGAAACCCAGGCCTATCACAACCTGGAGCGGGTGCTCTCGCGCATCATCCCGCTGAACCTCACCGACCCCCGCCTGCCCGAGTTCAGCCCGGCCGGCTGCCGCAGCCTGCACGACATCACCCGCTACTGCCACGAGATGGCCATGCAGGGGATGTTCCACTACGCCGAGGCCTGCCTGGACCAGACCGGCGGCGATGTCTGCCTGACCCAGGGCTCGGCCCGCCGGCTCACCGCCGACTTCCCCCTGGAGCTGTATCTAATAGACCTGGGCGGCGGCATTCGCCAGGGCGCCCCGGCCTCCACGGTGGGCGAGGACGACATCGTGAGCCTGCCCATGCTGGGGCTCCTCAGGGGCATCCACTCGGTGGAATGGCGCGGCCCCGGCGCCGTGGAGGCCCACACCCTGGCCAAGTCCCTGGCTGAGCGTGGCGAGGGCCAGCATTCCGGCCTGGCCTTTAGGCACAACTACGTCCTCTTGGGCCGCGAGTACATGAACCTGAGCACCCGCCTGGGCTTTCATTACTCCACCCTGGACGCCTACTGCTCGGCCACCGACGGCGACAACTACATCCGCATGGCCTTCATGCGCGGCGGCGCCGACCCGGCCCGGCGCGCCCGGCGCGCCCGCTACATCGGCACCATCCTGGAGCGCTCCGGCTTCTGGGTGGAGGTCAAGGAAGACAACGTCTTCGCGCGCATGGAGAAATACCCGGCGGAGCTGCTCTTGGCCAAGCTCCAGGTCATCGGGCGGCTCATCGTGGGCACCCGCCAGATGGACATGGTCATGTTCAACGACACGGTCGTTGATTGGTATATCGAGGAGTTCATGAAGGGCGAGGGCTCGCCCTCGCTGAGCGGTTAGACTTGCTGGCGAAAGGACACGGCCAATGAGGAAATGGGTTTCCCTGCTAACGTTGTTGACGCTGCTAGCGCTGCTTTGCCCGACCGCCGGCGCGGCGGCCGCCGCCAATGCCGGCGGGGCCGGCGACATCCTGGTCATCACCGGCAAGGTGGCCAATGCCCAGGGCAAGGGTGTCAAGGACGCCGGCCTCGAGATCGCCGTCAACGGCCAGAAGTTGCACCTGGACGACGAACTGGTCACCCTGAAGGACGGCAAGTATCACGCCGAGGTCAAGCTGCCGGCCGGCGCCCTGCCCGCGGCCAAGGTGACCCTGGAGGTGAAAAAGCCTTCCTATCACGACTCGGGGCAGGTGACCCTGGGCCAGGTATTCAAGGACCGCGAGGACGACAAGGGCAACGCCCAGTACCTGGCCCAGCAAAACGTCACCATCAAGCGGAGCATCTCTCCGGCCTTCTGGATCGCCACCCTGGTGCTCCTGGCGGTGTACGTGCTCATCGCCTTCGAGCTGATGCACCGCACCCTGGCGGCGGTGCTGGGCGGCTCCCTCTTGCTCACCATCTCCTACACCGCCGGCACCTTCAATCCCGCCTTCTTCGTGATGTCTTTCGAGGACGCCATGAAGGCCATAGACATGAACGTCATCTTCCTCTTGATGGCCATGATGATCATCGTGGGCGTGATGAAGAAGACCGGCGTGTTCCAGTGGCTGGCCTACAAGGCCTTCCAGTTGGCCAAGGGCAATGTCTACGTCCTGGCCGCCTTCATGATGTTCATCACGGCCTTTGTCTCGGCCTTTTTGGACAACGTCACCACCATGCTCTTGATCATCCCGGTGACCATGGAGATCTGCGGCACGCTCAAGATCAACCCCATCGCCCTCTTGTTGCCCGAGGCCTTCGCCAGCAACGTGGGCGGCACGGCCACCCTGATCGGCGACCCGCCCAACATCATGATCGGCTCCTACGCCAAGCTGACCTTCGTGGACTTCGTCAGCCATCTGAGCATCATTTGCTTCCTGTGCCTGATCGTCACCATCATCTGGTACGTGTGGTGGTACAAGAAGGACTACCAGAAGGCCGAGGTCAAGGATGTGCCGCGCATGACCGAATACCTGCGCGAGGCCTACAAGATCACCAACGCCAAGCTGCTGGCCATCGGCGGCACCATCCTGGCCATCACCATCTTCCTGTTCATCGTGCACGGGGCCCTGCACATGGAGCCCTCGGTGGCCGCGCTCATCGGCGCGGCGGTGCTCCTGGTCTTAAGCAAGGTGGACATCGTGGAGATGCTGGAGAAGGAGATCGAGTGGCCCACGCTCATCTTCTTCATGTTCCTCTTCGTGGTGGTCTCCGGGGCCGAGGAGGCGGGCCTGATCCAGATCATCGCCGACTGGGTCAAGGACATGAGCCAGGGGTCCAAGGTGGTGGCCATCATCTTGATCCTGTGGGTCAGCGCCATCGCCAGCGCCTTCATTGACAACATCCCCTTCACCGCCACCATGCTGCCCATCGTGGCCTACCTGACCGAGGTGATCCCCGGCGCCCAGACGGGCGTGTTGTGGTGGGCCTTGAGCCTGGGCGCCTGCCTGGGCGGCAACGGCACCATGATCGGCGCTAGCGCCAACGTGGTCACCTCGGGCATGGCCGAGAAGGCCGGCTACCCCATCAGCTTCATGGCCTACATGAAGGCCGCCTGGTGGCCCATGATAATCACCATCTTCATGTGCATGGGCTGGCTCTTGTTGGTCGAGAAATAGGGCTTGAACCCACCTCGCCCTAGGTAAAGAAGTCAGCCGCCCGGGAGGCACCGGGCGGCTGACTTGCTTCCTGGCCAGGCGTGGAGGAGGGCCTGGTTTCGGTCTGGGGTATGGTATCAGGCCCCGCGGGCCTTGATCTTTTGATAGGCCCGGCCCATGGTCTGTTGCAGGGTCTCCATGTCCACTGGCTTTTTAAGGAAGGCGAAGGCCCCCAGGGCCAGGCAGCGCTCGCGGTCGGCCGGCGAACCGTGGCCGGTGAGGATTATCACCTCCACGGCGGGGTGGTCCTGCTTGATGCGGCGCAGCACCTCCATGCCGTCCATGCCGGGCATCTTGAGGTCCAGGACCATAACGTCGGGCTCGCTCTCCCGGGCCAGCCGCAGGGCCTGGTGGCCGTCGTGGGCCACCACCGAGCTGATCTGGCGCAGACGCAGGCGCTCCGACAGGGTCTGCACGAATTCGGGCTCGTCATCCACCAGGAAGACCTTGGGCGGCATGGGGGCCGGCGCCTCCTCCTGGGGCTGACGGCCGGCGCGCACTTCTAGCAACCCGGGGTCCACGCCCTCCACACGGCCCACCCACTGGGAGATGTCGCTGGCCTGCTGGCTGGTGAGCATGGCCCCGCCTTGGCCGGCGATGAGCACCCGGCCCGCCGATACCTCCACCACCACCCCGCCGCCGGCCAGGCCCTGGTCGGCCAGGGCCATCTCCACCCGCGCCGCCAGGGCGAAGTCGGCCACGGCCTGCTGGGAGTCGCTGGTGGGCATCAACAGCACGCTGCGGGCGTGCTCCAGGATCAGGCTTACCGTGCCCGCCAGGCCGCCCTGGTCCATGGGCACCAGGATGTCGTAGATATCGCTGGACCAGGCCTGCCGGCCTTGCACCAGGTCCACCCAGGCCATGGCCTGCTCGTCGGCCCGGCCGATGCGGGCGGCGGCCTCCCGGGGGGCCAGGCCGTCCAGGCGCCTGGCCAGGTCCAGGCGGCTGGGCATATCGGCGATGAGGCAGACGCTGAGCACGTGGGACACCGTGGGCGGGATGAGATGGGAGCCGTGGCCCAGGTAGACCATGTTCTCCCGTTGCAGGAGCTCGGCCATGGCCAGGCGCAGGCGGCCCAGCAGGCGGCCGCGCTCGCGGGGGTAACGCTCAAAAAGCGCCAAGTCGTCGAAGATGGCCCCGGCCCAGCGGGTCTCGGGCAGGGCCGGAGGCCAGTCCACCCGGGCCAGGAGCGCCGCGTCGTCCAGGAGCGGGCAATCCAGCCCCTGGGCCACCGCCTGGGCCACCTGGCGCCCCTGGCAGTAGAGACCGCTGAATATGCTAACCACCGACATGGACCGGGCCGTCCTCCTTCCGGGCGCTGGGCACCTCCCGCTGGCCGTGTACACGCGGGCAGGCATTACCGTCTCGCGGCCATCAAGCATGGAAAAGTTGTGCCAATACGATCCAGGCATTTTTAAATAATTATATCGCCCATTTATCGTTAGAGGTCCACGGCGCCGCCGCCGGGGCGCCGTTGCACTTTGCAGCAGATCGCGGTGCCCGGCCCGGGGCCATGCAAAATTATCATGAATGATCGAAAGGTTATCCACCAAGCCCCGGCCGGGACGCCGTTGCACCTTGAAACGGCACACCCCTGGCCAGACCGGAGAGACGGCCGCGCCCCATGGGGCCGCTTGCGCGGGCCGGGCCGGGGAACCATCTTTAGAATAGACCGTTTATCAGTTGGACCGCGCGGGCCGATAAGATAGGCAAAGAGGGAGGTGAGTCATGCTGGCCCTCCTGCGTCAGGCCAAGGTGCGCACTTATCGCCTGGAAAACCTGCTCCTGCTGGAGACCCTGGTCTTCCTGTGCATCCCGCCGGGGCGCGTGAAGGACATCATGCGCCTCATACGCCTGGGCGCCTCGCCCGCCGGCTCCCTCAGCGGCCTAAGCCCCAGGATACTGCACCGCCTGGAGGAGGCCCTCCTGAACTCCCTGCCCGGCGCCCTGAGCGCCCAGGCCCGGATACAAGGCCCCTGCCTGGAGTTGGACCTGGCCTGGCCCGACCTGCTGGCCAACCTGCGCATCACCCCCCGGGAGGGGCGGCTGCGCGTGGACCTGGCAATCAGCGGCCATGGCCAGGAGGTCATGGAGATGGCCCGCGACGCCATGGTGCTGTAGGCCCGGTGCCCGGGCTGGCTTCAGGAATACTCGTAGAAGCCCCGCCCGCTCTTGCGGCCCAGGCGTCCCTGTTCCACCATCTCCTCCACCAGGCCCCTGCCGCCGGTCATGCACTGCTCGCCCTGGCGGGCGAAGGAGTCCATTATCAAGAGCACCGTGTCCAGCCCCACCAGGTCGGCGATCTGCATGGGTCCCAGGCTCCAGCCGTAGCCCAGGCGCATGCCCATGTCCACCTCGGCGGCGCTGGCCACGCCCTGCTCCACCAGTGCCAGGGCCTGGCTCAGGGCGGCGGCGTAGACGCGGTTGATGACAAAGCCGGTGACATCCTTGCGCACCGCCAGGGGCTGCTTGCCCAGGCCCTTCACCAGCTCCAGGCCGGCTTGGAAGGCCTCCTCGCTGGTGCCCTGGTGGCGCACCACCTCCACCATGGGGGACAACGGCACCGGCGGCGTGAAGTGCAGGCCCAGCAGGCGCTCGGGCCTCTTGAGCCCCTGGGCCAGGGTGGAGATGGGTATGGACGAGGTGTTGCTGGCCAGCACGGCACTAGGCGAGGCCAAGTCTTCCACCTGGGCGAAAATCCGCCGCTTCAACTCCAGCTTCTCGGGCGCCGCCTCGATGACCATGTCGGCCTGGGCCGCGCCCATGAGGTCGCCGGCCACGCTGAGGTTGGCCAGTATCTCCCGGGCACCCCGCGCCAGCCGGCCCTTGGCCTCCAGCTTGTCCAGGGAGGCCGCTATCTGCCCCAAGGCCCGGCCCAGGGCGGCGGGGTCGGGGTCGCTCATCTGCACGGTGTAGCCGGCCTGGGCCGCGTTCTGGGCTATGCCCGAGCCCATGACCCCGGCGCCGATGACCAAGATTCTTTGCATGTCTTCATCCTCTACCGGACGCGGGGCGTCCAGGCCAAAGCCGCCAGTCTGGCGTGAATGGCGAATTTCAGACCAGGGTGACCAGCTCGGGGCGCCGGGTGGCCTGCAAATGGGCCACCGAATTGAAGCACTCCAGGCTTAAGGAGCGCTCGTTGTAGCGCAGCACCGTGACCGAGGCGTTGCGCACCTGCCAGGTCAGCCGCAGGGCCACCTCGTCGCTCAGGCCCAGGGCCAGGCGCATGGCCGCCGAGATGGGGCCGCCGGAGGTGAACAGGGCCACCCGCTTGCCCCGGCCCTCCATGGCCATGACCCCCCTGATCCAGCCCGCCACCCGCTCCTGAAAGCCCAGCCAGGTCTCGGGGCCGGCCTCCTGGGGGCCGGCGTCCAGCCAGTTGAGCATGGCCCGCTCATAGAGCGCCCGAAAGCTCTGGCGGTCCTGGGCCAGGTCGCGCACCTCCTGGTCGTGCAGGTGCTCCACGCCCTTGATGCGCGCCAGTTGGGTCTTGAAGATGGCGAAGGCGTTGTATTCGTCGCCCGCCGGCTGGGGCACCAGGGCGCCGGGGTCGTGGCCCAGGCCTTCCAGCACCAACTGGCCGGTGTGGCGCTGGCGCTGCATGGTGCCCGAGTAGGCGGCGTCGAAGCCCACGCCCAGCTCGGCCAGGTAGCGGCCCAGGATGGCGGCCTGCTCCTGGCCCAGGGGCGAGAGGCGGTCGTAGTTGTCGGTGTTGATGCTGGCTTGGCCGTGGCGTATGAGATAGAGCTCGCTCATGGCGGGGGGCCTCCGGCGCTGATGGTTGCGGGCGCCGTTGCCGGGCGCCCCCTACAATGCTGTCGCGTCCCCGGCGGCCTGTCAACAAAAAAGAGCGCTTGCTCGCTTTTATTCTTGCCGGCCCGGCGCCCCTGCCCTACACTGAGGGCCAGTTCATGGGAGGCCCACGACGTGAAGATACTGGTCTGCCTCAAGCAGGTACCCGAGCCCGAAAGCCACCTTCAGTGGCTGGAAGACGGCGGCGTGGCGCCGGTGCCGGGCGCCCGCTTCCAGATGGGCAGCCTGGACGCCCAGGCCCTGGAGTGGGCCTTGACCCTGGCCCAGGACCACCAGGGCATCTCCGTGGAGGCCGTTTGCGCCGGTCCTGCCCGGGCGGCGGCGGTCCTGGAGCGCGCCCGGGGCATGGGCGCGGCCCAGGCCTGCCACATCCTCACGCCCGAGGGCGCCGGCCCGCCGGCGCTCACGCTGGCCACCTGGCTGGCGGCCTGGGCCGGGCCGCGGGCCTATGATCTAATCCTAACCGGCGGCATGAGCCAGGACGCCATGCGCGGCCAGGTGGGGCCGCTCTTGGCCGGGCTCTTGGGCCTTAACTGGGCCACACTGGCCGTTGACATGCGGCTCACCGACCAGGGCCGGCTCCACCTGGAGCGCGAGGTGGAGGCGGGCCGGCGCCAGGCCCTGGAACTGGACCTGCCGGCCCTGGTGACCGTGCAAAGCTCCCCCCGCGAGCCCCGCTACCCCAGCCTCTCGGGCCTGCTCAAGGCCAAGGCCAGCCCGCCCCAGGTGGTGGAGGCCACGGGCCTGCCGCCGCGCGCGCCCCAGGTGGCGGCCCTGGGCGCCCGGCGGCCCCAGCGCCGCCGCGCCGGGCGCGCCCTGAACGGCACCCTGGCCCAGCAGGCCCAGGAGCTGTGCGCCATTCTGCGCCAGCGGGGGCTGTTATGAGCGCCCAGGCCCCCGCCAACCTGGTGGTCATGGCCCACGCCGTGCAGGGCGCCCTGGCCCCCAGCGCCGCCGAGCTTTTGGGCCTGGCCCGCCGCCTGGCTGGCCAGGGGCCAGCGGCCATCAAGGCCGTGCTGGTGGGCCAGGGCCTGGAGGCGGCGGCCCGGGAAATGGCCGGCCTGGGCCTGGCGGAGGTGATCCTCTTGGAGGGGCCGGGGCTAGCCGCCTACAGCGGCCCGGCCTGGGTGCAAGCGCTGACCCCGGTCCTGGAGGCCCTGGCCCCGGCCTGGGTGCTGGTGCCCCATGACAGCCAGGGGCAGGACTATGCCCCGGTATTGAGCTTAAGCCTGGACGCCGCCTGCCTGGGGCCGGTGGAGGGCCTGGAGGACATGGACGGCGGGCCGGCCTTTCTGTGCCCCGGCCAGGGCGGCAAGGCGCTGTATGTCCAGCGGCCCCTGACCGCTGGGGCGGTTATCAGCGTGCTGCCCGGTGCCTTCCCGGCGTCCGAGGCTAAAGGCCCGGCGGCGCCCCTGACCCGCCTGACCATCGCCACGCAGACACCGGGCCTCAGGCACCTGGGGGAAACGGAAGGCCACGGCCAGAGCCGCGAGCTGGTCCAGGCCCAGAGGGTGCTGGCCGTGGGCCGGGGCCTGGGCAAACGCGAGAACCTGGCCCAGGCCCAGGAGCTGGCCGCCTGCCTGGACGCCTGCCTGGCCGGCTCGCGCCCCCTGTGCGACCTGGGCTGGCTTGGCTACGACCAGCAGGTGGGGCAGACCGGCGCCACGGTGACGCCCAGGCTGTACCTGGCCTGCGGCATCTCCGGGGCGCGCCAGCACACCCTGGGCATGCGGGGCTCCGGCTTCATCGTGGCCATAAACCACGACCCCCAGGCCCCCATCCACGACCTGGCCGACCTCAGCGTAGTGGCCGACCTACCCAGTTTCCTGCGGGAGATGCTGGAGGCCTGCCGGGCTAAAACCTGACGGCCAGTCTCGTGCCAATTGAACGTCACCCATATGGTTCTATCAATCAGGACAAGACGGGCGGGGATAAACCCCGCCCAGCATCTCTTGACAACCAACACGGTTGCCATTAAGAAAAACCATTGATTACATTGTATTAATGTAGGGGCGGGGTTTATCCCCGCCCGTGTATTTTCCTTTGACTAAAATACGCCTGCGACCAATTTGGTCTCAGCTTGCCTTGAACTGTCCCAGCACCTGGGCGTAGTGCCCCAGGTCCTCGAAGGGCATGAGGGTGCCCATGGCGCGGTTGCGGGTGGGGATGCCGGCCTCCTCCACGGCGGCCAGGGGATTGAGGCCGCCCACCACCACCAGCCCCACCCGCCCCGGCGAGACCGGCACCTCCAACAGCGGCTGGCCGGGGCGCCCCACCAGGATGATGCCCCCCAGGCCGGCCCGCTCCATGCGCGCCGACAGGCGCCGGGCCAGGGGCGCCGCCGGGGCCGGTATCTCGCGGAAGCTGGCCCCCACCACGCCCTCGCCCGTGCGCACCGCCCGAAGCACCGCCGTCATCTGGCCCTTGATGAAGATCTCCAGGGGGTCCAGTGTGGTGCCGTCGTAGTTGATGATCTGGGTGAAGCGCACCGGTTTGCCCCCCGCCACCTGCAACAGCCCCCCGAAGCGGTTGGTGGTGGGTATGCCCTCGGACAAGAGCACGCCATTGACGCTCACCGAGCAGATGGTGGCCACCACGTATTCATCCGGCCCCACGCTCAGGCGCCCCACCCGCGAGCCGGGGCCGGCCAGCAAGAGGCTGTTGCCCATGGAGAAGCCGCCGGCAAAGACCTCGCCCATCACCTTGGCCGCCGCGCCCACGTGCGAAGACTCCAGGGTGGAGAGGTTGACCACCACCTCGCCCTTGCTGGCGCGCAGGCGAAAGCGCATGCCATAGGTCAGTGCGTCAACCCGGGCGGCCACGAAGCCCACCTTCTCCACCACGTAGGCGTTTTCCAGCTCCTGGCGCCCCTGGGCTGTGAGCCGGCGGCCCCGGCGCCCCTCGCGGACGGTGAGCCCCTGGCGGTCGGTGTGCCCCAGGTAGTAGCGGATGGTGCGCTGGCTCATTTCGGTGCCGGCCAAGGCCAGGGCCTGTGCGATGCGCGTGCCGCCCAGGGGGCGGTCGGATTCGTCCAGGACCCGCAGGATGTCCAGGATTTTGCGGCGGCTGCGTTCGTCCATGCTCATACTCCGGCCAGGGGATTGGCCCAAAGCTAGCGCGTCTTGGGGGCCTGGTCAAGGGCCTATACTGCAATATTGCCGTATTTTGCCGGCCACGGGCCGTCCCGGCCCCAGGGGGGCACCGCCGGCCTTTATATTAGCATGCCTAATAACTCAGCCCAAGCCCCTATATAAGTCATTAGCCCTGGTCAAGGCCTGGCCCCTTGACAGGCCAGGCCGTCTATGGGATATAGGGCAATTGTTGCCGCTCTGTCTGGCCGGGGAGAAATCCCTGTATCCCTGGGAGTGATGGGATATAATCCCGCCCAGGGCCGGTGTTTTGCTGCCCCGTCACGGCGACAGGCATTGTCACGCCCCTATTCCATGGGGGCATCCGGCGGATGGAAGCGAAGTCCGATCATGCCCACCCTGCGCATAGCCCTGGCCCAGATCAACCCCGTGGTGGGTGATTTCGCGGCCAACGCAGCCCTCATCGCCGGCTTTTTGCGCCAGGCCTGGCAGGGTGGCGCCCATCTGGCCGTTTTCCCCGAGCTGTGCCTGTGCGGCTACCCGCCCGAGGACCTCCTGCTCAAGCCCCGCTTCCTGGCCGACACCCGCCAGGCCCTGGCCCAGGTGGCCCAGGCCACCCAGGGCATCACCGCCGTGGTGGGCTACGCCGAGGAAGACCAGGGCCAGGTATACAACAGCGCCGCCCTGCTGCACGACGGCGCGTGGCTGGCCTCCTACCGCAAGACCGAGCTGCCCAACTACGGCGTCTTCGACGAAAAGCGCTACTTCACCCCCGGTCAGGGCGGCCTGCTCCTGGACCTGGGGGGCGTGCGCATCTTGCTCAGCATCTGCGAGGACCTCTGGGTGCCCGGCAGCGACAGCCAGCGCGCGGCCCTGGCCAACCAGGCCCAGGTGACCATAAACATCTCGGCCTCGCCCTTCCACGCCGGCAAGCTGGAATTGCGCCGCCAGATAGTCAGCGACTTCGCCCGGCGCACCGGCACTCTGGTCTGCTACGCCAACCTGCTGGGCGGCCAGGACGAGCTGGTCTTCGACGGCGGCAGCCTCATCATTGATCCCCAGGGGGGGCTGCTGGCCTGCGCGCGGCGCTTCGAGCAGGACCTCATGCTCTGCGATCTGGACCTACCCGAGGCCGGCGGCCTGCCCCAGCCGAAAGCCCCGGACCGCCTGCTCTGCCTGCCGGCCCCGCCGGCCCCCGCCGGCCCGTCGGCCCCGCCGGCCTGCGCCCCGGAGATGGGCCTGGAGGAGGAGGTCTACCGCGCCCTGGTGCTGGGCACCGGCGACTATGTGCGCAAGAACGGCTTCAAGAAGGTGGTGCTGGGGCTCTCGGGGGGCATTGATTCCTCCCTGGTGGCAGCGGTGGCCGCGCAGGCCCTGGGCCGGGACAACGTGGTGGGCGTGACCATGCCCAGCCAGTTCACCTCCAAGGAGACCCGCTCCGACGCCGAGGTCATGGCCGCCAACCTGGGCATCCGCCTCATCACGGTGCCCATCAAGGCCATCCTGGCGGTGTACCTGGCCGAGTTGGAGGAGGCCTTCGGCCCCGGCCCCCGGGGGGTGGAGGTGGAGAACCTGCAGGCGCGCATCCGGGGCAACACCCTCATGGCCCTAAGCAACCGCTTCGGTTGGCTGGTACTCACCACCGGCAACAAGAGCGAGACGGCGGTGGGCTACTGCACCCTCTACGGCGACATGGCCGGCGGGTTCGCCGTCATCAAGGACGTGCCCAAGACCCTGGTCTACCAACTGGCCGCCCACGTCAACGCCCAGGCCGGCCACGAATTGATTCCCCAGAGCGTCATTGACCGCCCGCCCTCGGCCGAGCTTCGGCCCGACCAGAAGGACGAGGACTCCCTGCCCCCCTACGCCGTGCTGGACCCCATCCTCACGGCCTATGTGGAGCAGGACAAGGCCCTGGACGAGATCGCGGCCCTGGGCTTTGAGCCCGGCGTGGTGCGCGAGATCGTGCGGCTGGTGGACCTCAACGAGTACAAGCGCCGGCAGGCCCCGCCGGGGGTGAAGATCACCCCCAAGGCCTTTGGCCGCGACCGGCGCCTGCCCATAACCAACCACTACCGCCCGGGCTGGGACTAGGGCCAGCCGGGCTGAACCCGGCCCGCCGGCCGCCCCTCGGGCGCGGCCTTTGCTCATGCGGGCCGGGCGGGACATGCAAAAAGGAGTGACCATGGCCGCCGCCAAACCTGACAGCAATTTTTCGCCGGAGATAGTGGCGCTCTACTGCCGGCAGTGCCTGGACGCCGAGGAGCGCCCCCAGGAGGGCGCCCGCCCGGCCAAGGGCTTCAACGCCCGCCTGGTGATGCTGCCTTGCAGCGGCAAGGTGGAGGCCTATCAGATGCTCAGGATACTGGAGCAGGGGGCGGACGGGGTGCTGTTGGTGGGCTGCCCGGAGAACGCCTGCCGCTTCCTGGTGGGCAGCCGGCGGGCCGAGAAGCGCCTGACCCACGCCGGCCAGCTCCTGGACCTGGTCAACATGGGCGCCGGCCGCCTGGCGCTCAAACGCGCCGCCGACCTTACCACCGCCGACATCCTGGCCCTGGCCGGCCAACTGGCCGAGCGGGTCAAGACCCTGGGGCCCAACCCCATGAAAGGAGACAGCCTCTAATGATCGTAGCCGAGTGGAAACCAATCCCCGAGCTTCTGGCCTCGCTTAAGGGCCATAAGAACGTCCTGTTGGTGGGCTGCGCCACCTGCGTGGCCGAGTGCGCCGCCGGCGGCGAGCGCGAGGTGCTGACCCTGGCCCCGGTGCTCAAGATGGGGCTCAAGGACCAGGGCCAGGAGGTCAACATCATCACCCGCACCCTGGAGCGCCAGTGCGAGCCCGAGTTCGTGGAGGAACTGGCGGAGATAGCGCCCCAGGTGGACGCCATCATGAGCCTCGCCTGCGGCATCGGCATGCAGTTGGTGGCCGAGCGCTTCATTGACCTGCCGCTCTACCCCGGCGTCAACACCACCTCCCTGGCCATCCGCGAGCAGCCCGGCCTGTGGACGGCGCGCTGCGCCGCCTGCGGCGACTGCATGCTGGGCGAGACCTTTGGCCTGTGCCCCGTGGCCCGCTGCGCCAAGAGCCTGATGAACGGCCCCTGCGGCGGCACCCGCAAGGACGGCAAGTGCGAGGTGGACGAAAACACCGAGTGCATCTGGCGCCTGATCGTGGAGCGCGCCGAGGCCAAGGGCCGCCTGGAAGACCTGGTCAAGGTGCGCCCCAGCAAGAACTGGTCAAACTCCGGCCATGGCGGCCCCAAGAGAATGCTGAGGGAGGACCTGCGCTAATGAAAACCCCGGTACAAACCAAGCTGCAACAGGCCATCGCCGCCGGACGCTTCGCGCTGACCCTGGAGATAGGCCCGCCCCAGAGCCCCAATCCCGAGCCCCTGCGTAAAAAGGCCGAGATCATCAAGGGCCTGGCCGACGGCTACAACGTCACCGACAACCAGACCGCCGTGGTGCGCATGAGCTCCATCGCCGCCTCCAAGATCATCCTGGAGATGGGGCTGGAGCCGGTGATGCAGATGGTCTGCCGCGACCGCAACCGCATCGCCATGCAGTCCGACCTGCTGGGCGCCTCGGCCCTGGGCCTCAAGAACGTGCTGGCGCTTTCCGGCGACCACCAGAAGGCTTCCGCCGCCGGCAAGCTCAAGGGCCACCCCGGGGCCAAGAACGTCTACGACATAGACTCCATCCAGCTCATCGCCACCATCAAGGGCCTGCGCGACGAGGCCAAGCAGGAGGGCGGCGACGCCATCGCCGAGCCGGCGCCCTTTTTCATCGGCGCGGCCTGGACGCCCCTGGGCACCCCGCGCAACTTCCGCGTGCTGCGCCTGGCCAAGAAGATCGCCGCCGGCGCCGACTTCATCCAGACCCAGGCCGTCTACGACGTGCCGGCCTTCGCCGCCCAGGTGGCCAAGGCCCGCGACATGGGGCTCACCGACAAGGCCGCCATCCTGGCCGGCATCATCGTGCCCCGCTCCGCTGGCATGCTCAGCTACATGGACCGCCAGGTGCCCGGCGTGGAGGTGCCCGCCGAGCTGATCGCGCGCATGAAGCAGGCCAAGGACGCCAAGGCCGAGGGCATCAAGGTCACGGTGGAGCTGATCCAGGCCGTGCGCGCCATCCCCGGCGTCAAGGGCGTGCACCTGCAGGCCATCGAGGCCGAGGAGCTGTTGCCCGAGATCGTGAAGGCGGCCGGGCTGTCGCCCCAGGACAGGTAGGTCCCAGGACGCGGGCCGCCGGCCCGCGCAAAGCATAAGGCGGGAACCAAGCAATGCCTAAGAAGTACCACGTGGACGTCAATCCCACCGCGCCGCGTTTCGCGCCGGTGACCAAGACGGCGGCCTTCGAGAGCGACGGCTGCCTGGGGTGCCTGAAGTGCGTCAAGCGCACCAGTTGCATCTACAAGGTCTACCAGAAGCACGACTTCGACCCCTTGCGGGTGGTGGACACCACCGACGTGGATTGCCTGTCCTGCATGCGCTGCGTGCAGGAATGCAAGAAGGCCATCCTCACCCGGGGCCGCAACCCCCAGTTCGACCGCCTGGGTGATGAATACTGGCGGCCCGACATCCTGGCCACCCTGTGGAAGCAGGCCGAGACCGGTAAGATACCCGTCTCGGGCGCCGGCTACCGGGGCAACTTCTCGGGGCCGGGCTTCGACCAGATGTGGACCGACATGAGCGAGATCGTGCGCCCCACCCGCGACGGCATCCACGGCCGCGAGTACATCAGCACCGTGGTGGAGCTGGGGCGGCGGCCGGGGCAACTTGTCTTCGACCAGGACGGCGCCCTGGCGGTGGATATCCCCCCCTACCGCGAGATCCCCCTGCCCATCGTCTTCGACATCCCCCGCAAGGGCAAATTGACCGCCGGCAACCGCCGGGCCATGGCCCTGGCCGCCCAAAAGCTGGGCACCCTGGCCGCCGCCACCCAGGAAGAGGCCGAGGGCGCCCTCAAGGACCTGCGCGGCTCGCTGATGGTGCTCTTGCACCAGGCGCCGGCCAACGCCAAGGTGCTTGAAGGCCTGGCCATGGTGGAGCTGCCCTGGTCCGATACGGTGATGGAGCAGGTGGCCAAGGTCAAAAAACTGCGGCCCGGCATAGTCACCAGCGTGCGCCTGCCCCTGGACGAGCGCGCCGCCTCCAACGCCGCGCTGTTGGCCCGGGAGGGCGCCGAGGTGATCCACCTCCTGGCCAACTCGGCCGGCAGGGGCTTTGGCCAGCGGGCCGAGGCCTTCGTGGCCAAGCTCACCCGCGAGGTGCACCTCAAGCTGGTGGAGGACTCCACCCGCGACCAGATCACCCTCTTGGTCAGCGGCGGCGTGGCCCTGGCCGAGCACGTGGCCAAGGCCATCATCAGCGGCGCCGACGCCGTGGGCCTGGGCTTGGCCCTCATGGTGGGCCTGGAGTGCCGCCTGTGCGGCAACTGCGCCGAGGGCGCGCCGTGCCCGGTGTCCATGGAGAGCGTGGACGAGGCCTGGGGCTTCAAGCGGCTGATGAACCTCATCGGCGCCTACCACTCCCAGATCATCGAGCTTATGGGCGCCATGGGCATGCGCGAGGTGCGGCGTCTGCGCGGCGAGGTGGGCCGGGCCATGGTCTTCGACGACCTGGAGCGCATGAGCTTCGCGCCCATCTTCGGCCAGCGCATCAGCGAGGGGCAGGGACGCCTCATGCCCCCCGACCCCCTGGACTACGCCGCCAGCAACGGCTTCGCCCTGACCAAGGACCTGGTCAAGCCGTCTCCCAGCCGCTACCGCAACCCGCTGACCAAGTTCCGCGTGGAGCGCACCACCGATTGCATCGCCTGCGGCAAGTGCGCCGAGGTCTGCGGCTTCGGGGTGCACAAGAAGGCTGGCCAGGCCATGCTGGGCACCCGCTCCCGCTTCTGCATGGGCGCCGAATACTGCAAGGCCCGGGGCGCCTTCTGCGCCGACACCTGCCCGGTGGGGGCGCTGCGCGTGGGCGCCAATCCGGCCTGGAAGACCTTCGGCGACCCCCGCTGGCCCGCAGACCTCCTGGTGGCCACCTGGGAGCAGGCCGAGACCGGCCGTCCACCGGCCAGCAACCTGGAATACCGCGTGGGCAATAGCGGCGGCGGCTTCGACCGCATGGACTTCGTCATCCCCGCCGAGGCCCCGGACAAGTCCTTCGGGCCAGGGGACGTGGACCTGACGGTGGAACTCAACCGCCGGCGCGACGAAGAGCGCCCGCGCATCACCATCGGCTGGCCCATCTACGGCGGTGGCATGAGCTTCGGCTCGGTGAGCCTGTCCACCATGGTCAGCCGCGGCAAGGCCTTCGCCACCTACGACTCCTTCACCTGCACCGGCGAGGGCGGCTACCCCGACGTGCTCAAGCCCTACGACGACCACGTCATCACCCAGGTGGCCACGGGGCTCTTCGGCGTGCGCGAGGAGACCATCCAGCGGGTGCGCATCGTGGAGTTCAAGTACGCCCAGGGCGCCAAGCCCGGCCTGGGCGGCCACCTCTTGGGCGACAAGGTCACCCCCGAGGTGGCGCGCATGCGCGAGGCCACCGAGGGCAGCTCGCTCTTCTCGCCCTTCCCCTTCCACTCGGTCTACTCGGTGGAGGACCACAAGAAGCACGTGGATTGGATCAAGATGATCAATCCGCGCACCCTCGTCTCGGTCAAGGTCTCCACCCCGGTGGACGTGGACATGGTGGCCGTGGGCAGCTTCTACGCCGGGGCGCACATCGTGCACCTGGACGGCTCCTACGGCGGCACCGGCGCCGCCCCCGACATCGCCAAGAAGAACATCGCCATGCCCATCGAGTACGCCATTCCCCTGGTACACCGCTTCCT
The DNA here is from genome assembly GCA_016218705.1 of Desulfarculus sp. GTDB lineage: Bacteria > Desulfobacterota > Desulfarculia > Desulfarculales > Desulfarculaceae > JACRDC01. Next base: position 30,858 of record JACRDC010000093.1, read on the forward strand.
CAAGGAGGAAGGCATCCGCGATCAGGTGACCCTGGTGGCCTCGGGCGGCCTGCGCACCGCCTGGGACGTGGCCAAGGCCATCGCCCTGGGCGCCGACGCCATCGTCATCGGCACCGCCGACATGGTGGCCCTGGAATGCATCCGCTGCGCCAACTGCGAGTCCGGGCGCGGCTGCCCCCGGGGCATCGCCACCACCGACAGCGAGTTGGCCCTGGCCTACGGCACCGAGTGGGGCTCCCAGCGGCTCATCAACCTCTACCACTCCTGGGCGGTGCAGCTCCAGACCCTCTTGTGGCGGCTGGGGCTCAAAAGCATCCGCGACCTGGTGGGGCGCAGCGACCTGTTGACCCACCTGGACTACCAGCAGCCCGACAATCCCAAGGCTGAACGCCGCATGGGGCAGTAATCATGAAGCACGAGAGGACCGGCACAGTGGCCAGGCTAGTTGACATAAACGGCAACCCCGTCCGCCCCGCGGGGCCGGACGATCTCCCAGGACTGACCGAGCGCATCCTGGCCCACCGGCGCAAGCTGGCGGCCCAGGGCGGGGCCATCAGCCCCCAGAAGGCCGCCGAGGAAGGCGGCTGCGGGGTGGTGGGCTTCGCGGCCAGCGTGCCGGTGCGCGGGCGTCACATCTTCGAGCCCTCGGTGCAGATGCACAACCGGGGCAACGGCAAGGGCGGCGGCATCGCCGCGGCGGGTCTATCGGCCCAGCAACTGGGCGTGGACGCCGCCACCCTCAAGAACGACTACATCCTGCAGGTGGCCCTGCTTGACCCCTCGGCCGAGGCCGAGGTGGAGCAGGCCTGGGTCAGCCCCTTCCTGGAGGTGCACCACAAGGCCGCCGTCACGCCGGTCATGGACTGGCGCGACCTGGGCCTGGAGGTCAGGCCCCCCGACGTGGTGCGCTACTTCGTGCGCGTCAAGGACCAGGCCCTGGACAAGTTCGCCGCCGAGACCAAGATGGAGGGGATGGAGCGCCGGGCGGTGGAGGACGAGTTCATCTACCGCAACTCCTTCAACCTCAACCAGAACTTCTACACCAGCCTAGGCGAGAAGCGGGCCTTCGTCTTGAGCCACGCCCGCGACCTGGTGATCCTCAAGCTGGTGGGCTACGCCGAGCACGTGGTGCAGTACTACGGCATGGAGGACTTCAAGGCCCACATGTGGATCGCCCACCAGCGCTACCCCACCAAGGGCCGCGTGTGGCACCCCGGCGGCAGCCACCCCTTCATCGGCCTCAACGAGGCCCTGGTGCACAACGGCGACTTCGCCAACTACTACAGCGTCTCGGAGTACCTGCGCCAGCACGGCATCGTCACCCAGTTCCTCACCGACACCGAGGTCTCGGCGCTTCTGTTCGACCTGCTCAGCCGGGTCTACCACTACCCGCTGGAGTACGTCATCGAGGCCATGGCCCCCACCACCGAGCTGGACTTCGACCGTCTGCCGGCCGACAAGCAGAAGGTGTACAAGGCCATCCAGGCCCAGCACATCCACGGCTCGCCCGACGGCCCCTGGTTCTTCATCATCGCCCGCAGCCGGCCCGACCTGGGCAACTACCAGCTCCTGGGCATCACCGACACGGCCATGCTGCGGCCCCAGGTCTTCGCCCTGCAAGAGGGCGAGGTGACCATCGGCCTGGTGGGCTCGGAGAAGCAGGCAATTGACGCCACCCTGCGCTCTTTAACCGAGGACGACCCCCGCTTCCGCCGGGTGGCCGACCGCTACTGGAACGCGCGCGGCGGCAGCGCCACCGACGGCGGGGCCTTCATCTTCAACGTGCAGGCCCAGGCAGGCGGCGGCTTCGAGCTGACCTGCACCGACAAATTCGGCACGCCCATCCTCTGCCCGCCGGGGCAGTTCAAGGTGGATGAGTCCGAGCCCCTGGCCGCCCCCGCCCAGCCCGCCGGCCTGGTCCTGGGCCAGGGCACGGCGCCAGAGACCTTCGCCCGGGTGGCCGGCGCGGCGGCCTCCTACAACTTCGCCAACTGGCGCTGGCTTACTCACCAGGCGCTGGCCCTGGCGGCCCAGGACGACCAGGGCACCGCCTGGGCCCTGGAGTTCCTCACCCTGCTTAACGACATGCGCTACGATTGCGGCGGCCTGAAGCGCAGCATGGTCTTGCAGCTCATACGCGACGCCATCAACTCCCTGCTGGACGCCGTGCCGCCCCTGGCTGCCCAGGCCGGCCGGGCTTTTGCCCGCGTGGACTGGGCCACCCGGGGCGATTTGCGCGCGCCGGTGGGCAACGAGAAGACCCTGGTGGTCTTTGCCCGCGAGTTCGAGCCCGAGGGCGACGACTGCGACTCGCGGCTGGAGGTGGCGGCCCACGGCCTGGGCTGGCGCCGGTTCGTCGTCTACGGCCTCAAGGGCCAGCGCTTCCACGGCTGCGCCCTGGGCGTGGACAGCCAGGACGTGCGCATTGACCTCTACGGCAGCTCCGGCGACTACCTGGCCTCGGGCATTGACGGGCTGACCATCGTGGTGCACGGCAACGCCCAGGACCAACTGGGCCAGATCATGAAGCAGGGCACCCTGGTGGTGCACGGCGACGTGGGCCAGACCTTCATGTATGGCGCCAAGGGCGGCGAGGTCTACGTCAAGGGCAACGCTGCCGGCCGGCCGCTCATCAACGCCGTGGGGCGGCCCCGGGTGGTGATCAACGGCACCTGCCTGGACTTTTTGGCCGAGTCCTTCATGGCCGGCGACCCCTTGAAGGGCGGCGGCTTCGTGGTGCTCAACGGCGTGGAGTTCGACGACCAGGGCCGGGTGCGCCCCCTGGCCAGCCCCTACCCGGGCAGCAACCTCTTCTCCCTGGCCTCGGGCGGCGCCATCTACGTGCGCGACCCCCACCGCCAACTGGTGGACCAGCAACTCAACGGCGGCCACTACTTCGACATGACCCAGGAGGACTGGCAGCTCATCCTGCCCTACCTGCAAAAGAACCAGGAGCTGTTCGGCATCTCCATCGAGGATGACCTGTTGATGGTGGACGGCCAGAGGCGCTCGCCCCTGGAGGTCTACCGCAAGGTGGGGGCCGTCAAGCTGGCCGTGCTGGCCAAGCAGGAGGCCCTGCCGGAGTAAGCCGCGCGCCGCGGCGGGCGATAACGGGTCGAGTGGTGCCCTGGGGACAACCAGGGTTGCCGGCTCCCGTTGAGCGGTTGCCGCGAAAAGAAGGTGCGGGTCGGGGGGAATCCCGCCCCTGCATCGAGACATTCCTCTGAAATGTAGGGGCGGGGTTTATCCCCGCCCGTGCATTTTAGTTTTTGATAGCGCTACCTTGGCGCTAATCCCCCCTGTGGACCGCCCAGTATCACCACCTGGGGTCATGTACTTTCCCCACCGTATTTTTGTCATTTTACCTATACAAATTTGTGTCTTCTGCTAAACTAAGCTACTCTTAGGTAGGAATACACCACTGTTTGACGAGGCTTTCATGACCCCCCACACCGCCACCGTGCGCCGCGAGGTGCAGGAGCTTTCCCTGCTCTTCGAGATCAGCCAGACCCTGGACCGCAGCCTGGACCTGCGCGACCTCATGGGCCCCCTCCTGGCGGCCATGGCCAAGCACATGGGCATGCTGCGCGGCACCATCACCCTGCTCAACCGCGAGACCGGCGAGATCGGCATCGAGGCGGCCCACGGGCTCTCGGCCCGCCAGCGCGAGCGCGGCCGCTACCACCTGGGCGAGGGCGTCACCGGCAAGGTGGTGCAGTCGGGCCAGCCCGCCGTGGTGCCCCACATCTCCGAGGAGCCCCTGTTCCTGGACCGCACCGGCGCGCGCGGCGACCTGGAAAAGGCCGACATCTCCTTCATCTGCGTGCCGGTGAAGATCGGCAACGAGGTCATCGGCACGCTGTCGGCCGACCGCCTGTTCACCGACGCCGTCAGCCTGGAGGAAGACGTGCGCCTGCTGTCGGTCATCGCCAGCATGATCGCCCAGGCCGTGCGTCTGCGCCAAGCCGCCCTGGAGGAACAACAGCGCCTGCGCGAGGAGAACACGCGCCTGCAGCAGAGCCTCAAGGACCGCTTCCAGCCGGCCAACATCATCGGCAAGTCCAAGGCCATGCAGGTGGTCTACGACCTGATCGGCCAGGTCTCGGCCAGCAACACCACCGTGCTGATTCGCGGCGAGAGCGGCACCGGCAAGGAGCTGGTGGCCCACGCCATCCACTATAACAGCCTGCGCGCCAGCAAGCCCTTCATCAAGGTCAACTGCGCGGCCTTGCCCGAATCGGTCATCGAGAGCGAGCTCTTCGGCCACGAGAAGGGCGCCTTCACCGGCGCCGTGGCCATGCGCAAGGGGCGCTTCGAGCTGGCCAACGGCGGCACCATCTTTTTGGACGAGGTGGGCGACCTCTCGGCGGCCACCCAGGTCAAGCTCTTGCGGGTCATCCAGGAGCGCGAGTTCGAGAGGGTGGGCGGCACGGCCACCATCAAGACCGACGTACGGGTCATCGCCGCCACCAACCGCAACCTGGAGGAGTTGATCGAGAAGGCCCAGTTCCGCCAGGACCTCTACTACCGGCTCAATGTCTTTCCCATCCACGTGCCGTCCTTGCGCGAGCGGGGCACCGATATCCTGCTCTTGGCCAACTACTTCGCCGAGAAATTCAGCAAGGACAATCACAAGGCCATCCGGCGCATCAGCACCCCGGCCATTGACATGCTCATGAGCTACCACTGGCCGGGCAACGTGCGCGAGCTGGAGAACTGCATCGAGCGCGCGGTGCTTCTATCCACCGACGAGGTCATCCACGGCCACCACCTGCCCCCCACCCTGCAGACCGCCGAGTTCTCGGGCACCGTGCACCGGGGCACCCTGGAGTCCACCCTGGAGAACGTGGAGCGCGAGCTGTTGGTGGAGGCGCTGAAGAACTCCCGAGGCAACAAGGCCAAGGCCGCCCGCGCGCTGGGCATCTCCGAGCGGCTCATGGGCCTGCGCGTGCAGAAGTACGGCATAGACCCCCGCAGGTTCCGTACCCGCACGTAGGATTAACTAGCCCGTCATACACTATCGTGGCCATCCCGCCCGGGAGCCCCCAGGGGACCCGGGCGGTCCCTTGAGGACAACCAGCTTATATCATGGCGTTTTTGTTACAGGCCCCCCGCTGGGTGCCAACTGGCACATCCCTTGCCTTGCCTACCTGTCAATACCGCGGCCCCCAGGGCCGCCTTAAACGACAGGGGCCTGGAGGGCGGGATGGGCCCGCCCCGGACAGGCCCTGGGCAAAAGGGAGTTCGACATGAAGAAGCTGGTTTATTCGCTGGTATTGGCCCTGGGGCTCTTGGCCCAGACCGCGCTACTGCCCGGCGGCGTCCTGGCCGCCGACGAGGCCGCCGCCGACAAGCCCCCCGAGTGGAAGGTGGACGCCGCCGCGGCCTACAACTCCAAGTACATCTGGCGCGGCATCATGCAGGTCAACGACCCGGTGCTGCAGCCCTCCCTCAACGTCAACAAGGGTGGCTTCACCTTCAACGTGTGGGGCTCCTGGGACCTGACCAACAAGAACACCCGCAAGAACAGCTTCACCGAGATTGACCTGACCGCCGAGTACGCCTTCAGCTTCGGCGACTTCAGCTTCCCGGTGGGCGTCATCCACTACCTCTTCCCCAACACGCCCTACCCGGCCACCACCGAGCTCTACGCCGGCGTCAGCTACACCTGGCTGGTCACCCCCAGCATCAAGGTCTTCAAGGACATTGACGAGTCCCACGGCATCTATGTCCTGGCCTCCCTGGCCTACGCCTACGACCTGCCCGCGGTGGTCAAGGACGTCACCTGGCAGCTCACCGCCAGCATCAGCGGCGCCTGGGGCGACAAGGAGAACAACAAGTTCTACTGGGCCGGCACCGACTCCGACTCCTTCACCGACTCCCTGCTGACCATCGGTCTGCCCATCAAGATCAAGGAGACCGTGACCATCACCCCGGCCTACAGCCAGGTGTGGCTGCTGGACAGCAAGATCAAGGACGCCGCCCACTACGACAGCAAGAACTTCTACGGCCTGACCTTGAGCGTGAGCTTCTAGCCCTGGCCCAAACAGGAAGGCCGCCCCTTGTCTCCAGCCACCGGGAAGCGCCCTGGCGGCTGGAGAGAGGGGCGGTCAAGCCCTTGTTCTAGTTGGCCTACCGTTTGGTAGGGTGACCGGCGATCAAACCCACCGGCTGGTAGGAGGAGCCGACGGTCTGCCAGATGGTTGCCAGGCACTTTTCTCGCCATAACCGCTGGTTGCCACTTTTGTGCTTGGTTGGCGCAGAATTTGCCTATAATGAGGCATGCCGACGTTTTTGTAGAACAGACCCCAAATAGGTTGCCGTCTGGGTGGGCCGCTGGCCGTGCCCGCGGCGCGGCCAAGCCACCAAGGCGATAATTACCAAGGAGGATTCCGAGCATGGCAGTGATGACTAAGGAGAGTGTGCTGAAGGCGGTCAAGGACAACAACATCAAGTTCATCCGCCTGTGGTTCACCGACATTCTGGGCTTCCTCAAAAGCTTCGCCATCTCCCCCTCGGAGCTGGAAGGCGCCTTTGACGAGGGCATGGGCTTCGACGGCTCCTCCATCCAGGGCTTCTGCCGCATTGACGAGTCCGACATGGTGGCCAAGCCCGACGCCAGCACCTTCACCCTGCTGCCCTGGCGTCCCACCGAGGGCGGCGTGGCCCGCATGTTCTGCGACATCCTTAACCCCGACGGCACCCCCTACGAGGGCGACCCCCGCTACGTGCTCAAGCGCAACCTGAAGAAGGCCGCCGACCTGGGCTACACCATGTACGTGGGTCCGGAGCTGGAGTTCTTCTACTTCAAGGACAACAAGGGCACCGAGTTCCTGGACTACGGCGGCTACTTCGATCTCACCCCCCTGGACGTGGCCTCCGACCTCAGGCGCGACACCATCCTGGCGCTGGAGAAGATGGGCATCGCCGTGGAGTACAGCCACCACGAGGTGGCCCCCAGCCAGCACGAGATTGACCTGCGCTACCAGGAAGCCCTCAAGATGGCCGACGCGGCCATGACCTACCGCCTGACGGTCAAAGAGATCGCCATGAAGCACGGCGTGTACGCCACCTTCATGCCCAAGCCCATCTTCGGCCAGAACGGCTCGGGCATGCACGTGCACCAGTCGCTGTTCAAGGGCAAGAAGAACGCCTTCTTCGACGCCAAGGACGAGTACAGCCTCTCGGCCCAGGGCAAGGCCTACATCGCCGGTCTGCTCAAGCACGCCCCGGAGATCAGCTCCATCGTGGCCCAGTGGGTCAACTCCTACAAGCGCCTGGTGCCTGGCTACGAGGCCCCGGCCTACATCGCCTGGGCGCGGCGCAACCGCTCCTGCCTGGTGCGCGTGCCCATGTACAAGCCCGGCAAGGAAGCCGCCACCCGCTGCGAGCTGCGCTGCCCCGACCCCGCGGCCAACCCCTACCTGACCTTCGCCGCCATGCTGGCCGCCGGCCTCAAGGGCATCCAGGAAAACTACACCCTGCCGACCCCCATCGAGGAGGACATCTTCGAGATGGGTCCCAAGGAGTTGAAGAAGCACAAGATCAACTCCATGCCCGGCAGCCTGGGCGAGGCCGTGGAGATCACCGCCAAGAGCTCCCTGGTCAAGGAGTGCCTGGGCGAGCACGTCTTCGAGCAGTTCGTGGAGAACAAGCGCATCGAGTGGGACAAGTTCCGCATCCACGTCAGCCAGTGGGAGCTGGACCGCTACCTCCCCATTCTGTGAGATAAAGCCAGCCAGTCGCCGACCGGCGGGGTTCGCCCCGCCGGTCGTTTTTTGGCCAACCCGTGGCAGGGCTGCTCTATTCGGGGCGGGGTTTATTCCCGCCCGTCTTAATGAGCTGCAAGGAAAAAAACCAAGCGGTTCTTTTTTATGCCCCGCCTCGCCGCCCGGCCATACCGCGCCCCGCCGGTGCGGGGGCCTCACCGTTTAACCGCCTTCCACTGCGAGCCAGGAACGCATCGTCTCCCTGGTTTGGGCCGGCCGTAATTCTCGGTGCTCCTTCCGGCGATTAAGAATGGCCGGGCTAGAGGCGGGGCACGGGGTCTGGGTGAAGAAAAGTACTGGACGCCGCTGGCCCCAGGATGCTCGGGCTGGGGCGAAGAATGGTCCTGGATCGCCCTGCAATGGGAGCCGCCAGCCTCGGCCATGGCGACAGCTTCAACCGACCCGTATATGCCCAGCCCGGGGCACCGGGCTGGGAGCCGCCGGCCTCGGCCATGGCGATAGCCTCAACCGACCCGTTATCGCCCAGCCCAGGCACCGGGCTTTGCCCTGCGGGGGGATTTGGGATATAACCCTGCCCTGAACCTCACGCGGGAGCCGTCATGACCGATTCCAGCCACAACCTCAACTTCAGCGTGGGCGAGCCCATGCTCCTGGTGGACGAGCGCGACCGCGAGTACCTGGTGGTGGTGCCGCCGCCCGAGGGGCCACCGGCCCGGTTGCGCGGCGAGGCCTTCGCCAGCGAGATATTGTGCCAGCAACAGGACGGCGGGGTGCTGGTCAGCCCCCAGCGCAAGCGCTACCTGGTCTTGCGCCCCACCCTGGGCCAGATCGTGATGAACATGCCCCGCCAGGCCCAGGTCATCTATCCCAAGGACCTGGCGCTCTTGTTGATGTGGGGCGACGTGGCCCCCGGCCAGCGCGTGGTGGAGATCGGCTGCGGCCACGGCGCCCTGACCATGGCCCTGTTGCGCGCCCTGGGGCCGGAGGGGCGGCTCACCACCTATGACCTGCGCCGCGACCACCTCAACCGCACCCGCAAGAACATCGCCGCCTACCTGGGGCCTGAGTTTCTGGAGCGCTGGACCCCGGTGGTGGGCGACCCCAGCCAGGAGGGTGTTGCCGAGCAGGGTGTGGACCGCCTGTTCAGCGACGTGCCCGAGCCCTGGACCATGCTGGAGGCCGCCGCGGCCTGCCTGCACCCCGGCGGCATCTGGGCGGCCTACCTGCCCACGGTGTTGCAGATGGCCGAGCAGGTCAAGGGGCTCAACGGCCACCCGGCCTTTGGCCTGGCCCAGTGCTTCGAGGCCTTGCAACGCTTCTGGCAGGTCAAGCCGCCCTCGGTGCGCCCCAAGCACAGCATGAGCGCCCACACCGGCTTCTTGGTCATGGGCCGGCGGCGCTACAAGCCGGCCCTGCCACCCGCCCAGGCGGCCCCGCTTCCCCAGACCGAGGCCGGGGCCTCGGCACCACCACCGGAAACCGGCCCCGCGCCAACCGGGGAGACGGCATGACGGTTGGCTTGTGCGGGCGGTTGTGCTAGATAGTAATTATGGTTGTCTACGATCTGCAATGCGCCCAGGGCCATGCCTTCGAGGGCTGGTTCGAGGGGCTCGAGGACCTGGAAGGGCAGCTCCTGGCCAGGCTGGTTACCTGCCCGGTCTGCGGCCTGTCCAAGGTGAAAAGGGTGCCCTCGGGCTTTGGCATCGCCAAAAAGCGCGGCGGCGAGCCGGACCACGAGATGGCCGCCCGCCTGGTGGGCCAGGCCCTGCAACGCTATTTGCGCGAGAACTTCGACGACGTGGGCGCCGGGTTCGCCAGCGAGGCCCTCAAGATTCACTACGGGGTCTCCGAGGCGCGCAACATCCGCGGGGTCTCCACCCCCCAGGAGGAAGAGGTGCTCAAGTCCGAGGGCGTCAGCTTCTTCAAGGTCGGCGCCAGCCCTTCCTCCCCCCCGCCCGAGAGCGATTCCGAGGACGACTAGCCCCCCAACCAGTCCTCCCGCCGCGCCGAGTCCGCCCGGCGACAGGCCCCGCTTCCGCCTTCCCGGCAGGCCAGTTATTGCATATTGTGCATATATGTGAACATTTTCCGCTTGCGCGGCGGGTGGTATGTGGTATGCCCATAACTTTCCGGCCTTGGCGCGCGGCATCAGACAGCAGATTTGCGGCTGACGGTCCCCCAAGGAAATGCTAGCCTAGTACCAGCCTCGGGTAAAAGGCATATACGGCTGCCCGGGGCTCATCCAACCATTCGACATGCCCTGGAGGTCCCTATGAAACGCGTCCTCATGCCCTGCCTGGTCCTGCTCCTCTGCCTGGGCCTGGCCCTGCCCGCCCTGGCCAGCGACGCCCCGGCCGGCAAACCCTCGCCCGACCAGGTCTTGCAGATGCTCAAAGACGGCAACGCCCGCTACATGGCCGGCAAGTCCACGGGCGAACACCGCGACCCGGCCCGCATGAAGCTTTCCGGGGAGTCAGACCAGGGCAAGTACGCCTATTGCACCATCCTTAGCTGCTCCGACTCCCGGGTGCCGGCCGAGCTTATCTTCGACGCCGGCATCATGGATGTCTTCGTGGTGCGCGTGGCCGGCAACGTGGCCAAGACCGACGAGATCGGCACCATCGAGTACGGCTTGGCCCACGTGCACACACCCGTGCTGGTGGTCATGGGCCACACCGGCTGCGGCGCGGTCAACGCGGTCATCGCCGAGATGGAGGGGCACGGCCACGAGCTGGAGCGCAACATCCCGCCCCTGGTGGCCCCCATCGTGCCGGCGGTCAAGCGCGCCCAGTCCAAGCACCCCGAGAAGAAGGGCAAGGAACTGGCGCCCCTGGCCATCGAGGAGAACGTCTGGCAGGCCATCAGCAACCTGTTCATGGCCAGTCCGGCCACCCGCAACCTGGTCAAGGAGCACAAGGTCAAGGTGGTGGGGGCCATGTACGACCTCAGCTCGGGCAAGGTCACCTTCCTGCCCGAGGCCAAGGTGGGCCAGATACTGACCCGCGTGGAGGCCTCTCCCAAGAAGGCCACCAATGTCATGTACGAGAAGCCGGCGGCCAAGAACTAGCCGCCGTCTCTTTTGCCCCGCTTTTTGACCGCCCCCTGCGCCTTCTCCACGGCGCAGGGGGCGTTTTTAGCCACCAGCCGCCGCAATTTGGAGCAGTACAGGGCCGCGAAGGTCCGGCAGGAGCCGGCCCCGTCCACGCCCTCCTCCTGGGGAAAGCTGGCCTCTGGGCAGGAGAGATCGCACCAGCGCATGGTCCTTGCTCCTCGTGCTTGGCATGCCCCCCAGCCAGGACCATAACCGCCGGCCACGCCACGGTCAACCCCGCCTGGATGATTGACAAAAACCCCCAAGACTGCTAGCCTCAACACCTAGTTTTCATTGACACATGGGCAGCTTTACCCAGGGCGGGCGGGCATGCGCGGCGAGATCATCTGCATAGGCGACGAGCTCATCAGCGGCCGGGTGGCGGAGTCCAACTCCCGCTACGCAGCCGCCCGCCTATGGCCCCTGGATATCGGCCTGGCCTGGGTGGTGATGGTGGGCGACGACCCAGCGGCCATCCAGGAGGCCTTGGCCCAGGCCTGCGCCCGCGCTGATTACCTCATCGTCAGCGGCGGCCTGGGCACCACCGAGGACGACCTCACCGCGGCCCAGGCCGCCCGCTTCCTGGGGCTGGAGTTGGCGGAGCACCCCCAAAAGCTCCAGCAACTGGAGGACATGCTGCGCCCGCGCGGCCGTGATCTCACCCCCGAGATCAGGCGCATGGCCAGCATGCCCTCGGGCGCCCGCCCCCTGGACCCCCGTAGCGCCGGCTTCGCCCTGAATAGCGCCGACGGCCGGCCCCTCTACTTCCTGCCCGGGGTCCCGCTGGAGTTCCGGCGCATCATGGAGCACACGGTGCTGCCCGAGCTGGCGGCCCGGGCCGGGGCCGGGGTGGTGGCGCGCCGCGAGCTGCGTGTCTACGGCCTGCCCGAGAGCGAGGTGGGCCGCCGCCTGGCCGGCCTGACCCAAAGCTTCTCCGGCGCCGGGCTGGGCTACTACCCGGTCTTCCCCGAGGTGCACCTCATCCTCAGCCAGCGCGCCGCCGGTCAAGAGGCCGCCAGCGCCGCCCTGGAGCCCCTGGAGGCCGAGGTGCGGCGCCGTCTGGAGGGCCATGTGGTGGCCCAAGGCGGGGCCAGCCTGGAACAGACCGTGGCCGCCCTGCTCAGCGGCCAGCACCTGACCCTGGCCTTGGCCGAGTCCTGCACCGGCGGGCTCATCGGCCACCGCCTGACCTCGGTGCCCGGGGCCAGCGACTTCCTGGAGCGCGGCCTGGTGGTCTACTCCAACCGGGCCAAGGCCGAGCTGCTGGATGTCAGCCCCGCCACCCTGGAAACCCACGGCGCGGTCAGCGCCCAGTGTGCCCAGGAGATGGCCCAGGGCGCGCGCCAGCGGGCCGGCGTGGACGTGGGCCTGGCCGTCACCGGCATCGCCGGTCCCACAGGCGGCAGCGAGCAGAAACCCGTGGGCACCGTGTTCTTCGGGCTGAGCCACGCTGGCGGCACCCAGACCCTCCAGCGGCGTTTTTACGGCGACCGCGCCATGGTCAAGGCCCAGGCCGCCGAGACGGCCCTGGACCTGCTGCGCCGGTACCTGGAGGAGCATGCGCCTGTTCGTGGCTCTTGAACTGCCGCCGGAGGTGAAGCAGGCCGCGGCCCTGGTCACGGCCCAGCTCAAAAAGAGCGGCGCCGACGTCAAGTGGGTGGCCGGCGATAACCTGCACCTGACGCTCAAGTTCCTGGGCGAGGTGGCCCCGGAGGGCCTGGCGGGGCTCAAGGCCGCCCTGGCCCAGGCCCTGGCCGGGCGGGCGGCCCTGGATCTGGCCTTGGAGGGCTGCTGGGCCTTCCCCTCGCCCCAGCGGCCCCAGGTGGTCTGGCTGGGGCTCACGGGCCAGTTGGAGGCCCTGGCCGGCCTGGCCCAGGCCGTCCAGGCGGCGGTGGAGCCCCTGGGCTTCGCCCCCGAGGGCCGGGCCTTCCAGGCCCACCTGACCCTGGGGCGCCTGCGGCGCGGGCGGGGGCCATCGCCCTCGGCCCGGCCCCTGGCCCAGGCCTTGGCCGGCCTGGCCGGCTACCAGGGAGCGGAGTTCCTGGCCCGCCAGGTGGCCCTGATGGAGAGCACGCTCACTCCCCGGGGGCCTATATACCAGCCCCTGGCGATGTGGGAGCTGGCCAAAACCTAGCCAGTCTCAAATGACGGTTGCGTGCTAGCCAATAGTATAGTATCAATAATCTGCGGCGGCGCGCCGGGAGACAGGCCCCGGCCCAGACGGCCAGAATATATGGCCCCCTGGCTTGGCGGCGCGCAAATAATACCCAGGCGGCCCTGGCTTGCGGGTAACATAGGGGCCGCCTGACAGCGAGCGTGCAAACATGCCCGGGGCTCGCCCCGGCGGCGGGAGGATACCCATGGCCGAGAAGGACCCGGCAAAGGAACGCGACAAGGCCCTGGAGAGCGCGCTCAAGCAGATCGAGCGCAACTTCGGCAAGGGCGCCATCATGCGCCTGGGGGCCGGCGAGGTGGCCCCCGACGTGTTGGCCATCTCCACGGGCTCGCTGGGGCTGGACCTGGCCACCGGCGTGGGCGGCATCCCCCGGGGCCGGGTCACCGAGATCTACGGGCCTGAGTCCTCGGGCAAGACCACGCTGACCCTGCACGTCATCGCCGAGGCCCAGAAGCAGGGCGGCGTGGCCGCCTTCGTGGACGCCGAGCACGCCCTGGACGTGGGTTACGCCAAAAAGCTGGGCGTCAACGTGGACGAGCTTCTGGTCAGCCAGCCCGACACCGGCGAGCAGGCCTTGGACATCGTGGAGATCCTGGTGCGCTCCGGGGCCGTGGACGTGCTGGTGATAGACTCGGTGGCCGCCCTGGTGCCCCGGGCCGAGCTGGAAGGCGAGATGGGCGACAGCCACGTGGGGCTCCAGGCCCGGCTCATGAGCCAGGCCATGCGCAAGCTCACCTCGGTCATCAGCAAGAGCCGCACGGCGGTGATCTTCATCAACCAGATACGCATGAAGATCGGCGTGATGTTCGGCAACCCCGAGACCACCACCGGCGGCAACGCGCTCAAGTTCTACGCCAGCCTTCGCCTGGACATCCGGCGCATCGGCAAGCTCAAATCCGGCGAGGAGGAGATCGGCAGCCGCACCAAGGTCAAGGTGGTCAAGAACAAGGTGGCCCCGCCCTTCAAGCAGGCCGAGTTCGACATCATGTTCGGGGCGGGCATCAACAAGATGGGCGAGGTCTTGGACATGGCCGTGGCCGAGGACCTGGTCAACAAGTCCGGGGCCTGGTACTCCTACGGCGACGAGCGCCTGGGCCAGGGCCGCGAGAACGCCGTGAACTACCTCAAGGAGCACCCCGAGATCAGCGCCCAGGTGGAGGAGCGGCTCAAGGCCAAGCAGGGCCTGGCCCAGGCCGCCCCTGGCGCGGGGGGCTACGAGGCGGAGGAGTAGGTATTTCACGGCCGCCGGCTCACCACCGGCGGCCGGCCTCTTTATTAAAGGACCAACGACATGCCCAAGACCGGCAACCAGATGCGCGAGCTTTTCCTGGATTACTTCCGCCGCCAGGGCCACCAGGTGGTGGCCAGCAGCTCGGTGGTGCCCAAGGACGACCCCAGCCTGTTGTTCACCAACGCGGGCATGGTGCAGTTCAAGAACTGCTTTTTGGGCCAGGACAAGCGCGACTACGTGCGCGCCGCCACCTGCCAGAAATGCTTTCGCGTCTCGGGCAAGCACAACGACCTGGAGAACGTGGGACGCACGCCGCGCCACCACACCTTCTTCGAGATGCTGGGCAACTTCAGCTTCGGCGACTACTTCAAGCCCGACGCCGTGCGCTTCGCCTGGGAGCTCTTGACCCAGGGGTACGGCCTGGACCCGGAGCGCCTGTGGGTCAGCGTGCACGAAAAGGACGACGACGCGGCCCTCTTGTGGGAGAAGGAAGTGGGCGTGCGCCCCGGGCGCATCGTGCGCCTGGGCGACAAGGACAATTTCTGGGCCATGGGCGACACGGGTCCCTGCGGCCCCTGCTCCGAGATACACATAGACCAGGGGCCGGATGCCGGCTGCGGCGAGGCCGGTTGCGCCGTGGGCTGCGACTGCGACCGCTTCCTGGAGCTGTGGAACCTGGTCTTCATGCAGTACGACCGCGATGTCTCGGGCAAGATGACGCCCCTGCCCAAGCCCAGCATAGACACCGGCATGGGCCTGGAGCGCATCACCGCCACGGTGCAGGGCAAGCTCTCCAACTACGACTCCGACATCTTCCAGCCCATCCTGCACCGGGCCGCCGAGCTGGCGGGCACGTCCTACGGCGCCGGCCCGGAGAGCGACGTGAGTCTACGCGTCATCGCCGACCACGCCCGGGCCTGCGCCATCCTGGTGGGCGACGGCGTGCTGCCCAGCAACGAGGGGCGTGGCTACGTGCTCAGGCGCATCCTGCGCCGGGCCGCCCGCCATGGCCGTAAACTCGGCCTGCAAAAGCCCTTTCTGCACCTGGTGGCCCAGACGGTCATTGACCAGATGGGCGGCGCCTACCCCAACCTCCTGGAGTCGCGGCCCTTCGTGGACAAGGTCATCGTCAGCGAGGAGGAACGCTTCGGCGAGACCCTGGACACCGGCCTGAAGCTCCTCACCGACGCCCTGGCCGAGGCCAGGGCCAAGGGCCAAAGCACCCTGGGCGGCGAGGTGGCCTTCAAGCTCTACGACACCTATGGCTTCCCCCTGGACCTGACCCAGACCATCCTGGAGGAGGAGGGCTTCGGCGGGGTGGACGAGGCGGCCTTCCAGGCAGCCATGCAAGAGCAGAAGACCCGCAGCCGCGCCGCCTGGAAGGGTTCAGGCGAGGAGGGCATTTCGCCGGCCCTGGCGGCCCTGCGCGCCCAGGGGGTCAAGACGGCCTTCACCGGCTACGATGGCCTTGAGGGGCGTTCGCCTGTCCTGCTGCTGCTGGTGGAGGGGCAGGAGGCCCAGGCCATCGGCGTGGGCCAGGTGGCCGAGGTGGTCACCGCCCAGACGCCCTTCTACGGCGAGACCGGCGGCCAGGTGGGCGACGTGGGCCAGATCACCGGCCCCCACGGCAAGGCGCGGGTGCTGGACACCCAGCGCCCCGGCGGCGAGCTGATCGTGCACCAGGTGGAGGTGATCGAGGGCGTCATAGCGCAGGGCGAGGAGCTGACGCTCACCGTGGACGGGCAAGCCCGCGGGGCCATTGCCGCCAACCACACCGCCACCCACCTTTTGCACGCCGCCCTGCGCCAGAGGCTGGGCGAGCACGTCAAGCAGGCGGGGTCCCTGGTCTCGCCCGAGCGGCTGCGCTTTGACTTCAGCCACTTCCAGGCCATGACCCCCGAGGACATCCGGGCCGTGGAGCGCTCTGTCAACGCCGGCATCCGCCAGAACATCGCCCTGGACACCCAGGTTATGGACCTGAACGAGGCCATGCAGAGCGGGGCCATGGCCTTGTTCGAGGAGCGCTACGGCGACCGGGTGCGCCTGGTGTGCATCCCCGGGGTTTCCAAGGAGCTGTGCGGCGGCACCCACGCCGGCCGCACCGGCGACATAGGCTTGTTCAAGATCGTGGGCGAATCCTCGGTGGCCGCCGGCGTGCGCCGGGTGGAGGCACTCACCGGGGGCGCGGCCCTGGAGGCCGTCCTGGCCCAGGAGGACGAGCTGGCCCGGGCCGCGGCGGCCTTGAAGGGCGCCCGCTCCGAGGTGGCCGACAAGGCCCAGAAGCTCACCCAGGCCCTCAAGGAGCGCGAGCGCGAGGTGGAGGCGCTCAAGACCCGCCTGGCCGGGGCGGGGTCCCGCGACCTCCTGGCCGACGCCGTGGAGATCGCCGGGGTCAAGGTGCTGGCCGCCCGGGTGGAGGCCGACAACCCCAAGGCCCTGCGCGAGCTCTCCGACAGCCTGCGCGACCGCATTGGCTCGGGCATCGTGGTGCTGGGGGCCGAGGGCGAGGGCAAGGCCCTGCTGCTGGCCCTGGTGACCAAGGACCTGGTGGGGCGCTTCCACGCCGGCAACCTGGTCAAGGTCCTGGCGCCCCTGGTGGGCGGCGGCGGCGGCGGCCGGCCCGACCTGGCCCAGGCCGGCGGCCAGAACCCGGCGGCCCTGGATCAGGCCCTGGCCCAGGTTCCGGAGCTGGTGGCCGCCCAGGCCCAGGGGGCCAAGTAGCTCATACCATTTTAACAACGATCATTTGGTATTAGGTTGTTGCCCCTTGATCTGGGCATCCTCTGGCCGGCGGGTTTTGATTTTTGGCTGCCCAAGCCCCGTGTCCCGCTCTTAGCCCGGCCATTCCTAGGGCACCGGCAGGGGGCTGCTATGATCCAACCCGGCAAGGAATACGGGATACCTGCGGCCCCTGCCCACGCCAGGGCGGAGAGTCCACCCCGCGCCGGCACCCGCACAGGCAAAGCCAGTATGGCCGGGCGGCTCTAGCGGGACACAAAAAGAAACCGCTTAGGTATTCTTGGGCCGCCTAAACTGCAAGGGCTGTACCCAGAGGAAATCTGACGAGAAAACCATACGTCTGATCTGAAATGCGTATCAAACCACCTCAGCCATTCTTGGGGGCGTGGAAAGCAAGAAGGGAGGGGTACCCCCCTCCCCTACCGCCATGCCTGATAACGTGGCAAGCTGTCAGCGGGAGCCGCCAGCGGTTGCTGGCCGGCAGCCTAAACCGACCCGTGTATGCCCGCCCGGGCACCGGGCCTAGAAGGGGGTGGGAGGCCCCAGGTCGCGGTCGGCGGCCACCGGCCGTCCGCCGGGGTCCAGGCTCGGCGGGGCCACCAGGTCGCGGCGCTCTTCCTGACGCTTGGCGCGCTCCTCGGGGCTGATGGCTTCCAGCTTGGCCTGGGCCTGTTGGATCTTGGCCATGGCGTCTCCATAGAGACCCACGTCGGGGAATTGGGTCAGCACCCGCTTGTAGCGTCCGATGGCCGCCTCGTACTGCTTGGTGCGCATGTAAAAATCGCCCACGAACATGTCGTGGTTGGCCTGGCGCTCCAGGGCCTCCTTGAGGCGGGGGTAGGCCTTCTGGGCCCACTCGCTGCTGGGGTGCTGGCGCACCAGACGCTGGAAGACCTCGGTGGCCTTGCGGGCGTTGGTGGGGTCGCGGTCCGGGGTGAGCATCTGGGAGTGGTGGACCATGCCCATTTGGTAATAGGCGTAGGGCACGCCCTCGTTCTTGGGGTGCAGGCGGATGAAATCATCGAAGGCCAGGACCGCCTCGTCGTAGCGCTTGGCCTTGTAGTAGGCGTCGCCCACCCGCAGGTCGGCCAGGAGGGCGTAGCGGCTGTAGGGGTAGCGGTCCTTGAGCTGCTGATACAGGTCGGCGGCCTCGTCCCAGTTGCCCTCCTTGAAGGCGGTCTCGGCCTCGTTGGCCAAGACCTGGGCCGGGGCGTCGAAGGCCTCGCCGCGGTCTCCGCTCCTACCGCCCAGTCCCCTGAACCAACTGGTCATGCCGCAGCCGGTGGAGCCCAGCAGCAGGGCCAGAAGCAGGCACCATGCGAGCAGGCGTATGCTTAATTTCATGTTCCGTGCTCTTCCAGATAACGTTGGGCCGCGAAGGAGGCCACGGCGCCGTCGCCGGCGGCCACCACGATCTGACGCAGGATGGAGGCGCGGCAGTCACCGGCGGCGAAGACCCCGGGCAGGCTGGTCTGCATGTTGAGGTCGGTGACGATGAAGCCCTCCGGGTCCAGGGGCAGCGAGTCCTTGAGAAAGCTGGTGTTGGGGTTGGTACCGACGAAGACGAAGGCCCCCTCGGCCGCCAGGCGTCTTTCCTGGCCGCTCTTGAGGTCCTTGAGCAAGACCGACTCCACGCCGCCTGTGCCCTCGATGGCCAGGGGCGCGTGGGACCACAGCACCTCTATCAGGGGGTTGGCCTGCACCCGTTCGCAGAGCACCTTGCAGGCCCGAAGCTCGTCGCGGCGGTGCACCAGGTAGACCTTCTTGGCGAACTTGGTGAGGAAGGCCGCCTCCTCGGCCGCGGTGTTGCCGCCGCCAAAGGCCACCACCACCTTGTCGCGAAAAAAGGGGCCGTCGCAGGTGCCGCAGTAGGACACCCCCCGGCCGGCCAGCTCGGCCTCGCCTGGTACCCCCAGCTTGCGGGGGCTGGCGCCGGTGGCCAGGATCAGGGCCTTGGCCCCCACGGGGCCGTAGTCGGTGTCCAGCACCTTCAGACCGCCCTCGAGCTTGAGGCCCCTGACCTCGCTGCTCTTGATCTCCAAGCCGAATTTAAGGGCGTGATCGCGGAAGCGGTCGGCCAGATCAAAACCACTGACCCCGGCCAAGTCGCCGGGCCAGTTCTCCACCCAATGGGTATTGAGCACCTGGCCGCCGGGGCTCAGGCGCTCCAGGAGCAGGGTATCCAGGCGGGCGCGGGCGGCGTAGAGGCCGGCGGTGAGCCCGGCCGGCCCCGCCCCCACGATGACCAGGTCGCGGATGTCCATGGGGGTAGCGCCCCCTACAGCAGTTTTTGCAAGGCCTGCTCGATGTGGCTCTTGCTCACGGCGCCGGTGATCTGGTCGGCCACCTGGCCGCCCTTGAACATGATGAGGGTGGGGATGGCCCGGATGCCGTACTGGCCGGGGGTCTTGGGGCTCTCGTCCACGTTGAGCTTGGCCACCTTGACCTTGCCGGCGTACTGCTCGCTTAGTTCCTCGACCACCGGGGCGATGGCCCGGCAGGGACCGCACCAGGAGGCCCAGAAATCCACCAGCACGGGGGTTTCGCTCTTGAGCACCTCGGCGTCGAAGGTGTCGTCAGTCACCTGGAGAACGTTTCCTGCCATCAGCTTCTCTCCTCGTGGCTAGCAAGGTTTGGGGTCCGCCCCGGGGTGGTCCCAAGCTTCTTTCAATTGCTGAGCTTTACCCTATAATCTATAGACTGCCAAGGTCCCTTTGTCAACGAAGCGGGCCAGAGGCGGCGGGGCGGCCCAGCAAACAGGGTAGCCCAAACCGCCCAGCAAATGGAGCTTTGTCCCTTGGCCAAGAGCCGTCTAGTCTACGTCTGCCAGGCCTGCGGGGCCTCTCACCCCAAATGGCTGGGGCGCTGCCCTGCCTGCCAGGCCTGGGACTCCCTGGCCGAGGAGGCCCTGGCCCCGGCCAGCCCCGCCGCCCCCGGCCCGGCCGCCCAGCCCCTGGCCCTCAAGCAGGCCTGGGGCCGGCCCGAGAAGCGCACCATGAGCGGCCTGGGCGAACTGGACCGGGTGCTGGGCGGTGGCCTGGTGCCGGGCATGGTGACCCTGGTGGGCGGCGAGCCGGGCATAGGCAAGTCTACCCTGATGCTGCAACTGGCCGCCAGCCTGGGGGCGGGCGGCCTGCCGGTCTTGTACGTGGCCGCCGAGGAATCGGCCCGCCAGGTGGGCCTAAGGGCCCAGCGCCTGGGGCTCACGGACAGCCCGGTGGCGCTCTTGAACGAGACCGGCCTGGAGCAAATCACCCAGGCCTGGCGCTCGGGCGGCTACGGCGCCGTGGTGGTGGACAGCGTGCAGGCCATAAGAAGCGCCGATTTGCCCAGCCTGGCCGGCTCCCTGGGCCAGGTGCGCCAATGCGCCGGCGAGCTGGCCGCCCTGGCCAAACAGACCGGCGCGGCCCTGTTCCTGGTGGGGCACGTGACCAAGGAGGGCGCCCTGGCCGGCCCCCGGGTGCTGGAGCACATGGTGGACACGGTGCTCTACTTCGAGTCGGAGCTGGCCTCCTCCTTGCGCCTGTTGCGCGCGGTCAAAAACCGCTTCGGCGCCACCGACGAGGTGGGGGTCTTCGAGATGGGCGAAGAGGGCCTACGCACCGTGGCCAATCCCTCGGCCCTGTTCCTGGCCCAGCGGCCGGCCGAGGCCCCTGGCAGCGCCGTCTGCGCGGCCTTGAGCGGCACCCGGCCACTGTTGGTGGAGGTGCAGGCCCTGGTCAGCCCCTCGGGCCTGGCCATGCCCCGGCGCCAGGCGCTCGGCCTGGACGCCGGCCGCCTGCACATGCTCTGCGCGGTCTTGGGCATCCACGCCGGCCTGGACCTAAGCGGCCACGACGTCTTCGTCAACCTGGCCGGGGGCATCAAGCTGGGCGAACCGGCGGCGGATTTGGCCGTGGCCGTGGCCGTGGCCAGCTCCTTTCACGCCCGCGCCGTGCCGGCCCAGGTGGTCTGCTTTGGCGAGGTGGGCCTGGCCGGCGAACTCAGGGCCGTCAGCCGCGCCCCGGCCCGCCTGGCCGAGGCCGCCCGCCAGGGCTTCACCCGGGCGCTGACCGCCCCCACCCGCCTGGACAAGCCGGTGGAGATGGAGGTGCTGGCGGCCACCCGCCTGGCCCAGGCCTTGGAGGTGTTGTGGTGAGTTCCCCTTGCAGACGGACAGCTTGCCTGGCGGGCGTTGGCCTATTGCCAGGCGGCTGTCCCAAGGGTTACAGTTGATTAACCGGATTGTCGTTACCGGCAAGCGAACTGGGCGCGGGCAGAAAATGGACATCCGCTTTCCTGCCGAAGAAATAGAGGCGTTCTGCCGCCGCTGGAAGGTAGCCGAGCTTTCGGTCTTTGGCTCCGCCAGACGCGGGGGAATGAGCCCGGACTCTGATGTGGACCTCTTGATCGAATTCAACGAGGACGCCAGTTGGAGCCTCTTCGACTGGGTGGATATGATCGCCGAACTCAAGGCCATCCTGGGCCGGGAGGTGGACCTGGTATCCAAGCAGGGCCTGCGCAACCCTTACCGGCGCCAGGCCATCCTGGCCGAGGCCGAGATACTCTATGCCGCTTGAACCCCGCGACGCCGCCTATTTGTGGGACATGCTGGACGCCGCCGAGGCGGTGGCGGTTTTTGTGGCGGGCCGCTCATACCAGGAATATTTGGCCGACAGGATGTTGCGCGGCGCAGTGGAACGCCACCTGGAGATCATCGGGGAGGCCGCCAACAAGGTTTCCCAGGCCTGCCATGAGGGGCACCCTCAGATACCCTGGCGCCAGATAATTGCCCAGAGACATGTGTTGATTCACGACTATGGCGAGGTCCAGCACGACCTGGTGTGGAAAGTGGCCACTTTCCATGTTCCCGCTCTCATCGAGGCGCTGAAGGAATTACTGCCTTCGCCGCCCGGCGCGGCCTGACCGTCCACCTTCCCTAATCTGGCTGGGAGGCGCGGATGGCCAGCAGGCGCGCCCGCACCTCCCCCGGGGCCAAACCCGTCTCTCTACAAATGCGCGCCACCTCGTCGGCCTCGGGGTGATAGCGCCAGGCATCTCCCACCCGCGCGCGCTTGACCAGCACCGGCCCCCAGGGGGTGTCCACGCTGATCTGCTCGCGGGGCAGGATGCGGCGCTCGGTCAGGCGCAGGCGCAGGCCCAGGCTGGTGGTCTGGGTGAGCACCAGGCGGGCCATGTCCTCGGCGCGCTCCGGCGGGCAGAGCACCGTGAGCATGAGCCCGGGCCGGCCCTTCTTCATGTAGAGCGGCGCGGCGGCCACGTCCAGGGCGCCTTCATCGAGTAAACGCTGGAAGATGATCGGCAGGTCCTCGGGCGACTGGTCGTCCAGGTGGCAGACCAACTCGGCCACGGTGTCTCGCCCCAGTTCTTCGGCGGCCTCGCCCAGCATGAGCCGCACCAGGTTGGGGCCGCCCTGGCTGGGCCGGCTGCCGCCGCCCCAGCCCTGGGCCTTTAGGCGCATGGCCGGCAGCGGCCCGAACTCGCCGGCCAGGGTGGACACAAGAGCCGCGCCGGTGGGCGTGACCGTCTCCACCGCCGCGGGCCAACTGGTCACGGGCAGGCCCTCCAGCAGGTTCACCACCGCCGGCGCCGGCAGGGGCAGGCGGCCATGGGCGCAGTCCACGAAGCCCCGGCCCAGGGGCAGGGGCGAGCAGACCACCCGCTCCACCCGTAGCCAGTTCAGCCCGGCGCAGAAGGCCACCACGTCCACCATGGCGTCCACGGCCCCCACCTCGTGGAAGTGCACCTCTTGCGGGGTGCTGCCGTGTACCTTGGCCTCGGCGCCGGCCAGGCGCTGAAACACCCGCGCCGCCGGTTGGGCGATGGCGGTGGGCAGGCGCTCCAGCAGGGCCAGTATCTCGGGCAGGCCCCGGCGGGAGGCCGTCTGCTCCGGGTGGTGGTGGCCGTGGCCGTGATCGTGGTGATGGTGGTGGCCGTGGTGGTGGCCGTGGCCGTGATCGTGCTGGGGCGGCTGATCGGGCACCTGGCCGTGTACCGTAACCGCCAGGCGGCTGGCGGCCACGCCCATGTGCTCCACCCTGGCCCGCTCCAGGCCCACGCCCTCCAGGCCCAGGGCCGCCACCAGGGCCTCAAGCTCGGCCAGCGGCCAGCCCAGGTCCATGAGCGCGCCGGCCAGCATGTCGCCGGAGAGCCCGCCGCAGGCGTCTATGTAAAGGATGCGGGGCATGCTATTTCTTTTTGCCCGCGCCCGGCTTCTTGGCCGGGGCCTTGGCGCCGGGCTTCTTGGCGGCGGCGGCCTTGGCCTTGGTCTTCTTGGCCGGGGCGCGCTTCTTCTTGGGCTTGCCGGTCAGCGCCACCTCCAGCACCTGGTCCACGTGGCTGACGAAGCGTATGTCCAAGGCTCGGCGCACCTTGGGCGGTATCTCCGAGACCTCCTTCTGGTTCTTGGCTGGCACCAGGATGGTCTTGATGCCGGCGCGCAGGGCGGCCAGGGCCTTTTCCTTGAGCCCGCCGATGGGCAGCACCTTGCCGGTCAGCGTCACCTCGCCGGTCATGGCCACGTCCTCCTTGACCGGCACGCCGGTGAAGGCGCTGACCATGGCCGTGGTGATGGTGATGCCGGCGCTGGGGCCGTCCTTGGGGATGGCGCCCGAGGGCACGTGCAGGTGCAGGTCCAGGTCATCGAAAAAATCGGCCTTGAGCCCGAACTGCCTGGCCCGGCTGCGGGCAAACGACAGCGCCGCCTGCACCGACTCCTTCATGATCTCGCCCAGGCTGCCGGTGATGGTCAGGTTGCCCTTGCCCTCCACCAGGGAGGCCTCCACGCGCAACACCTCGCCGCCGAAGGCCGTCCAGGCCAGGCCCGTGGCCACCCCCACCTCGCCCTCGCCCTTCTCCTCATCGGGCAAGAACTTGGGCACGCCCAAAAGCTTGGTCACCCCGGCGGCCTTGACCGCGAAGGGGCCCTTGCTGCCCTCGGCCACCCGGCGGGCCAGTTTGCGGCAGATGGATGCCAGCTCGCGCTCCAGGTTGCGCAGCCCCGCCTCGCGGGTGTAGCCCCGGATGGCCTCCATGATGGCCCCATCGCTGATGGAGACCTGTCCGGGCTTGAGGCCGTTCTCCTTGATCTGGCGGGGCAGGATGTGGCTGCGGGCGATCTCGATCTTGTCCTCGTCGGTGTAGCCCGATAGCTCGATCACCTCCATGCGGTCCAGGAGGGCCTCGGGGATGGTGTCCTCCATGTTGGCCGTGGTGATGAACATCACCTTGCTAAGATCAAAGGGCAGGTTGAGGTAGTGGTCGCTGAAGGCGAAGTTCTGCTCCGGGTCCAGCACCTCCAACAGGGCCGAGGTGGGATCGCCGCGAAAATCGCTGCCCACCTTGTCCACCTCGTCAATCATGAAGACCGGGTTGTTGGCCCCGGCGCTTTTGAGCCCCTGGATGATGCGGCCCGGCAGGGCGCCGATGTAGGTGCGGCGGTGCCCGCGTATCTCGGCCTCGTCGCGCACGCCACCCAGGCTCATGCGCACGAACTTGCGCCCCAGGGCGCGGGCGATGGAGCGGCCCAGGCTGGTCTTGCCCACCCCCGGCGGCCCCAGGAAGCACAGGATGGGGCCTTTCATCTTGGGGTTGAGCTTGCGCACCGCCAGGTACTCCAGGATGCGCTCCTTGACCTTCTTGAGGTCGTAGTGGTCCTCGTCCAGGATGCGGGCCGCGCGGGCGATGTCCATGCGGTCCTTGGTGGACTCGTTCCAAGGCAGCTCCACGATCCAGTCCAGGTAGGTGCGCAGAATGTTGGCCTCCGCCGCCTCGGGCTGCATCTGCTCCAGGCGGCCCAGTTGCTTGAAGGCCTCCTTGCGCGCCTCCTCGGCCAGGCCCTTGTTCTCCAGGGCCTGGCGCAGGTCCATGAGCTCCTGGTGGCGCTCGTCGGCGTCGCCCAGCTCGCGGCGGATGGCCCGCATCTGCTCCCTGAGGAAGTACTCCCGCTGGCTCTTGGTCATCTCCTCCTTGGCCTCGGACTGGATCTTGGCCTGCATGGTGGAGACCTCCAGCTCCTTGCCCAGGTGCTCATGCACCTTCTTGAGCCGCTCCACCGGGTCGCCCTCCTCCAGTATCTCCTGGGCCTCCTCGATCTTGAGCCGAAGGTTGCTGGCCACCATGTCGGCAAGGCGGCCTGGCTCCTCCACCGAGTTCAATATGGCCATGACGTCGCCGGAGAGGAGCCCGCGCAGGGCCAGGATCTTCTCGCTGGCCTCGCGCACCGAACGCATCAGCGCCTCCACCTCCACGCTGATCTCGGTTTCCTCGCGCTCGTCCAGGGGCTCGATGCCCACCTCCATGAAGGGCTTGTGGCGCTGCCAGGAGCTGATGACCGCCCGGGTCAGCCCCTGCACCAGCACCTTGAGCCGGCCGTCGGCCAGCTTGAGCTGGCGCATGACCATGCCCACCGATCCGACCTCGTAGAGGTCGCCGGCCGCCGGGTGCTCCACGTTCTGATCGCGCTGGGCGGCCAGGAAGACCAACTGGTCCCGGGCCATGGCCGCCTCCACGGCGGCGATGGAGTGGTCGCGGGCCACGAACAGAGGCAGGATCATGTAAGGGAAGACCACCACGTCGCGCACCGGCAACAGGGGCAGGGTCTCGGGCAGGGGGGCCTCCTCCATCTCCTCGGGGGGCACGTTCTCGGGGGGGCTGGGGCTGCTTTTTTTGGCCATATCTCCATCACCGCCAGGCGCCGCCGGACGCGGCCAGGGCCGCCGATTAAGTGGAAACGGCAGGAATTTTTTCATCCTATCAGAACAGGTTGGGGTGTCAACCGGGGCCGGGCGCCCGTGTTGTCAACAAATAGAACTGTCCGGTGTAGTAGCACATAAACTGTCCGGTTTTTTGCGCGAGGGGGAATCCCCGGAGGGCGTAGCCCGGAGGGGATTTCCCCTCGCGAGCCGCCGTGCGCCCCCCCTATGCGGCGG
>JACRDC010000090.1 GCA_016218705.1 Desulfarculus sp.
ATCGGCCGGTCAAAAACGTGGTTTTGCCCGTCCTCCCTGGCGCTTTCGCGCCCGGCGGGCCATTCCCCGGGGTCCCCAAGCAAACGCAGTTTGCTTGGGGTGGATCCATGGCCCGCATACCAAGTTGCGATCAAACTACTCGTTTGATCGCAACTTGGTATAAGCCCCGGTCCCAGCGTCAACCAACAGGCCCGGCCCCCTTGGGTGCGGGCCTTTTTGTTGGGCGCGGCCCCAGCCGGCGGGCATAATGGTGAGAAAACATCTG
Organism: Desulfarculus sp.; assembly: GCA_016218705.1. Taxonomy (GTDB): domain Bacteria; phylum Desulfobacterota; class Desulfarculia; order Desulfarculales; family Desulfarculaceae; genus JACRDC01. The sequence goes on from JACRDC010000090.1 coordinate 266, forward strand.
CCCCAGGAGGCAACCCATGCAAATAGACGATGGCATCCCCGCCTTTGAGCTGCCGGACCAGACCGGCCGGACACGCTCCTTCGCCGGCCTAAAGGGCGCCCATGGCCTGGTGCTCTTTGTCTACGCCAGGGACAACACCAGCGGCTGAACGGCTGAGGCCAGTGAGTTTCAGGAGAAACTCGCCGACTTCGCCGCCCGGGGCTACGCCGTGGCCGGCCTGTCCAAGGACGGCGTGGCCTCCCACGCCAAGTTCGCCGCCAAGCTGGGCCTAGGCTACCCTCTTTTAGCCGACCCCGAGACCGGCCTGCTCAAGGCCCTGGGGGCCTGGGGCGCCAAGACGATGTACGGCAAGCAGGTGGAGGGCGCCCTGCGCAGCACCTTTGTCTTCGACGCAAAAGGCCGGCTGACCAAGGCTTACGCCAAGGTCAAGGCCCAGGGACACGCGGCCCTGGTGCTGGCGGACCTGGCCTGACCGCCACGGGCGGCGGGTTTTTGCCGCGGGCACCCAAGTCCGCCAAAGCGATGTATACTGGGGATGAAACGCCGCCGGCCCAGCACCGCCCCGGGGGACCCATGCCCATGCTGAGCACCAGCAAACACATCACCGTGCCCTACGACGCGATGGACATCTCCAAGCGCAGCCAGGAGCTGGCGGTGCTGTTGGAATTGAGCAACCTGTTGTGCTGGTCCCAGTCTCTCAACGACGTGCTGCACAACGGCCTGGCCCTGGTGCTCAAGCACCTCAACCTGGACGCCGGCCGGCTCTACCTCATGGACGACAGCGGCAAGTACCTCAACCTGGCCGCCTCCCTGGGGGTCAACACCACCGGGCTGAAGCAGGTCAGCCTAAACGAGGGCTTTACCGGCCAGGCGGCGCGCAACCGCCAGTTCATCGCCCAGCACGTCAGCGAGCTGGCGGACAAGGCCCGGGTCAGGCTCCTGACCAAGAAGGGTTTTCAGGTGGTGATCTGCGTGCCCTTGATCGCCCTGGACCAGGTTGTGGGCGTGCTCAACCTGGCGGCGCGCAAGCTGGTGCGGCTCACCCCCCAGACCATAGACCTGCTCATCGTCATGGGCAACCAGATCGCGGTGGCGGCCAACAACGCCCGCCTCAACGAGGAGCTCAAGGAAAAGGCCCGCCAACTGGAGGAGCAGAAGACCGCCATCCAGTTCTTCGCCTACACCGCCTCCCACGACCTCAAGTCGCCGGCCGTGGGCATCTTCGGCCTTACCCAGCGCCTGCAAAGGCAATTCGGCGCGGCCCTGGCCGAAAAGGGCAAGGAGCTGTGTGGCCAGATACTCAAGGCCGCCTCGCGCATCGAGTCGCTCACCCGAGAGATCAACGCCTACATCGCCGCCAAGGAGGGGCCGCGCCGCCTGGAGACGGTGGACCTTAACGAGCTGCTGGAGGGCCTGGAGCGCGAGTACGGCCCGGTCATGCGCCAGCGCCAGATACAGTGGCGCCGGCCGGCCCAGTTGCCGGCCATCCGCTGCGAGCGCCTGGCCCTGACCCGGGTGCTGCAAAACCTGATGGACAACGCCCTCAAGTACGGCGGCCCCGGCTTGGCCAGCATCGAGGTCACCTACCGCCAGGACGAGGGCCAGCACGTGCTGGGAGTCAAGGACGACGGCGTGGGCCTGGACCCCCGCTCGGCGGAGCGCCTGTTCGAGGCCTTCCAGCGCGGCGAGACGGCCATGGGCACCGAGGGCACCGGCCTGGGGCTGGCCATCGTGCGCGAGGTGGCCCGCCGCCACGGCGGCCGGGCCTGGCTGGAGTCGGCGCCCGGCCAGGGCGCGGCCGTCTTCATCAGCATCGCCCAGGAGCAGGCGCCGGGCGCCGGCGGCGCCTGACGCCGGGTTAATCAAGCCAGGCCGGCGCTTGGGCCTGCCCATTGTTCACGTGAATAAACAATATGCAACGCCCAGTGAACGCTTGACCGCCAGGCCCCCTGCTGCTAAGCTACGGCCCACAATAGGTCATATGCCTTTATTTCAGTTATTTCCACAACGTCCCTCCAACCGGCGAGGCCCACAGTGGCAAAACAAACCATAGAGATCACAGTGAACGGCGACCGCTACGAGGTGGCCATTGACCCCTGGCGCAGCCTGGCCGAGGTGCTCCGGGAGGACCTACGGCTCACCGGCACCAAGATCGGCTGCAACCAGGGCGACTGCGGGGCCTGCACGGTGCTCATCAATGGCCGTTCGGTCAGCTCCTGCCTGACTCTGGCCGTGGAGGCCCACCAGCGCGAGGTGACCACCATCGAGGGCCTGGCCAAAACCCCCCAGGAGTTGCATCCCATCCAGGAGGCCTTCGTGGAAAAGGGCGCCGTGCAGTGCGGCTTCTGCACCGGCGGCATGATAATGAGCGCCAAGCACCTGCTGGACAAGAACCCCCAGCCCACGGAGCTTGAGATTCGCCAGGGGCTCTCGGGCAACCTGTGCCGCTGCACCGGCTACAACAAGATCGTGGAGGCCATAGGAGACGCCGCCCGGCGGCTCAACCCGGCCAAGGAGGGCCAGTAGCCATGGCCACCCCTCATTTCACCGTGCACCAGCCCGCCACCCTGGAAGAGGCCCTGGACCTGCTGGGCCGACACCGCGCCAGCGTGAAGCTCCTGGCCGGCGGCACCGACCTCATCATGAAGCTGCGCGCCGGCGCCACCAGCGCCGACCACCTGGTAAGCCTCAACCGCGTGGGCGGCCTGAACCGTATCAACTACCAGGACGAGGACGGCCTGGTCCTGGGCGCCGGGGCGCGCATCAGCGACGTGGCCGCCCACCCCGAGGTGCGCAAGCACTACCCGGCCCTGGCCCACGCCTGCAGCGTGATGGCCACCACCCAGATTCGCAACATGGGCACCGTGGCCGGCAACCTGGCCAACGCCGCCCCCAGCGCCGACACCGCCGCCCCCTTGCTGGCCTACCGGGGCAGCGTGGTGCTGGTGGAGCGCGGCGGCCGGCGCCAGGTCAAGCTGGAGGAGTTCTTCAAGGGGCCGGGGCTGACCGTGCTGGAGCCCATGGAGATACTGGAGGCCATCCGGGTGCCCGTGCCCCCCAATCGCGCCGGCTCCTGCTATCTGCGCCTGTCGGCCCGCAGCCAGGTGGACATCGCCGCCGTGGGCGTGGCGGGGTTCTTGGCCCTTGATTTGGACGGCTGCATGATGGGCGTGCGCCTGGCCCTGGCCTCGGTGGCCCCCACCCCCGTGCGCTGCCCCGAGGCCGAGGCCCTGCTGGAGGGCCAAAGGCCCGACCCGCAGCTCTTGGCCCGGGCCGCCGTGGCCTGCGTGCGCGCCGCCCGGCCCATTGACGACGTGCGCGCCACGGCCAACTACCGCCGGGCCATGGTGCAGGTGCTGGCCGGCCGTGTGCTGCAAAAAAGCCTGGCCATGGCCCAAGGGGGTGCCCAATGAAAAACCCGGCCATCATCGGGGCCAGCATCCCCCGCCTGGACGCCCGCCAGAAGGTCACCGGCCAGGCCCTCTACACCGACGACCTGACCATGCCGGGCATGCTGCACGGGGCCATCCTGCGCTCGCCGCTGCCCCACGCCCGCATCAAGCGCATAGATGTCAGCAAGGCCAAGGCCCTGGCCGGGGTCAAGGACGTCATCACCGGCCAGGACACCCCCCAGGTCAAGTTCGGCAACTGGCGCCTGGTGCCCCAGAGCCAGGATGAGCTGCCCTTGGCCGTGGACAAGGTGCGCTTCATCGGCGACGAGGTGGCCGCCGTGGCCGCCCTGGACAAGGAGACCGCCCTGCGGGCTGTCGCGCTCATCGAGGTGGAGTACGAGGAGCTGCCCGGCTACTTCAACGTGGAGGACGCCACCGCCGAGGGCGCCGGGCTGATCCACGCCGAGAGCGAGGGCAACGTCAGCCTGGCGCGCAAGATCAAGTACGGCGACCTGGAGGCCGGCTTCGCCCAGGCCGACTACGTGCGCGAGGACACCTTCAGGGTGCACGCGGTCAGCCACGCCTACCTGGAGCCCTGCTCCAGCCTGGCCGCGCCCGACGAGGGCGGCCGCGTGACCCTGTGGACCAGCACCCAGGTGCCCTACATCGTGCAGTGCCTGCTGGCCAGCACCCTGGGCCTGCCCGAGAACCATGTGCGGGTCATCAAGCTTAACACCGGCGGCGGCTTCGGCGGCAAGATGGAGCTGCGCAAGTGGGAGTTCTGCGCCGCCTTCATGGCCCTGCGCACCGGCCGGCCGGTTAAGTTCACCCTGAGCCGGGCCGACGAGTTGGCCTTTGGCCGCCGCCGCCACGGCATGACCATCCGCTCCAAGGTGGGCTTCAGCAAGAACGGCCTCCTGCTGGCCAAGGACTTCGACGTGCTACTGGACGGCGGGGCCTACAACTCCATGGGCCCCACGGCCACCTTTTTGTGCGGCAACTTCGGGGCCATGCTCTACCGCTACCCCGCCTACCGCTACCTGGGCCGCCACGTCTACACCAACAAGCCCCCGGCCGGGGCCATGCGCGGCTTCGGCGCGCCCCAGGCCCTGTTCGCCGCCGAGACCCAGATGAACATGGCCGCCCACGACCTGGGCATTGACCCCATTGACCTGCGCCTCATGAACGCCATGGAGACCGGCGACGAAATACCAGAGGTGGCCACCATCAGCTCCTGCGGGTTCAAGGAGTCCCTGGTCAAGGTGCGCGAAATGAGCGGCTGGGATGTCAAGCGCCAGGAGAAGAGGCCCGGGTACGGCATCGGCGTGGGCTGCTACAGCTTCATCAGCGGCGGGGTCTTCAACTGGTTCAACACCAAGTACAACTTCGCCTCGGCCGAGGTGCGGGTCTTCGAGGACGGCACCGCCCATCTCTTGACCATGGCCACCGACATCGGCCAGGGCTCGGACACCGTGCTGCGCCAAATCCTGGCCGCCGAGCTGGGCATCGGCGTGGAGAAGATACGGCTCACCGCCAGCGACACCGCCATCACCCCCAAGGCCGACCTGGGCACCTGGGGCAGCCGGGTGACGCTGATGGCCGGCAACGCCGTGCGCCAGGCGGCCCAAAAGATCAAGGAGATGCTCATCCCGGTGGTCTTCGGCCACTTCGACCTCAACCAGATTCACGACATCGCCTTCGAGGGCGACCGGGTCTTCTCCAAGGCCCGCCCCGACAAGGGCTTCGGCTTTGGCGAGTGCGTGTACAAGGCCCTCAAGGGCCGCCGGGGCGAGCCCCTGACCGCCTTCGGGGCCTACACCCCCCGCAACAAGGGCCTGGTGAGCCCGGCCTTCAGTTTCGGCGCCCAGGTGGCCGAGGTGGAGGTGGACAGGCAGACCGGCCTGATCCAGGTCAAGAAAATGTACACCGCCCACGACTGCGGGGTGCCCATCAACAAGATGGCCGTGGAGGGGCAGTTGGAGGGCTCCATCCACATGGGCCTTGGCTACGCCCTCATGGAAGACTTCGTGATGAAGGACGGCCGCACGCTCAACACCACCTTCCTGGACTACAAGATCGCCACGGCCCTGGACATGCCCCCCAGCGAGTCGGTGGAGATAGACACCTACGAGCCGGAAGGTCCCTTCGGGGCCAAGGAGGCCGGCGAGGGGCTGGTCAGCCCCACGGCGCCGGCCATCGCCGAGGCCGTGTTCCACGCCACGGGCTATCGCTGCGCCGACCTGCCCATCACGCCCCCCAAGGTGCTCCAGGGCCTGGGGCGGCTCAAGGCCTAGCCCTCAACCACCCGCCCACTCCGGCCGGGGCGCCCACGGCGGCGCCCCGGCCATCTGGCTCACCCCGCCACTTGTGGGACGCGGCCTTTTCTTGCGCGCGCCGCCTCGATATAAATGATAACCTAGGCATAATCGGCAAACTTGGGAGCAAGGGCGTGCCCATGCCTTCCCCGGGGCTCAAGCTGGCCATAAAATTGGCCCTGGTGGCGGCGCTGGTCGCCGGCATCAGCATCCCCATCCACCGCCAGCCCCAGGACCAGCTCCTGGAGCACGTAATCTTTCGCGACCTCTATTTCTTGCCCATCATCCTGGCCGCCTTTTGGCTCGGCCTCAGGGGCGGCCTGGCGGTCTCTCTGACCATCTCCCTGATCTTTCTGCCCATTGTGCTGCAGGGCCACCCAGAGATACCCGCCCGCCAGGCCGCCGACCTGATGGCCATGGGCCTGTTCAACGTCATCGCCCTGGTGCTGGGCCTGATGCGCGACCGCCAGCGGCGCCAGCAGGAGCAAGCCCGCAAGGCCGAGGCCCTGGCCGCCGTGGGCCAGGCCGTGGCCAGCGTGGCCCACGACATGAAGACCCCGCTGATGGCCATCGGCGGTTTCAGCACCCAGGTGCGCCGGCTGATGGAAGAAAACCACCCAGCCGCCCACAAGCTGGACACGGTCATCAGCCAGACCGCCCGCCTGGAATCCATGGTACGCGGCATGCTGGACTTCGCCCGCCCCCTGGAGCTGCACCCCGCCCCCGTGGACCTGGCGGGCCTGGTGAACGAGTGCCTGGAGGTGGCCGGCCCCCTGGCCGCCCAGCGCGAGGTGGAACTGGAGCGCGACCTGCGCCCGGTGCCCGGCCAGCCCCGCCTGGACCCCTACCGGGTGCAGCAGGCCCTATTGAACCTGATCACCAACGCCTTGCAGGCATCGCCCCCGGGCGGCCGGGTGCGGGTGGGCCTGCGCAAGCAGGGGCGGGAAATCTGGCTGGAGGTGCTGGACCAGGGCGAGGGCATCCCGCCCGAGCAACGCGAGCAGATACAGAGCCCCTTCTTCACCACCAAGAAGGAGGGCACCGGGTTGGGCCTGCCCATCGCCAAGAAGATCGCCGAGGCCCACGGCGGGCGCCTGGAGATGAGCGACAACCATCCCCAGGGCATGGTCTTCCGCCTGGTGCTGCCCGCCGGTGGCCAAATGCCTCCCAAGGTTTGACGCCTGGGCCTGGCCTGTGCCCAACCACCGGCGGCACGCCCATTTCATTCACAGCGGCCACCTTGCGCCATTGAGGGCGGTACCCTTTATTTCGCCATTGGAAATCCGGACCGCCCTGGCTTATCATTCACATTGAAACTAACACAAGGAGCACGGGTGACCGGGCAAGCGGGCATTAAGGTCTTGGTGGCCGTCAACGAAAGCAACCTGCGCAATACCTTGGCGCGCATGCTCAAGGAAATAGGCGGGTTTGAAATCACGGTCGCCGCCCATGGCAGCGAGGCCTGGGACAAGGCCCGCCAGCAGCCCTATGATTTCGTGGTGGCCAACTGGCACATGCCCGAGATGAGCGGCCCTGCCCTGCTCAAGGTGCTGCGCGCCGACTCCAAGCTGGCCGACCTGCCGGTGATCCTGGTGGCCAGCGAGCTTACCAAGGGCCAGGTCATCGAGGCCGGCGAGGCTGGGGTCAATGACATCATCCTGTTGCCGCTGAGCCTGGCGGTGCTCAAGCGCAAGATAGATGGCCTCAGGCAGGCCGAGTCGGACCCCCAGGCCCTGGAGGCCGAGCGCCATTACCAACTGGGCCTGCAACTGATGGAAAAGGAGGCCTGGGAAGAGGCCCTGCTGTCCTTCCAGAAGGTCATCTCCATCCAGCAGAACCCCGAGGTCTTCTACAACATGGGCTTCATCAAGACCGCCCAGGGGCGCTACGAGGAGGCCATCCAGTACTTCCGCCGGGCCACCCAGATCAACAACAGCTTCGCCAAGGCCTTCGAGCGCATGGGCGAGTGCTACGTCAAGCTGGGCCGCCCCCGCCTGGCCGAGAAAAGCTTCCAGCGCGCCGCCGATATCTACATGGAAAAGCACATGGACGACAACGCCGAGCTGGTGCTCAGGGAGGTGCTCAAGCTAAACCCCAACACCATAAACGTCTTCAACTCCCTGGGCATCATCTACCGCCGCCAGAGCAAGTACGCCGAGGCCCTGGAGCAGTACAAGAAGGCTTTACGCGTCAGCCCCCGCGACGAGAACATCCTTTACAACATCGGCCGCATGTACTTCGACCTGGGCGAGTTCGGCAAGGCCCGCGACATCCTGCAAAAGGCCGTGGAGCTCAACCCCGGCTTCAGCGAGGCCGTAGAGATGCTGCGCATCATCTCCATGCGCCCCCCCGACAACGGGCCGGGGCCGGGTGCCCCCAGCGGGGCATAAACAGGCCGGCCCGATGCCCGGGCAGGCATGGACGAGCCGGCCCGGTGCCCGGGCGGGCATAGACGGGTCGGGTGGCGCCATCCCCTGACCTGTCTTGCCGGCTCCCGCCGGGGGCTCGCCCCTGAAATACACGGGCGGGGATAAACCCCGCCCCTACGAAAACCAAAGCAAAAACCGCTAGTTTCTTCGTAGGGGCGGGGTTTATCCCCGCCCGCTCTTCTCTTTGAGACAGTGTCCGCTCGTGCCCTACAACTCCTTGAACACCTTGGCCAACGACGGCCCGGCCACGTGCATCTTCCACTCGTTGAGGTAGCCGAAGGGCGTGACGGTGACCGCGAAGCCGCTCTGCTCCAAGCGGGCCTGGGCCTCCTCGGCCAGGCCCTGGGCCAGTTCGGGCGGGGCCTTGCTGGCAGACAGATGGTTGAAGGAGTGCAGCACCACGGTTTTGGCCCCGAACTTGCCGGCCTGCCACTTTATGTTTTTAAGTAGCTTGCTTAAGACCTTGGCCTCGCGGCCCTGGTCCTCCTCCTCGGCCTGGTAAAAGGCCACCACCGCCTCCTTGACCTCCTCGTCGCGCTCCTGGTCCGGGGCCTGGCACAGGGCCTTCTCGTGGGTCTTGAACCAGAAGCTGGGGGCGTAGAACAGCAAGAGCTTCATGCCGGGCTCCCTGGGCGGTTAGTCGTGGGGACCCGCCTTGTGCTCGCGGGCCTTCTCGGCCAGGCGCATCTGGCGGCGGTCCAGGGCCTCCTGGTGTCGGCGGTGGTCCTCTTCGGTCTCCAGGATCAGGGGCGGCACCGGCGTGGGGCGGCCGTCTTCGCCCAGGGCCACGAAGGTAAGGTAGGCGCTTGCCGTGTGGCGAACCTGGCCGGTGCGCAGGTCCTCGGCCTCCACGCGCACGCCCAGCTCCATGGAGGTGCGCCCCACCATGTTCACGCTGGCCCGCAGGATCAAGAGGTTGCCCACGAAGACCGGGTTGTGGAAGTCCAGGCGGTCCAGGGAGGCTGTGACCGCCGGACGGCGGGCGTGGCGGGTGGCGGTCACGCCGCCGGCCTCGTCAATGTGGCGCATGATGACGCCGCCGTGCACGTTGCCCATGGGGTTGGCGTCCTGGGGCAGCATCTGGATGGCCATGTGCAGGGCCGTCTGGCTGGGGGTCTTGCCTTGCATGGTTGACCTCTCGGGAGGGAGGTTGGTTCGTTATTCTCCGTCTGTTTTTTATTATAATACCCCTCAGGGCGGGCCTGGGCCGGCCCAAAGCGAGCGACCCCCAACGGCCAAGCAACCGGTAGGCGCACCATGACCAGCGAGCAGGCTACCTACGACGGCTACCGGCCCGGCGATTTGGGCCGGGTCATCTGGCTGCACGGCGACTACTACCACCGCCACTGGGGCTTTGACCTGAGCTTCGAGGCCCAGGAGGCCCGGGAGCTGGCCGAGTTTCTCTGCCGGCTGGACCCATCCCGCGACCTCTTCCTGGCCGCCCGCCTGCACGGCCAGTTGGTGGGCGCCATCGCCCTGGACGGCGCGGCACCCGAGGGCGCCCGCCTGCGCTGGTTCATCGTGGACCCGCGCGCCCAGGGCCGGGGCCTGGGGCGCGAGCTTATTCGCCGCACCCTGGACTTTGGCCGCTGGGCCGGCCACCGGCGGGTCTTCCTGTGGACCTTCGAGGGCCTAACCATGGCCCGGCGGCTCTACGAGGCCGCCGGCTTCACCCTGTCCGAGGAGCGCCTGGTCCCCCAGTGGGGCGGCATGGTCAAGGAGCAGCGCTTTGACCTGCCGCTGGAGGCGCCCAGCGCCGATTCGCCACGATAACGCCGCCGAAATGTCGCCAGCGCCGGCGAGACCAGAGGGTATGATAAGAAAAGCCCCTCACCCCACTCCCAGATTCGGAAGGCGACCATGCCCAATTCATCGCTGCCGCGCAAGACCAAGATCGTCTGCACCATCGGTCCGGCCACCCACACGCCCAGCCAGTTGGCGGGGCTGATCCGGGCCGGCATGGACGTGGCCCGCCTCAACTTCTCCCACGGCGATCACGACTCCCACCGCAGGGTCTTGGCCGACCTGCGCCAGGTGGCCGCCCAGGAGGGCCGCCAGGTGGGCATCCTGCAAGACCTCTCGGGACCCAAGATACGCCTGGGCATTCTGGAGGGCGAGGTGGAGGTGGACACCGGCCAGGAGGTGGTCCTGGTGGAGGGCGAGACCGCCCCGCCGGGCTGCCTGCCGGTGAATCACGAGTATTTCTTCGAGGACGTCAACCCCGGCGACCGCATCCTCTTGGCCGACGGCCTGGTGGAGATGATCGTCATTGCCAAGCGCGACCACAGCGTGGTCTGCCAGGTGACGGCCGGCGGGGTGCTCAGCTCCCACAAGGGCGTCAACCTGCCCACCAGCAAGCTGCGCACGGCGGCCTTCACCGACAAGGACCGCCGCGACCTGGCCCTGGGCCTGGAACTGGGCGTGGATTTCGTGGCCATGTCCTTCGTGCGCCACGAGGACGACCTGGCACCCCTGCTCCAGATCATCAACCAGCAACGGCCCCGGCCCATGCTCATCGCCAAGATCGAGAAGCCCGGGGCCATGGATCGCCTGGCCCAGATACTGGCCGTGGTGGATGGCGTCATGGTGGCCCGGGGCGATCTGGGGGTGGAGATGCCCCTGGAGGAGGTGCCGCTGATCCAAAAGCGCATCATCAAGATGGCCCGCCAGGCCGGCAAGCCGGTCATCACCGCCACCCAGATGCTGCGCTCCATGATCGAGGCCCCCCGCCCCACCCGGGCCGAGGTCACCGACGTGGCCAACGCCATCCTGGACGGCACCGACGCGGTGATGCTCAGCGACGAAACCGCCGTGGGCGCCCATCCCCTGGAGGCCGCCGCGGCCCTGGACAGCATCGCCCGGGCCACCGAGAAGGCCCTGCTGGGCCAATCCTACCTCAAGGAGCCCCTCTCGGAACTGCTGCCCTCCACCTCGGCGGCCATCAGCCGCGCCGCCTGCTGGCTGGCCGCCGACCTCAAGGCCAAGGCCATCGTGGCCTCCACCACCTCGGGCGGCACCGCCCGCCTGGTGGCCCGCTACCGCACCGCCGCGCCGGTGGTGGGTCTCAGCGCCGACCCGGCCACCTGCCGGCAACTGAACCTCTCCTGGGGGGTGCTGCCGGCCCTGGTGGAGGATTACAGCACCAGCGACGAGATGTTCGAACGCGCCCTCCAGTGGGTGAAGACCACCGGCCTGGCAGGCGCCGGCGACCGCCTGGTCTTCACCGCCGGGGTGCCCCACGGCACTGGCCGCACCAACCTGGTCAAGGTGGTGGACCTGTAGGGCCGGGCACGCCGAAAAGACCTCTGGCGGCGTGGCTGGTACCAATCCGCGCTCAGGGCCAGACCCGGCTGTGCGCGCGGATTGGTGTCAGGCCGGCAGGCTCAAGAGCAGGCGGGTGCCCTCGGCCTCTGAGGTGGTGAAGGTCAGCTCGCCGCCGTGGGCGCGGGCGATGAGCCGGGCGCTGTGGGTGCCCAGGCCGGTGCCCTCCCTTTTCCCGCTGGTGACGTAGGGCTCGAAGAAGCGGCCGCGTATCTCGGCGGGTATGGCCCCCAGGTTGTGGATGGCGACGAGGTGGCCGCCCTGTTTCCCCGGTCCCATCTCCACCGTGATGCGCGAGCCGGGCGGCGCGGCCTCCAGGGCGTTCTTCAGCAGGTTCTCGAAGAGCACCTCCAACAACCCCTCCTCGCCCAGGACCAGGTAGCGCTGGCGGGCGCGGGGCGAACGGCCCTTGACCCGCAGGGTCAGGCGCGCCTGCCGGACCCGGGCCAGGGGCGCCAACTCCGCCGCCACCCGCCTAGCGAGGGCCAGCAGGTCCACGGCCTGGGGCCTGAGCTGGTAGCGCCCCTCCTCCAGTTGGAAGATGTCGCGGGAGCGTTGGATAAAGCCCAGGAGCCGCTGCCCCAGGTCGCGGATGTTGGCGGCGGCCTTGATCTGGCGCTGGTCCAGGTTGCTGGCCTTCAGGAGCAGATTGGCCAGGCCCACGATGCCCACCAGGGGCGACTTGAGGTCATGGCGGATCATGCGCTGCACGTCCCCCTGCAGGAGTTCCACCCTTTTCCGCTCCGAGATGTCGCGGATGATGGCCCCGAAGCAGACCCCCTGGGCGGTCTGCCACACCGACAGGCTCAGCTCGATGGGAAACTCGCCGCCGTCCTTTCTTAGACCGGCCAGCTCGGCCACCTGGCCGATGAGGCGTCGCTGGCCGGTGGCCAGGTAGCGGCGCACGCCCTCCTCGTGGGCCTGGCGATAGCGCTCGGGGATGATGGCCAGCACCGAGCGCCCCACCATCTCCGGCCCGAAGCCGAACATGACCTCGGCCCCCTGGTTCCAGGTGAGCACCGTGCCCTGGGCGTCGGTGGTGATGATGGCGTCCACCGCGGTGTGGGTCACCGAGCGGTAGCGCTCCTCGCTGGCCCTGAGTTCGGCCAGGAGTTGGGCGTCGCCGCACTCGGCTTTCGGCGTGGCTGCCTTGCCCATGCTATGGCCCCGTCATGGCCCTGGCCGGCGAACCCGGCCCACTTTGGCCCCTACTCACCGCCGGCCGCCTCCTCGGCGGGCAGGCCCACCAGGGCGGCGAACTCCTTGCCGTCAATGACCTCGTTTTCCAGCAGGCGGGCGGCCACCTTGTCGAGCTTGTCGCGGTGTCTGGAAAGAAGCTCCTCCACGTGGGCCTGGCGCTCGTCCAGGAAGGCCTTCAGTTCCTGGTCCAGGGCCGCGGCGGTGGCCTCGGAGAACTCCTGGGCCGGGGGCAGCATGGCCGCGTCCTGGGGCAAAAAGACGGGCTGGGTCCGGCGGCTGTAGGTCACCGGCCCCAGGGTGGTGCCCATGCCGTACTGGGTGTGCATGGCCCGCACCATGTCCGTGGCGCGCATCAGATCGTTGGCCGCGCCGGTACTCACCTCGCCAAAGACCAGGCGCTCGGCCACCCGCCCGCCCAGCAGCACGTCCACGCGGGCCACCAGCTCCGAGCGCCCCATGAGGTAGCGGTCCTCGGTGGGGCGCTGCTCGGTGTAGCCCAGAGCGGCGATGCCCCGGGGAATGATGCTGATCTTGTGTACCTTGTCGGTGCCGGGCGTGAAGGCCGCCACCAGGGCGTGGCCGGTCTCGTGATGGGCCACGATGCGCTTCTCGCGCTCGTTGATGACCCGGTTCTTTTTCTCCAGGCCGCCCACGATGCGGTCCACGGCCTCCTCCAGGTCGGCCATGGTCACCTCTTCGCGATCCCGGCGGGCGGCCAAGAGCGCCCCCTCGTTGAGGATGTTCTCCAGGTCCGCGCCCGAGAGCCCCGGGGTGCGTTGGGCCAGGGTTTCCAGCTTGACATCCTCGGCCAGGGTGATGCGCTTGGCGTGTACCTTGAGGATGGCCAACCGGCCATTGAGGTCGGGCTTGTCCACCAGCACCTGGCGGTCGAAACGCCCGGCGCGCAAGAGCGCCGGGTCCAGTATCTCGGGCCGGTTGGTGGCGGCCATGATGATAACCCCCACCCGGGGGTCGAAGCCGTCCATCTCCACCAGGAGCTGTTGCAGGGTCTGTTCGCGCTCGTCGTGGCCGCCCACCACGCTCATGCCACGGGCCTTGCCCAGGGCGTCCAGTTCGTCAATAAAGATGATGCAGGGCGCCTTTTCCTTGGCCTGGGCAAAAAGCTCGCGTACCCGCGCCGCGCCCACGCCCACGAACAGCTCCACGAACTCCGAGCCGCTGATGGAGAAGAAGGGCACCCCGGCCTCGCCGGCCACCGCCCGGGCCAACAGCGTCTTGCCGGTGCCCGGAGGGCCCAGGAGCAGCACGCCCTTGGGCAGGCGCCCGCCCAGGCGGGAATAGCGCTCGGGCGTGCGCAGAAAGTTGACCACCTCCTCCAGTTCGCCCTTGGCCTCGTCCACGCCGGCCACGTCCTCAAAGCGGGTGGGCACCGCCTCCTCGGCGTAGACCTTGGCCCGGCTGGCCCCGAACTGCATCACCCCCGCGCCGGGACCCATGCGCTTCATCATGAAATACCAGATGCCCACGAACAAGAAGATGGGAATGACCCAGGAGAGCAGGTTGCGCAGGAAGGCCGACTCCACCTCGCCCCGGAACTTGACCTGGTGCCCCTCAAGCTCCTTGGCCAGGTCGGGTGTCACCCGCACGGTGGTGAACTTGGTCTCCTTGCCCTCCTTGTCCAGGTAGGTGCCGGCGATCATCTGGTCGCTGATGGCGATCTCCCTGACCCGCTCGGAGCGCAGGTGGTCCAGGAACTCGCTGTAGGCCAGGCGGGTGGGTCCGGTGTAGTTGGAGATCATGTTGTTGAGGATGAAGACGAACCAGATGCCCAGCAGCACGTACCAGATGGAGAATTTGTGGTGCGGCTCGATTTTCGGTGGCATTTTTTCTTCTTTTTCCTAGGGGGGAGCGGTTGAGGTGGCTGAGGCTGGACGGCGCCGGGGCCGCCGCCCTGGACACGAAGCCTAAAATTAAACTACCCCGCCCGCGTGAGCCGGTCAACCGCCTCTTGCCAAGGCGGCTGGCGATGCCTATTGTTTAAATAGGAGTTATAACCAGAAAAGGAGGCCACCAAGTACGAGCTTATTCCTTTCGGTGGATTTAGGACGCTCGGCCTGCGGGAACGCGGCTGGGATGAGTTGGTGGAACGCTTCTTCAGCGGCTCGCTCCTGCCCGTGGAGGAAAAGGAGGAGGGGTTCGTGCCCTCGGTGGACTTCAAGGAGACCGAGGAGGGCTATGAACTGAGCGCCGAAGTGCCGGGCCTCAAGCCCGAGGAGATAGAGGTTAGCCTGACCGGCGACATCCTGATCCTCAAGGGCGAGAAGAAGGAGGAGCACGAGGAGACCAAGGGCGACTACCACTTGGTGGAGCGGCGCTACGGCAGCTTCTACCGCAGCTTCCGCCTGCCCTCCGAGGTGGAGCGCGGCAAGCTCAGCGCCACCCACAAGGACGGCGTGCTGCGGGTGGTCCTGCCCAAGGTCAAGTGAGGTGCCCCCGGTTTCCTTGGACACGGAATTGGGATAAACAGACCCGAGACGTGTACAAGGAGGCATTGGGATGGCAGATGAGAAGCGGGAGATGGGAGAGGTCGTGGGCTTGACGGAAGGAGCCCGTAGGGCGACTG
>JACRDC010000014.1 GCA_016218705.1 Desulfarculus sp.
CAGGCCGCCGCATAGGGGGGGCGCACGGCGGCTCGCGAGGGGAAATCCCCTCCGGGCTACGCCCTCCGGGGATTCCCCCTCGCGCAAAAAACCGGACAGTTTATGTGCTACTACACCGGACAGTTCTATTTGTTGACAACAATGGCCAGCGTGGCGGTCATTCGCAGCCCGAGGCCCCGCAGCAGGCGCAGGTGCGGCAGCCGCCGTCGGTGGCCAGAATGCCGCCGCAGCGGGGGCAGTGCAGGCCGTTGGCGGCTGGGGCGGGGGCCGGCTCGCCACCGGGCAGGGGCAAAAGCTCCAGCACCTGGCGCCCCCGTGAGCCGTGGCGGAAGACCGTCACCCCCTTGAGTCCCAGGGCGTGGGCCTCCAGGAAGACCTGGCGCACGTCCTCCACCGGTGCCCTCGCCGGCAGGTTGACGGTCTTGGAGACGCCGTTGTCTGTGTGGGCCTGGAAGGCGGCCTGCACCGCCAGGTGACGGCGGGGCGGCACCTCGTGGGCGGTGGCGAACAGCCGGGCCGTGGCCGGGTCCAGGCCGGCCACCTGGCCGGCGCGGCCGCTGGCCATCAACTGGCGCCGGGCCGCCGGCGTGTCCAGTCCCTGGGCGGCCAACTCCCGCAGGAAGCGCTGGTTGATCTCCACCAGCTCCTCGCCCTCCAGCACGCGCCGGGTGTAGGCCAGGGCGAACAGGGGCTCTATGCCCGAGGAGCAACCCATGAGTAGCGACAGGGTACCGGTGGGGGCCACGGTGGTCACCGTGGCGTTGCGCATGTGGGTCAGGCCTTTCTCTCGCCAGCGCGACTGGGGAAAGGCCGGGAAGCTGCCCCGCGCCCGGCCCAACTCGGCGCTGGCGGCGTGGCCGGCGGCCTGGATGCGCTCCATCACCTGGCGGCCCAGTTCCACGGCCTGGCCGGAGTCGTAGGGTATGCCCAGGTCCACCAGGAGATCGGCGAAGCCCATCACCCCCAGGCCCACCTTGCGGGTCAGGCGCGTGGCCTGGGACACCCGGGGCAAGGGAAAGCGGCTGACCTCCACCACGTCGTCCAAAAAGCGCACCGCGCGGGCCGCGGCCTCTTCCAGAGCTGGCCAGTCCACCTGGCCGGCGCGCACAAAGGCCGGCAGCACCAGGGAGCCCAGGGTGCAGGACTCGTAGGCCAACAGCGGCTGCTCGCCGCAGGGGTTGGTGGCCTCCAGCGGCCCCAGGGCCGGGGTGGGGTTGGCCCGGTTGATGGCATCGAAGAAGGCCAGCCCCGGCTCGCCCGAGGCGTGGGCCGCCTCCACCAGCAGGTCGAAGAGTTGCCGCGCCGGCACCCGCCGCGTCACTTGGCGGCCGCGGGGATTGATGAGTAGCCAGTCGGCGCCGGCGGCCAGGGCGGCCATGAAGTCGTCGCCTACCATCACCGAGAGGTTGAAGTTCTGCAGGCAACCGGGCTGGCGCTTGGCCTTGATGAAGGTCTCGATGTCCGGGTGCCCCACGCCCAGTATGCCCATGTTGGCCCCCCGGCGGGTGCCGCCCTGCTTGACCGCCTCGGTGGCCACGTCGAAGACGTTCATGAAGCTCACCGGTCCCGAGCTGACCCCGTTGGTGGAGGCCACCAAGTCGCCAGCCGGGCGCAGGCGGCTGAAGGAAAAGCCGGTGCCGCCCCCGGACTTGTGGATCAGGGCCGTCTCCTTGACCGCCTCGAAGATGGACTCCAGGGAGTCGTCCACCGGTAGCACGAAGCAGGCCGAGAGCTGGCCCAGGCTGCGTCCGGCGTTCATCAGGGTGGGGGAATTGGGCAGGAAGCGCCCTCCGGCCATGAGATCGAAGAATTCCCGGGCCGCGCGCTCCACCGCCGCCTGGCCGCCCCAGGCCGCCTCGGCGCTGGCCACGGCCCCGGCCACCCGGGAGAGCATCTGCTCGGGGGTCTCGATGACCCGGCCTGCCTGGTCCTTGACCAGATAGCGGCGCTCCAACACCACCTGGGCCTGGGGACCGAAGGGCACGCTGCTCAAGCCTTTGCTCCCATGAGGATGACCACCGAAGCGGGGGCCGGCGGGGCCGGGGCCCATGCCTGCGGCAGGTTTTTAGCGCCCAGGGCTCGCCTGGCCCCCTCGGCCTGGGCAGTTATTGCCGCTGGGGGAGGCCCGGCGGCGGCCCTTGCGATTATATACTTGTCAATCCACGAGTTAACCCGCAAAGCCCGCCTGGCACCCAACTTGCTTAATGGCAGGGCAACCAAGGCCGGGAGCCAAGCGGGGAGCGCCACATGGAACGAGCCAAGACCCATAGCGACAAGTTCGAGCCCGAGTTGTATTGCCTGCGTTGTCAGGGCATGGAGTGGGACGAGGAGGCCCGGCGCTGCGCCAACTTCCTGGGGACCCGCTGCCCCCTGTCCATCCGTGGCCTCTTGGCCGGCCTGGAGATGAATTGCCTGGTGGTCTAGCGCCTGGCCGGCGCATAAACACCTCCCCCGCCCCCTCGTCCCCCAGCCGCCCCTGGCGGCGCCACCTGCCCGCACCAGCGGCGGGGGCGTCCGCCCTAGGCCCTGGTGATAGAGCCCACCAAGGCCAGGGTGCGCTCCTGTATCTCCTTGAGGTCCTTGAGGCGTCTCTCCAGGGAACGCACCTCGCCCCTTAGGGACTCCACCTCGGCCCGCAGGGACTCCACCTGCCCCACCGCCTCCGGCGCCGCCGCCACGGCGGGCACCGCCGGCGCGCCCTGGCCGGCCAGGGCCTGGCGGGTCTGGCGCAGGCTCAGGCCCTCGTCCTTGAGCAAACGCTGTATGTCCAACAGGCGCTGCACGGCCTGGGGCGTGAACAGACGGCGCCGCCCCGCCCCCCGCTTCACGGCCAAAAATTCCTCGAACTGCTGATCGTAGAACCTGATGGTGGAGGCCGGCAGGCCCGTGCGGCGCGCCGCCTCCTTGATGGTCACCAGCCCCGTTTCCTGCTCCCCTGGACCCGCCATGGCCTCTCCTGCCTTGTTGCCCGTTGCCCCCGCCTGGGCGGCTGCCGGCCCCCGGGACCGGGTGTGGACGTGAGTTGAATTTATTATATACCGGGGCGGGGTGAAGCGGACAATTATGAGGGCCTGTGATATATTGCCAGCCGTGACCATGCACCGGCAAATCGCCCGCCCCCTGGACTTCAAGCGCTGGGAGTGGTGGATTTTGGCCCTGGCGGTGGGCCTTTTGATCATCCTGGCCACCTGGGGCAAGGGCCGGCGGGAACGCCTGGCCTATGAGCGCTTTCTGGAGGCGGCGCCCCAGGTGCAGGCCGCCCTGGAGCGCTTCGCCGCCGATCACGGTGGCCGCTTCCCCCCCGACGCCATGATGACCGGCCGCCCTCCCGGCCTGGATGACCGCTACATCAAGTGGCGCAAAAGCTGGAAAATTGACTACGAGGTGCACGACAACGAGCAGGACGGCCTGGCCGTGTGCCTGGAGTTCTGCGGCCCCTACGACGAGCGCCTCTACTTCGGCCTGTGCAAGAACCCCGAATACCGCCGCCGCTACGGCCGCGGCCAGCCCATCCCCGGCCATGTCAACCGCATCTGGGTAATCAACGAGAACGCCCAGATACTGGAAGAGGCGCCCCCCGATCCCGAGGGCCAGGCCCCACCCCCCAGCGGCCAATAGCCATGGACGCCAACCTGCTGTCCGAGCGCATCACCCTGCTGGGGCCGGTGCTCAGGGCGCGTTTCGGGGGGCCGGTGGCCAAGATAGGCCTGGAGGCCGGCCTGGGCTGCCCCAACCGAGACGGCACCCTGGGCCATGGCGGCTGCGCCTACTGCCCGCCGGCCGGCTCGGGGCGCGGCCAGGGGCGTTCAAGCATCACCCGGCAACTGGAGCAAGGCCTGGAGCGCCTGGCCGCCCGCGCCAGCCGCGCCGGCCGGGAAATGCCCCGCGTCCTGGCCTACTTTCAGGCCCATACCTCCACCCACGCTCCGGCAGAAACCCTGGCACTCCTCTTCGAGGAGGCCCGCGCCTTCCCCGGCCTGGCCGGCCTGGTGGTCTCCACCCGGCCAGACTGCCTGGACCCGCCCCGCTGGGACCTGCTCAACCGCCTGCATGAGCGCCTGCCCCTGTGGCTGGAGCTGGGCCTGCAAAGCGCCCATGGTCCCACCCTGGCGGCCATCAACCGCGGCCATGGCCTGGCCTGCTTTGACGCCGCCGTGGCCCAGGCCCGGGCGCGGGGCATCGAGGTGGTGGCCCATGTCATCCTGGGCCTGCCCGGCGAGGGCATCGCGCAGACCAACGCCACCGCCCGCCACCTGGCCAGCCTGGGCCTGTGGGGGGTGAAGATGCACAACCTCATGGTGCTGGAGGGCGCGCCCCTGGCCGCCGACCACGCCGCCGGCCGCTTCACTCCCTGGCCCCTGGAGCAATGGGCCGCCGCCGCCGCCCACTTCCTGGCCCGGCTGCCCAGGCAGACGGTCATCCACCGCCTGGCCGCCGACCCCGGCCCCGAGCGCCTCTTGGCCCCGGCCTGGGCGGCGCGCAAGGACCTTGCCCTGAAGGCCCTGGCCGGGTATATGCTGGAGCACGACCTGCGACAGGGGGATTTATGCCAGAACACACCCTGAAGACCTACACCGTGGACTGCCGGCTGGGCACCATCTTCGCGGCCGAAAGCCCCCGGGGCCTGTGCGCCCTGACCCTGCCCAGCCACAACAGCCGCGACTTCGCCCTCCTACTGGACCGCCGCGCCCCCAGGGCGGCCATCCTGCCCGTGGAGGCCGAGGAGACCCTGTCTGGCCGCCAACTCCTGGCCTACCTGGCCGGCCGGGGCACCAGCCTGGACGCCCCCCTGGACCTGCGGGGCCTAACGCCGTTCACCGTCGCGGTAATGGAGCGGGTGCGGGCCATCCCCCACGGCCAGACCCTGACCTATGGCCGCGTGGCCCGGGAGGTGGGCCGCCCGGCCGCCGCCCGCGCCGTGGGCCAGGTCATGCACCACAACCCCGTGCCCCTGTTCGTGCCCTGACACCGCGTGCTGG
The DNA here is from genome assembly GCA_016218705.1 of Desulfarculus sp. Lineage (GTDB taxonomy): Bacteria > Desulfobacterota > Desulfarculia > Desulfarculales > Desulfarculaceae > JACRDC01. The sequence goes on from JACRDC010000014.1 coordinate 4,980, forward strand.
GCGCCGGCGGCGCCCTCACCGGTTTTGGGGCCGGCCTGACCACCAAGCAGGCCCTCTTGGAACTGGAACGCGGCGGCCGGCTGTTCTAGGCGCCGGCCATCATGGGCGGCGGCTGGAGGCGCCGGTCAATGACCGCGTAGCCCAACATTTTATTTATCTAAATTTATTGTTCTTTGGCCCACCACAAGCCCAGCGGGTTGATTGCTCGGGCAGACCAGCCAAAAAATGATTGCATGCCCCCGGTGTCATACGGATAATAAAGTATAGGGGAATCGGGGGATCAAGTGCTCGCCTGCCAGACTTGATTCGCAATCAACTAAGTTTAATTCATCAAGATCAATGGTTGCTCCCCATGGGGACGCCCTCGGCGGCTCCTCAGGGTGGGTTGCCAGCCCGCATCATGATCATCAGCTTGACCCATAACGTCAGCATGATGACGCTAACCTGCTGATTTATTTTTAATTTGTTTAACTAGGCCACCCCAGGACAGGGTTGCGCGGCCAACCAGGGGCCAAGCCCTCAGGCCTTGGCCCCTGGTTGGCCCACCGCCATCCCCGGCCGCGGGGGCTGGGTGACTTTCAGATTAGCGACGCCGCGGGTGCGTGGCCCCACCGGCAAACAGGGCCCCATCTCGATGAGGGCACAAGACCCGCGAGGAGAACCAAGGGGAGGTTTCAACGGGCCAGGGTCCAATCTCTTTCGCATTAAGCCAAGGAGGACGCAATGAACAAGTATTGCCAAAGCTTCACCGCCAGCGGGCGCGTGACCGCCGTGGATCCCGTCAAAGCGCAATTCACCTTGGAACGCCGGAGCAAGGACGCCCTGATCATTCGGGTGGGGGTGAACACCAGCTTCGGGGTGGTCATGAACCTGGACAATCTGAACAGGGACCGCGTGCCCGATCCGGTCTCTCCAGACCCCACCCTGGCTGGTCCCTCCTGGCAGGTGCTGAAGTACATCCGGCCTGGCGACTACCTTATGGTGGGGGGAATCGAGCAGGAGGATGGCGATATCAGGGTTTACGAGGCCCGCTCCGTCACCCTGGCCCACGCCGAGAAGGGGCAGTTCGCCTTTGAGGACACCCACTGGTGGATAGATCAGATTTCCCAGATGGCCGACCAGTGGCTGGACAACCTCTTCGGCTCCACCCGCGAATACAAGATAGACGACTTCTCCAAGTTATACCGCACCAGCCTCAGTATCACCGGCGAGCCCACCGACGACACCATACAAGAGTGCGCCACCCTGTCGCGCCTGATCTACGGGCTGTCCTCGGCCTACTTGATGACCGGCTCCGACCGTTACCTCATGGCCGCCCGGGCCGGTGTGCAATACCAGCGCGAGGCCTTCCGCAGCATCAGCCACGATGGCGAATACTGCTTTTGGGCCTTCGGCCGCCGCGCCGGGGTGGGCGGCTCCAAGCTGGTGATCCCCTCCGAGAACGACGACGACCGCAACACCATCCCACTCTACGAGCAGATATACGCCCTGGCCGGCCTGGCGCAGTACTACCGCATCACCCAGGAATGGGAGGTGCTGGAGGACATCCGCCGCACGGTCAAGGCTTTCCTTCAATTTTATCACGACACGGCGGAGAACAAGGACCGGGGCTACCCCGGCCTGGGCGGTTACTTCTCGCACCTGGACTACTCCACCATGCGGCCGGACACCCCGGCGCTGGCGCACAACCAGTCGCGCAAGAACTGGAACTCGGTGGGAGACCACATCCCGGCCTACCTGATCAACGTCATCCTGGCCCTGGACCCCGTGGCCAAGAAACTGGGCAAGCGTGATTTCAGCAAGTTCCTCAAGGTGTGCCGGGACATCCTTTTTGAAACCTCCCAGCTCATCGTGGACAAGTTCCCGGACCAGACCAACTACGTCAACGAGCGCTTCTTCGCCGACTTCAGCCCCGACCATGGCTGGCGTTGGCAGCAGAACCGGGCCATTTGCGGGCACAACCTGAAGATCGCCTGGAACCTGACGCGGGTGGCCTTCTACTACCAGGGCCTGGCCGCCTCGTCCCTCAACGGCAAGGAGAAAAAGATCTACGGCGACCACGCCGCCAAGTGCCAGGAACTGGCCAAGACCATAGGCCTGAAGATGGCCACCTACGGCCTGGACATGGCCCGGGGCGGCATCTTCGACGCGGTGGAGCGGGTACCCTCCAACGGCATGCCCATCGAGTTCGCCTGGGGGTCCACCAAGGACTTCTGGCAGCAGGAACAGGGCATGCTGGCCTATCTGATCCTGCACGGCGCCGACCCGGACAACAAGCTCTGGCTGGAACTGGCCCGTGAATCAGAGATGTTCTGGAACTGCTTTTTCCTGGACCGCGACCGCCGGGGCTACTTCTTCCGCACCACCGAGAGCGGCGACCCGGTAATCCAGGGCAGCTACGGCCAGAAGTCAGGGCACTCCACCTGCGCCTACCACGCCTTCGAGCTGTGCTACCTGGCCCATGTCTACACCCGCAGCTTCGTCGTGTCCGACAACGCCAGCTTCTGCATGCACTTCAACATCACCCCCGGTAGCGAGTTCTCCTCCCTCAATGTCCTGCCCGACTTCATGACCCCGGGCATGGTGACCATCAGTTGCATCCGCGTCAACGGTGTCAACCGCACCGATGAACTCAAGCCAGATGACGGTGTCTTCCAGTTGGATTTGTCAGGCGTGATGACGCCGGAAAGCCAAACCGAGGTGCAGGTGACCTTCAACGCGGTCCGCCCCTAGAGGCGCGCAAGGGAGTAGGAACATGAGCCAACAACCACTTGCCGGCAAAAAAATCGCGGTGCTGTTGGAGAGCGAGTACATACCCGAGGAGATCGCCATCTACCAAAAACGCTTCGCCGGCTACGGGGCCACGGTGGAGCTGATGAGCCGCCTGTGGGGCAATGCCTCGCTCACCATCCTCAGCGACGTGAGCGAGGAGGGCAAGACGCCCGAGGTACTCAAGGTGTCCACGGACTTCGACAATGTGGACCTCAAGGACTACGCGGCGGTCATCATGGCCGCCAACTACACCTCGGTGCGCCTGCGCTGGTTCACCGCGCCCGAGGGCCAAGCCATCCAGGCCTCCATGGCCCGCGACGCTCCGGCGGTGAAGTTCTTCGCCCGGGCCATGCGCGACCCAGCCATCGTCAAGGGCGCGCCCTGCCACGCCCTGTGGCTGCTAACCCCCACCCCCGAGCTGTTGGCCGGCCGCCGGATGACCTGCAACCCCGTGGTGTTGGCCGACATCGTCAACGCCGGGGCCATCTATGTGCCGGCCCCCCCAGGCACTCCCTGGGACCAACAGGTGGTGGTGGACCAGGACCTGGTCACCAACCCCTCCTATCACGCCTCCGAGGGCCTGGTGGACGCCATCAGGGACGCCATCCTGGAGCGCAAGAAGCAGTGCGCCAAGGCCATGGCCGCCCAAGGGGAGGCCCAGTCCCCCCAGGCGGCGGTGACTCCCCGCCGGGGCAGGCGCATCCTGTGCATCCTGTCGGAATGGGGCTACTGGGGCGAGGAGCTGGCCGGGCCGGTGGAGGAGTTCGACAAGGCCGGCTACCAAGTGGACTTCTGCACCCCCACCGGCAAGCGGCCCAACGCCATCGGCGTGAGCATGGACCCTGACTTCATAGACCCTCCCCTGATGCGCCCGGTGACCAGCCCGGAGATGGCCGAGAAGGTCAGGCTGTGGGACGACCCCTCCACGGAGCAGGGCAAGCGCCTGGAGAAGCCCATCAGTCTGGCCGACTGGTTCCCCGAGCGCCCCTACTTCGCCTCGCCCTGCTTCGTGCGCGGCCTGGAGGCCTACAACCGGGCGCTCAGCCGCGCCGCTCGCTACCTGGATATATACGACGCCGTGCTGCTGGTGGGAGGCAGCGGCCCGGTGGTGGACATGGTCAACAACCAGCGCGTCCACGACGTGATTCTCTCCTTCTACCGGGCGGGCAAGCCCATCGGGGCCGAGTGCTACGGCGTGGCCTGCCTGGCCTTCGCCCGCGACATACAGGACCGCAAGAGCATCATCTGGGGCAAGCGGGTCACCGGCCACTGCCTGGAATACGACTACAAGGATGGCACCGGATTCATGAAGGCTCGCGGGGTGGGCCTGGACTTCAACATGGGTCCGCCGCCCTACCCCCTGGAGTACATACTGCGCGACGCCACCGGCCCGGACGGGGCCTACATCGGCAATTTCGGGCACGAGACCAGCGTCATCGTGGACTACCCCTTCATCACCGGGCGGTCCACGCCCGACAGCATCCTTACCGGGGCCAAGATGATCGAGGTTCTCGACGGAGATCCGCCCTTGAGGCGTTGGGGGTGGTAGGCGGCCGACCATGGGCGATCCAAGACTGGCGGCGGTCCCGGGTCCCTGACCATTTTTTTGGGGCGGGGGCCAGGCCCGGGACCACGGGACCGCCTTGCCGGTCCAGGTGGGGGGAGGTGCAACCATGATCCACCAGTTCATTTTCGCCGGTCCCAAGCCGGGGCTCGCGGCCTCGGCCTTCCAATCCTACTGGGTCAACTTCCATGCCGTGGATTACGCATCCAAGATCAAGCAGATCAGGCGCTATCTGGTGGTCACCCGCCTGCCGCCGGCGGCCAAGGGCACGCTGCCGTTTTTCGAGGGGGTGGCCGAGATCTGGCTGGCCAACGACGAGGAGCAGATCGCCAGCCTGCAAAGCCCCGAGTTCTTGCTGGGCGCCAGGGCCGACGAGCCCCGCTGGGCCGCGTTCTGGCAGACGCTGGGCCTGGACACCGACCCCGAGGGGTTCACGGACAAGACCTTGGAGGGGCAGCCCCTGCCGGAGTTCGTCAAGGCCTATTTCCTGCTCAAGCGCAGGCCGGGCACCGACCTGGAGGGCTTCAAGGCCCTCTTGCGCCAGGACCACGCGGCCAAGGCCGCCGGCCTGGCGGCCCTCCAGCGGTCCATGATCGGCTTTGCCCGCCAGGGGCTCTACGCCCTGGGCGAGCCCCTGTTCGACGCCGTGGAGGCCTGGTCTTTCGAGGACGGACCCCAAGGCCGCGAGGCCCTGGGCCGGCACCTGGAGGAAAGACTGGGGCCATCCGCGGGCCAGTGGCTCGACCTCGGCCACGCCTACTCCTGGGCGGGGCGGGAGCATTGGATCATCCGGCCGGGCCAGCGGGAACCGGCCTAACCACCATTAAGGGGAGAAGTAGCCATGTTGTTCTACGTGCAGATGAAGTGGAACTACCAGGGGCGCATCAGCCAGGACCAGTTGTGGGACCTGGAGCTGCTGGAGGGCGAACACGGCCTGGAGGGCCTCAACTCCGGCCTGGTCAAGGGGCTGTACAAGGTGGTCTCCCAGCACAGAGTCATCGCCATCGTGGAGGTGGCCACCCTGGAGGACCTGGACCGCAACTCCATGGGCTGGCTGCCCATGCGCGAGTACCTGGAGTTCGAGCAGGTCTGGGCCCTGCGCGACTACCCGGGGTTCATCGAGGACGTGCGCAACAAGTTCCCCATCCCTCCGCCACCACCGGTGCCCTCCACGCGGGAGGTGGCCCAGCAGTGGTTCAGCCTGATGGGGGCGGGCAAATCCGACGAGGCGCTCAAGTACGTGGACGACGACGTAATCTGGGTGAACATCCCTCCCACCGCCGGGGTCAGCGATCTGGCGCCTTGGCTGGGCTCCTACCGGGGGCTGCCGGCGGTGCTTAAGAGCTTTGATGTCTGGGCGGCCCACTCCCAGATGATCTCGTTCACCCCTTTGAGCTTGATTGTGGAAGGCGAGAACGCCGTGGCGGTGGTGCACGAGCACGCCAAGTGCCTGGCCAATGGCAACGAGTACGACCTGTACGTGTCCACCCATCTGCGCATCAATGGGGGGAAGATCAAGGAGTGGCGCGTTTATTGGGACATATCCCCTCTCATCAAGGCCTACAGGAACCTTTAGGCGGGGGCCGCCATGCAGAACATCATCGCCAACCAGGCCCTTTGGACGGCGCTGTGGCAGAAGGCGCCGGACGGCGCGCGCCAGGCGCTCATGCACGGGGCCGACCCCAACGGCGGCGACCCGGCCAGCGGGCTGAGTCCTCTGATGCTGGCCGCCGGTACCGGCTGCCTGGAGATCGTGGACATGCTCATCGCCGCCGGCGCGCTGGTCAACGCCCTGGATGACCGGGCCGGGGCCAGCGCCTTGCACAAGGCCTGCCAGGGCGGCCATCTGGCGGCCGCCCGGCGGCTGATCCAGGCCGGCGCCCTGATCAACCTGCAATGCACTTCCACCGGCCACACGCCGCTCTTCGAGGCTATTTGGTTCAAGTCCGTGGAAGTAGTGCGGCTGGTGCTGCAAAGCGGAGCGCGGGCCGACCTCGCCCTGCGTACCAATTACGGCTTCAGCCTGGACGACCACATCAACTACGCCCTAAAGGTCAACCAAGGCCAGCAGGCCCGCGAGAACCTGACCCGGATACAGGAGCTGATCGCGGCCAGACGCCAGGACGACGCCCGCGCGGCACAAAACCCCCTGTTGGTTGCGGTGCGCGCCGGCGACCTCCAGGGGATGCGCGATGCCTTGGGCAAGGGCGCCGGCCTGGAGGCCCGCTACCCCGTGGTGGGCGAGTTCGATGACGGCCACACGGCGCTGCTCATTGCCTCTCGCAACGGCCAGACCGAAATGGTCCGCGGCCTGGTGGCGGCGGGCGCCGACGTCAACGCCGTGGAGCCGGTCTTCGGGGCGGTGCCCCTGCACAAGGCCACCTACAACGGCCATCTGGAGATCACCCGCGTCCTGGCCGCCGCGCCCGGGGTCAACCTGGATTACCAGGGGCCCTCCAATGGCTATTCCCCCCTCTTGGACGCCATTTGGCACGGCTTCGCCGATTGCGCCCAGGTCCTTTTGGATGCCGGCGCCTCCACGGAGGTTATCGGCTACGACGGCAAGCACGCCCTGGACCTGGCGCGCGAGGAGCTGGGGCCCTCCCATCCGCTCACCATACGGCTGGCCAGCCCGCCAACCTGAAAATGAACCGGCGCCGCCAGCGGCCGCCGCCGGCCCGCCAAGGAGGAGAACATGCCGCCGTCGGATGGACACCACAAGCTTCTGGAGCAGATGCGCGCCGACCAGGTGAGCCTGGTCTTCGGCAACCCGGGCACCAGCGAGGAAGGCCTGCTCAACGCCATGCAGGACTTCCCGGACATCGCCTACATCATGTCCCTGCAGGAATCGGTGGCCCTGGCCATGGCCGACGGATACTGCCGGGCCGGCCAAAGGGCGGGAGTGGTGCTGCTGCACAGCGGGGTGGGTCTGGGCAACGCCGTGGGCTTGATGTACCAGGCCAAAAGGGGGCACTCGCCGCTGGTGGTCCTGGCCGGCGAGGCCGGCGTGGCCTACTCGGCCCTTGAAGCCCAGATGGCCTGCGATCTGGTGGCCATGGTCCGCCCGGTGACCAAGCACGCCGCCAGGGTGGAGCATCCGGCCAGCCTGCTGCGCATGTTCCGGCGCGCTTTCAAGGAAGCCCTCACGCCGCCGTTCGGCCCGGTGTTCCTGGCGCTGCCCCAGGACATCCTGGACGCGCCCAACGATGAGCCCGTGATTCCCACCCTGATCCCCGACACCCGCGCAGCTCCCCGCCGCGAGGCCCTTGCCGAGGCGGCGCGCGTGTTGGCGGCGGCACGCAAACCGCTGGTCCTCATGGGCGACGGCGTGGCCCGCTCCGGGGCGCAGGAGGCCCTGGCCCGGCTGGCCGAGGCGCTGGGCGCCCAGGTCTTCGGCGTCAACAACTCCGAGGTGAACCTGCCGCAGGGCCATCCCCTGTTCGGCGGCAACACCGGCCACATGTTCGGCCCGGACAGCGCCAAGATCGTGGGCGGGGCCGACGCCGTCCTGATCGTGGGGACCTACGTCTTCCCCGAGGTCTTCCCCTTGTTGGCCAGCCCCTTCGCCCCTGGCGCGGCGGTGATCCACATAGAGTTGGACGCACACGAAATAGCCAAGAACCATCCCTGCACCATGGCCCTGGTGGCCGACCCCAGGACCACCCTCGCGGCCTTGGCCGATTGCCTGGCCGAGACCGCCAGCCCAGAGCATAAGCAGGCCGCCCGGCAGCGCGCCGAGGCCCTGGCACGGGTCAAGGCAAGTCAACTGGCCGAGACCAAGGCCCAGGACCAGAAGAAATGGCAAGAAGGGCGGCCGCGCATCTCGGCCCTGGCCGAGGCCCTGGCCAGGCGCCTGCCCGCGGACGCCATCATCTTTGACGAGGCCTTGACCAACTCAGGCGAATTGACGCGCTGGCTGCCCGCCGACCGCCCAGGCCAGTTCTTCCAGACCCGCGGCGGGTCGCTGGGCGTGGGGTTTCCCGGCGCCATGGGGGCCAAGCTGGCCTGGCCAGGGCGCACCGTGATCGGCTTCTCTGGCGACGGAGGCTCCATGTACACCGCCCAGGCCTTCTGGAGCGCCGCCCATCACGGCATAGGGGCCAAGTTCGTGGTGATAAACAACGGCGGCTACCGCCTGCTCAAGCTGAACCTGTTGCAATATTGGAAGGACCTGGGCATGGCCCAGGGCAGCTTCCCCTGGAACTTCAGCATCGAAGACCCCACCGTGGACTACGTGGGCCTGGCCAGGTCCATGGGCGTGCCCGGCCTGCACGTGGACACGCGCCAGGACATCGAACCGGCCGTGGAGAGCATGCTTTCCGGGGACGGGCCTTTCCTGCTCTCCATCGAGGTGGACGGATCGGTCTGAGCCAAACCAACAGTCAAGGAGGACCATATGGCCATGGTCATCTTCAACTTCTTCACCGGCCTGCGGCCACGCTTGTTCAACAACGTGCGGCTCATGGGAAGCTGGGACGCCGGCGGTGGATACAGCAACCTTTGGTCCACCACGCCCATGGAGGAGTTCACCGCCGAGGACGGCTGCCCGGCCTGGAGCGCCACGGTAGCCCTGGACGACGGGCAGATCGGCTGGGGCTTTCAGTGGGGCGTGGTGTTGGACGGCATCCTGCGCAACCACGTCTGGGGCATCGCCACCGAGGTGCCCGAGGCCTATTCCACGGCCCAGCACCGTTCTTTCACCCTGACAGGCAACGGCCAGGTTGAGAACTATTGGTTCACGCACGCGCGCCGCCTGGGGGCCAACAAGCGCTACCGGCCCGGAAGCCAGACCCCCACGGCCTGTTTCTCGGTTTGGGCGCCCAACGCCCGCAAGGTGCAACTGGCCGTGGGCGATCTCAAGTCGGGCTACATCTGGCCCGACGGCAGGGGGGTGAAGGAGCTGTTCGCCATGACCAGGGACAGCCACGGGATCTGGAGCACCGACCCCGACGACCCCGGGCTGGCCGACTTCGCGGTTTGGGACCACAAAAAGCCCTACATGTTCGCCATCGAGCGCGACGACGGCAACCTGGTCTTCCGCACCGACCTGCACTCCCGCTGCCAGATCGGCAGCGGGAGCAAGAACCCCGAGTCCCCCCGCCCAGACCCCAATTACCCCGGCCAGACGACCGGGACGGCATGGAACGGCACTCCCCAGGACCTGGACGGCAGCAAGAGCTGCTCGATGGTGGTGGACACCGAGAAGGTAACCAAGCACTTCAAGGAGCCCAACTTCCCCGAAAACGAATGGGTGAGCCTGGAGGAGTTCTGGGCCAACGAGTTCGACTCCCTGCGCCCCCTGCCCACCAGGGTGGAGGACTTGGTGATATACGAGCTGCACGTGGGGTCTCTGGGTTTCGGCAGGCCCGACGGCGGCAACCTGGAGGATGCCCTGGCCTTCCTGGACCACCTGGAGGAGCTTGGCGTCAACGCGGTGGAGCTGATGCCCATGGCCGAATACGACGGGGCCTTGGCCTGGGGCTACGGGTCCTCGCACTATTACGCCATCGAGTACGCCTCGGGGGGCAGGGACCAGCTCAAGTTCTTCGTGCGCGAATGCCACCGGAGGGGCATCGCCGTCATCCTGGACGTGGTCTACAACCATTTCACCGCCGACGCCGAACGCGCCGAGTGGATGTACGACAGCACCGCCAACGAGAACAACATCTACTACTGGTACCAGGGGCGCCCCTCCGACTGGCCGGGCGACAATCCTCCTGGCCACGGCGGCTACCTGGACAACGGATCAACCGGTTACTGCCCCAACTTCCGCGAGGAGATGGTGCGCAAGATGCTCATCGGTTCGGCCGCCATGCTGGTCACCGAGTTCCACATAGACGGCTTCCGGGTGGACCTGACCCAGGCCATCCACCGCGACAACGTCATTCACGCCAACGGCCAAGCCTGTGCCGAGGCCAACGCCTTCGGGGCCAAGTTCCTGCGCGAATGGGCGCGTACCCTTAAGCTAGTCAAGCCCGGCGTGGTGCTGATCGCCGAGGACCATACCGGCTGGGGGGCCATGACCCAGCCCCAGGAGACCGGCGGCATCGGCTTCAACGCGGTTTGGTGGGCCGATTGGTACCATAACCTGATCGGCGACGCGACCAATGACGGGGGCAAGGCCCGGCTGCTGCACGGCTGTGGATACGGTGGCGACGGGCCCTTGAACATGGACGGCATGGCGGGCGCGCTGGCGGGCACCCCCCACAAGGTGATCTACCACGAATCCCACGACGAGGCCGGCAACTCCTCCTATCAAGAAAACGGCCGGCAGGTGCACTCTGCCCGCACCATGCAGGTGGCGGTCAACGGCTGCCTGAGCGACGGCAATAGGGCCTGGGCCGCGGCGCGCAGCCGGGTTGCGGCGGGACTAACCTTTTTGGCCGCGGGAATTCCCATGTTCTTCATGGGTGAGGAGGTAGGGGCCGCCAAGCCCTTCATGCACGACAGCTTCATAAACTGCCGGGAGAACTTGGCCGGGCTCAAGGCCGGCGAGGGCAAGGAGCAGTTCCGCTACTACCAGGACATCATCCGGGTGTGGCGCGGCGCACCAGCCCTGCGCTCCACCAACATCGAGGTGGTGCACGTACACAACGCCAACCGGGTATTGGCCTTCAGGCGCTGGTGGGGCAACGACGAGTTCGTGGTCCTGGCCAGCCTGGCCAACCACCCCTACCTCGGCGGGTACACCATCAGCCACCCCGCCTTGGGCAACAAATCCTGGACGGAACTGATGAGCAGCGATGCGGACATCTACGGCGGGACCGGCGTCTGCAACCAGGGGAGCATCGTATCCTCGGGCGGTGGCCTGTCGGTTCGCCTGCCGGCCAATGGCCTGTTGGTCATGCAACGCTTGGGGTGATCTGAGCCCAGGGGCTGAAAAAACGCGGCTGGCGGATCAAGGCAACCGGCACTCCCGGGGCGGGTCCAGATAGGGCGTGACCCGCCACTGCTGGCCGTCGCTGACCAGCTTGAGGCAGCCCTGGCGGGTGGTGGTGAAAACCGCGGCCCCCACGGCCTGGGCGCGCTCACGGCTGTCGGCCCGGGGCATGCCGAAGCTGTTGGCGCAGCCGGCGGAGTAAACCACGGCCAGGGGGCGCAGGCGCTCCAGCAATTCCGGCGTGCAGGAGTCCTTGCCCCCGTGGTGGGAGGCCACCAGCACCTGCTGGCCGCCGCCGGGCAGCCGGGGGGCCACCATCCTCTCGATCTTGGGGCCGGCGTCGCCGGGCAGCCACAGCCAGGTGTCGCCCAGGCCCAGGCCCAGCCACAGGGAGCGGTCGTTCTCCTTGAGCCCGGCCAGGTCCACCCCCGGCGGGGGCCAGGCCGCCAGCAGGCTGGCCCCGCCCAGCTCGGTCATCTGGGCCAACTCCGCCGGGGTGAGCACCGGCGTCCGGCTGGTTCGGGCCTGGGCCAGCAGGCGTGCGTAAGGTCCATCGGGCCTGGGGGGCGCCTCGCCGTTGGTCCAGACCTGGGCCGGCGTTAGCCAGCGGGCCAAAAAGGGCAGGCCGCCGGCGTGGTCCGGGTGGGGGTGGGAGCAGGCCAGGTAGTCCAGGCGCCTGAACCCCTGGGACCACAGAAAGGGCGCCACCACCTGCTGGCCGGTGTCCAGCTCGCCCCGGCCGCCGCCGGCGTCCACCACCAAGACCTGGCCCTGGGGCAGGCGGACCACGGCGGCCGAGCCCTGGCCCACGTCCAGCACCCAGACCGTGAGCTTGCCGTCGGGCGGCGGCAGCTGGGCCTCCAGCACCCCCAGGGCGAGCGCCAGGCCGGCCACGGCCCCGCCCAGCCACCAGCGCCAGGGCCGGGGCAGAATCAACAATGCGCAGGCCGCGGCGTAGATCAGCGCCACCACCGCCGGACCCGGCCCGGCCAGGTAGGTCACCGCGCCCGGCAGGCCGGCCAGCCACAGGGCCAGGTCGGCGGCGGCCTGGGCCGGATACAAGGCCCAGCCCCACAGCCAGGCGCCGCCCTCCGGCCAAACCAGGCCCAGGGCCGCGCCCAAGAGCCCCAGCGGCGTCGCCACCATGGCCACCAGGGGAATCAGGAGGGCATTGGCCGGGATGGACAGCCAAGGCAGGTTGTGGAAGTACATCACGGTCAACGGCCAGAGGGCCAGGCCGGTCACAGCTCCCAGGGCCAGCCAGGCCATCAGCCCGCCCCCCCAGCGTCCCAGGCCCCGCCGGCGGCGCAGCCAGTTGGCAAGAGGCGCCGCGGCCAGCAGGATGGCCGCCACGGCGGCGAAGGAAAGCTGGAAGGAGGCCCCCAGGGGCGCCTCGGGCCAGGCCAGGCCGATGAGGATGGCGGCCAGGGCCAGGGCGCCCAGCGGGTTGTAGGGCCGCTGGGCCCACAGGGCGGCCACCAGGCAGAGGGCCGTGAGCAGGGCCCGCAGGGTGGGGATGGAGCCACCGGCCACCAGGGCGTAGGCCCAGGCCAGCGGCAGGGCCAGGGCCGCCGCCAACTGGGGCACCGGCCAACGCAGGGCCAATCCCGGCACGCCGGCCAGGACCAGGCGAAAGGCCAGATAGCACCAACCCCAGACCATGGCGAGGTTCATGCCGCTGATGGCCAGCAGATGGGCCGTGCCGGTGACGTTGAAGGCCTCGCGCACGGCGCCGCTCATCTCGCCGCGCTGGCCCAAAACCAGGGCCAGGAGCAGGGCGCGCCCCTGGCCGGGGGGCAGGCCGGCCATGAGCTGGCCCAGGCGCTGGCGAAGGCCCTCCACCCACAGGCCCGGGCCGCCCCCGGGTCCGGGTCCCAGGCCGGTCAAATTGGCGTGCTTGCCGGCGCTGGCCTGCACGTACAGGTCCTGGGCGGCCAGGAACTGGGCGTAGTCAAAGCCCCCGGGGTTGGCGAAGCTGGTCACCGGCTTGAGGCGCACCGTGGCGTTGAAGAGATGCCCCACCGGCGGGCAGGCCAGCCCCGGCGGCAGGTTGAGCTGGGCCAGGCCCGAGGAAGGCCGTCCGTCCAGGCTTTGCGCCTTGACCAGCACCCTGCCGCCGAACTGCCCCGGCTGGGGCGCGCCCACCACCTGGGCCTGGAGGGCGTGGACCTGGTTGTCGGCAAAACCACGCAGGTGGCCGTCGGCCAAGGGCTGGGCGCGCTGCCAAGAGAGCAGGCCGCCACCCAGCAGGAACATGCCCAGGCACAGCCAGGCCAGGGATATGCGCCCTTGCCAAAGGCCCCGGGCCAGGGCCGCCGCCAGGGCCAGGGAGCCCAGCCCCAGGGTCCAGCCCCAGGGCCAGGCCCAGCGGTCGGCCAGGACGATGCCGGCCAAAAGCGCCGCCGCCGGCCAGACCAGGGGATGGGCCGGCGGCGTCATGTCCCGGGCCTACTTGGGCTCTGGCTGGTCTGCCTGGTCGTTGCCGGGGCTATCCGGGGCGGGCAGGGGTCCGCGCCCCTTCTCCAGGCGGTAGAGCCACTGATAGATTGTCTCGCGCCAGATGTAGACCGGGGCCACGAAGGCCAGGCTGGCCAGGAAGAGCCAGACCATGGTCCACCAGTTTTCGTGGTAGGCCAGGGCTCCCTGCACGCTGAGCATGAGCGTGCCGGGTATGCGTCCGATGGCGCAGACAATGATGAACATGCGCCAGCTCATGGGGGCCAGGCCCAGGATGTAGCACAGGATGTCCTTGGGGAAGCCGGGCACCACGAAACAGATGAAGGCGGCCAGCACTCCCTGGCGCTCCATGAGGAAGGACAGCCGGGCCATGTACTGGGGTGGCACCACCCGCTCCACGAAGGCCCGGCCCACCAGGCGGGCCACGGCGAAGTTGACCAGAGAGCCCAGGGTCAGCCCCACCGTGGAATAGGCCAGGGACAACCACCAGCCGAAGATGTAGCCCCCCACCGCGCCCACCAGCTCGCCGGGGATGGGGGCGGCGACGACTTGCAGTATCTGAAAAATAATGAACGCGGCCGGGGCCCAGGCCCCATAGGACTCGATGCGGGCGCGGAAGGCGTCCTTGTCTTGCAACAGGCCCCACCATCCCAGGCAGTAGTCCCAGATTGGCCGCCAGTACAGCCACATGAGCAGGCCAGCGGCGGCCAGCCCCAAGAGGGCCAGCGCCCACCTGAGGCCTGGGCGGGAGGGTTTGCCGTCGTGGTTGGGCAAGGGCCTGCGCGGGGCCTAGAAGCTTTGCAGGGCCGAGGCCGCGTCGGGCAGAATCTGGAAGATGGAGGTGAAGCCGGCCACCTCGAAGACCTCCAGCACGTAGGGCTGCAATCCGCACAGCACCATGCGCCCGCCCAGGTTGCCGCTCTTCTTGGCCGCGGCCAGAAGCACCCGCAGGCCGGCGCTGGAGACGTACTCCACCCGGTTCATGTCCACCAACAGCTTGCGGCCGCCCTCCTGGAAGTTGGCTTGCAGGCTCTGGTCCACCTGGCCGGCCGATTGGGCGTCGAAGCGCCCGGCCAGGGCCACCACCGCCACCTCACCCTGTTTGCTGGTCGTTATTTCCATGTCTGAGAGACTCCTTGCTTTGTCGAGGCTCCGGTGTGTAAGGCTAGCAACAAACCCGCCGTCAGGCAAGATGGCATGTGGGGCGCGGGCGGTGGGGCCGCCCGCCTGGCTCATACCAAGTTGCGATCAAACGAATAGTTAGATCGCAACTTGGTATGCGGGCCATGGACGGCCCGCCGGGCGCGTAAGCGCCCGGGAGGCCGGGCAAAATCACGCTTTTGCCCGGCCGATCAGCAATCAAAGCCATG
>JACRDC010000015.1 GCA_016218705.1 Desulfarculus sp.
CAGGCTGATCCTGCCCTCAAGCACCATCCGCAAGGCGTGGTGCCGTCCCCTCTCCGATTGGCTCATGCTTATTATGTCTCCCATGAAGGGGACATTTTAGCTTTGCAATTGAAGGGGACACTATTGCGTTGCTAACACACACCCGGGGCGGCGCCCTTGACTAAAATACTGGGTCATGGCATAGTTACCCCGCAATAGCGCCCAAACCGGCCGCCCATTCCCGCGGCGAGGCCATGCCCGTGGGCATGCACCGCGCCGACCGGAAGGGATAATCATTTTTATCGCTGGCCCTCGCGACGCCAGTGCCAGCCAAAGGAGGAAGCTTGAGCCGTGACGATCTGATCCATCTGGAGGGCGAGGTTACCCGTACCCTGGGTGGTGGACAGATGGAGGTGGTGACGGAGCAGGGCCACACCCTGCGGGCCGTGCTGTCGGGGCGCATGAAGCGCTTCAAGATCAAGGTCCTGGTGGGGGACAAGGTGCGGGTCAGCGTCTCGCCCTACGACCTCACCCACGGGCTCATCACCTACCGGCTCAAGTAGGCGGCCGCGGTTCACCCCTGGCCGGGCCGGCGCGCCCGGCAGGCGGTAAGGGGTTGTATCACCTCCTGGCGCAGGCGCGCCCGCGTCTGCTCTGCCGGCCCCTCCTCCCTGGTGAAGGACAGCAGCCGCTCCAGGGCCTGGCGGGCCCGCTGCCCGCCCGCCCGCCTGGCCCGCTCGATCACCGCCCAATCGCCGCCTTGCGCAAAGGCCAGCACCGCCGGGTCTATCTCTGGGAAAAGCAGGCGCGGGAAGCCGGCCAGCCAGGCCGGGTAGAAGCCCAGGGCGCCCCTGGCGCCCGCGGCGATGATGTGCGCCAGGCGCCCCTGGTCGCCCGTATCGGCCAAGAGGTCCTTGACCCCCCGGGCGAAGTGCTCCACCTCGCTCAGGGGATGCTGGGTCAAAGCCCATTGCAGGGCCTGGGTGGCCTCCTCGCCGGCCCGGGCCTCGCCCAGCTCGTGCCAGGCCACGGCCCGCATCTCCCCCTGCATCACCGGCGCCAGCAGGTCCCAGGAGGGGTTGGCCAGCACCTCTTCCAGGGCCAGGCCATAGCCTTCCAGCCCGAGCCGCACGAAGCGCGCCTGGCTGGGCCGGGGGTCGGCCAGCTTGTCCCACAGCAGGTAGCCCAGGGGCTCGCGCCGCAGGAACACGCGCCCCTCTTGGCACAGGCCGGGCAGGAACAGGATGTCGTGGCCCAGCTCCTGGCCCACCTCCAAGACCTCCAGGCCCTCCAGTTCGTACCTGGCCTCCAGGCGGCCCAGGAAAAAGGCCGGTAAAAGGCCGCCCACCCGGCCGGCGCCGTAGATCAGGCCCTGGGGCAGCAGGCGTTGGTTGACGGTCTGGCTGTCAAAGGGGTCCATGGCCTGGCCCTCCAGGACCAGGTCCTGGGGCCCCTGCCCCAGCATCTCCAGCCACAGATCCTCCCGCTGGCTGACCCACTCCAGCATTGGGGCCGAGTCCTCCTCCCGCCAGGGGGGCAGGCCGTGCTCCCACTTGTAGAGATTGCGCAGCCTGAGCAGGAGCCCGCACAGGGAGAAATGCCCGGCCACCTCGGCGTCGGAGCGCTGGCAGTTTTGCCGCACCTGGCTGGCCAGGTCCACAAGCCAAGGCGCGAGGGGTGGATGCGGGGGGTGTTCGCCGATAAGGCACCTTCCGGAGCGGGGTAAGGGACGTTGGCAACCCTGCCTAGAATTCTTACCAGCCGCGTGGGATCGGTCAAGTCGGGCGCGCCGGGCCGCGTCCTGACACGCGGGCGCGCCCGCCGGCTATAATGGAGTGGCGAACACAAAGAGCGGCCCCGCCCAAGGCCGGGGCCGGCCAGGGAGGAGAGGGGCCATGGTGGAGAAGATGATCGGGCGCACCAGGCTGGTGCTGATGCAAGGCGACATAACCCAGCAGGAGACGGAGGCCATCGTCAACGCCGCCAACAGCCGCCTGACCGGCGGCGGGGGCGTGGACGGGGCCATCCACCGGGCCGGCGGGCCGGAGATCATGCAAGAATGCCGTCAGATCGGCGGCTGCCCCACCGGCCAGGCGGTCATCACCACGGCGGGCCGGCTCAAGGCCAAGAAGGTGATCCACACCGTGGGGCCGATCTATGGGGGCCAGCCCCAGGACGCCAAGCTATTGGCCAGCGCCTATGTCTCCTCCCTCGATCTTGCCGCGCACCACGCGTTGCGCACCGTTAGCTTCCCGAGCCTCTCCACCGGCGCCTACGGCTACCCCCTGGACCAGGCGGCCCGGGTCGCCCTGGACGCGGTGCAGAAGGCCATCCTGGCCCATGCGAACGCCTTCGATGAGGTGCGTTTCGTCCTTTTCGGCCACGACGCCTACGAAGCCTACCGGCAGGCCCTGGCGCAGGGGGCGTGAGCGGTCCACCGCGTCGGCGGGGGCGGCCTTGGCTTGCTGGCTGGCCGCGGCCCGGGAACGGGTGGCCCGGGGCTTGACCGACAGGGAGGCCACCACCGGCGCCGGGGCCGGGGCGGGGGGCTCGATGTCGCGGGGAGGCTGGCTCAGGGGCCGGGGCTTGGGCTCCGGGGCCAAGAGGGCGCCCTGGCCGGCGGGCTCCGGGGTCTCGGTCATGGGCAGTGGCTCCGAGAAGGCCGGTTGGTTGTAGCCCTGGCCGCGCCAGGGACCGCGCCGCGCCGGCCGGGCGCCGGGGTTGTCGGTGGGCTCATAGGACATGGGCGAAACCCTGATGCCCTCCTCGGCCGGCGCCGTCGGAGCAGCCGGCGGCAAGGCCCGTTCCACCCGGGGCATTTCCTGGCCGGCGGGCCAGGACGGGGCCGTCACGGCCGTCTGGGCCGGCGGCTGGGTGTCCAGGCGCTGGCCCACCTGTTCCAGGTTGCGGCTGGCCATGGGGTAATGGCGGGGCATGGTCTCCAGGGCCTGGCGGAAATGGCTGGCCGCCTGGTTGTAGTTCCCCTGCTGGGCCAACACCACCCCCAGGTTGTTGTGGGCCTGGGCCTGGCCGGCGCCGCGCTCAAAGGCCCTGAGCGCCTGGTGGGAGCGCCCCTGCTTGGCCAGCACCAGCCCCAGGTTGTTGGCGGCCAGGCTGTAGCCGGGATCCAGGGCCAGGGCCTGGCGCAGGCTCTGTTCGGCCCGCGGCCAATCCTTCAGCAGCATGTGGGAAAGGGCCTGGTTGTTGTACAAGGCCGGCAGGCGCGGCTCCAGGGCCAGGGCCTGCTCGAAGTGTCCCAGGGCCTGGGCGGGCCGGCCCTGGCGGTTGGCGATGATGCCCAGGACGTTGTGGGCCCGCCACAGCCTGGGATTGAGGGCCACGGCCCGGCCCAGGTCGTCCTGGGCCTGCTCCAGCTTGTCTTGGGCGAAGCGCGCCAATCCCAGGCCCTGCAGGTAGATGGGGTTGCCGGGCTCGGCCTGGTTCAGGCCGGCGAAGAGGCTCTCGGCCGGCGCGAACATGCGGGCCTTGAGGCACAACTCGGCGGACTTGGCCCGCAGGCGCAGCTTGTCCTCCTCCTTGGCCAGGGTCACGGCCCGGCTGTATTCATGGATGGCCGCCGGCCACTCGCCGCGCCCCGCCATGTTGTCGGCCAGGGCCTCAACCTGGGCCGGGTCGCTGACGGGCTGACCCTCGCTGGCCTTTTCGCGCTGGGCCTGCAGGGCCAACAGCTCGCGGGCCTCGCCGCGGGTCAGGCCGCGCATGCTGGTGGCCTGACTGGAGGCGCAGCCCGCGGCCAGGCCCAGGCCGGCCAAGAGGGCCAGGGCCAAGAGCATGGGGGTGCGTGTTGACGACATGGTGCCTCCTGCTTCTACTTGATTATGCTTTCGGTGATGCGGATGATGGCCGGGCCGGCCATGACGGCCATGATGGCCGGAAATATCATGAACAGCACCGGGAAGAGGAGCTTCAGCGGTATCTTGGCCGCCTTCTCCTCCATCTTCTGCCGGCGCTTGGTGCGCACCGAATCGGAGTGCACGCGCAGCGAGCGGCCCACGCTCACCCCGAAGCGGTCGGCCTGGTTGAGCATGCTCACCAGGCTGGTCACCTCGTCCACCCCGCAGCGGCTGGCCAGGTTCTTGAGCGCCATGGCTCGGGGGATGCCGGCGCCCAGCTCCAGGGAGACGAAGTTCAGCTCGGCCGAGAGTAGTGGCGCGCTGATGAGCACCTCCTCGGCCACCCGCTTGATGGCCGCGTCCAGGCCCAGGCCGGCCTCCACCGAGATGACCATGAGGTCCAGGACGTCGGGCAGCTCGCGGGTGAGGCGCTCGCGGCGGGCGGTGCCCAGGTGGTCCAGGACCAGGCTGGGTAGTAAAAAGCCCAGACCCGCCGAGCCGGCCAGGGCCAGGGGCAGCCAGGGGCCTTGCAGGACGCCGGCCAAGGGAAGCGTGGCGGTCAGCGCCGGCATGCACAAGAGGCAGAGCACCTTGCAGCCCAGGAAGATGTTCACCGCCGCCGGCGAGCGGTAGCCGGCCTGCACCAAGTCGCGGCGTAGGCGGCTCTGCTGCCAGCCCTGACTGGGGCGGGCCGGGGCCGATAGGCGGGTCAGGAGGCTGGTGGCGCCCTGGCGCAGGCGCTCCAGCAGGGTCAGGCGCCCCTGGGCGGCGGCGCCCTGGCTCATGGCCTGCACGCGGCGCCAGGCCGGGTCGCGGCGGGCGATGAGCGTGGCGCCGGCCCAGCCCAGGGCCAACACCGCCAGGCCCAAGGCCAAGCTGATCGCCAGGACCGCGACGTCGGAGTTGGAGGAGGTGACGTTCATGTGCCCGCCTACACCTTTATATTGACCAGGCGCTTGATGACCAGCATGCCCATAATCTGGAAGCCGGCGCCGGTCATCAGGATGGTGTTGCCCAAGGGGTGGTCGAAGAGCATGGCGATGTAGCCCGGGCTGGTCATCCACAGCGCCACCAGGAGCACCGGCGGCATCAGCGACAGGATGATCCCCGAGAGCCGGCCCTCGGCCGACAGGGCCTTGACCTGGCGCATGAGCCTGAAGCGCTCGCGGATGATGCCGCCGATGTTGTCCAGTATCTCGGCCAGATTGCCGCCGGTCTCCTTTTGCAGGATCACGGCGGTGACGAAGAACTTGACGTCCTGCAGGCCCACCCGGCGCACCAGGTCGGTCAGGGCGTGCTCCAGGCTCTTGCCGAAGGAGTAGTCCTCGAAGGCCTTGGCGAACTCGCCGGCCACCGGGTCCTCGCTCTCGTCGCCCACCATGCGCAGGGCCGAGGCGAAGGAATGCCCGGCGCGCAGGGCGCGGGCCATCATCTCCACCGCGTCGGGGAACTGTTCGTCAAAGGCCTGCAAGCGCTTCTTGCGCAACAGGTTGAGCCAGCCCAGGGGGGCCAGGAAACCCAGCCCGGCCAGCATGACGGCCAGGCCGCCGTGGTCCCGCCAGAGCCCCACCAGCAGGCCCACGGTGGCCAGCACGCAGGCCAGAAGCACCAGGGAGCCCAGGTTGCAGGGGTTGCCGGCCTGCAACAGCAAGAGCTGCACGTCCGAAACCCTGGGCAGGGCCTTGAGCAGGCGGTCCAGGAGGGGGATGGTGGACAGCGAATGGTCGCGCCACAGCACCTTGAGGGCCTGGGGCGTCTGCCGGGGCTCCATCTCGCGCAGGCGCATCCGCAGGGCCTGGCGCCGGTTCAGGCCGGCCCGGAACAGCCATAGGCCCACGGCCCCGATCAGGGCCAGGGCGCCCAGGAAGATGGCCGCCGTTGCGGCCCAGATCACAGGGCGCCTCCGGGGCCGTCACTGAACATGGCGCTGTCCAGCTCGATACCGTGGGCCTTGATGCGCTCGGCGCAGCGCGGGCGTATGCCCGTGGGGCCGAAGCGGCCCTGCACCCGTCCCCGGTCGTCCACGCCGGTCTGGGTGTAGCGGAAGATCTCCTGCATGCTCACCGTCTCGCCTTCCAGGCCGGTGATCTCCGAGAGGCTGATGAGCCGCCGCGAGCCGTCGGAGAGCCGGGCCAACTGGATGACGATGTGCACGGCGCTGGCCACCTGCTGGCGGATGGCCTTGTCGGGTATCTCCAGGCCGGCCATGGACATCATGGTTTCCAGGCGGCTCAGGGCATCGCGGGGGCTGTTGGCGTGCACGGTGGTGAGGCTGCCGTCGTGGCCGGTGTTCATGGCCTGCATCATGTCCAGCGCCTCGCCGCCGCGCACCTCGCCCACCACGATGCGGTCGGGGCGCATGCGCAGCGCGTTGCGCACCAGGTCGCGCAGGGTGATCTCGCCGTGGCCCTCGATGTTGGGCGGCCGGGTCTCCAGGCGCACGATGTGGTCCTGCTGCAATTGCAGCTCGGCCGAGTCCTCGATGGTCACGATGCGCTCGTAGGTGGGGATGAAGGAGCTCATGACGTTCAAGAAGGTGGTCTTGCCGGTGCCGGTGCCGCCGCTGATGATGACGTTCAGGCGCGACTTGACGATGGCCTCCATGAGCTTGGCCGTGGCCGGGGTGATGGTGCCGATGCGGATGAGGTCGTCCACCCTCAGGGGGTCCACGGCGAACTTGCGTATGGACAAGCTGGGGCCGTCCAGGGCCAGGGGCGGGATCACGGCGTTGACGCGGCTGCCGTCGGCCAGGCGGGCGTCCACCATGGGCGAGGACTCGTCTATGCGCCGGCCCACGGAGGTAGCGATCTTGTCTATTATCTTGAGCAGGTGCTGGTCGTCCCTAAAGCGCACGCTGACCTTTTCCAGACGGCCGCGCCGCTCCACGTAGACCTTGTGGGGGCCGTTGACCAGGATGTCGTTGATGGTGGGGTCGGCCAACAAGGGCTCCAGGGGACCCAGGCCCAGCACCTCGTTCTTGATCTCGCGCACCAGGGTGTCGCGCTCGGTGGCGCTTAGGGGGTCGGGCTCCTCCTCCAGCACCAGGCGGATGGCCGTCTCCAGCTCCTTCTCGGCCTGGCGGCCGGGGCTGCCGCTCAAGACCGACAGGTCCATGCGGTCAATGACCTGGTAGTGCACCCGGGCCTTGAGCTGCTGCATGGCGTTTTCGCGGACCGCGTCGGGGCGCGCGGCTTCCTTGACCGTGTCCAGGGAGCCGCTCTGGGCCAGGCGGGCGCGTAGGCTCATGAGGCCCCTCCCTGGCCGTTGTTCATGGCCTTGGCCAGGGCGCGCACGGCCTTGCTCCACCTGGCCCGGGGCCACTCGCGCAAGACAGGCCGGCCGGCGTTGCCCGCCTCCAGGATCACCTCGCTGTCGTTGGGCAAAAAGGCCAGCACCTCGCGCCCCAGGATGCGGGCCACGTCGGCGCGCTCCAGGCAGCCCCGGGCGCCGTCGCGGTTGACCACCAGGGACACCTTGGCCGAGGCGATGCCCAGGCGCTCGTGCAGGGCCTGCAGGCGCCGCGCGTTCTTGAGCCCCACCACCGTGGGCTCCACCACCATTAGTATCTGGTGGGCCCGCTCCAGAGCCATGAGTGAAACCTCGTCCAGGTGGCTGCTGAGGTCCATGATGACCACGGCGTGGGCGTCGGCCAGGTGGTCCAGGGCGCGCGCCAGGTGCTCGGGGCCGATGGTCTCGGCGGCCACTGGGTCGCCGGGCGCGGCCAGAAGGCGCAGCCCCGGCGCCACCTCGGTCATGAGGCTATCCATGAGCACCGCGTCCAGGCGGTTGAACTCGCCAGCCACGTCGGTGAGGTCGCGGGTGGGGCTAAGGTCCAGGAGCATGGCCAAATCGCCGCCGCCCAGGTCTAGGTCCATGAGCGCCACGCGCAGGCCCAGACCCTGGCTCAAGGCCCAGGCCAGGTTGACGGCCAGGTGGCTGCCGCCCACCCCGCCCTTGACCCCGGTGACGGCGATGATGCGGCCGGCGGGCTGGCCGCTGACCTGGGTCAGGCGGGCCAGGCGCAGCACCGCGTCGTTGAATTCCTGGGCCGCCCCGGGGTCCACCAGGTACTCGCGCACGCCCAGGCGCATGGCCTTCAGGATGGCCTCGGGCTCGCGGCTGGCCGACCAGGCCACCACGGCGGCCCGGGGCACCGAGCGCCTGAGGCGCTCCAGGAGGTCTGCCAGGCCGCTGTTCTGGGTGTCATACTCCACCAGGAGCACCTCGGGCTGCTGCTGCACGGCCTTGCGCTCAAAGTCCTCGGCCACCGACTCCAGGCCGGCCAGGCGGGCCATGGGCGCACCGGCCACCAACTCCTTGAGGCGCTCGCCGCCCTGGCGGGTCAGTTGCAGGGCCAATACCTGGGAGGCGCTGTCGTCGCTCATTGATCCGCTCCTAGCGCGCCAGGCGGGAGTAGGCGGCCCGGGAGCCGTAGTTGCCGCCGCCGGTGCCCGAGTTGGGCACCACCATCTGGCACTTCAGGAAGCCCGTGAGGGACTTGAAGGGCGCCAGGCGCACCTCGGTGACCACGAAGGTGGCGAAGCCGCTGATGGTGCCCTGGTTGGACCCGCAACCGGGGTGGGCGATGACCGGCAGGGTCACCGGCCACTGGCCACCCACCGCGTTGGCCTCGAAGCGGGCCTTGAGGTCCTGGAAGGTGCCGTTGCTCAGGTTGCCGTTGGTCAGGTTGATCTCGTCGCCCACTTGCAGGGCCGGGATGGGCAGGTCGCCGGTGACGTAGGCGTCCACGTTGGGGTTGTTGGCCGGCCAGGTGAAGAAGGTGGTCCACTCGGCGTTCTGGTCGCCGTTGCTGTGGAAGGTCAGGCTCTCGCCGCAGTCGGGGGTGCCGCCGCCGGCCACGGCGTCGGCCAGCACGGCGATGGGCAGGTCCACGGTGCCGGCGGGGACATTGCCGGGCCAGCCCAGGAAGGCGGTGGACTTGGCGCTGAGCTCCACCTGCCTTACGCCCACGATGCCGGCGAAAAACGTCTGCACGGGGGTGTTGGCCGAGCTGTCGCGGCGCACCGTGACCCGCACGCCGGTAAGGTTGTCGGGGTTGTTGACCCCCATGCCGGTGCGGTTGGGGTCGAAGTTGCCGGTTTGATTGTCCCAGAAGCCGATGGTGAAGTCGTCGCCCGGCGGGTTCTTGAGCTGCAAGGCCACCCCCAGGGCCTGGTTGGCCGACGAGAAGTTCTGGGCGTTGGCCAGGGCCAGGTTGGTCTGGGCCACGGCGTTGTTGTTGGCGTCGGTGCCGATCATGGTGTTGGCCGCGGCCAGGGCGGCGGCGTCGGCGGCGTTCTGGAGTTGGGCCTTGGCGGAGTAGAGCGCCCCCAGGTCCACGGAGGCCCCCACCAGGCCCATGGAGCCGGTGAGGAAGACCGTGAACATCACCGCCGTGGCGCCGCGTTCCTCTCTTAGCAGCCGCCGGAGCTTAGTAAGCAGGGTCGTGGCCAAAGCTGCCCTCCATGTCCTGGGGGGTTAGGGGCAAGGGCGCGCGCTTGGCGCCCTCGTCGGACATCTTGCCGAACAGCAGGATGTCCCAGTCGCTGGGCTTGGTGATGCCGTCGGTGGGCAAGCGCGCCGGCGCGCCAGCCAGGACCGGCTTGACCACCTCGGGCGTGACCTCGATCAAGAGCTCGGTCTGGTTGTTCTGGAACTCGGTGCTGCGGAACAGGGCCCCCAGGATGGGGATGTCGCCCAACAGGGGCAGCTTGGCCACCTGATGGTTGATGTCGTCGCGGAAAAGGCCGGCGATGACGAAGCTCTCGCCGTCCTTGACCTCCAGTTGGGTCTTGGCCCGGCGGGTCTTGAGCCCCGGCACGGTGAAGCCCTGGATCACCACGGCGATGGAGAAATCCATCTCGCTGACCTCGGGGGAGACGTTCATGCGGATGTTGCCGCTCTTGAGCACCTCGGGCTTGAAGCCCAGTTGCACGCCGAACTTCTTGAACTCGATGGTGACCGTGTTGTTCTGCTGCGGCACCGGCACCGGGAACTCGCCACCGGCCAGGAAGTCGGCCTCCTGGCCGCTGATGCAGGTGAGCGTGGGCTCGGCTAGGATCTTGGCCAGTTGGTTCTGGCTCAAGACGTCCAGGGCGCCGCGCACGCGGCCCCCGCCGATGTTGAAGCCGCCGAAGACGTTGGCGTTGGGGGGGTAGGCGACGTTGAAGTTGCCCAAGCCGTCCCAACTGGGGGTCATCAGGCCGCCCAGGGTGGAGAAGATGAAGTCGCCGCTCAGGGGGTTGATGGCCCCCAGGTTGACCTTAAGGCGCCGGGTGACGTCGCGCTTGACCTCGGCGAAGCGCACCTTGATGTTCACCTGCTGGTTGCCGCCCACCTCCAACAGGCTGGTGACCCACTTGTCCTCCAGCAGGTGGGAGGCCAGGCGCTCGTCGGTCTTCTTGCCGCCGGCCTGGCCGGAGCCCTTGTCGGCGTAGACCCGGTACAGGCCGTCGGCCAGCTCCTTGCTGGGCACCAGGGCCTTGGCCAGGGCCTCGGCCTGCTCCTTGGCCTGCAGGCTGGAGACCCGGCCCGAGAGGACCACCGTGCCCTGCATCTCGCGCACCTCCACCGGCTCGTGGGGCAGCAGTTGATAGAGCTGCTCCTTGAGCACGCTCAGGTCGCGGGCCACCCGCACCTCGTAGACCGCCAGCAGGTGGTCGCGGCCATCCCACAGGCTGATGTTGGTGCTGCCCACCTGCTGGGCGTTGACGTAGAGCTGCCGGGGGTTGATGACCACCACGTCGGCGATGTCATCCTTGCCCACGCTCACGCGCTTGACCGCGCCGGGCAACTCCAGCACCCGGGAGTGCCCCACCATTATCTCCACCCGCGAAAGGGGCACCGGCTGCCCGGCCGATGATTGGGCCTGGCCGGGCGCGGCCCAGGCCCACAGGGCCAGGATGACGAGCAAGGCTGCACAGGCTCTGGGGTACACGGTCGTCCTCCTACGGCTTGGCGGGCGTCAGGTTGGGAAGCTCCGGCGGGGCCGCCTGGGCCTGGGGGGCCTGCCTGGCCGACCTGATCTCCTGGGTGGGCTTGCCCAGGGACTGCACCCCGCGCTCCACGCCCTTGATGACCTCGATGGTGGGGGCCTCCTGCTTGGGAGAAGGGGGCGGCGCCGGCGGGGCGGCGGCGGGCAGCAGGGAGGTGAGGCGGATGCCGCCGCCGGGCTGGTCCTGGCGGTCGCCCTGGTTGCGCAGGGCCAGGATCACCTTGCCCTCGTTGGCCGCCAGGGCCAGACGCTCGCCCTGTTCGGGCTTGAGCTGCAAGGCCACCACCGTGGCCTTCTGGCGCTTCATCTTGCTGCCCTCGGGCTCCTCCTGGGCCTTCTCGCCCACGGTGAGCACCGGCACGTCCTGCAACAGCACCCGGGTGGCGGGGTCGTTGCTGAACGGCCCCTTGGCAAAGGTCACCAGCACGTCCACGCGGTCGCCGGGCTGCAGGAAGCCGCCCACGCCGATGACCTCGTCCACGTGCACGGTCATGGCGCGATAGCCCTCGGGCACCACCGCCGACAGGCCGCCGGCCAGGCCCTCGGGCAACAGCTTGGCGGCCAGGATCACCTCGCCCTTGACCACGGCGCCCTTGACCACTCGGCCCAGGGCCTGCTCGGGCCGCGAGAGGTGGCCCGCGGGCAGGGTGCCGGCGGGCCATTGCTGGATCACCAAGTGCTGGGCCTCCAGGCGCTGGCCGGCCAGGAGGTCGGCGCCGGCCACCAGGATGGGGCTGGTGACCACCTTGGTGGCCGCGGCCTGGGTGGCGCGGCCCTCTATCCAGCGGTGGGCGCTCCAGGCGGCCAGGATGGCCAGCACCAGGGCCAGGAGCATGAACATCAGGGGGGCCTTGCGCAGCATGGCTTGCTCCTACTCGTGGCGCATCACCGTGACCCCCCGGAGGGTCACGCTGGCCAGGGAGCCGGGCACCAGGCGGGCCAGCACCGGCAATTGGTACTGGCTGGTGACGGTGACCTGCACCTGGTCGCCGGGGTTGCCGTCGGTGCCGGTGCTGACCACCTGGAAGGCGCCGGGGAAGCCCGAGGCCTGCAAATAATTGGTTACCGCCGCCGTCACCTGGGCCGAGGAGTTGCTCGCGTCGTTGAGCAACGAGCCCAGGCGCGCCCCCTCCCGGCTGGCGTTGACCAGCATCTGCTTCTGGTACCAGGCCGAGCCCAGTTCCACGATGCCGAAGATCATCACCAGGAACACGGGCAGGAACAGGGCGAACTCCACCGCCGCCGTGGCGCGGGAGCCCTTGAGCAGTCTGGCCAGCCGGTTCATGCCATGCCTCCCGTCAACGAGTGGGCCAGGGCCCCGCAGGCGATGGCCAGGCCGTAGGGCATCTCCAGGCCCCTGGCCCGCAAGCCCAGCATCCGCCAGCCGCCGGGGCCCCAGGACCCCTGGGCCAAGGCCAGGCGCAACAGGGCCAGGACGCCGCCGGCCAGCACGGTGTAGAGGAAAAGCCCCAGCGCGCCCCAAGGGGTCAGGAAGGTGCCCAGGGCGGCCAGGGCCTTGACGTCGCCGGCGCCCACGGCGCCCATGAAGAAAAAGATGGCCAGCAGGCAAAACCCCACCAGCCCGCCCAAAAGGCCCTGCCCCAGGCCGGCCAGTCCGCCATTGCCCAGGGACCAGGCCAGGCCCATCAGGGCGGTCAGGGCGTTGAGGGGGTTGGGGATGCGCCGCTGGGCCAGGTCGTAGCTGGCCATGAGGCAGGCCAGCCAGGGCACCCACAGCGTGGGGCCGGCCTGGCCCGAGGCGGCGAAGAAGGGCAGCACGCCCAGGGCGGGCAAGAGCCCCCAGTGCGCCCCACCCCAGGGGGCCGCCTGGCCGTGGCCATCGCCGGCTGGCATGAACTCTTCCTGGCTGTTGATCCGGGCTGGCAAATTCACAGCCTCCATGGCGGCCTCCCGAAGCGGGCGCCCCCGCAAGGGGGGCGGTAATCTTTTCAAATCTATATGGCAAGAAGAGTGCCAGGGGACCGGCCTGGACATCGCGGCGGACGCCGCCGGACCTGCCTACAAAAAAACAATATAAATAAGTGTGTTATCTGGATGAGCCGGCCGGGGCGCCCGCCCTGGCCCCGGGCCGGGCGGGTGGAGTGTATTCACAACCGGCCCAGTGCATACGATTTTGTAATTACTAATTGGAAAGAGTGATGGCCCTGTGGCTTATCGGTGATTTGCCAGGCAGCGGGACGGCCTGTCCTGGGCGGCTGGCCCCAAAATGACTGGGGGAGGCCCTAGGAGCCTCCCCAGCCCGGCCGCTGGATTACTCTGCCCGCGAACCCACGCGGCCCAGGCCTGGCCAGTCAAGCTATTTCATAGGCTACCCCTAGCCCTTCAAGGCGGTGGTGGCGGTGTTGACGTTGGTGGAAACCTGGCCGCCCAGGGTGAAGGCCGCCGTGGCGATGCCCGCGCCGATCAGGGCCAGCAACAGGGCGTACTCCACGGCGCTGATGCCCGAGTCATCCTTGCACAGCTTCTTGATGCTCTCCATGACCTTCATCGTGATCCTCCCTTGTTAGTCGTTTGGGGCATGGTTGCTTGACTTGCCCTGGGATATGGCAAAAAGGGTGCCAGGGCGGCCACCGGCTTGGGCGCGGCAGGTTGCCCGCGGGTAATAGCCAGGCATGCCGCCAGGTTGGCGTGGTGGACCCCAGGACGGCCCTTGGGTTGGGCGCCCTGGCCGCTGGTGACGGCCTTTCGGGGTGGGAAAGAGCATTACAAATCGGTAATTACTATTTGGTAAGGTAAGGTAAGGATAGGGATTTGTTGAGTCAATTGGGAAGGGCGGATCGGCCGGCCTGGCTGGTTTTTTTCTTTTTGCCGCGTCTGGCCAGTTGCCGGCCCCAAAAAAAAGCTGGGGGAGGCCCCTTGGAGCCTCCCCAGCCCGGCCGTCGGATTACTCTGCCCGCGAACCCGTCCGGCCCGGACCTTGCCAGCCAAACTATTTCATAGGCTATCCCTAGCCCTTCAAGGCGGTGGTGGCGGTGTTGACGTTGGTGGAAACCTGGCCGCCCAGCGTGAAGGCCGCCGTGGCGATGCCCGCGCCGATCAGGGCCAGCAGCAGGGCGTACTCCACGGCACTGATGCCCGAGTCGTCCTTGCACAGCTTCTTGATGCTCTCCATGACCTTCATTTTTGACCTCCCTTAAAAAAGCGTTGGTGCTTGTTTGCGTTTGTTTGCTTTTTCAGAAAGGCAAGAAGGGTGCCAAAGGGAGCCCGCGAGGGGCCCAAGAAAATATAAATAATAATAACAGCAAGATGCTTGCGAATTTCGCCCCCGCCCTGGGGTTGGGCGGGCCCCGGAACGGGGGTGACAAATTTCATGAACAGATGGGAAATACGAAATAGTAATTACCAAAGCGGAAGGAGCGGGGTTGGGCCAGGCCCCGGGGCGGGTCAGCGCCGGCGGCGGCGCTCGCCCAGTTCGGGGTGCACCAGTTCCAGCTTGTCCAGCTTGTAGGACAGGGCCCGGGGGCTGATACCCAGCAGGCCGGCGGCCCGGCTCTGCACCCAGTCGCTGCGCTCCAGGGCGGTGAGGATGGCCCAGTGTTCCAGGGCCTCAAGGTCCAAGGTGCCCGGGGCCGGCAGGCCCGGACCCTGGGCCGGGGATGCGGAGGCCTGGCGGGGAGCGGGGCCGCCCAGGCCCAGGTCCTGGGGGGTGATCTCCGGTCCGTTGGCGAACAGCACCGCGCGCTCGATGACGTTGCGCAGCTCGCGGATGTTGCCCGGCCAACTGTGGGCGGACAGGGCCTGGTTGGCGGCTGGGGACATGGGCTTGGGCGGGCGCTTGGAGTCCTGGCAGATGCGCCATAAAAACATCTCGGCCAGGGGCAGGATGTCCTCGGGGCGCTGGCGAAGGGGAGGGATGTAGATGGGGGTGATGCTCAGGCGGTAGAAAAGGTCGCCGCGAAAGCGCCCCTCCTGCACGGCCCGCTGCAGGTCCACGTTGGTGGCGGCGATGATGCGCACGTCCACCCGGATGGTGCGCGAGCCGCCCACCCGCTGGACCTCCTTGTCCTCGATGGCCCGGAGCACCTTGGACTGGGTGGCCGGGCTCATGTCGCCCACCTCGTCCAGGAACAGGCTGCCGCCGTGGGCCTGCTCGAAGCGGCCGGTGCGGTACTTGTGCGCCCCGGTGAAGGCGCCCTTTTCGTGGCCGAAGAGCTCGCTCTCCAAGAGGGTCTCGGTCAGGGCCGCGCAGTTGACCGTGACCAGGGTGTGGGTGGCCCGGGGGCTGTTGGCGTGGATGGCCCCGGCGATGAGGCTCTTGCCGGTGCCGGTCTCGCCGGTGAGCAGCACGGTGACGTCGGTGGGGGCCACCCGGCCGACCTGCTCCAGCACCTGCTGCATGGCCGGGCTGGGGGCCAGGATGTTCTCCAGGCGGTAGATGTAGGGCTGCTCGCGGCGCAGGGCGTCGAAGGCCTTGTGCAGGGCGGCCTTTTCCAGGGCCATTTCCACGGTATGCAGTAGGTGATCCAGGTTGAAGGGCTTTTCGTGGAAATCGAAGGCCCCCCGGCGCATGGCCTCCACGGCGGTCTTGAGCGAGCCCGAGCCGCTGAGCACGATGACCGGGGTGTGGGGCCAGTGCTCCTTGACGTAGCTCACCACCTCCAGGCCGCTGCCGCCGGGCAGCACCAGGCCGGTGATGACCAGTTGGAACCCGCGCTCGTGCAGGGCCTCCAGGGCCTGGGGCTGATCGCCGGTGGCGCTGACCTGGTGCCCCCGGTCTGACAAGGCCTGGCCGAGCTGATCGCGCAGCTTCTTGTCGTCTTCCACCAGCAGGACGTGGGCGCCGGTGGTCATGGGCCTAGGCCTTCCGCCGGCGATGACAGGGGCCGGAGGGTGCGGTGAAGGTTTTTTTCATGGCGCAGGCTCCCGAGCCGTTCGCAAGTAGATGGCCTGAGTCAAGGAGGGGGCGCGAAAGCGCCCGGGAGGCCGGGCAAAACCACGCTTATGTCCGGCCGAAAGCAATCAAAGCCATGGATGGCTTTGATTGCATATAAGTTTTGCCGCATCCCACTATAGCATGCCCGGCTGGTCGGGCAAGGATACTTTGTCCCGTGGGCGGGCGGGACGTTGTTTGGCCCGGCCATTGCATAATACATAAGTCAGGTTGCGCCTCGTGATGGCAAACTCTCCCAACAGGGGCAGGCAGGGAGGGCGAGCATCTGAGGCGCGACCGGTTTTAGGGGCCTGGCTCATGGAGGCTCCTCCCACCCAACTAATTTGAATAAATATATAATATGGCGATAACCCCGGCTGGGAGGCAGCAGGGGCCCGGCCTGGGGCCAGGCGCGCGTGCCGGTCTGGCCAGGCACGATACGGTAATTTATGCCCGATAAAAAAAGGGCATATTCGCCCTAAACTTATTAATGCCAATAAAAGGGGCATTTTTGCCCTAAACTGGCAGAACCTGGTTGGGGCCACGGTCCTTGATGAGGCGCCAGGCGGTGCTTATGAGCTGGTCCAGGCCGCCCAGCTTGTCCAGGAAGGCTCGCGCCCCGGCCTGGCGGCAGCGGGCCGGCAGGCGGGGGTCGCCGTGGGCGCTGAGCACCATGATGGGCGGGGGGTAGGCGGCCTGGCCCTGGCCGGTGATCTCCTGGCACAGGTCGAGGCCGTCGCCGTCGGGCAGGCGCATGTCCAGCACCATGAGGTCGGGCCGGCGCCGGGCGCTTTGCCACCAGTCCAGGGCCTCGTGGCAGTTGCCGCAGCGCACCACCTCCATGCCCTCGGCGCTGAGCAAGGCTTGATACAGGGCCGCGGTGTCGGGGTCGTCCTCCACCAGCAGCACTAGGGGGCTGGCAATGTTCAAGGCAGGCTCTCCAATATGACCGTGAAGGTGGTGCCCTTGCCGGGCTCGCTCTGCACCCGGATGTCGCCCTTGTGCAGTAGTACGATCTCCTGAACCAGGCTCAGGCCTATGCCCAGGCCCTCCAAGCGGCCGGTGCCGGTGAGGTTGGCCTGGTAGAAGCGGTTGAAGATGTTGGCCATGTGCTCCCGGGCTATGCCCAGGCCCGAGTCGGTGACCGTCAGCACCACCACCTGCTCGCGCTGCTCCAGCCCCAGGCGCACCTCGCCGCCCTCCACGTTATATTTGACCGCATTGAGCAACAGGTTGTCCACAAGTTGTATGAGCTTCTCCCGGTTGCCGCGCACCATGGCCGGCAATTCCGGCAAGCCGCCCAGTTCCAGCCGCACCTTGCGCTCCTCGGCCAGCAGGCGCAGGTTCTCGGCCTCGGTGCGCACCAGGGCGCACAGGTCCACGGGCCCCATCTCGAACTGGTCCTTGGCGTGGCTCAGGCGGGCCAGGTCCAGCAGGTTGTTGATCTGGTTCTCCAGCTTGAGCAGGTTGCGCCAGCAGACATCCAGATAGGCCCGCCGGTCCTCGGGCTTGCCCCGCTCCTGCATGATGAGCTGCAGGAAGCCCTTCAGGGAAACCATGGGCGTCTTGAGCTCGTGGCTCAGGGTGGTGAGGAACTCGTCCTTTAAATTTTCCACGCCTTGTATCTCCTGGAGGGCCTTTTCCAGGGCCGTGGACTTCTTCAGCAGCTCGTCCAACAGCGCCTTGTGTTGGGACACGTCGCGCAGGATCACCCCCAGCACCCAGGGCTGGCCGCCGGGGCCGCGCTCCAGGGACAGGCTGGCTTCTATATCTATATTACCGCCCTCGCTGAGCACCTGTCCCTTGTGAAGCTGGTTGGGCCGCGCCAGGGCCTCCTCCCAGCCCTGGTCCAGGGCCACGAAGCGGCCCACCGGCTGCTCCAGCACCTCGGAACTCAAGAGCCCCATCTTCTGGCAGAAGGCCTGGTTGGCGTCCAGTATGCGGTAGTTGGCCGTGCCGATGGACAGGAACATGTCCGGCGCCACATCGAAAAAGCGGCGATAGAGGCTCAAGTAGTCCACCAGGGCCTCGCGCAGCACCTGGATGGCCAGGCCCAGGCGGCCCAACTCGTCCAGCCGGGCGGGGGGCTCGGGCAGGCCGGCGGGCTCGCCCAGGGCCAGGCGGCGGCAGGTATCCAGCAATATCTCCACCTGGCGGTTGAGGCGCCGCTGCCACAGCCAGCCGCCCCACAGGGTCAACAACGCCACCAGGGTGACCGTGGCCAGGTGCAGGCCGATCTCCTCGGCCAGCTCGCCGCTGGCCTCCAGGCTGTGCCACTTGGCGATCAAAGACAGCAGGTAGATCAGGGCCAGCGGCCCGCAGACCAGGGCCACCAGGCCCGCCAGGCGGCGTATCACGATCCAGTTGATCATGCCTCATCCATTTGAAGGCGCGCGCGCCTCTAGCGGCGGCCCGCGGCGGGAACCCTGCCCAGAGCCTACTTTGGCCGCCCCGGGGGTGTCAACCAAGGCCGCGTGGGCCTCAGGGATTTTGTATGCATTGGCCAGGCATGCTATTATGTCATGCATAACCAGGATGGTGGACCTATGCACGTATTGTTCGTTTCCCCGGAGGTTTGGCCGCTGAGCCGCGTGGGAGGGCTGGCGGAGGTTTCCCACGACCTGCCCCTGGCCTTGGCCGCCCGGGGGCACACCGTGGACGTGGTCACCCCCAAGTGCCGCCTGGCCCCCGAGCAGGAGGCGCGCCTCAAGCGCCTGGAGCTAACCTTGGAGGTGCCCGTCTCCTGGCGGCGCCACCACGCCGAGGTCTTCACCATGGAGTCCGGGCCGGGCGTCACCATATACCTAATTAGCCACGAGCACCTCTTCGACCGCGAGGGTCTCTACGGCAACGCCTATGGCGACTACGAGGACAACGCCGAGCGCTTCATCTTCTTCAGCCGCGCGGCCATGGAGCTGTGTCTGGCCCTGGGCAAGCCGGTGGACCTGATCCACGCCAACGACTGGACCACCGGCCTGGTGCCCCTGTACCACAAGGCCCAGTACCACGACCATCCCCTGCTGGCCCAGGCCGGCTCGCTGATGACCGTGCACAACATGGGCAGCCAGGGCATCTTCTGGCACTACGACATGCCGCTCACCGGCCTGGGCTGGGAGTACTTCACGCCCGAGGCCATCGAGTTCTACGGCAAGATCAACTTCCTCAAGGCCGGCCTGGTCTATGCCGACATGATCTCCACGGTCAGCCCCACCTATGCCCAGGAGATACAGACCAAGGAGATGGGCTACGGCCTGGAGGGGGTGATCCAGTCCCGCCTGGACCGCCTGGCGGTGGTAATAAACGGCGTTGACTACCAGGTCTGGGACCCCCGCGTTGACACCTTCCTGGCCGCCAACTACGGCCCCGGAAACCTGGCGGGCAAGGCCCTCTGCCAGGCTGGGCTGCGCCAGGCCTTCGGCCTGCCGGCCGCCGCCGGCCGCCCCCTGGTGGGCTTCCTGGGCCGCTTGGTGGAGCGCCGGGGCATGGACCTGTTGGCCCCGGCCCTGGAGCAGGTGCTGGACCTGGGCCTGGACATGGTCATCATGGGCTTTGGCGACGACCACTACCACGCCTTCCTGCAGGAGCTGCACCGCCGCCGCGCCGAGCGCCTGGGCCTGGCCATCGGCTACGAGATGGACCTTGCCCACCAGATCATCGCCGGCTGCGACCTGCTCCTGATGCCCAGCCGTTACGAGCCCTGCGGCCTGCACCAACTGCACGCCCTGCGCTACGGCACCCTGCCGGTGGTGCGGGCCACCGGCGGGCTGGCCGACACCGTCAGCGACCACACGCCATCGAGCCCCGGCGTGGGATTCAAGTTCCAGGCCTACGAGGCCCCGGCCATGCTGGAGGCCCTGGGGCGCGCCCTGGACACCTTCTCTCGGCCCCAGGAATGGCAAGCGGCCATGGGGCGGGCCATGGCCCTGGACTTCTCCTGGGGCAAGGCGGCGGCCGCCTACGAGGACATCTACCGCCAGGCAAGGGCCAACGCCCAGGAAGAGCGGAAGGCCTAAAGCCATGAGCGCCGACCCCCGCTTCGACGTCCTGGCCCACGTGGTGGAGATCGCCAACTCCTCGGTGGACGTGGGCGAGCGCCTGGACGGCATCCTGGGGGTCATCACCACGCATCTGTGCTGCCGGCAAAGCGTGCTTTTCTTGCAGGAGCACGCCCGCAGCGTGCTGGTCAGGGCCAACGTGTGGCCCAAGGAGCCCGGCCCCCAGCCGGCCCTGTCGGCGGAGTTCGGGGTGGGGCGGGTGGGCGAGACGGCCCGGCGCCGCGAGCCGCTTTTTCTGCCGGTGAGCCTGCCCAGCGGCGACGAGGTCCTGGACCAGCTCTGCCACGAAGGCGAGCTGGCGGCCTTTTTCCCGGTCATGGACGACAACCGGCTCTACGCCGTGCTCTTGATGATCTTCGAGCCGGGCTGCCAGATGGAGGCCGACGACGTGCGCCTGCTCCAGATGGTGGCCCGGGAGATGGCCGGCAGCATCCGCAACTTCCGCCTGTACTTCGAGTCCAAGAAACGCATCGCCGAGCTCAACGTGCTCTCCGACCTGGGACGGGCGGCCATCTCCACCATCGAGGTGGACGAGCTCCTGGACACAGTGGTGGGCATCTGCGCCAAGTTGTTGGGGGCGCGCGGCGGACTGATGACCATCACCCAGCAAAACGGCGAGCAGCCCTACCTGCGGGCCGCCCATGGCAAGGTGCCCAAGCGCTGCCTCAAGGGCCAGGACTGCCTCAATGGCTGCCGGGGGCCGGGTGAGGCCGGCCGGGGCCGGGCGGTGATCTGCGCCAACCAGGAGCACGACCACCTGGTGGAGGGCGGCCTGTGCTCCAGCCTGTCCTTCAAGGGCCGCTACCAGGGGCATTTGTGCGTCTTCGACAAGGCGGTGCGCGAGGAGGGCGCCGGCCCGGGCTTCAACCCCGACGACCGCAACCTGCTCTACACCATGGCCTCCATGGTTTCGCCGGCGCTCGAGAACGCGCTGACCTTCCAGCGGGTGGAGGACCTGGCCCAGCGCAACGAGGAGATGGTGGGCGCCCTGGCCACCCTGTTCGAGATCAGCACCGTATTGATGACCACCGTGGACTTCAACCAGACGGTGCTCATCATCCTGCACGCCGTGGTGCACCCGGCGGGCCTGGACCATGACCGGGTGCTGTTGTTCCTGGCCCAGGAGGGCCAGCAGGTCTTGCGGCCCCTGGCCGAGATGGACAAGAAGAGCCTGGGACCCCAGCAGCGGGAGCTGACCCGCGCCCTCAACGACCTGCGCGAGGGAGGCCGGGGACCGGCGGCGGTGGGCGACGAGCGCCTGGCCCGCTTGGCCGTGGAACTGGGACCGGCCGACAACGTGCTGGCCCGCACCGTGGCCGAGCGCCGGACCATACTGGTGGAGGACCCGGCCCGTGACCCGGCGGTGCCGCCGGAGCTCCTGGCCGCCCTGGGTCCCCATCCCTTCGTCACGGTGCCCATGTTCGCCAAGGGCAAGGTGGTGGGCGTGCTGTTGGCCGACAACCACCTGAGCCAGCGCCCCTTCGGCGAGCGGGACCAGAAGCTATTGGCCATGCTGGCCAACCAGGGCGGCCTGGCCGTGGAGGCCAGCCGGCTCTACCAGAACCTGGAGTCGGCCAACCGCGAGCTGGCCCAGATGCGCAACCGCCTCCTGGAGGCCGACAAGCTGGCCGCCCTGGGCGAGGTGGCCGCCGGCGTGGCCCATGAGATACGCAACCCCCTGGTGAGCATCGGCGGCTTCACCCGGCGCATCCGCAAGAAAGTGGGCGACGACTCCAACATAACGCCCTATCTGGACGTCATCATCGAGGAGGTCACGCGCCTGGAGCGCACCCTCAACGAAATGCTGGATTTCTCCACCGACGCCCGCAACCATTTCGAGGAGCACGACCTCAACCTCATCATGGACCAGGCCCTGGAGCTACTCAGACGCGACCTGACCGACGGCCGCGTGGAGGTGCGCCGCGACTTCAGCAAGGACCTGCCGCCGGTCTTCTGCGACGACCGCCAGATCAAGCACGTGTTCCTGAACATCTACCTCAACGCCCTGCAGGCCATGGGCCACCGGGGCGGGGCCCTGACCCTGCGCAGCTTCGCGGTGGTGCGCGAGGGCAAGCAGTTCGTGGCCGGCGAGGTCAGCGACACCGGCGGCGGCATCCCCATGGACGTGATACACAACATCTTCAACCCCTTCTTCACCACCAAGGACAGCGGCTCCGGCCTGGGCCTTTCCATCGTGCACAAGATCGTCACCCGCCACTTCGGGCAGGTGGAGGTGCATAATAGAGAAGGGCAGGGGGCCTCTTTCCTGGTGACCCTGCCGGCCGCCGAGGAGGGCAGGGCCTACCTGAAGTAGGCCGGCGGGGCGGCACAGCCCCGCCAGCGGGCGGGGCCGGCGAAAGGCAGCGAACGTGGGTGTTTTGGTAGACCTGGGCCAGCGCAGGCAGGAAAAGGCCGCCCAGCAGTGCTTCGGCCGCTGGCAGCGGCGGGTGGGCTTCGCCCCGGTGGTGGAGACCCGCGTCAGCGACCTGCCCGACCAGGTGCTCTCCCGCCTGGCCGAACTGGACCGCGAGGCCACCCTGGCCCTCTACGACCTGGTGCTGGGGGTGCGCGGCTGGGGGCCGGGCGAGCGCTTCACCTACCTGGAGCCCAAGCCCAAGGTGGAGGCCCTGGACGCCTTTCTCTTTTTGGCCGACCAGGTGCGCTTCGACCTGATGCGCCGCCTGGGCTGGGTGCAGGGCGTGGCCACCGAGACCTACACCATGCTGGACATGGCCGCCCGGCCCAAGGACATCCAGGCCGCCTTCAACCCCCAAGTACCCCGGCTCACCCGGGCCTACCACCGCTACGAGGACCTGGAGCGCCGCCTGGCCCTGGAGCCGGCGGCGGTGGTCAGGTCCTTGATCCCCGAGGCGCTCTTGGTTTTCCGCAACCGGCGCTGAGGCGCCCCCTGCCCGCACGGGCGCATCCGTCAAATGGGCAGTATTTTGAGGGCAATCCCTTCTTGACAGCCATTTGCCCAACTGCTAAGGATTTGCCGGCGATTCGCGCGTAAAAGGGGGCGCGGCCAGGGTCAACCCGGCCGACGCCACAATTCATTGTGTCAACAAGGAGTTGCATTACCATGTCCGTCACGCCCTTCCTGGAGGTCTCCCAGGCCATCGCCGCCATGGGCGGTGATACGCTCTATCAGTGCATGCAGTGCGGCCTGTGCTCGGGTCTGTGCCCCTGGCCGGCGGTGGGCGGCGAGTTCCGCACCCGCCAGCTCATCCGCATGGGCCAGTTGGGCCTGGAGGGCTTCGAATCCGACGACATCCTCTACGCCTGCACCACCTGCAAGCTGTGCGTGGTCAACTGCCCCCGCCAGGTGGGCATCATTGACGTGGTCAAGGCCATGCGCGCCATGATCGCCGAGAGCGGCGCGGCCCCCCAGATGCTGCGCACCATCATGGGCTCCATCCACTCCAAGGGCAACCCCTGGTCCGAGGACCGCGACAAGCGCGAGAAGTGGACCGAGGGCCAGGACGTGCCCAAGTTCACCGAGGGCACCGAGTACTTCTTGAGCGTGTGCTGCACCTCGGCCTATGACCCCCGCTCCCAGGCCATCGCCCGCGCCCTGAACAAGATACTCAAGGCGGCCGGGGTGAGCTTCGGCATCAT
The DNA here is from genome assembly GCA_016218705.1 of Desulfarculus sp. Classification (GTDB taxonomy): domain Bacteria; phylum Desulfobacterota; class Desulfarculia; order Desulfarculales; family Desulfarculaceae; genus JACRDC01. Next base: position 23,392 of record JACRDC010000015.1, read on the forward strand.
CGGCAACGAGGAGTCCTGCTGCGGCGAGGCCCTGCGCAAGATGGGCGACGAGGAGCAGTTCCAGGCCCTGGCCGGCAAGAATATCGAGCTGTTCAACAACAAGGGCGTCAAGAAGATCATCACCACCAGTCCCCACTGCTACGCCACCTTCACCCAGGAGTACCCCGAGCTGGGCGGCGAGTTCGAGGTGATCCACTACACCCAACTGCTCAAGCAGCTCATTGACGAGGGCAAGCTGAAGCTCAGTGGCTCCCTGGCCAAGAAGGTCATCTACCACGACCCCTGCTACCTGGGCCGTCACACCGAGGTCTTCGAGGCCCCCCGCGATGTCCTCAAGGCCGTGCCCGGGGTGGAGTTGGTGGAGTTCGACCGCAACAAGAAAATGGCCCTGTGCTGCGGCGGCGGCGGTGGACGCCTGTGGATGGAGACCGAGCCCGAGCAGCGCTTCAGCACCCACAAGATGCGCGAGGCCGACCAGAAGGGCGCGCAGGTGCTGGCCACGGCCTGCCCCTACTGCATCAACATGTTCACCGACAGCGCCAAGGGCGAGAACCTGGACGAGAAGATCGCGGTGATGGACATCAGCGAGATCATCGCCGAGGCCCTGTAACCACCCCAGGCCCCGATAGACAAGCCCCCGGACCGCCCAGGTCTGGGGGCTTTTCTTTGGCCCGACCTCCACCGCCGTTGACGCCGCCTCCCCGCCGGCCCAATAATATTAAATATAGTAGGGATTGAAGGCGCTGCCCAGGCGCGGCCCAGACCAGGCGCCGATACTTCCCTCTCCCCACGCCCGCGCACCCGGGCGGCTGGCAGGGCGCCGGCCTCCGGCACCTCCCGCGACTCCAGGTTTGCTTGAGACGCCCTCATCTTGACGCCGCGCATGCCCGGCAGCCACGGCCGGCCAGACCTGGCCGGGCCGGTGAAAACCAATGTCCGGGAGGTAGCCATGCGCAGGAAGATGAAGGAGATCAACTACGAGACCCTGGGGCGCATCAGCCAGATCATCAGCTCGGCCAAGAACCCCGCCGACGCCGCCAGCCGCATCGTGCACGGGCTGACCGAGATGCTGGGGCTCAAGGGCTGCGCCCTGCTCTTGCTCAACCGCCGCAGCAAGCGGCTGGAGGTGGCCGGCTCGGCGGGCCTGAGCCAGACCTACCTGGGCAAGGGGCCGGTGAGCGCCGAGAAGAGCATCGCCCAGTCCTTAAGCGAGGGGCCGGTGGCCATCTACAACGTGGAGGACGACCCCCGCCTGCAATACCCCCACCAGGCCAAGGCCGAGGGCATCGTCAGCATCGTCAGCGTGCCCATCCTGCTCAGGGGCAAGCCCCTGGGGGCCTTGCGTCTGTACAGCGGCCAGCCCTGGGAGGTGACCCAGGCCGAGATGACCTTCTTGCAGGCCATCGCCGAGATCATCGCCCTGGTGCTGGACAACCTGCGGCTGACCCACGCCTACAAGACGGCCATCGAGGTGCTCAAGGTGATGCGGCCGGTGATGCGGCCCAAGCGCCGCACGCTGCACGAATAGACCTCGCACCCATACGAAGCGGGCGGACCCCGGCGGCACCCCGGGGCCGCCCCGCCTTTCTTGACAGCGCCCGCCGGCCACCCTACTCTTTAGCCCAGACAAGCACCCCCACCCCGGAGAGCGCCGTGCCCGTCACCCTAGATAAGACCCTGAGCTTCGAGCAGGGACCCATCCGCCCGCCCAGCGAGGCTAAAAGCCTCTTGCTGCGCTTTACCCGCAACTGCCCCTGGAACAAGTGCAAGTTCTGCCCGGTCTACAAACGGCGCACCTTTAGCCGGCGGCCTCTCTCGGAGATTAAGCAGGACATTGACACCGCCGCGGCCATGCGCGACCAGATCAAGGCGCTGTCCTGGGACCTGGGCCAGGGCGGCCAGGTGGAGGACCGGGTGGTGCAGGCGGTGTTCAGCACCCCGGGCCTGAGCGATTCCTTCCGCAACGTGGCGGCCTGGCTCTACTACGGCACGGGCAATGTCTTCTTGCAGGACGCCAACAACCTGGTCATGGAACCCGCCGCCCTGGTGGAGGCCTTGAACTACCTGCGGCAGCGCCTGCCCGAGGCGGGGCGCGTCACCTCCTACGCCCGCTCCTCCACCGCCGCCCAGCGCAGCCTGGAGGACCTGACCAAAATCCGCCAGGCCGGCCTGGACCGCATCCACATCGGCCTGGAGACCGGCTACGACCCCTTGCTCAAGTTCATGCAGAAGGGCGTGACCGCGGCCAAGCAGGTGGAAGGCGGCCGCAAGGTAAAGGCCGCCGGCATGGAGCTGAGCGAGTACGTGATGCCCGGCCTGGGCGGCAAGAAGTGGTGGCGCGAGCACGCTTTGGCCACGGCGGCGGTGCTCAATCAAATAGACCCCGACTTCATCCGCCTGCGCACCCTGCGGGTGCCCGAGCGCATCGAGCTGTATGAGGACCTGGAGGCGGGCAGCTTCGAGAAGCTCGGCGACGACGAGACCGTGGCCGAGATCAGGCTCTTCGTGGAGAGCCTCTCGGGCATCCACTCCTACCTGGCCAGCGACCACATCATGAACCTCATCGAGACCGTGGAGGGCAGACTGCCCGGGGACAAGCCGCGCATGCTGGCCATCCTGGACAGCTACTTGGGCATGCCCGACCGCGAGCGCCTGCGCTACCGCCTGTGCCGGCGCATGGGTCGCTGCCGGGAGCCCCAGGACATCCAGCGCCAGGGCCTGGAGCCTTCCCTGGAGGCCACCCTGAAACGCATCGAGACCCAGGACGACCCCGAGCGGGTATTGAGCGAGATGGCCGACCAGATGATATAGAGGGGCGTTGTGGCGGTAAAACCCGGGCGGGGATGAACCCCGCCCACCAAAACTTGACAAACAACACGGTTGCTACATTAAGACAATGTGGTAATGGACTTTTCTTGATGTAGGGGCGGGGTTTACCCCCGCCCGCGCATTTGGTTTTGTCTTATACGCATTTCAGATCAGACAAATGGTTTTCTCGTCAGGTTTCCTCTGGGTACAGCCCTTACGGTATAGGCGGCCCAAGAAAGCCTAAGCGGTTTCTTTTTGTGTCCCGCTAGAGCCGCCCGGCCATACTGGCTTTGCCGATGCGGGTGCCGGCGCGGGGTGGACTCTCCGCCCTGGCGTGGGCAGGGGCCGCAGGTATCCCGTATTCCTTGCCGGGTTGGATCATAGCAGCCCCCTGCCGGTGCCCCAGGAATGGCCGGGCTAAGAGCGGGACACGGGGCTTGGGCGGCCAAAAACCAAAGCTCGCC
>JACRDC010000016.1 GCA_016218705.1 Desulfarculus sp.
ACTTGGTATGCGGGCCATGGATCCACCCCAAGCAAACTGCGTTTGCTTGGGGACCCCGGGGAATGGCCCGCCGGGCGCGAAAGCGCCCGGGAGGCCGGGCAAAACCACGTTTTTGCCCGGCCGATCAGCAATCAAAGCCATGAATGGCTTTGATTGCATATTTGTATGAGGCCCTCGCCCCCAAAAAAGCGCACCGGCCCCTGGCGGGGCCGGCAAGAGAAGGCGGCGCGGTGGGGCGGCGGGGGCTTTAGACCACCTCGCGCAGAAAGTCCATAATCATCTTCTGGGCCACCTTGTCGGCATCCACCTGGTATTCGTGGTTGTCTATGCGGCGGCGGATCTCGGCCACGCGCCCCTCGCGCACCTCGGGGGTGTTGGCCAGGGTTTCGGCGGCCTTGGCCATCTCGCGGCTGCGCCCGGACAACTCCACGCGGTCGCTGGCCGCCGCGGCGGCCGCGGCCCCCGAGGCGGTGGCCGCCTTGTCGCCGGCCCGGCCGGCGGCGCCGGCGCGGCCTCTCTCCTCCAGGGGCTTGCTGCCCAGCCCCAGGGTTTCCTTGATCTGCATGGCCTGCCTACCTTACACCATGTTGCTGTCAATGATGTCCTGGGTTATGACGAAGAGCCGCTCCTGCAAGTGGGCCGACTCCTCGGGGGCCAGGGCCTTCACGACCTCCCCCGATTGGGGGTCCAACACCTTGAACTGCAACTGCCCGCTGACCGCGTCCTGGCCGATGTCCAGGTCCTGGCCGTACTCCAGGGAGAGCTGCTTGAGGGCCATCTCTTCCACACCGCCCAAACCGCCCCCCAGACCTGGCAGGCGATATCCGATATTGCTGACGATTTCGGCGGTGATCTTCTCTATGACCTGCTTGCGCCTGGCCTCGATGCTGATGTTCACCTGATCCGAGGGTGCCGGCCCACTGGCCGCGCGGCACCGCGCCAAGCGCTGCCCACGGCTAAGCTGCTTGGCGTAGGTCCTTAGGATATTCTGCACCTGGTATGAGGTGATGGCCATGAAGCTATACTTCCCTTCACCTCTTTTATCGGCCAACCTGCCAAAAAACTTTATAGCTTTTTGGGTGCCCATGTCAAATAATCGCGCACGGCAGGCGCCCTTGCGTGGCCTCGCGGGTATATATTATGATTATAACTGAACTACGATAATTTGGGCCGGAGTATTTGCTCCCATGCCTAACCTAAGCGCCGCCAGTGCCGCCCAGACGGCCGCCCCAGGGTGTGGGCCGGCGCTCCCCCATGTACAGCCCGCGGCGGCGGCCGGCCCGGACCCGGCCGGCCCCTTGAGCGTCACCAGCCACAGCTTGAGCCTGAGCACGCGGGCCTTCAGCGTGGACTTTTCCTGGAGCCGGGTGGAGACCCAGGAGCCCGCCAGCCGCGGGCCGGCCCAGGCCCCGGCGGCCGCCCCGGCCATCCTTGCCCAGTCCGCGCTGGCGCGGACCCAGCGGCCACTCCAGAGCTTCCAGGAGATCCTGCGCCGCCAGCAGTTGGCCCAACTGCTGGTGGTGGTGCCGCCCACGCCCCGGGACGCGGTACTGCTCTGGGGGGCCGACCCGCCGGCACCTGCCCTGCCCGGGCCGGTGTGCCGGGCCTATTCCCAGGCCCAAGGCCCCCTGGCCCAGTCCTCCCTGCTCTATAGCGCCTGATCGGCAGGGGCGGGGGGCTTCTTTAACAGCCCCGCTCCGTTAGTACCCCATATCCCTGGCGGGGCCGTTTTTTCCCTGTTTGGCACATATTGCCGCCGTCAGGGGACGCGTGGCGCTCCCGCGTTTTATCATGCTGAAATAGCAGCGTATATATCCGCAAAAATTCTTGGCGCCTGGCACGATGGTTGCATTTTTGCCTGGGTGGAGAAAACCGCCCGGCCCCTAGCGGGGCGGCAAGGGGGACACCGTGCGCATCCTGGCGTTGGGCAGTGACAATTTCGTCAAGCCTCTCAGAGCCTTGGGGCATGAGGTGCGACTGGCGGCCCCCCAGGACGGCGCCGATCTACCCCTGACCAGCCCGGACCCGGAGTGGCAGCGACTGTCGGCGGCCGTTCAGGCCAAGAGACTTAATTTTGACGCCATACTGGTCACGGACGACGTGGGCCGCCGCACCCTGCCCACCGGCCTATGGGCCGCCGAGGCGGTGACGGTCTTCTACGGCGTGGACGCGCCGCTCAACCGCTCTTGGCAGATGTCCTACGCGCGCCTGTTTGACGTGGCCCTGCTGGACCAGCCCCAAGAGGCCTCGGACCTGGCTGCCCTGCATGGGGGGGCGGGCTGGCTGCCAGTGGGGGTGGACTTGAGCCTCTATGACAGCCCCCCCGCGCCGGGCCAGGTGGCGGGCGTGGGCTTCGTGGGTGTGGTGAACGAGGCCGTGCGGCCCAAGCGCTCAGCTATACTAAATAAAATTGCCAAGCGCGCGTCGCTGCGCCTGCGCGGGGGGCGTCAGGGGCAGTGGTTCGACACCCGCCAGGCGGCCGCGCTTTACCGCCAGTGCCAGGTGGTGCTCAATGAGAACCTGTTCCCCGGGGTGACCACCCGGCCCCTGGAGGTGATGGCCGCCGGTGGCTCGTTGCTCAGCGAGGCGGCGCCAGGGTCCATGGACCGCTTTTTCCGGGACGGCGAGCACCTGTGCTTCTTCGGCCCCGATGACATAGAGCAAAAGCTTGAACTGTTGCTGGGCAGCCCGGACCTGCGCCGCCGCCTGGCCGAGCAGGGCCGGGATCAGGTGCGCCAACACCACGGACTGGAGCGGCGCGCCCAGGATATAGTACGTAATATCGAGCTGATGATGGCCAAGGCCATTGGTGAGCGGCCCCGGGCCAGGGGCGGGGAGGCCCTGCGCCTGGAGGGCGAGGCCCTGCTGTGGGCGGGGCTGCGCTGGCCTGCCCAGGGGGGGCGCCAGCGTCTGCTGCGGGCCGCCGGGCGCCTGCAAGCCGCCGCCAGCGACGGGGCCGACTCCCTGCGGGCGGCGCGGGGCGCGGGGCGGGCCTTGCTGGCGATTGGCAAGCATGATGAGGCCTTGTCCCATCTGCGCCGGGCCTGGGACCAGGGCGGACCCGCCGACGGGCTGGTCTGGGCCTTGGCCGCCTGGGAGGCTGGGCAAGGCCAAGCCGCCAGGCAGGCCCTGGCCAGCCTGGGCGAAATCTCCGCTGAGCCCGGGCAGGCTAGTTTTCACCTGGACATGGGGCGCCGGCTGGTTGAGCTGGGCCTGGACCTGGCCCCCGGCTTCAACCGCCAGGGCCTGGGCATGCCTCTCTGGGAAGGTTTTGAGCATTTGCTGAAAGCAACCAGTCTGGAGCCAAGTCTGGCCCCGGCCTGGGAGTGCCTGGGGGACCTGCTGCTGGCCCGGGGGGCGGCCAACCAGGCCCACCACTGCCTGGGCCGGGCGCGCGCCCTGGCCGACCGGCCAGAGCTGGCCGCCAAAGAGGCCCAGGCCGCCCGGGAAGGATACCTGACGTGAACGCGGCCATGGTGATAACAGAGCAGGGTGACTGCTTTTTGGGCAATAGCCTTCTGCACCCCGGCCAGGGCGCCCTGGCGGCGGCCCGCCGGGAGCTGGCCCCCCTGCTGGCTGGCGCCCAGCCTGGCGACACCCTGGTGCTGGCCGGGTTGGGCCTGGGCTGGCACGCCCGCGCTGCCCGCGAGCATGACCCGGCGCCCCATCTGGTGGTCTACGAGCCCGACGCCCGGCGCCGCGCCCTGGCCGCAGCCCTGGGGCCAGCCTGGCTGAATGGGTCCGGCACCATATTGGCCAAGGATAGCCAGGAGTTGATTGAAGCGTTGGCCGCTCGCCTGGTCTACGGCCAGGGGGGGCGCCTGGCCCTGTTCAGCCCACCGGCCTATCGCCAGGCCGCCCCGGAGGTGCTGGCCCAGGCCCAGGAAATGGCGCGCCGCAGCCAGGAGCGGGGCCAGGTGGAGCGCGCCAACCGCGGCGCCAAGCAGGGCCTGTGGCTCGGCCACCTGGCCCATAATTTCAAGTATGTACTTAATCATCCCGATATCTCCCGGCTGGCGGGCATGGGTCGGGGGCTACCGGCCCTGGTGGTGGGCGCCGGCCCCTCTCTGGACGCCAGCCTGCCCCAATTGCGGGGCCTTGAGCAGCGCTGCCTGGTGCTGGCCGCGGCCTCGGCCCTGGGGCCGCTGGCCCAGGCGGGTGTGGCCCCCCACCTGGCCCTGGCCATGGAGGCCAAGGACGAGTCGCGCCAGTTTGCCGGCGCCGACCCCAAGACCACCATCCTGGCGGCGGCCACCAGCTCCCACCCGGCCCACTTCACGGCCTGGCCAGGGAGGCTGGCCCTGTTCCACCTGCAACCGTGGGTGGTTAAACTTATTGGTGTAGGTGCGGCCCTGCCCTCGGGAGGGCACGTGACTAGCGTGGCCTTTTCGCTTGCCATTCTGATGGGGTGCGACCCGTTGCTCCTGCTGGGCCAGGACCTGGCCTTCAGCAATGGACGTCAGCACGCCAGCGGCCGCCCCGGCGGCGAGGACGACAACCGGCCTTGGACCGTGCGGGTGCCGGCCATCGGCGGGGGCCTGGTGGAGACCTCCCTGGTGATGCAGAGCTACATCGCCTGGTACCAGGAGTCGGCGGCCTACCTGGCCCGGGAGCAGCCCGGCCGGCGGGTCATCAACGCCAGCGCCCAGGGCGCTCTGTTACCAGGTTTCGCGCATCTTCCCCTGGCCCAGGCCTTGGAGACCCTACCGATGTCTAGCTTTGACTTTAAGTATATGGCCACTGCCCTGCAAGGCCAGGAGCGGCCCCGCGCCGCTGATCTGAGCATGCGACTGGGGCTGGCCCGGGCCGGCCAGCGCCAGGCCCTTCGGCTTTTGGAGCAGTGCGGCCTGGAGGCCTGCCGCCAGGGACTGGACCCCGCGAGCCCAGGGGCCGTCGCCCTGCGGGAGTTGCCGCCCGGGGCCGGCCTGGAGCAGGCCCGCGAGGCCTTGTCATCTATGTCCGCTACCTTACGAAACATGGCCGAGGGGTTGTATGCCTGAACCCAGCCTAGGCCTAATTATGATCCTGCGCGACGAGGCCGCCAATCTGGAGCGCTCCCTGGCGCCGGTGGCCCGCTGCTTCGATGAAGTGGTGGTGGTGGACACCGGCTCTCGCGACCAGACCCCCAGCCTCTGCGCCCAGATGGGGGCCAGGGTGACGCACATGCCCTGGCAAGACGATTTCGCCACCGCGCGCAACCGCTCCATAGAGGAGGCCCGGGCGGACTGGCTCTTCTGGCTGGATGGCGATAACGCCATCACCCCAGAAGATGTGTCGGCATTGCGCATGATTATTACCAAGACTGGTCCGGCGGTGGTCTGGGCCCAGGAGATGGTGGTGCCCTCGGGCCAGCGTCTGTGGCAGAAGCGCTGCTTCCCCCGCCACCCCCAGGTTCGCTTCCAGGGTCTGGTGCACGAGCAACTGACCCACCCCCCCGCCTGGCCCGCCCTGGTGGCGCCGGTGGTGGTGCGCCACTGGGGCTACCACGACCCCGCGCGGGCCGCCCAGAAGGGCCGCTACTATCTTCAACTGCTAGCTAGAATAATTGCCCAGGACCCCGAGGACTTCTACGCCCTGTGGCAGGCGGCGCGTTGTCATTACAACCTGCGCCAGTTCGAGGATGCCGCTCGATACCTGGAACGCATGGCCGCCCTTCCCGAGGCCCGCCGCCAGAACCCCGAGCTGTGGGCGTCCGGCCATCACCTATGGAGCCAGGCACTGGAACGTCTGGGCCGCTTTGCCCAGGCCGAGGGCATATTAAACCTATTGCTTGATGTAATGCCCTGGCATGGCCCCAGCCAATACCAGCGGGGCCGTTTGGCCTACGCCCGCCAGGACTGGCCAAGGGCCGTCAAGCACCTCATGCTGGCTCTCAACTGTGGGCTAGGGGTCCCCCTGGTGGACCTCGACCCGCATAAGACGATGTTTTTAGCCGAGTATTTCCTGGGGCGCAGCCTGGAGCGCCTGGGCCAGCCGGCCGAGGCCGCCGCCGCCCTTAGGCGGGCCATAGGGCGCGAGCCCCAGAACGTGGCGGCCCGCAATGACCTAGCCCGCCTGCTGGCCGGGCAAGGCCAGCGCCAGGAGGCCCAGGAACATTTGGAACATGTACTCAAGATGCGCCCCCAGGACCGGCAGGCTCAGGCCCTGTGGGCGGCCATGGGGGGATGAAAGTGGCCAACGTCAATTTGCATATCGCTCTGCTCACCGATGGCGAGCCCTTCCACGGGGCCTCGCCCGAGGAGCAGGCCTTGGGCGGCTCGGAGACGGCCTGCGTGCAGATGGCCCGCGCCTTGGCCGCCCGCGGCCACCGGGTCCAGGTCTTCTGCCGCTGCCCCCGGCCCGGCATGTGCCAGGGAGTGGTGTACCGCGACCGCCGCGACCTGGTGCAGGCCGCCGGCGAGGAGCGCTTCGACGTGCTGGTGGTCAGCCGCTTCTTCGCCGCCCTGGACCTGCCCTTGCAGGCCGGGCTCCGGGTGCTGTGGAACCACGACATCCTGGATACCCCCCTGGCCCTGGCCCAACGGCTTGACCGCCTAGACCTGTGCCTGGTGCTGAGCCGCTTCCACGCCCAGGACTACGCAGGCAAGCTGCCGGAACTGGCCGGCCGCCTGGTGGGCACCGTGAACGGCCTGGACCTGGACCTGCTGGAGCACGCCAGCCAGGGCGTCACCCGCGACCCCCGCCTGGTCACCTACGTCTCCCGCCCCGAGAGAGGCTTAAGGTTATTACTGGAATATATCTGGCCCCGCCTGCGCCAGGCCTACCCGGACCTCACTCTGGCCCTGTGCGGCTACGGCGTGGAGAACACCCCCCTGCCCGCTGCCGTGCGCCGCGAGCACGCGGCCATCGCCCGGCTCATCCAGGAGAGCCCTGGCGTCAGACTCCTGGGGCCACTGGCCAAGCGTGAATACTACCGCCACCTGGCCTCCTGCGCCCTGCTGCTATATCCGTGCGTATTTCCAGAGATATCTTGCATCAGCGCCTTGGAGGCCCAGGCCCTGGGCACGCCCATGGTCACCAGCGACGCCTTCGCGTTATCCGAAACCGTGGTTCAGCCGCGCTTTTTGGTGCCAGGCGCGCCGGGCTCGGCGGAATACCTGGAGACTTACTTAGAGCGAGCGCTAGAATTTCTGCAAAGACCCGAGGAGGCCCTGGCCCTGGCCGCCCAGGCCCAGGCCACGGTGCGGTCCCGCCACGACTGGGCAATGATCGCCGGCCAATGGGAGGACCTGTTCCTGGCGCGGCTGGGGGCGCGGGCCGCCGCCCAGGCCCCGGCTCTGGCGGCCAGCCTCTTGCTCTCCGGCGCCCGGGGCGCGGCCGAGACCCTGCTGGCCCGGCCACTCAACCTGCCCATCGAGGGACCGGCCCCGGCCGACCCCGACGAGGCCGGCCTCATAACCACCCTGGCCGAGACCCTGCGTGGGGTGGCGGCCCACCTGGGCGGCCCCGGCGAGGTGGGGGTGATCTCCGCCGACCAGGGGCGCACCGCCACCGAGCTTGCCAACCGCTTGCCCTGGCCGGTGTGCGAGCTGGATCCCGAGGCGCCCGCGGCGGGCCAGTGCCTGGCGGTGGTGATACGCGACCGCCTGGAGCGCAGCCCCGAGCCGGCCCGGTTCCTGGGGCAGGCCGCGGCCTGCTGCCGGCCCGGCGGCTATCTGCTGTTGTGCGTGGCCAGCGGGGCCTGGCCCCTACTGATGCCCGGTCACCTGGCCCGCCTGCACGACCTGGGGCGCGAGGACATCTTGAGCCTCTTGCCCGGCCGGCCGGTGTGCCTGAGCTTTATGCCCCGGGGGCTGGTGGGGCAGGGCGGCGAGCGCTTTCACGCCGGCCGCTGGCTGGCCCTGGCCCCGGCCCAGGGGCCGGCCCTGGGCGCCCTGGACCCCCAGGCCGCCCTGCGCCGTGTGCGCCCGGCGCCGCCCGAGCTTCTGGCCGAGGTGAAGCGTGCCGGCCTTATCTAGGCAGGGCCAGCCGCCCGGGCGGCGTTTAAGCCTGGTGCGCGGCCAGGCGCGCTCCCTGATGGTCATCCAGTTGGCCCGCCTGGGCGATTTTTTGCAAACCACGCCCCTCCTGGCCGCCCTGCGCGCCAGCCATCCCCAGGCCCGCATCGCCGTGGCCGTGGCCCCGGCGGTGCTACCCCTGGCCCGGGCCTGCCGCCATGTGGACCAGGTCCACATTCTGGACCCGGCCCATATGCGGGAGGCCGCCGCTGGCCCGCCCCACCTGGGCCTGGCCCGCCTGCGCGGCCTGTGCGAGCCTCTGTGGGCCGAGGAGGCGCAGGAGGTCTACAACCTCAACCTTAGCCACCTGGCCGCCGGCCTGGCCGCCGGCTGGTCCGGGGCCAGGCTCAGGGGCTGGCGGCCCGACCCGGCCAGGGGCGCCCTGACCGGCGAGGCCTGGACACCCTTTGTCATGCACATGGTCAGCGACCGGCGCCTGACCCGCCTGCATCTCTGCGACATCCTGGCCTCCTATGCCCAGCCCCACGGACCGCCAGCCACCCGCCTGGACCAGCGGGTGGAGCCCCAGGCCCTGGCCGCCGCCCGGGCGCTCCTGCCCAGCGCCGGGCCGCGGGTGGTGTTGCAATTGGGGGCCAACCACGATTTGCGGCGCTGGCCCCTGGAGAGCTTCGCCCAGTTGGCCCGGGGCCTGGCCGGGCAAGGGGCCAGGCTGGTGATAACCGGCGCCGGCGGCGAGCGCCCCCTGGGCCACCGCCTGGCCGCCGCCCTGGGGCCAGGCGCGCCGCTGACCGACCTCATGGGCCAGACCGACCTGCCCACCCTGGCCGGGGTGCTGGCCCAAGCCGACCTGGTGGTCTCGGCCGACACCGGCACCCTGCATCTGGCTACCGCCGTGGGGGCCAGGGTGCTGGCCCTATTCATGGGGCCGGCCCAGGCCCACGAGACCGGCCCCTACGGCCCCGGGCACCTGGTCTTGCAGGCCCGCGACGCCTGCGGCCCCTGCCTGGAGGACCGCCCGGCCTGCCAGGGCCAGGCCCCATGCCGGCGGCTCATCGGCCCGGCGGCGGCGTTCCAGGCGGGGTTGCGCCTGTTGCATGGCGCCCCCGCCGACCTGGCCGCCGCCGGTCTGGACCTGCCGCCCGGCGTGGAGGCCCTGGCGGGCGAGATGGACGGCTTTGGCCAGCGCTACCGCCCCCTGGCGGCCCAGCCCCTGGACCAGGCCGGCGGCCTGGCCCTGGCCCTGCGCCAGGCCGGGCGGCGCCTGCTGCGCCCCAGCCAGGCCCCAGGCCAGACTTGGCGCCAGGAGTTGCGCGCCGAGCATCTGCCCCCCGGCCCGGACCACCGCGCGGCCCTGGCCGGTCTGTCCCGCGCCGCCGGGGATCTGGCCCGCGCCGCCGCCCAGGCTGACCAGGCCACCGCCCAACGGCTCTTGCGGCAGGCCCCGGGCCTGGGTGCCCTGGCCCGCCTGGTGGGGCCAGACGCCCCGCCGGGGCTGGAGGCCGCTTGCCGCGAGGCGGCCGAGGTGCTGGCCCTGGCCGCCGATCTGTAGCGCGCGGGCCATGGACGGCTTCGATAACGGGCAATAGCCACTGGTATTGTTCTTGCTTTACCTGGGGGCAAAGGCCGCATAGGGGCGAAAATGGACTTTTGGAAGGAAAATTTGGCCGCCTTGGCCCGCCGGGCGCCCGCTTTGGCCCACCTGCTGGAGGAGAGTCAACCCCATCCCCAGGCCCGCCTGGAGCCCAGCCGCTCCGGCGCGCCGGGGCTCATCGTGGGGCAGGCGCGGCTCACCTCCTCGGTGGACCCGGTGGCCGAGGGCAAGGGCCTGGCCACCCGCGCCCCGGACGGCCCCCTGGTGGCCCTGGGTTTCGGCCTGGGCTACCACCTGGAGCCCCTGTTGGGCCGCGACCTCTTGATCTGGGAGCCCGACCCCCGGCTCTTGCGCCTGGCGCTGACCGCCCGCGACCTGCGCCCCCTCATGGAGGGCGCGCGCCTGGTGGTGGACCCCGGCGAGCTGGGCGACCTGCAAGGCCGCTCCCTGTACCTGCACCGGCCCTCGGCAAGGCTTTATCCCGTGGAGGTCCAGGGGCTCGAGCGCCGCCTGGCCGCGCCGCCCGCCGCCCGCCAGAGCCGGCCTCGCCGGCCCCGGGTCATGGTGGTGCCAGCCATCTTCGGCGGCTCCCTGCCCGTGGCCTACTGGTGCGGCCAGGCCCTGGAGGCCCTGGGCTGCCAGGTGCTGACCCTGCCCCTGGACCAGGTGGCCCCCCTGCACCAGCGCCTGCTTACCTGGCGCGGCCCCCTGGAGCGCCTGGACCGGGTGCGCGCCCCGCTCATCCGCTTTTTGGGCGAGCTGACGGTGCTGGAGGCCGAGAAGTCGCCGCCGGATTTGCTCCTGGCCCTGGCCCAGGCCCCCCTGGACCGCAAGGCCATCAAGGACCTCAAGGACCTGGGCGTGGCCACGGCTTTTTGGTTCGTGGAGGATTTTCGCCTCATGGCCTACTTCCGCGAGGTGGCGGCGGCCTACGACTTTTTCTTTCACATCCAGGGGCCGGAGCTGGAGCGCGAACTGGACGGCCTGGGGGCCAACCACGCCTATCTGCCCATGGCCGCCCACCCGCCGGTGCATTGCCCCCGGGAGCTGACCCCGGCCCAGCGCCGGGAATACGGCGCGCCGGTGGGCTTCATGGGCGCCGGCTACCCCAACCGCCAACGCATCTTCAAGGACCTGGTGGCCCGCGGCTTGAACCTGCGGCTGTGGGGCGTGGGCTGGCGGGGCCTCAAGGAGCTGGAGCCCTTTTTGGCCCAGGAGCGCTACCTGGACAGCGAGGAGGTGGTGGCCATCTACAACGCCTGCCAGGTGGTCATCAACCTGCATTCATCCCCGCTGTGCGAGACCCGTGTCGGCGGGGCCGACTTCGTCAACCCCCGCACCCTGGAGGTGCCGGCCTGCGGCGGCTTCCAGTTGGTGGACCGGGTGCGCGGCCTAGAGGACTTTTTGGTCCCGGGGCGGGAGGTGGCGGTCTTCGACAATGAGGACCAGCTCTTGGAGATGACCGCCCACTACCTGCGCCACCCCGGGGAACGCGCGGCCATGGCCCAGGCCGGGCGGCGGCGGGTGCTGGCCCAGCACACCTATTACCACCGCATGGAGGCGCTGCTCACGCGCTGCCTGGGGCCGGCGGCCCCGGTGGAAATGGACGGCGCGGCCCAGGCCGCCGGCCTGGCCGCCCTGGCCCAGGGCCGGGGTGCCGGCCCCCAGACAGCCGCGCAATGGATGCTCGAGCGCCTGGCCCCCGGGCCGGGCTTGAACTGATACGGCGCACGCCGCCGCATGGGGTCTGCAACCTTTAGCAAGGAAGCGATTAAGACATGGAAGTCTATCTGGATGGCAAGCCGCTTGAAGGCGGCCTGGCGGGGGGCAACCTGCAGGAGATGTTGCAGGCCCTCATGGACAGCAGCCTGACCCAGGACCGCACCCTCACCGAGGTGCGCATCAACGGCCAGCCCTTCGAGGAGGCCAGGCTGGGCGCCGCCACGGCCCTGAGCCGGGAGAGCATCGAACGCCTGGAGGTGGAGACCCTGGACGCCCGCCAGGTGGCCCTGCACTTTTTGGGCAACGCCGGCCAGTACCTCAACACCCTGGCCGCCGCCGTGGAGCGGGTGGCCGAGCTGTTTAGGGTCAGCGACGAGAGCGAGGCCAGCGAGCACTATTTGACCTGCCTGGAGAGCCTGCAACTGTTCATGCAGGTCTTGCAGACCACCCGCGACGCCCTGGAGCTGGACTTCACGGCCATCGAGGTGGAGGGCGTGAGTCTGGAGGAGCGCCTGGAGCGCCTGGCCAGGCTGGTGCAGGAGCTTTTGAGCGCCCAGGAGCAGGAGGACTGGGTGCTCTTGGCCGACGTGTTGCAATACGACCTCTGCCAGCAGCTTCATGACTGGCGCCGGCTGATGCCGCTGATCAGGGAGAAGGCCCTGTCATGAACCTTCTGGGCCATCTGGAGCGCCTGGCCGGCCTGCAGGCCGAGTTGACCGGCCAGGCTTTAGCCTGCCAGGGGCTCATCGAGCAGGAGCAGTTCGCGCCCCTGGAGGACGCCATGCAGCGGCGGCGGCTCCTGTTCGCCCAGGTCATGGCCCTGCACCAGGAACTGGGCCAGGCCTGGCCCGGCCTGGAAGAGGCCCTGGCCGGCCTGCCGCCGGAACAGGCCGTTCTGGCCAGGGAGGTCCTGCGTCAGATCACGGAGCAGTCGGCGCGTCTGGGGGAGTTGGACCGGCGCTCCGCCGTCCTCCTGGAGGAAGTGCTGGCGCGTCTTAGGGGCGAGCTCAAACGCCTGGGCCAGGGGCAGCGGCTCTTGAACGCCTACCGCGCCTTGCCCGCCGGCACCCGCTGGGGGCCGGACCAGCTCTCGCGCATGGGCTAGGGAACGGCCGGCCGGTCCAGCACCTGGCGGATTACCCCCAGGAGTTCGGCCTTGCGGAAGGGCTTGGCCACGAAGGCATGGGCCCCGGCGTCCAGGGCCTGTTGGTCCTGGCCGCCGCTGGTGTAACCCGAGGCCACCACCACCTTGGCCCCGCGGGCCAGGGCCAGGATTTCTTGCAGACACCTCTGGCCGCCCATGCCGGGCATGCCCAAATCCAAGAGCACCAGGGCGATGGCCGCCGGGTCTTCCCGGAATAGGCGCAAGGCCTCCTCGCCATTGGGGGCGGTCAGCACCGTGTAACCAGCCTGGCCCAGCAGGCGCCGGCCCAGGTCGCGCAGGGCCTCCTCGTCATCCACCAGCAAGATGGTTTCATGGCCGCCGCCGCCAGCCAGAATAGGGGACGCCTCCGGCATGGCGGCACCCTGGCCGGCGTGGTAGACCGGCAGGTAGACCTCCAGGCAGGTGCCCTGGCCCGGGGCGCTCTGGCAGACGATGTGTCCGCCGTGGCTCTTGATGATGCCCTGGGCCACCGAGAGCCCCAGGCCCACGCCGCCGCCCACCCCCTTGGTGGTGAAGAAGGGCTCGAAGACGCGTTGGGCCGTCTCGGGGTCCATGCCCGGGCCGCTGTCGCGTACCTTGAGAAGAACGAAGTCGCCGGAAAAGGTCTCGCCGCAGCTGGCGCAGACCGTGGGCCCCAGGGTGACGCCGGCGGTTTCGATGTCCAGGCGGCCGCCGGCGGGCATGGCCTGGGCGGCGTTGTTGGCCAGGGCGATCAGCACCTGCTGGAAATGCCCGGCGTCCATGCCCACGATGGGCAGCTCCGGGGCTAGGCCGGCATGCACCGTCACCGCCCGGGGCAGCAGCCTGGCCAGCATCTCGCCGGTGGCGGCGATCTGCTGGTTGAGGTTCAGCGGCCTGGCCTGGGGCTCCGCCTGGCGGCTGAAGACCGCCAACTGCTTGACTAGGTCCCGCCCGCGCTGGCAGGCGGTCAGGATGGGGGCCAGGTCGTCCAGGATGTCCCGCCGGCCCTGGGCCTCGTCACGCACCAACTCGGCATAGCCCATGATGACCGCCAGCAGGTTGTTGAACTCGTGGGCCACGCCGGCGGCCAGGGTGCCCACGGCCTGCATCTTGTGGGCCTGCCGGAGCTGGGCCTCCAGTTGCCAGCGCTTCTCCTCGGCCAGCCTGCGCCGCATGGCCATGGCCAGGATATCGGCCAGCGACTTCATGAAGTCAAGCTCCTCGGCGTCGAACTTGACCCGGCCGCGCGTGCCGAAGGAAAGGGTCCCCAGTACCTGGCCCTGGCACAGCAGGGGGTGGCAGGCGTAGGCCGAGATCCACAGGGACTTGATCAGCTCCGTGCGTTGGTCGGCTGAATTGGGCACGTCCTCGGCCACCACGCGGTAGGCCTGGGCGGCGGCGTGGCCGCACACGGTGGATTCCCCTTCCAGGCAGGTGATGTCCTGGGCTTCTTGATCGGAGATGCCGCCCCAGGCGTTGAGCCTCAGCGCCCCGGTGGCGCTGTCGCGAAGGTAGTTGGTAAACACCTGGCAGTCCAGCAGGGCCAGGGCCTCGGCGCACAGCGCGCGCACCACGCTGGCCGGCGTGTCGGCGTCGAGCAGGGTGCTGGCCGCGCGGGCCAGGAACATCCTGCGGCCCTCGGACCGCTTGCGCTCGCTGATGTTGAGTGACGCTCCGGCCACTCCCACCACCGCCCCGTCCTGGTCCCGCAAGGGCTCCACCACCAGGTCGAAGGTCAGGGTGCCATGGGCGGTGGTGACCGGCACCTCCTGGCGGGCGCCCCGGCCGCTGGCCACCACGCCCCTCTTGATCTCCGTCACCAGCGCCGCGTCCTGGGCGGGCAGCAGTTCGGCGTCGGTGTGGCCCACCACTTGGCTGGCGTCGTAGCCCAGTTGGGGCTTGTACATCCAGGTGTAGCGCAGATCGCGGTCCTGTTGGAACACGGCCAGGTCCACCGGGGCCAGGGCCACCTGCAACCGTTCCTGGTTGAGGCGCAGTTCCTCCTCGGCTTGCTTGCGCTGGGCGATGTCCCAGGACCAATCGGCCAGGCGGCTGACCAGGGCCACGTCTTCGTCAGTGTAGGGCCTCGGCTTGTTGCCCACGCCCAGGATGGCCACTATGCGCCCCTCCCTGAATATGGGCACCACCAGCTCACGCACCACCTTGGCGTGGCCCTCGGGCAGACCCTTGCGATGGCTCAGGCCGGCGTAATCGTTGTGCACCACTGGCCGGCGCTGATGCACGCAATCCACCCATACCCCGGCCTGGTCAAGGCCGTAGTGCAGGTTATCGCCCTGGGCGGCGCAGAATTCGTTGATGGTCCTGGTGGACCAGGCCTGTAGGCACAGGGTCTTCTGGTCGGACTCCACGAAGTGGAAAAAACCGAGGGGGCTCTCCACCAGGGCGCCAACCTCGTCCAGGGTCTTGCGCAGCAGGTCCTTTACGGAGCCAGCGGTACCCAGCTCCATAAGGCGCAGCCGCGCCCGCAAGGCTTCTTCCATGCGCTTGCGCTGGGTGATGTCGTGGGCCACCACCGAGGCCACCATACGCCCATCAGGCCGGCGCTGCGCGCTGACGTCGAGCAGCACGTGGAAGATGCCGCCGTCCTTGGCGCGGATGGCAAACTCCACCGAGGGCGGCACCGCCTGGCCGGCGGCCGCCCGCATCTGCCGCTGGCGGAACAGGGCGGCGCTCTCGGGGGTCAGGATGTCCAGGGCATTGAGGGCCAGGAACTCCTCGCGGCTGTAGCCGGTGTAAAGGCACATCACGTCGTTGACGCTTAGGAAGCGGCCGGTGGCCAGGTCAATCTCGTAGATCCCCGCCGGCGCGTGCTCCACCAGTTGGCGGTAGCGCTCCTCGCCTTGGCGCAGGGCCTCCTGATCGAGCCTTTGCTGGCTGATGTCGCGGAAGGATATGACCACCCCGCTGGGCTGGTCTTGGCCCGGTTCGAAGACGGGCCTGGTGTTTATGGACAGCCAGGTGACGCCGCCGCCAGGGCGGGGCATGCCGCGCACCTGGTTGTGCAGGGCCTGGCCGGTGCGCAGGGTGATGACCGAAGGGTGCTCGCCGCCGGGGCAGGGGGAGCCGTCCTCGTGGAGCATGCCCCAGTCGTGGCCCACGGAGGTGAGCCCCAGGGCCTGCTCCCTGCTCAGGCCCAGGATATCCTCGGCGGCCTGGTTGAAGAGCCTGATCCGCCCGCTGGCATCCTTGTAGACCACGCCCTCGCTGATGCAATCAAAGACCGCCGTCAGCTCTTTTTCCACGCTAGGGCCCTTCCTCTCCCCCAAGAAGGCCGCGAGACTGTCTAGCGACTACAAATTTTACAGTCTTTTTCGCGTGTCAAGCGAGAAAAAGGGGGCTCCCCCTGGTGGGCGGGGCCGCCGGGGGAGGAGGGCCAGGGCGCGGGGCGGGGACGGGGGCGCTGGGGCCTGGCGCCTAGGAGGCTGTCTTCGTATTACGCAGACAGCCTCCTAGCGTCCGTAGATTTCGGCGATCTCGGTGGCGAACTTCTTGTTGATGTTGGCCCGGCGCACCTTCATGGTGGCGGTCAGCTCGTCGTCGTCGTGGTCCAGGGCCTTTTCCAAGAGCTTGAACTTGCGCACGTTCTCCACCCGGGCCACGCGGGCGTTGACCTGGTCCACCTCGCCCTGGATGAGCCCGCGCACCTCGGCCAGTTGGGCCAGGTTCTTGAAATTGGTGTAGGCCAGGCGGTTGTCGGTGGCCCACTTGCCCACGTTGTCGAAGTCAATCTGGATCAGGGCCGCCAGGTAGTTGCGGCCATCGCCCACCACGATGGCCTCGTTTATGTAGGGGCTGACCTTGAGCGCGTTCTCGATCTCCGAGGGGCTGATGTTCTTGCCGCCGCTGGTGATGATGAGGTCCTTCTTGCGGTCCACGATGCGCAGGTGTCCCTGGGGCGTCACCTCGGCCACGTCGCCGGTGTGCAGCCAGCCGTCAATCACCGTGTTGGCCGTGGCCTCGGGGTTCTTGTAGTAGCCCACGAAGATGCTCTGGCCCTTCTTGAGCAGCTCGCCGTCGGCGGCGAGCCGGAACTCGATACCCTCGATGGGCCGGCCCACGGTGCCCATGCGGATGTCCTCGCCCTGGTGGATGAAGGACAGGCCCGTGGACTCGGTCATGCCGTAGCCCTCCTTGACCCGTATGCCCAGGTCGTGGAAGAAGCGCAGCACCTCGGGGCTGATGGTGGCCGCCGCCGAGAAGCAGAAGCGCACGCGCCGGAGTCCCACGTAGTTTTGCAGGGCGCGCAGCATCAGCCAAAAGGCCGCCCGCCAGGCCAAGGCCAGGCCCGGCCCCAGGGGCTTCTGCTCCAGGCGGGCCTCGGCGGCGGCGTGGCCAACGGCTAGCGCGCGCTTGAACAGCCAGCGCTTCAAGGGCCGGCTGTCCTTGATCTTGATGAGGATGGAGGATTGCAGCTTCTCCCAGATGCGCGGCACCCCCAAAAACACCGTGGGGCCTATCTCGCGCAGGTCGTTCTGGATGGTGTTCACGCTCTCGGCGAAGTTGACGGTGCTGCCCAGGTACAGGGGCAGGAACAGCGAGAAGATGCGCTCGGCCACGTGGCACAGGGGCAGGTAGGAGACCACGGTGTCGGCCTCGCTGGCCCCGATGGCCTTGACCGTGGCGGCGGTCATGGCCTCCACGTTCTGGTGGCTGAGCATGGCGCCCTTGGGCGGGCCGGTGGTGCCCGAGGTGTAGACCATGATGGCCACGTCCTGGGGCCGGCCCTGGTTGACCTCCTCCAGGAAGAGGCCCGGGTCCTTGGCGTGCAGGGCCGCGCCCAGGGCCTCCACCTCGGCGAAGGACATGATGCGCTCCCTGGGGTAGTGGCGCAGGCCCTTCATGTCCATGACGATGATCTTGGTCAAGAGCGGCAGGCGGTCCAGGGCCTCCAGGATCTTGTCGGTCTGCTCCTGGTCCTCCGCCACCACGAAGCGGCTGTCGGAGTGCCCCACCACGTAGCCCACCTCGGCCGCCGGGCTGGTGGGGTAGACGCCCACGGTCACGCCCCCCAGGCAGATGGTGGCGATGTCGGCGTAGAGCCACTCGCGGCAGTTCTCGCTCAGGATGGCCAGGTGGTCGCCGCGCTCAAAGCCCAGGGCCTTGAGCCCCAGGGCGAAATCGCGCACGTGCTCCAGGTAGCCGTTCCAGGTCACCCGCTGCCAGATGCCGAAGTCCTTCTCGCGCAGGGCCACCCGCTGGCCGCGCTCGGCCACCCGCTCCAGGAAGAACTGGCCCAGCGTGCGGCCGCTCAGCTCAGCCATCTCTTCCTCCGTTTGTAATGCTTGACCTCGTGGTAGCTCTTGCGCCCGCCACCGCTGCCCAGGCCCAGGTAGAACTCCTGCACGTCCTGGTCGGCCAGGAGGCGTTCCACCGGACCGTCCATGACCACGCGGCCGTTTTCCATGATGTAGCCGTAGCTCGATACCGACAGGGCCATCTGGGCGTTCTGCTCCACCAAGAGGATGGTGGTGCCCTCCTGGCGGTTGATCTGGCCGATGATGCCGAATATCTCCTCCACCAGCAGGGGGGCCAGGCCCAGGGAGGGCTCGTCCAGGAGCATCAGCTTGGGCCGGGCAAGAAGCGCCCGGCTGATGGCCAGCATCTGTTGCTCGCCGCCGCTCAGGTAGCCGGCCAGGTTCTTCAGCCGTTTCTTGAGCGGCGGGAAGTAGGCGAAGCACTTGTCCAGGTCTGAGGCCACGCCGCCCTTGTCGCGGCGGGTGTAGGCCCCGCAGGCCAGGTTCTCCTCCACCGTGAGGTCCTCGAAGACCCGCCTACCCTCCAGCACCTGGAAGACGCCGGCGCGCACGATCTGATGGGGGGCCAGCCCCTTGAGCGGCTGGCCGTCGAAGTCCACGCCGCCGTCGGTGATCTCGCCGTTCTCCAGGGGCAGAAAGCCGCTGATGGCCTTGAGGGTGGTGGTCTTGCCGGCGCCGTTAGAGCCCAAGAGGGCTACCACTGCCCCCCGGGGCACCTTGAGCGACATGCCCTTGAGCACCAGCACCACGTGGTTGTACACCACCTCGATGTTGTTCACCGCCAGGATGTGGTCTTCCATCCTTGTTCTTTCCCCTCTCCCCCGTTTTGATGGGGCAGAGAGTTGGGGTGGGGGGGTCTGCGCTCGTCTGTCAGATTCCCCCCTCACCCTGGCCCTCCCCCCCGCTGGGGGGAGAGGGCGATGCAGCTTTCCTTGTGGTTCCACTACGGCCCCCAATGGGAGCCGCCGGCCTTGGTTATGCCATGGCCCCACCCGACCCGTTATGCCCGCCCGGGCACCGGGCTCAGTCCAGATAGATCCAGTCCGAGGCCGGCACGAAGATGCCCTTCTTGACGTCGGCCTTGTAGACCCGGCCCACGTTGGTGCTGTTGGTGTCCTTGATGCTCACCTTGCCGGTCAGGCCGTTGGTGTCCCAGTCCTTGATCTGGGGGACCATGTTCTTAAGGTTCTCGCCGGTGATGGGCAGCTTTTTCTCGGCGCACATCCGCATGGCCTTGACGAAGATCATGCCCGTGAACCAGCCCTGCATGTAGGAATTGGGGCGGTAGGTGATCTCGGGATGGTTGCGCTTGTTGAAATCGCGGATGGCCTTGATCTCGGGCACGTCCTCGTCCCACCAGTAGGCGTAGGGGTTGACACCCATGTAGCCCTCGCCGTCGGGACCCAGGGCGTCCAGGAGCTGCTTGTCCATGGTCCAGAAGGTGCCCATGAAGGTGGTGTCCATGCCATAGTCGCGGGCGCCCTTGATGACGTCGGCGATGGGGGCCACCACGTAGCCCTGGAAGATGCAGTAGTCAGGCGCCTTGCGCTTCATGTCCAGAAGCTGGCTGGTGACGTCCACGGCGCCCACCTGGGTCACCTCCTCGGCCACCACCTCCACGCCCAGCTTCTTGGCCATCTCGCGGGCATGGGGGATGGGGTCGCGGCCGAACTCGGTGTCGCTGTAGAAGAAGGCCACCTTGGGGGCCACGCCCTTCTTCTTGGGATTGGCGGCGATGTACTTGAGCAGGATGCCGAACTGCTGGGCGTAGGTGGGGCCGCTGACGATCATGTAGGGATTGGCCTTGCGGTCGGCCAGCTCCTCGCTGAAGGAGGTGGAGCCGTAGAGCACCTTGTAGGTGTTGTTGATCTCCGGGGCCATGGCCTTGCCCACGCCGGTACTCTCGCCATACATGATTACCGGCTTGTGCTGGGCCATGAGCTTCTTGAAGGAGGCCACGGCGCGGTTGGTGTCGTAACCGGTGTCCTCGAAGATGTACTCGATCTTCTTGCCGGCGATGCCGCCCTTCTCGTTGGCCAGCGCCAAGCTGTCGGCCAGGCCGTCGTTGATGTGCTTGCCGGCGAAGGCGAAGCGGCCGGTGATGGGCTGGCCGGCGCCCACCACGATCTTTTCCTGGGCGCTCGCCGCGCCCGCCGATAGCCCCAGGGCCAAGACAAGGGCCACGCCCACCCGCCAATAGCGACTTGCTTTCATCCCTCTTCCCTCCCTCTGGGTGCGTTATGAAAACCAGGCCCGGCGGCCAACGCGCGCCGGGTCGTGTCCTTAATACTCAAAAGGCCACAGCCGGAAGTAGGCCTTGGCCCGCCGCCACATCTCGGCCAGGCCGTGGGGCTCGAAGACCAGAAACCCCACGATCAGCGCGCCGAAGATCACGGTTTGCAGGGGGAACAGGTAGCTCATGATCTGGGGGTCCAGGCCCTGGAACAGGCCCAGGGCGCTGCGCAGAAGCTCGGGCACGATGGTCATGAAGATGGCCCCCAGGATGCTGCCCAATATGCTGCCCAGGCCGCCCACGATTATCATGGCCAAATACTGGATGGACAGGTGCAGGGGGTACTGCTCCGGGGTGACCACCTTGAGCAGGTTGACCATCAGGCAGCCGGCCATGCCGGCAAAGAAGGAACTGAGCGCGAAGGCGTAGAGCTTGTACTGGAAGAGATTGATGCCCATGAGCTGGGCGCTGATGTCGCGGTCGCGGATGGCGATGAAGGCCCGGCCCACGCGGGTGCGGAAGAGATTGCGGCTGGCCGTCACCGAGATGGCCGCCACGATCATGATGACGTAATAGAAGGCCGGGCCGCTGGCCAGGGACAGGCCGAAGAGGGTGGGCGCCGGCACGTTGAGCCCCCGGATGCCGTGGGTCAGGGACTCCCAGTGCACGAAGGTGAACTCCAGGATCACCTGGGCGGCGAGCGTGGCGATGCACAGGTACAGGCCCTTCATGCGCAAGCTGGGCGCGCCCACGATCACCCCGCACAGGGCCGCCGCCAGGCCCGAGATGGGCAGGGTGAGGATGAAGGGCACGCCAAACTTGGTGATGAGGATGGCCGAGGTGTAGGCCCCCACGCCCATGAAGCCGGCGTGGCCCAGGGAGATGAGCCCCGTGCAGCCGGTGAGCAGGTTGAGCCCCACGGCCCCCACCACGGCCACGGCGGTGATGTTGGCCATGTAGATCAGGTACTCTCCCGCCAAGAGGGGAAAGACCAGGAGCGCCGCGGCCAGGGCCCACAGCCAGAAGCGCACCGTGGGCGTGCGGAAGACCGCCTCGTCGGCGGCGTAGGTCTCCTTGAAGTCTCCTATGCGCAACTCACAGCCTCTCTATCTCTTCCTTGCCGAACAGGCCGTAGGGCTTGAGCAACAGCACCAGCACCATGAACACAAACGGCGCTACCTCCTTGACCCCGCCGCCGAAGAAGGGGTCCAGGTAGCCGCCGGCCAGGTTCTCCAGGACGCCGATGATGAGCCCGCCCAGCACGGCCCCGCCGATGGAGTCCAGGCCGCCCAGGATCACCACCGGGAAGATCTTGAGGCCCACGGCCCCCAGGGTGGGGCTGATGCCGCCGATGGCCCCGATGATGACCCCGCCCAGGGCGGCGGCGATGCCGCCCAAGGCCCAGGCCAGGCTGAACATGCTTTTCACGTTGATGCCCATGGAGAAGGCCGCCATCTGGTCCCCGGCGGTGGCGCGCATGGCCACGCCCGCCTTGGCGTACTTGAAGATGAGCGCGAAGGCCCCCACGGCGGCCATGGAGATGATAAAGCCGTAGGCCAGGTTGGAGCGCACCACCGCCACCCCCAGGTTCAAGGGCGCCCGGGGGAACATGGGCGGCAGGTTCTTGAACTGGCTGGTCCAGATGATCTCGGCCAGGCCCATCAGTATGGAGCTGAGCCCGATGGTCACCATGATGATGCTGATGACCGGCTGGCCCAGCATGTGCCTGAGGATGACCCGCTCCACCATAAAGCCCAGGATGGCCGCGCAGACCATCACCAGCAGGAAGGCCGGCAGCACCGGCACGCCGGCCAGGGCCATGAAGGTGTAGCAGAAGTAGGCCCCGATCATCATGAACTCGCCGGTGGCGAAGTTGATGATGTGGGTGGCCTTGTAGATGAGCACGAAGCCCAGCGCGATGAGGGCGTAGACCCCGCCGGTGGCCAGGCCGCTGACTATGAGCTGGGGCAGGATGTCCATGCCTGGCTACCTCTGCTGCTTCTCACCCAGGTATGCTTTTATTACCTCGGGGTGGTGCTGCACCTCCCCTGGCGTGCCGTCTGCTATCTTCTGGCCGAAGTTCATCACCACCACGTGGTCGCTGATGTCCATAATCATGTGCATGTCGTGCTCGATCATGACGATGGTGATGTCGCGCTCCTCCTTGATGTCCAGGATGAAGCGCGCCATGTCCTCGGTCTCCTCCAGGTTCATGCCCGCCACCGGCTCGTCCATGAGTAGCACCTTGGGGCGCATGGCCAGCGCGCGGGCCAGCTCCACCCGCTTTTGCAGGCCATAGGCCAGGGAGGCCACGGGCTGGTTGCGGATGTGCTCTATCTCCAGGAAGTCTATGATCGTCTCCTCCACCTCGCGCCGCAGCTCCAGCTCCTCGCGCTGGGCCGGCCCCCAGTAGGCCAGGGCCGGCAGGAGCCCCGTGCGCAGGTGGGCGTGGCGGCCCAGCTTGATGTTGTCCAGCACGGTCATGCCCCGAAACAGCGCGATGTTCTGGAAGGTGCGCGCCAGGCCCAGGGCGGCGCGCTTGTCCGGGGCCACGCGGGAGATGTCCTGGCCATCGAAGAGCACCCGCCCCTGGCGGGGGCGGTAGAAGCCGCCTATGCAGTTGAGTATGGACGTCTTGCCCGCGCCGTTGGGGCCGATGATGGCGAATATCTGCCCCGGCTGCACGGCGAAACTCACATCGGTGAGCACGTTGAGCCCGCCGAAGGCCAGGGTGAGGTTCTCCACGGCCAGGATGGGGGCGCTCATGGTGTCTTGACCTTCTGGCCCCGGGCCGGGCGGGCCTTGGCCCGGGCCGGCGCGGCGGGCACGGGCGGGGGCGCGGGTGCCTCCAGGCCCCGGGCGATGATCTCCAGGGCCATGTCCAGGGTGGGTTTGAGAAAGTCCTTGCCAGGGTCGAAGATGCGCTTGTTCTCCTCGAAGAGCACCAGGCCCGAGAAGACCGCCCAGACCATGTCGGCCAGGGCGATGGGGTGGCCGGGGCGGAACACGCCCTGGTCCATGCCCTGCTGGAAGATGGCCCCCATGGCGCGCAGGGCCTGGGCGGACAGGCCGTTGATCTTCTCCACCATGGGCGGCGACAGGGCGCCCAGGGCCTCGCTGGACTGCATGTGGAAGACGTTGAACAGGATCAGGGGGTCGAACTGGAACACGTCATATAGGGCGCCGGAGAGGGCGCGCACCTTCTGGCCGCTATCCAGGGAGGCGTCCTGGGCCACCTTGTCCAGGCGCTCGCGCAAGAAGGTGAGCATGCGCAGGTTCAAGGAGGCGTAGAGCTCGTTCTTGTTCTTGAAGTAGAGGTAGAGCGTGGCCGGGCTAAGCTCCGCCGCCTGGGCGATCTCCTCCATGGTGGCCCCGCCAAAGCCCTTGGCCGAGAAGACCCGCTTGGCCGCGTCCATGATCTGGAGGGCGCGCTGCTGGCGCTCGCGGGTTTTGCGTTCGGCTATGCCCATGATGTTATTGGCAAAACCCTTGTTGGTGAACATGGTTCATTTACTAAATACCATTAATAGTTCATCGGCCTCGGCCACGTCAACGGCAATTGACAATTGTGAAACTAATATCAATTGAGTAGGTAGGATTAGGGGAAAGAGGGGATGGGAGCGGGGCAAGAAAAGACAATAAGAGCGAAGAATATCAGGGAAATGGGGGAAGGGGCGGGCGCTAGCCGTCCAGGCCCTTGGCCTGGCGCTGGGCCTTGAGGGCCTGGGCGCGGGCGCGCAGTTCGGCGGCCTGGCCGTGGTTGCCCTGCTTTGCGTGGCAGGCCGCGAGGTTTGAAAGTGTCACAATGATGTTGGGATGATCAGCCGGGAGACTTTGCTCTATAATCTTCAGTGCTTTGATCCCATGGTCTAATGCATCTATGTATCTACCTAGAAGAAATAGCACACCCCCCAGGGCGAGACGGTCCCTGGCTACCTGACAGTGGTCTGGGCCGTAGATTTTCAAGTCGATATCAATAGCACACTCAAACTGAGTCCGCGCAGCATTAAGTTCCCCCATGTCTTGAAGCACACTACCCAGGATATTATGGGTATGAGCCACCTCGGGGTGGCCGGGACCATAGACCTTTAAATCAATGGCAAGCGCATGCTCACACTGTTCCCGGGCTGCTGGTAAATCACCAATATCCCGTAACACCATTCCTAAATGGCGCTGGTGGACGGCCACTGCAAGGTGTTCTGGGCCGAAAACCTCCGAGTCAATTGACAAGGCTAACTCAAATTGCGCCCGAGCACCCGATAGGTCACCAAGTGATTTTAACACCAAGCCTAAGTCACCACGACAAGTGGCCACGTTAGAGTGCCGATCGCCAAGTAATTTAGTAAAAATATTAAGCGCTAATTCGATTTGTTCTTTTGCTTCTTGATAATACCCAAGCGCCATAAATGTCTGCCCAAGCAACCCACGCCTAACACCCACAATAGTGTGGTCAGGGCCAAAGGTATTCAAATCGCTCGCCAGGGCCTGCTCAAACAAATTCCGTGCAGCGGTTAAGTCCCCAAGCTCTTTTAAGACTATCCCAAAATCACTACGCCTACTTGCAACGTCAGGGTGGTCATCACCATAAGCATCAATGCCAATTTGCAGGGCTCGTTTAAACAATATCTTTGATTGGACGTAATCAGCCCTAGCCTGGAGATAAGTTGCAACCCTATCCAATATGTAACTGGCATCTCCTAGCTCAGAATTGAGTTCGACCGCATACTCGACGACCATTTTGCCATGCAACACTAAGCGTGTAATTAGCGGCCAGGTCGTAGTCGCCGTCAATACGTCAATATCTACAGCCCTATTCACCACCCTCACCGCCGCCCCGGCCCACTTCTTCCTTCCCTTTTCCCCCAGCCGATCTCGCGTCACGGCCTGCACCAGGCGATGCACCGAGAGGCTGTCGCCCTCCCTCTGCACCAAGGAATAGGCCTTGAGCGCCGCCAGGGCCTCGTTCCATGGCAGCGGGTCATCCACGGCCCCGGCCAGGGCCGGCGGTAAGAACTCTTTTCCTTCCTTGATGATTTCCAGGGGTATGTCATCGGGCGCCAGGAAGGCGCACAAATTAAGCAATTCGGCGGCGGCGGGGCTTTTCTTTTGCACCTCCGCAAAGGCCGGCAGCCAGGTGGTGGCCACGTTCTTCTCGTAGCCGCTCAGGCCCTTGCCCCATTCCATCAACTTGGGCAGGTTGTCCTTGAGCATGTCCAGATAGCCAGACACGCCGCAACCGCTCTTCTTGATGTAGGCCCCGGCCTGTTCCAAGGCCAAGGGCAGGCGGCCAAGTTCGGTGGCCAAGACCTTGGCCGCTTCTTGGTCCTTTTCGCCAGTGCGCTTGAGGAGAAAGGCAATGGCTTCATCCTCGGGCCAGACGGTCACGTCCATGGTGCTGGCAATGTCAGACATGTCCTCGCGCGAGGTAATCAGCACATGCCCCTGCCCACCCTGGGGCAGGTAGTCGCGCAAATCTTCGGGCTTCTCCACGTTGTCCAGCACCAAGAGCCAGCCGGGGTGGGCCGCCAGCCAGGCGCGCACGGCGGCCACGGTCTGGGTCTGGTCTGGGTTGGGGGGTATGCCCAGGTGGGGGGCCAGGCCGGCGTAGTCGCTGGCCAGGGTGGCCGGCTCCTCGCAGCGCACCCACCAAATCAGGGGGTAGTCGCCCCGGCGGCGGTAGCAGTACTCCAGGGCCAGTTGGGTCTTGCCCACGCCGCCCAGCCCGGCGATGGCCTGCTGGGTCAGGGCGGCGGGGCCGCCGGCCAGGGCCGTGCCCAGGGCCGCCAGGTAGTCCTCGCGCCCACTGAAGTTGGGGTTGCGCTGGTGGGGGACGGAGAAAACAGGAAAGGGTGGCTTGGGGCCGGTGGCCGTGGTGGCCGTGCAGACCTGGGCGCCTGGAAAACTTGGCGCCGTGCTGGGCTCGCCGAAATTCAACAAGCCATCTATTAACATCCGCTGGGCCTCAGCCTCGGGTGAGGCACCCAACAGGTCAATGTACGAGATGGGACCGAGAAGCCCGTCGGGCCTGCAATCCCTCACCCGCACGGGCATGATCTTGCGTAGCGCACCGGTGGGGTCTTGGGCAAAAAAGGCGGACCACTCGGGGCTGGTGAACTCGGAGGTCAGGAAGTCCGGCGAGAGCACCAGCAGGATTTTTTCACTTTCCCTGATGGCTTTGTGCATTTCCAGCGGGAAGTTGCAGCCCGGCCCGAAATGCCAGGCCTGGATTACCACCTGCTTGCCTTGCTCTTTTAGCGCCCAGGCGATCCACTCCGCCCATTGGCGGTCGGCCTTGTTGTAGCTGATGAAGAAGTCCTTCACGATGATCCCCCCGGGGCAATGGACCAGGCGGACGCTGGGCAGGCGGCTCGCCCATTAAAGACTTCACCCCCGCGCCCTGTCAAGCTCTGCATGCTCGCGGCCCTTGGCCTGGCGGGCGATTTGCGGTATTAGGTATGCATCCGCAATCCCACGATGCACCCGGCAGCGAGCAAGGCCCATGAGCCCCGCCCCCCTGGAGAGCCAGGGCCTCAAGCCCCTGGAATTGGCCGACAAGCAGGCCATCAACGCCTTTTTACGCGCGCACCCGCCCCAGACCTCGGAGTTAACCTTCACCAATCTATTTATGTGGCGGGGCTATTACCGCCCGGTCTGGCGGGTCTGGGGCGAGTATCTGCTGATCTGGGCCCAGCCGCCGGGGCACGAGGCCTTCGCCCTGCCGCCCATTGGCCCCGGCGACCTCACCCCGGCCTGCCGCGAGCTGTGCCGGGTGCTGGAGCAGGCCGGGGCCGCGCCCAGCATCCAGCGGGTGGGCGCCGACCTGCTGGAGCGCATCAGCCCGGAGGCCTTCGCGGCCAGCCTGGACCGCGACCAGAGCGACTACGTGTATCTCAGCGCCGAGCTTATCGCCCTGGCCGGCAACCGCTTCCACGGCAAGAAGAACCACCTCAACAAATTCCGCAAGGCCTATCCGGGGCACGAGTATCGCCCCCTGGACGCCGGCCTGGTGGCCCAAGTGCTGGCCATGCAGCAGGACTGGTGCACCCTCAAGGACTGCGCCAGCGATGTCAGCCTGGCCAACGAGGACCAGGCCATCTACGAGGCCTTGAGCAATTTCGAGGCCTTGGACTTCGTGGGCGGGGCCATCCTGGTGGAGGGCCGGGTGGAGGCCTTCAGCCTGGGCGAGGCCTTGAACCCCGGCACGGCGGTGATCCACATCGAGAAGGCCAACCCGGCGCTGGCCGGGCTCTACGCGGCCATCAACCAGCGCTTCGCGGCGGAGGCCTGGGCCGGCCACACCTACATCAACCGCGAGCAGGACCTGGGCCTCACCGGCCTGCGCGGCGCCAAGGAGTCCTACAACCCCCACCACCTGGTGGACAAGTACACGCTAACCCCTCGCTGAGACGGCGCATGCAACCATATCAAGAAAACCTGGCCCGGCTGCTGGCCCAGAGCGGGGCCTTGTTCTTCCGCTCGGGGCTACGGCTCAAGGATGGCCGCCCCACGCCCTACTTCGCCAACCTGGGGGTGTTCCGCTCGGGCCGCCTGGCCCTGGAATTGGGGCGCTGCTTCGCCCAATGGCTGGAGCACACGGGCAAGGCCGGCGAGGTGGACGTGCTGCTGGGGCCGTCGTACAAGGGCAGCGCCATCGCCCAGGCCACGGCCATCGCCCTGTGGCAGGACCATGGCCGGGACGTGCTCTTTGAGTACGACCGCAAGGAGCAAAAGACCCACGGCGAGGCCAGCGGCCAGGGCAACATGTTCGTCACCGGCGCGCTCAGCGATGGCGCCCGGGTGCTCATCCTGGACGACGTGGGCACCTCCATGGCCACCAAGGTGGAATTGCTGGACAAGCTAGCGGCCCATGAGCAGGCCCAGGGCATCAGGCTCAACATCGTGGGCGTGGCGCTGGCCGTGGACCGCGAGCAGGTGCAGGCCGTCTACGACGCCGAGGGACGGGTGATGGAGGGCGCCCGCGGGCCGGACGCGTGCGCCGCCTTCACGCAGAAGACCGGCCTGGCGGTGTGGCCCTTATTGGGCATTCGCCAGTGCGTGGAGTATCTGCACCAGTGCGGCGAGCCGGTGCTGGTGGAGGGGGCGCGCCGGCCCCTGGACGACGGCCTTTTGCAACAGGTGCGCGATTATCTGTCAGTGTATGGCCGGGAGGTCTAGGCCATGCGCAAGGCCATTGTCTCGCCGCTGTTGTCGCTGTTGGTGCCGGGCATGGGGCAGATACTAAACCGTCAGTTGTTCAAGGGCTCGCTCTTGGTGGCGGCCATGAGCCTCTTGTTCATCATCCTGCTGGCTTTTGGCATGCACCAGTTCGGCCAGGCGGTGATGGCCGCCCAGGAGGCCGGGGCCGCGCCCGGCGACTTCGCGGCCGTGGGCGCCCAGATGCGCGCCCAGGGCGCCACCTGGTTCCTGGTGCTGGGGGGGCTGCTGGCTGTTTTGTGGACCTACGCCGTGCTGGACGCCTATAGGGGAGGCCGCGCCGCCGACGCCATGCCCGAGGAGAAAAACTGATGCGCTCGCTGGTCTTGGATGAACTCAGGCGGCCGGATATCGAGAAGCTCCTGGAGTATCTGGGCGCCACCCTGACCCCGGCGGCCATGGAGGGCGTGTACTGGCTGGACCTGCCGCCGGACCTGCTCAGCCCCGAGCAGACGGCCCACGCCGAGTGCGGCCCCCACCGCATGGCCCTGGTGCTGGAAGAGGAGAGCCTGCGCCTGGAGCTTCTGGTGCGCGCCCACAACAGCCTGCGCTGCCACTGCACCGGCTACGCCAGCCCGGCCCAGCGCCAGTTCTTGCTGGGCTATATGGACCGGCTCATCGCCGAGCTGGGGCTGATGACCTAGGGGCCTGGAGAATCTGCTATAATCATTGGTGAATCCGCTGGGAGGATGACCCTCATGGACCCACGTTCCCGCCCCGGCCCGGGCCGCGCCAGCTACGGCGAGTTGGAGGCCAGTAGCCTCTACTGCCCCAAGTGCCGCCAGGCCCAGCCGGTCAGGCGCAAGCTCCTCTTGGTGCTGCCCCAGGGCGAGAAGTTCGCCTACTACTGCGCGGTCTGCGGCTCCGAGGTGGGCTCCAAGCTGGACCAGGGCAAGCCCTGGGGCCTGTCCAGCCGCTAAAGTCCAGGGAGCGGTGCGGATTTTCACTGCCCTTCCGGCAAGATAGCCAAAGCTAGTATCTGACGGCCCCTGGAGGTATAATCGGGACGCCCCCGGCCCACCCGGCGGCGGGGAAACGCTTGTCCAGAGGAAAGGACCAGATGAACCAGCTTCAACCCAAGGCCACCCGCGCCCTCATCACCGGCGGGGCCGGCTTCATCGGCTCCCACCTGGCCGAGCACCTCTTGGACCAGGGCCAGGAGGTGCACGTGGTGGACGATCTGTCCACCGGCTCCATCGAGAACCTGGACGCCCTGCGCGGCCTTCCCGGCTTTGGCCACACCATCGCCGACGTGCGCGAGGAGCCCCTCCTGGCCGAGCTGGTGGACCGCGCCGACGTGGTCTACCACCTGGCCGCCGCCGTGGGCGTCAAGCTCATCGTGGAAAATCCGGTGCGCACCATCGAGACCAACATCGGCTGCACCGAGGTGCTCTTGCGCCTGGCCAACAAGAAGCGCAAGAAGGTCATCATCGCCAGCACCAGCGAGGTCTACGGCAAGAACGACGCGGTGCCCTTTTTGGAGGACCACGACCTGGTCATGGGACCCACCAGCAAGGCCCGCTGGTCCTACGCCTGCAGTAAGGCCATAGACGAGTTCCTGGCGCTCGCCTACCACAAGGCCCGGGGCCTGCCGGTGGTGGTGGCCCGCCTGTTCAACACCGTGGGACCCCGCCAGACCGGCCGCTACGGCATGGTGCTGCCCACCTTCGCCCTGCAGGCCCTGATGGGCAAGCCCATCACCGTCTTCGGCGACGGCAACCAATCCCGCTGCTTCTCCTACGTCTCCGAGGTGGTCACGGCCCTGGCGGCCCTGGCCCAGTGCGAGGCCGCCGTGGGCCAGGTGGTCAACGTGGGCAGCCAGCAGGAGATATCCATCGCCGCCCTGGCCGGGCTGGTCAAGGAGGTCACCGGCTCCAACTCCAAGATAGTGCTGGTGCCCTATGACCAGGCCTACGAGGAGGGCTTCGAGGACATGCAGCGCCGGGTGCCCGAGGTCAGCAAGCTCAAGACCCTGGTGGGCTTCAGCCCCCAGATGGGCATCCGCGAGATCGTGGAGTCGGTGGTGGCCTATTACCGGGAGCGCTAGGCCCCCATGGCGTGGACCCTCACCGGCGCCTTTCTGCTGGCCCTGGCCATCTCGGCCGGCCTGACCCCCCTGGTCATCTGGCTGGCCCGCCGCCAAGGCTGGGTGGTGGCCCCCCGCGAGGACCGCTGGCACCAGAAGCCCACCGCCGTCTACGGCGGGGTGGCCATCTTCCTGGCCTTCGTGGCCGCCTTCCTGCTCCTGGGCCTGCACAACCGCCTGTACTGGACCCTGCTGGCCTGTTCCGGGGCCATGTTCTGCGTGGGCCTCTACGACGACGCCCGCGAGATGAAGCCACAAGTCAAGTTCATCTGCCAGTTGGTGGTGGCCCTGGTGGCCGTCAGCCAGGGCATCCGTCTGGGCCAGGGCATAATCCCCTGGGCCTGGCTGGCGGTGCCGCTGACCGTGTTCTGGCTGGTGGGCGTCACCAACGCGGTCAACATCCTGGACAACATGGATGGCTTGAGCTCGGGCGTGGTCTGCGTGGCCGGCCTGGTGCTGACCGTGGGGGCCGTGACCGAGGGCGCCGGCTCCACCGGACTCATGGCGGCCATGCTGGCCGGGGCCGCCGGTGGCTTTCTGATCTACAACTTCAACCCGGCCAAGATATTCATGGGCGACTGCGGCTCGCTCTTTCTGGGCTTCACCCTGGCCGCCACCACCATCCTGAGCGCCAACCGCGCCTCCCAGGCCTCCCATCTGACCATGGCCCTCCTGGTGCCCCTGGGCGCCCTGGTGGTGCCCATCTTCGACACCACCCTGGTCTCTTTCCAGCGCACCAGCCACGGCCGCTCCATCGCCCAGGGCGGCCGCGACCACAGTAGCCACCGCCTGGTCTTCCTGGGCCTGTCGGAGCGGCGCTCGGTGCTGCTGTTGTTGTGCATAAGCCTGGCCGGCGGCCTGGGCTCGCTCATGCTCTCGCGCCTGGCCACCCCGCTGACCGCGGCGGTGATCGTGGCGCTCATCGCCGTTGGCCTGGTGTCGTTCGGCATCTACCTGGGCGAGGTCAAGGTCTACGAGGGCCAGGAAAAGCTCTCCTGGCTGCAAAAGAGCCCCATCCTCAGCCGGGTTCTGTTGTTCAAGAAGCAAATCCTGCAGATCGCCCTGGACCTGGCCCTGGTCTCGGCGGCCTACGCCGCCGCCTGGCTCCTTAGGTTCGAGGGCAACCTCACCCACTGGGAGATGACCATCCTGGCCCAATCCCTGCCCTGGCTCCTGGCCGCCAAGCTCACCAGCTTCTGGCTCTTCGGCCTCTACCGGGGCGAGTGGCGCTACCTGTCGGTGCACGACCTGGTGCAGATGGCCAAGGCCAGCCTCACGGGCAGCGGGCTCACCGCCGTCATCTTCGTGCTGCTCTACGGCCCCAGGGGCTTCTCGCGGGCGGGCCTGGTCATAGACTTCCTGTTGTGCTACTGCTTCATCGCCGGCGCCCGGGGGCTCCTGCGCGTCTTTCGCGAGAAGGTGCGCGGCCAGCAGGGCGTGCCGGTGCTCATCATGGGGGCCGGCGACGGCGGCGAACTCCTGCTCAGGGAGCTGCGCAACAACCCCCGGCTGCCCTTCGTGCCCGTGGGTTTCGTGGACGACGACCCGGCCAAGCAGGGCCACCTCATCCACGGCGTCAAGGTGCTGGGCAGCCGCCGCGAGTTGACCCAGCTCATCCACAAGCTCAAGGTGGAGCGGGTCTTCATCTCCATCCTCTCGGCCCCCGAGGAGGGCTTTGAGGAAATCTTCGACATCTGCGCCACCATGGGCGTGGAATGCACCCGCATCCAACCCATGATCAAATTCTAGCCGGGTGCCCGCGGCTGGGCATGGCGGGTCGGGTGAGGCCGTATCCCCACCCGGGCCGGCGGCTCCCCGGGCGGTCATGCCCCCCGCCGGCAAGGAGATGTGCCCCGTCCGCCCTTCACTAAAGGCGGCAACAGCATGGTTGACGCCCCAGCGGCCATGTCATAGAGTTTACGCCGGCCCAGGGCGGCGGCGCGCGCGAGAGTGGCGGAACTGGTAGACGCACTGGACTTAGGATCCAGCGGGCCTGGCCCTTGGGGGTTCGAGCCCCCCCTCTCGCACCAAACCATCCCCGGCAGGCGTGCCCATGACCCCCACGCGGCCCCGCTCAGGCAAGAAATGGCTGCTTCTGGCCGGGGCCGGGCTGTACACCCTGCTGGCCTACCCCCTGTACCAGTTCTGGGGCCACCAGGTCATCGCGGCCATGTACCAGGGCCGCCTGGGCCGCGCGCTGGCCTTCCGCAATGTCAACGGCCTCCCCCTGGACCACTACACCGCCCTGGCCGACCGCCTGTTTTACGGCTACCTGTGGCTCACCCCCCTGGGCAGCGTGCTGGCTTGGTTGGGGCTGTATCACCTGGCCCGCCACCTGCTGCGCATGGAGGACCCCAGCCCCCTGGCGCCAGCCGCCGCCGGCCCGGCCCCGTGGCGCCATGACTACCTGCTGGCCGGCCTGGTCTATCTGGCCATCACCCTGGCAACCTACCACCACATCATCCCTCTCTTCAGCGACCACATCATCGGCCAGGCCCACGACAACCTGAAGTACATCTGGACCATGTGGTGGGGCAACCTGGCCCTGGGCGACCCCTCGCTGAGCTTATATTTCTCCCGGGCACTGTTCTATCCCGAGGGCGCCAGCCTGCTCTACAACGACTACTCCTGGTACAACCTGATCCTGTCCTTTGCCCTCAAGCCCTTTTTGGGCTACGCCGCCATATACAACACCCTGACCCTGCACTCCTTCGTGCTGGCGGGCCTGGGGGCCTTCGCCCTGGCCCGGCACCTGACCCAAAACTCCCTGGCCAGTCTGGTGGCCGGGGCCATCTACGCCTTCACCCCTTCCCACCATGCCCATGCCGCCCTGCATATGAACATAGGCGCCATCCAGTTCATCCCCTGGTTCGCGCTGTATCTGCTCAAGGCCCTGCCCCAGGGCCGCTGGTCCCAGGTCTGGGCCGCCGGCGGATTTTTGCTGCTCAACGCCCTGTGCGACTGGTACTACCTGATCTTCTGCCTGATCTTGATGGCCATGGGCTACACCTACCTGGCCATCCGGGAGGGCAGGCTGCTGCTGGGAGGGGTGCTGGCCCGCCTGGGAGCGATGGCCGCGCTCACCTTCCTGGCCCTGTCGCCCTGGGTGGTGCCCATGATGCTGGCGGCCCTCCGGGACCCCGGCGTGTACATGGGCGGCCACTTCGATTACGTCACCGACCTGGCCGGATTGTTCATCCCCACCGGCTTCCAGTGGATCAGCGGCCTGACCCCCGGTTTCCTGTCGGCCGCCAACTGGGCCTACACCGGCAATCACGTGGAGACGGCCTCCTACCTGGGCCTGGTCAACCTGGGCCTGGTGGCCTATGCCGCACGCAAGCTCAAGGGCCGGGTGGCCCCCTACCTCCTGGGCCTCTGCTGCGCCCTGCTACTGGCCATGGGGCCGCTGTTGCACCTGTGGGGACGCACCCTGCCGGTGGCCCTGCCCTGGCTGGCCCTGGTCAAGCTGCCCTTTGTCTCCAACGTGCGCAACCCGGGGCGCTTCATGGTGGTGGCCTACCTGTTCCTGGCCGTGATCGCCGCCTTTTCCCTGGACCACTATCTGCGCCTGCGCGGCCAGACCCGGGGGGCCAGGCTGGCGGTCTGCCTCCTGGGGCTGTTGATCCTGGCCGAGTTCCACTGCCCGGCCACGCGCGCCACGGCCATAGGCATGCCCCGGGTCTACGAGCACCTGAGCCAGGAGGCCGAGCCCTACGGCGTGCTGGACCTGCCCGGGGGCGCCCAGTCCCACAAGCATCACTACATGGTCTACGCCACCCTCCACGGCCGGCCCATCGTGCAGGGCGCCCTGCCCCGGCAGGTGGGGCAGTCCCTCAAGGACCGGTTGGAATACGGCGACCTGGCCCGCCAGAAAAGGCAGTTGGAGGAAGGCCGCGTAAAGTACGTGGTGATACACAAGCGGTTCGTGGCGGGCTACGAAAAGAGGCGGTCCTACGGCGAGCCCAATATCAGCGACATCGGCGCCTACCTGGCCACCTACGAAAAGGTCTACGAGGACGAGGAGCAGTTGCTGCTGCGGGTGTATTGAGCCCGGGGCTAGCCGCCCACCAGCTTGGCGTAGGCCGCCGCGTCCAGCAGGTTGGCGGGCAACGGCCCGGCCAGCTCTATCATGGCCAGCCAGCCGCTACCGTAGGGGTCGCCGTTCAAGGGCGCGGGGTCGGCGGCCAGGGCCTGGTTGACCTCCACCACCGTGCCCGTCACCGGCGCGATGAAGTCGGTTATGCTCTTGGAGCTTTCGGCGGCGAAACCCATCTCCTGGCCGGCGGTCACGGCCTGGCCCACTGAGGGCAGGTCCACGTAACCCACGCGTCCCAGGAGGCCCTGGGCGTATTCGCTGATGCCCACGGTGACGGTGGCGCCTGCGGCGCGCACCCACAGGTGGCCGGGGCTGTATAGCAGTTCATCGGGAAAGTTCACGCGAGCACTCCTTGCCGGGGCCTAGGCCCCCACCAGCTTGCGGTAGGCCGCCGCGTCCACCAGCTCCGCCGGCAGTGCTCCGCTCAGCTCTATCCTGGCCAGCCAGCCGCTGGCATAGGGGTCGTCGTTGAGGGGCGCGGGGTTGTCGGCCAGGGCCTCGTTGATCTCGGCCACCCTGCCCGACACCGGCGCGATGAGGTCGCTGACGCTCTTGGCGCTCTCCACGGCGCCCATCTCCTGGCCGGCGGCCACGGCCTGGCCCACGGATGGCAGGTCCACGTAGACCACGCGCCCCAGTTGGTCCTGGGCGAAGTCGCTGATGCCAACCGTCACGGTGCCGCCCTGGGCGCGCACCCACAGGTGGCCGGGGCTGTAGAGCAGGTCGTCGGGGAAGTTCACGAAGGCCTCCTTGGCTGGACGAGTCGGGCCGGTGGTATCCGGCCTCATATAATCAGAGAAATAATGTCATTGCGAGCGGGAGCGAAGCAATCTCCCGTTTCGCTCTTTTCCTTGTCTGGCATTAATAAGCGCGAAACGGGAGATTGCTTCGTCGCTACGCTCCTCGCAATGACACTATTGCTTGATTTGCCAGAAGAATAAACCATGCTCGCAGATAAAACTTCGCTGTTTGGTGCCTAAGCTAATTTCTTGCCTAAATGAAGCACCTTTCAACGGGAGCCCGTAAGGCCCGTTGGCGCGGCGGCGCCACCCGACCCGTTTACGCCCGCCGCGGCTCGCGGCTCAGGCCTTGCCCCGCAAGAGCTGCACGGCCAAGAGCACCCCGCCGATGGTGATGGCGCTGTCGGCCAGGTTGAAGGCCGGCCAGTACCATTGGCGGTAGTAGAGCAGCACGAAGTCAATCACCTGGCCCAGGCGCAGGCGGTCCACCAGGTTGCCCAGGGCCCCGCCGCAGATCAAGGCCACGGCCCACAGCATCACCCGGCTGGCGGCCAGGTGGCGGGTTACCATCCAGGCGCAGACCCCCAGGGCGATGAGTGTCAGGCCCACCAGTATCCAGCGGCCGCCGGGCACGCCGGTAAGCAAGCCAAAGGCCGCGCCGGTGTTCTTCCACAGCACCAGGTCAAAAAAGCCAGCGATCACCGGTATGCGCCCCCGGGGGGCGATGTAGTACACCGCGATAGCCTTGGTAAGTTGGTCCAGGCCCACCAGGGCCAGGCAGACCAGGGCCAGGAACTTGAGGCGCGAGGCCAAGCCCGGCCTAGCCCTGGCCCACGGCGGCGGCGCAGCGGCCGCACAGCTCGGGGTGCTCGGCGTCGCCGCCGATGTCGGCGGCGCGCATCCAGCAGCGCGGGCACTTGGCATGGGCGCTGGGAGTGATGCCCACCTTGAGTCCGGCCGGCTCCTCGGCAACGAGCAAGGGCGCGGCCACTTCCTCCACCAGGTCCAAATGGCTGACCATGGTGATTTCCATGAGCGCGGCCCGGTTCTCTTGCAGGAAGGCCATGAGGTCGGCGGGGCCGGAGAGCGCCAGGCTGGCCTCCAGGGAGTTGCCCACGGTCTTGTCCTTGCGGGCCAGGTCCAGGGCCTTGTTCACCGCCCCGCGTACCACCAGCAGGCGCTCCCAGCGGGTCGCCAGGTCGGGGGCCAGGCTCTCCGGCCGCTCCTGGGGGAAGCCCGTGAGGTGCACGCTTTGCGCCTGCTCCTTGGCGCCTGGCAAGAAGTCCCAGACCTCCTCGGCGGTGAAGGACAGGATGGGGGCCATGAGCCGCACCAGGCTGGCGGCGATGCGGTGCAGCACCGTCTGGGCGGCCCGGCGCTCGGGGCTCTTGGCGGCGCTGGTGTAGAGCCGGTCCTTGAGCACGTCCAGGTAGAAGCCCGAGAGGTCCACGGCGCAGAAGTTGTGCAGGCCCTGGAATACCTGGTGGAAGGCGAATTCCTGATAGGCGCGCTTGAGGCGGGCGGTCAGCTCCTCCAGGCGGTGCAGCAAGAGGCGGTCCAGTTCGCCCATGGCCGCCGGGTCCACGCCGTCCCTGGCCGGGTCGAAGTCGTAGAGGTTGCCCAGCATGAAGCGCATGGTGTTGCGGATGCGGCGGTAGGCCTCGGCCAGTTGTTTGAGTATCTCCTCGCTGATGCGGATGTCGTCGGTGTAATCCTCGGCGGCCACCCACAGGCGCAATATCTCGGCGCCGTAGCGGTCTATGACCTGCTGGGGCGGGATGACGTTGCCCACCGACTTGCTCATCTTGCGCCCCTCGCCGTCCACCACGAAGCCGTGGGTCAGCACCATCTTGTAGGGCGGCTGCCCCCGGGTGCCCATGGCGCACAACAGCGAGGAGTGGAACCAGCCCCGGTGCTGGTCGCTGCCCTCCAGGTAGAGGTCCGCCGGCCAGGTCAGGTCGGGGCGGTCCTCCAGCACCGCCGCGTGGCTCACCCCGGAGTCGAACCACACGTCCAGGATGTCGTGCTCCTTGTTCAGCTCCGCGGAGCCGCACAAGGGGCAGGCGGCCAGCTCGCCCAAAAGCTCGCCGGGGGTCTTGGCGAACCAGGCGTCGGCGCCCTCCTGCTCAAAGGCCTTGACCACCTTCTCGCTCATCTCGGGGGTCAGCACCGTCTCGCCGCAGGCCGCGCACTTGAAGACGATGATGGGCACTCCCCAGGAGCGCTGGCGGCTGATGCACCAGTCGGGGCGGTTCTCGATCATGCCGTGGATGCGCTCGCGCCCCCAGCGGGGCACGAACTTCACGTCGTTCTGGATGGCGTTGAGGGTGCGGCTACGCAGGCCGTTCTCCTCCATGGAGATGAACCACTGGTCGGTGGCGCGGAAGATCACCGGCTTCTTGCAGCGCCAGCAATGGGGGTAGGAGTGGCTGATCTTCTCGGTGGCCAACAGCGACCCCACCTCCTGGAGCTTGGCCACCACCTGGGGATTGGCGCTAAAGACCTCCTGGCCGGCGAAGAACTCCACCTCACTGGTGAAGCGGCCGCCGTCGTCCAGGGGCGAGTAGACCTCGAGGTTGTAGCGCAGGCCGGTCTCGTAGTCCTCGCGGCCGTGGCCGGGCGCCGTGTGCACCAGGCCGGTGCCGGCCTCCAGGGTGACGTAGTCGGCCAGCACCGCCAGGCTATCGCGGCCGTAGAGGGGGTGTTTGGCCTTCTTGTGCTCCAGGTCGCGCGGGTCAATCTGGGCGATCTTCTTCCAGTCCTTGAAACCAAAGGCCTCCAGGCACATGGGCGCCAGGCGCTCGGCCAGGATGTAGGCCTTGCCCTGGTGCTCCACGGCCACGTACTCGAATTCCGGGTGCAGGGCCACGGCCAGGTTGGCGGGGATGGTCCAGGGGGTGGTGGTCCAGATCACCAGGTAGGTGGGCAGGCCCTTCAAGGCCGGATACAGGGCCGACAGGTCGTCCACCAGGGGGAAGGCCACGTAGATGCTGGGGCTCTGATGGTCGGCGTACTCGACCTCCGCTTCAGCTAGGGCGGTGCGGCAGGAGTTGCACCAGTAGATGGGCTTCTTGGAGCGGTAGACGCTGCCGTTGTGGTAGAAGCGGGCGAACTCCCGGGCGATGATGGCCTCGTAGCGGAACTTCATGGTCAGGTAGGGGTCAAACCAGTCGCCCAGCACCCCCAGGCGGATGAAGTCACCCCGCTGGATGTCAATGAACTTCTCGGCGTAGGCCCGGCAGGCCTGGCGCACCTGGGTGACGTCCATCTGGCGCTTCTTGGCCCCCAGCTTCTTGTCCACCTCGTGCTCGATGGGCAGCCCGTGGCAGTCCCAGCCGGGCACGTACACGGCGTTGGCGCCGGCCATCTGGCGCGACTTGACGATGAAGTCCTTGAGCACCTTGTTCAAGGCCGTGCCCATGTGGATGTAGCCGTTGGCATAGGGCGGGCCGTCGTGCAGGATGTAGGGCGGCCGGTCCTTGGCCTGGGCCCTAAGTTGGGCGTAGAGGTCCATCTCTTGCCAGCGCTTCAGGAATTCCGGCTCGCGGCTGGGCAGGTTGGCCTTCATGGCAAAGGCGGTCTGGGGCAGGTTGAGGGTGCTCTTGTAGTCCATGGGGTTCCTCGCCGGGCTGGGCCTGGGGGGGCCGCCTGAGTAAACTCTTAAGATTTCAGCTTTCTACCACAGGGGGCGGGCAAGTCAAGGGTGGGGTGGGGCGGGAGAGGGCATCAGCACCTTGAACATCTTCAACTAGGCTGCCATATTTAGTAGCTTGTTCTGCTTGACTACTATATGTTGATTGTGTTATTTTTCATTATATTTGAGGTTTTTCATGACCAGTAGGCCTACTGCAATAGATTTATTCTGTGGAGCCGGCGGACTGAGCGAGGGCCTTTGCCAAGCAGGATTTGAAATCCTGGCAGCAAACGACTTTGATAAATTTGCCGAATCAACCTTTCGCCAGCAACATCCAAAAACTAAGTTCTTCTCCGGCCCTATAGAGAGAATATCCGTAAAGGATATTTTTGTCAGCCTCGGCTTGAGGAAAGGGGAACTGGACTGTCTGGCAGGTGGACCACCGTGCCAAGCCTTTAGTGTCTATAACCACCAGCGGGGGCTCCACGATTATAGGAGTTCCCTTTTTCGTGAATACCTCCGAATTGTCGAAGGACTTAGGCCCAAATGGTTGATTATGGAAAATGTCCCGGGGATGCGGGATATCGGAAATGGCCAGACTATTAACGAGATTATATATCAACTTAGTAGGCTTGGATATGCCGTTCAGACCAGGATATTAAAGTCCGAAGAGTTTGGAGTTCCACAAGAAAGGAGAAGACTGTTTTTCATAGGGACTAATACTGACGGTACATTTTTTTGGCCTAATCCAACCCACGGATATGGGAAACTTGATTTTGTCAATGTATGGAATGCAATTAGCGATTTGCCAGTCCTAATCAATGGGCAAAGTGGTACTGGTAGGCCATATCCTTCTAAGCCACAAAATGCCTTTCAGCGAGAGTTAAGAAGGGGGCAAAAAATAGTAAACAATCATGAC
The DNA here is from genome assembly GCA_016218705.1 of Desulfarculus sp. Lineage (GTDB taxonomy): Bacteria > Desulfobacterota > Desulfarculia > Desulfarculales > Desulfarculaceae > JACRDC01. Next base: position 39,596 of record JACRDC010000016.1, read on the forward strand.
GCTCCTAGACTGGCTCACATTAACCTTGAGCGCATGAAATATATACCCATGGGTGGTAATTGGACAAATATTCCCGAGTATTTACTGCCAGAAGGCATGAAACGTGCCAGGCGTTGCGACCATACAAAAAGATATGGACGCCTCGATCCTAACGGTTTATCCTCAACTGTATTAACAAAATGTGATCTTCATTGGGGTGCTTTTATTCATCCATTCCAAGATCGTGTTCTAACTGTACGCGAGGCCGCCAGAATTCAATCTTTCCCGGATAACTTTGAGTTCAAAGGGCCGCGCACTGAACAATATATACAAGTCGGTAACGCAGTCCCCGTAATGCTAGCTAGATGTTTGGGCAATAGCATATTGGCAGCGCTGACAACTCACAGCTATCAGAACGTGGCTTGTGCCAGTTAATCCAATCAATATAATTGCTGAGTCGCTTGGGAAAAAGCCATTCCCAGGCTTTAAACCGTCTGCTACTGAGTATCGTTGCCCTTTTACTAACAACCAATGCACGAAGAGAAGTCATCAATCCAGCACCCCTTACCCGGTATGTACTATTTGGAGGTGGGCGGGGAGGGGCAAAAAATCTTGCCCTAAAGATTTAATTTGTATTTGCCCTAAGCGGTTCTATTCTATTGATTTTTTGGCAGATGTTGTTGCCCATTGTTGGGCTATGGGACACTGGCGGTGTAATGAGTTTTGCCCCTGAAGTACGTATGGAAGGTTTTGGGAATGTTGATTTTGTGATCGCAGATGTAGACCAGAGTAATAACGTAAGGCAATTTCTGAGCGTGGAACTACAAGCTATCGATATTACAGGCTCAGTATACCCTGCATATGAGTCAATGATTCAGAACAATCCGCTCCCATCGAAACCTAGTTATAGTTTTAACTGGGATAATGTCTATAAACGGTTTATCACCCAGTTGATAAGAAAGGGATACTACCATCATCATTGGAATTCTAAGATAGTTGCCATAATACAAGAAGCGGTGTACCAAAATATTAGAGCGCGGGCTGATTTTATTACTAGCAACGACTTAATGAGTCCTAATGTTAACATTATCTTTTTAACTTACGACTATGAAGAGGAAGAAAATGGCTCAGGATATACCCTCACAATGAAAACTATAGCCGGTACTCATCACTCTAATTTGCAATCGGCTATCTTATATAAGACGCCCCCATCGAGAGATGCATTCTGCAGTCATATCATTAGGAATTTACGCCCGCTTAATGGATAAGGTATCACCGGAAACTCGTAGCCGCAACATGAGGCGCATTAAAAGTACTGGAATGCGTCCAGAGGTATTTGTCAGAAAGCTAGTTTATGCCTTGGGTTTCCGCTACAGATTGCATGTAACCAAACTGCCCGGTAGGCCAGACCTAGTTTTCTCTTCTCGTAAAAAAATTATCTTTGTCCACGGATGTTTTTGGCACCAGCATGAGGATCCTCAATGCCGCATCTCTCACCGGCCTAGGTCCAATCTTGATTATTGGGCGCCAAAACTAACCAGAACTAAAACCCGCGATCTTAACAACTTGGAAAAATTATCTGAAATGGGTTGGTCAAGTCTTGTTGTCTGGGAATGCCAATTAAAGGACACGGCCAAACTAGCTTCGGTGATTACCGGTTTTTTGAAAGGCTAGCCTCCCCTGGCCACAGAAGATCGCTTCATACCCTGCCCAGGCCTGCTACCGAAGGAACCCGCTTGACTTAACCGCCCGCCCGGGCTAAAGTTTATGCCAAATTGCCTTTGGTATGCGGGGGTTAAGTGGGACTACTCAAGCGGCTGTTGGGCAAAAGCCCTCAAATCGCCCGGCTGTTCGTCCTCAGCCTGGACGGCGTGCCCCACTCCCTGGTGCTGGGGGCGGTGAAAAGCGGGCTGATGCCCAACATGGGCCGGCTCTTGCGCGAGGGCGCCTGGGCGCGCATGAACTCGGTGCTGCCCGCCGTCTCCACCGTGGCCTGGGCCACCTACATGACCGGCGTAAACCCCGGCAAGCACGGCATCTACGGCTACGTGGAGCGCGAGCCCAACCCCTTCGGCGCCTACATCCCCACCGCCAAGGACCTGAAGGCCCCCACCCTGTGGGAGATGATAAGCCGGGGCGGCAAGCGCCTGGGGGCCATGGGCGTGCCGCTCACCTACCCCCCCAAGCAGGTCAACGGCTTCATGGTAGGCTGCTTCCTCTCCCCCGACCTGGGCAAGGCCACCTTCCCCGTGGACCTGGCCACCCGCCTGGTGGAGATGGAGTACAAGATAGACGCCGACCTCTCCCTGGCCCGCCAGGACATGGGCGCCTTTCTGGAGGACCTCAACCACGCCATGGAGCGGCGCTTCGCCGCGGCCTTCAAGCTGATGGCCAGCGAGCCCTGGGAGTTCTTCCAACTGCACGTCATGGACACCGACCGCCTCAACCACTTCCTGTGGGGCTCCTGGCAGGACGGCGCCGAGGGCCTGGCCGGCGAGTTCGAGGCCTTCTACCACCGGCTGGACTCCTACATCGGCGAGCTGGTGCAGAACTTGCCCCCCGAGTGCCGCCTGGCCATCCTCTCCGACCACGGCTTCACCCGCAGCCAGGCCCACGTGCAGATCAACCACTGGCTGGAAAAAAACGGCTACCTGCTCTTCGGCCGGGGCAAGAAGGAATTCATGAACCTGCACCCCGAAACCAAGGCCTACAGCCTGGTGCCGGGGCGGGTGTACATCAACTTGGAGGGGCGCGAGGAAAAGGGCCGCGTGGGCCGGGGCAAGCCCGCCGAGGACCTGCGCCAGGAGTTGCTGCACCGCCTGGGGGGCATCAAGCACCCCGAGAGCGGCCAGCCCCTCATCCGCCGGGTCTACAAGCGCGAGGAGATCTACGCCGGCCCCCAATTGGCCAAGGCCGCCGACCTCATCATAGACCCCATGCCCGGCTGCGAGCTCAAGGCCAACTGGGACGCCCCGGGGCTGTTGGCCCCGCCCGACCTGAGCGGTGCCCACACCTACGACGACGCCTTCTTCTACCTGCAAGGGGCCAAGTCCCTGCCCGAGGACAACAGCTTCTCCCTAATGGACATGGCCCCCACCCTGCTCGGCCTCCTGGGGGTGCAGCCCCCCCCGGGCCTGGACGGGCAAAACCTGCTATGACCAGGGCCTTCACGATCTGGCTCACCGGCCGGCCCAGGGCCGGCAAGACCACCCTGGGCGGCCTCTTGTGCCGGGCGCTGACCGACCTGGGCCTGGCCGCCGAATACCTGGATGGCGACGAGTTGCGCCGGGCGTTGTCGCCAGGCCTGGGCTTCTCGGCCCAGGAGCGGCGCAGCCACGCCCTGCGCGCGGCCTACTTGGCCGGCATGCTCAACCGCCACGGCGTGATCTGCGTGGTGGGGCTCATCAGCCCCCAGGCCGAGGCCCGCCGCGAGGCGCGCCGCCAGTTGGGCGAGTTCGTGGAGGTCTACCTGGACTGCCCCCTGGAGCAGGCCATCAACCGCGACCAGACGGGCCTGTACCAGAAGGCCCTGGCCGGCCAGATCAAGAACCTCACCGGCCTGGACGACCCCTACGAACCGCCTCAAGACCCGGAGCTGCATCTGCACACCCACCGCCAGGGGCCGCGCGAATGCCTGGAGGCCATCTTCGGCTTCCTGGACCAGGCCGGGCTGCTGCCGGCCCTGGGGGCCCGCGCCGATTCTGGCCAGGCGGCCGAGGTCTACAGCCCCGCCGAGGAGCGCCAGATCAAACAGCGGCTCAGGGCCTTGGGCTATTTGTAAGGTTTAGGCCGCGGCCCCGCCCGGCGGCCCTGGAGGCTTTACTCTTTCGCGTTTTTTCCACGGCGCGCCCCGCGCCCGGGAGGCAGATGATCCATGGCCAGGAGGCATCAACGCTTGAGCGCGGCCCTGGGGGCCTTCCTGTTGCTGGCGGCCTTGACGGCTGGGTGCGGCCCCTCGCCCGACCCGCCGCCGCCGCCGGGCCTGGTGGACAGTAGCCTGGAGATGGCCCTATGGAAGGCCGCCCAGGCCTGCGATCCCCCCACCCTGCGCAACCTGCTCTCGGCCGGCGCCCAGGTGAACACCTGGAAGGGACCGGCCAAGACCACGCCCCTGATGGAGGCGGTGCGCACCTACGGCGAGGCCTGCCCCCGCCAGAACGTGGAGATACTCCTGGCCGCCGGCGCCCTGCCCAACGCCCGCGACCTCTTGGGCAACACCGCTCTGCACTACCTGCAACGCACCGAGTGCATCGGCATCTACCAGGAGATGGTGGTGCTGCTCTTGGCCAGCGGCGCCGACCCCACCATCCACAACAAGGACTGCCAGACCCCCATGATGGTGGCCACCAAGCAGGGCTGCCAGGAGAAGGTGGCCATCCTGGCCGAGGCCCTGCGCGCCCGCAACGCCCAGGGGCTCACCCCCTCGCCCAAGCCCGAGGAGTGCCTCAAGAAGGAGCGCGAGGAGCGCGAGAAGCGCAAGGCCCTGGGCCTGCCGCCGGTGGACGAGGTGCAGCCCGGCGAGTTCCCGCCGGCCGAGCCCCCGGCCCCGGGCCAGCCCCAGGCCGCGCCGCCGGCCAGCCCGCCGGGCCAATAGAATAGGCCATGAAGGAAAACGAGCAAGCCCAGCAAGCGCTGGCCCGAATCCTGGCCGAAGGTATAACCCATGGCGACGCCCTGGAGTTGCTGCCCCGTCTGCCGCGAGGCGGCATAGACCTCTTTTTCACCAGCCCACCCTATGCCGACGCCCGCTCCTACAGCCGCATCCACCCCGACAGCTACAAGGAGTGGTTTCTGCCCTTTGCCCGGGAAATGTATGGGGCTACCAGTCAAACTGGCAGTCTGGTGCTGAACATCAAGAACCGGGTGGCCAACAACGGGCCGCTAAAGGGCCAGAGACACCCCTATGTCTATGAACTGGTCCTGGCCTTACAGCATATCGGCTGGCGCTGGATAGAGACCTACATCTGGGCCAAGCCCAACGCCGTGCCCGGCCGCTTCGGCCCCCGCACCAAGGACAGCTTCGAGTACGTCTATCACTTTGCCCGGGGGGCCAAGCCCTATTTCGACCTTAACGCGGTCAGGGTGCCCTACAAGGCCGACCCCGCCGAGATCGCCCGGCGCAAGCTGGACCGGCTGGGCCGGCGCAACACCCAGGCCGGCTTTGGCCGCGACCGCACCAAGACCTACCTGCTGGGTGGCGCCGACCCCGGCAACGTGGTTTCCGTCCCCCAGACCTACAACCAGTACAAGGGCGTGGCCCACACGGCGGCCATGCCCGAGGGTCTGGCCGAGTTCTTTGTCAAAGCCTTCAGCCCGGCTGGTGGCGTGGTCATTGATCCCTTCGCCGGCAGCGGCACCACCGTGGTGGTGGCCCGCCGCCTGGGGCGCAGGGCCGGCGGCTTCGAGATTCACGAGCACTTCATCCAGGTGGCCCGCCAGCGCATCGCCCAGGATGTGGCCGAGGATGTGCCTGGCTTCCTGTCCCAGGCCGGCTAGCCCCATGCCAACCGTAGAAGAGACCATCACCAGAATTATCGAGGCCTCCACCTGGGACCAGCGCATAGCCCAGATTCGCCTCGTTCCCCATAACCACGGTACCAACGAACACCAGCAAATATACGCCGCCGTGGCGCGCTCATTGTATGTGCCGCACCTGAGCCCAGATTTCGCCTATATCCACCAGCCACCCTTCTACGGCGCTGAATATTTCCAGCGGGTATACCGCGCCGCACATCAGGCGACGCAGGGGTTCAGCAGGGTCAGCGAAAATGACTTGGCCAAAGTAATCGAGGATGACCCCCGTACACTGCTGGTATTCCGCACCATCATGGGCCTGACCAAGGAGGAGTTTGCCCACGCCACCAAATTGGCCGCCGAAGTCATGGGCCTTTCAGCCCTGACCGGCTCCAAGGTGGATTCCATGGAAAGAAAGGGCACAACCGTTACCAGGCAGCAGGCCCGTCTTACCGCCAAAACCCTGAGCCAAATCATTGATGGCAGCCTGTTTGGCACCCCTCCCGGCGATCTTTTCAGCAAGCAGGCCAAGCCTGACACCCAGGAAGGCTGGAACAGCGTGCGGCGCTTGGCCGCCGAGGGCGTGCCCTTCTCCATGTTTTTGCACCAACGTCATTACGGAGGGGCCTTTCGCCAAGTGCTGGACGCCACTTCCACCCTGCGCGGCGACCTCATAGAGGACGCCGTGGAGGCCTTGTTCAAGGAAAACGGCGTGCCCTACCTCCGCACCGGCAGCCACAATCAGGGCGAAATCGCCGAGCGCTTCGAGGTCAGGGTCACGCCCGCCCCTGACTTCGTGGTCTTCGATCCGGCAGGGGCACTTAAGGGCATGCTGGAATGCAAGGGGACCAACGACGGCGGCACGGCCCGCGACAAGGCCATGCGCTTCGAGCGGCTGCGGCAAGAGTCCGTTCGTCTGGGCGGCGTTCCACTGATCGCGGTGCTGGGCGGCCTGGGCTGGAAGCGGGTCAACGACACCCTGGGGCCGGTGGTGCGCGACACCGAAGGCCGCGTGTTCACTATATCTACGCTCGCCGAGATGCTGGAAGTAACGCCTTTCCCCTTCTTGACGGGTCTACAAAGCTAGTCACCTCGGCAATCGCCAAATAGCAAAAGGGCGAGGCCAACGCCCCGCCCTTGCCATTATCGCCTACCGCGGCTCGTGGCCGGTAACTAGGCCCCGCTACGGACGATGGGCCGGTAGAAGTCTATGGTCTTCTTCAGGCCGTCCTCCAGGGAGGTAGTGGCCTGCCAGCCGATGACGTCCTTGATGCGGCTGACGTCGGGGATGCGCCGGGGGATGTCCTCGTAGGACTTGCCGAAGACCTCCAGGTGGGTCTGGTAGATCAGCTCGTTGCTGAACCCGCCCGCCTTCTTCATGGCCTGGGCCAGCTCCAGGATGCTGGTCTCGCGGTCAGAGCCGATGTTGAAGCACATGCCCAGGGCCTTGTCGCTCAGGGCTAGGTCCACCACGGCCTGGGCGGTGTCCTCGATGTAGGTGAAGCAGCGGGTCTGGCTGCCGTCGCCGTGCACCACCACCGGCTGGCCCTTGAGGAACTTCTCCAGGAAGATGGGGATGACCCGCCCCTGGCCCAGGTCGTCGCAGCGGGGGCCGTAGACGTTGAAGAATCGCATGATGACAAAGGGCAGTTCCTCCTGCTGGCCGTAGGCGTAGCAGTAGTGCTCGATCAAGGCCTTGCCCGTGGAGTAGCACCAGCGGTTGATGTTGGGCGGCCCCAGCAGACGGTCGGCGTCCTCCTTCCAGGGCACGTGGGGGTTCTTGCCCAGCACCTCGCTGGTGGAGGCGAAGACAAAGCGCTTGCCCTGGCGCGAGCAGCGGTCCAAGAGGCCCAGCGAGCCCTTTAGGTTGACGTTGAGCACGTTCAGGGGCTCGTTGACGTAGCGCTTGGGGTCGGCGATGGCCGCCAGGTGGATGACCACGTCGTTCTGGTCCACTAGGCGCTCCACCACGTCCTTGACCAGGACCGAGTCCTGCACGAACTTGAAGCGGCCCGAATCGAACAGGTGCTCCACCTTGAGGGAGGGGCCGTTGTCCAGGGCGGTCACCTGGTGGCCGCCAGCGATCAGGTATTCGCAGACGTAGGAGCCGATGGAACCGGCCCCGCCCGTCACCAGGAAGCTTTTCATGCCGTCTCCTTGTGCCCTGTTCTCCACAGGTGAAAGGTCATGTCGCTGTAAACCTGCCTGGCCCCCAGGCGCGACCAGGCCCGGATCACCGCGCCCTGGCTGAGCTTGGTGCGCACCCGCGCTTTGGTGGCCCCCTGGGCGGCCAGCCACTCCAGGCCGTGGCGCAAGAGCAGGTTGTAGAGCCCCCGGCCGCGCAGGCCGGGAGCAATGGCGTTGAGGTTCACCCAGCCGCAGCCCGCCGCCGGGCCGTCGCCTGGGGCGGGCTTCTTGAGGGTGATGAAACCCTGGGGCGTCCCGCCAGCCTCAAGCACCAATACCATGTCGGCCTGGCTGCCGCCGAAGCAATTGCCTAGCCAGCGCCGGTAAAGTTCAGGACACTGGTCCCGCATCACCGGGTCCAGGGCGAAGCGGTCGGCGTAGGAGTCCAGGTCGCAGAAGGCGGCCGCCGCCAGGTCCATGAGCGGCCCCTCGTCCGGCGGCCTCCAGGGGCGCACCGCCAGGCCCGCCGGAGTCTCCGGCCGGGCCAGGGGCCGGTCCTTGAGCTCCAGGAGCCACTCCACGCTCAGGTCGGCCAGGCCGAAGCCCGCCGCCTCCAGTACCCGGGCGGCCAGAAAATCCCGTGAGCCCACCCGGGCCACCAGCCCCTCCAGGCCCTCATGCCAGGCCTGGCCCAGCACCTGGGCCAAAAGCCGCTCGCCCTCTGCCTGGGCCTCGGGGCCGGGCCAGGGCTCCAGGTGGGCCAGGGGCGCCAGGCGGCCCATGGCCTTGCCGAATACCTGGCTATCGAAGGCCAAGGGCTCCAGGCCCATGAGCCATTGCCACCCGCCTTGGCGGCTGGCCGCCCACCAGCGGGCGTTTTCGCCGGCCTGGGCCAGCAAGGCCGCCGCCGCCCGCTCTCCGCCCCAGCCAGGCCAGGCCTCGGCCAGGAAGGGGCACTGCCCCAGGAAGGCCAGGACCTCCCGGGAGGCGCGGATGCTCTGCGCGTCCAGGCCGATTATCTGCAACTAGCCACCCTTTGCTGGGTATTGACCCCAAGTTGCCCGGAATGCCTGAATTTACCCCACCCTCACCCCCCGGTCAAGGTGGGGTGCCCCCCTCGGGGCATGGACGGGTCGGCCCGGTGCCCCGGGCTGGGCCATAGCGGGCCGGGCTCGGCTGTTGGCCTGGCAGGCCCTGATGGCTCCCGCCGCCGGGTTGCGGGATGAGCAAACCAATGGCCCGGTGCCCCGGGCTGGGCCACAACGGGCCGGTTGGAGTTGTGGATTAATACGCATTTCAGATCAGACGTATGGTTTTCTCGTCAGGTTTCCTCTGGGTACAGCCCTTACGGTATAGGCGGCCCAAGAAAGCCTAAGCGGTTTCTTTTTATGTCCCGCTCAGCCGCCCGGCCATACTGGCTTTGCCGATGCGGGTGCCGGCGCGGGGTGGACTCTCCGCCCTGGCGTGGGCAGGGGCCGCAGGTATCCCGTATTCTTTGCCGGGTTGGATCATAGCCGCCCCCTGCCGGTGCCCTAGGAATGGCCGGGCTAAGAGCGGGACACGGGGCTTGGGCGGCCAGAAAACCAAAGCTCGCCGG
>JACRDC010000094.1 GCA_016218705.1 Desulfarculus sp.
TCCGCCCTGGCGTGGGCAGGGGCCGCAGGTATCCCGTATTCCTTGCCGGGTTGGATCATAGCAGCCCCCTGCCGGTGCCCCAGGAATGGCCGGGCTAAGAGCGGGACACGGGGCTTGGGCGGCCAAAAACCAAAGCTCGCCGGCCAGAGGATGCCCAGATCAAGGGGCAACAACCTAATACTGTATGATTGTCATTAAGTTGGTATCAGTCGTCGTAGCCCGGGGCTTGGGGCGCGCAATCGCCCAGGCCGGGGTCGTAGTAGTAGCCCGCCGGGCACAGGGGCAGACAGCGCCGCCAGCGCCCCGACCAGCGGTGGTAGGGTCCGCAGTCGGTCCAGGTGGTGCTCTCCACGCAGCGGGCCTGCCGCCTCGACCAGCGCAGGCCCGGCGGGCAGCCCTCGGGCGGCGGCGGCGCGCCCTGGCCGGGCAGGGCCATGGGCGGCCCGCCGGGCGGCAGGTTCTCGGGGCCGCTGACGCATTGCTGTATCTGATAGGACCAGTAGAGCCCGGGCGGGCACTCCTGCCCCGGCCAGGGGGCCATGGCGGGGTCGGCCAGGGTGTCGGGCATGGTGGCCAGGGCCGGGGCGGCCAAGGCCAGGACCAGACTAAGTGCCAGGCTAAGGGCCAGGGACGTGATGGCTAGCAGTCTAGTCATGTTGCCTCCTTGTCTTGGCGGGCTCACCTGGTCTTGGGCACCGCCGGGGCCAGGCCGCCGCCCGGCAAGGGCGTGCGGTCGGGCATGCAGCGCCCCCAGGCCGAGGACCAGTGGTGCCCCGGCTGGCAGCCGGTGGGCGGCGGGGTGGCCAGGGGCGCGGGGCTGGTGTCGCCGACGCAGGTGGCCAGTTCCGGCGACCAGACCATGCCCGGCGGACAGGCCTGGGGCGAGGCGGGCAGGCAGCGCCCCAAGCGGGCGTCCCAGTCCTGGCCCGGCGGGCAGTCCCCCAGGGGACGGCGCTCCAGGGGGCCGGCCATGGGCAGGCAGCGGCGGCCGGCCGCGGACCAGCGCTCCCCCGGCGGGCAGGGTGGCGGGGTCATGGGCGCCTCGGGCGGCGGCTCGCCATGCACGGGCAGGCAGCGCTCCCGCTGGCTGGACCAGTAATGCCCCGGTGGGCAGCGGAAGGGCGAGGCCGTCTCGCCGGCGGGTGCTACCTCCTGGCAGCGCCCCAAAATCTGCGACCACCTCTGCCCCGGCGGGCAGGTGGGCTCCTTGGCGGCCTTGGGCAGGCAGCGGCGCTGGCCGGTGGACCACTCCTGGTCGTCGGGGCACTTGGGTGTCTGCACGGGGTCGCGCACCCAGGCCGAGGGCAGGCAACGCCCCTCCCGGGGCGACCAGGACTCGCCGGGGCCGCAGCCAAAGGGCGAGGAGGGCGTGTTGCGGAAGGGCGAAGAGGCCGCCGCCGCCGGGCTGGCCAGGGCCAGGGCCAAAAGCAGAAGCGCGCCGCAGGTGGTATATAGCTTCATGGCCGGTCTTCCGGTTTGGCGGCAGGGGTTGGGCCGGGGCGCGGGCCCTGGCCATCACTTAACCTATAGCCTACCACAACCGGACCGGGTGTGTGCCAGGGGCTGGCACGGCTTGTCCGGCCAATGACCGCATGAACCGGGTCCATTTGGTACCCGGCGGGTTACGCATGGCTAACCCGCCCTACCCCATGATTTGTGCGGCCTCGCGGCGGGGGCCGCCGGTCTTGGCCAAGGGAACAGCCTCGCCCGGCCCGTTATGCCCCGTGGGGGCACCCCACCCTTGCGGGGCAGGGCGGGACATGATAATCTTCAGCGGTTTAAATACACACGTCCCCCGACCCAGGGCCCTGGTGCCGGCTTTTTCACAGCCGGTGGGCGTCTGGGGTTGACGGGGGCGGCGGACAACAACTTCGTGGAGGATTATCATGGCTTACGTGACCATGCGCCAGCTTTTGGAAGCCGGCGTGCACTTCGGGCACCAGACCCGGCGCTGGAACCCCAAGATGAAGCCCTACATCTTCGGGGCCCGCAACGGCATCTACATCATTGACCTGCAAAAAACCGTCAAGATGTTCCGCACGGCCTACGACTTCGTGGTGGACGCCGTGGCCCGGGGCGGTGACGTGCTTTTCGTGGGCACCAAGCGCCAGGCCGCCGACATCATCCAGGAAGAGGCCGACCGCTGCGGCATGTACCACGTCAACTACCGCTGGCTGGGCGGCATGCTCACCAACTTCCAGACCATCAAGCGCTCCATCGAGCGCTACAAGTACCTGGAGGGCATGTTCACCGACGGCACCATCAGCCGCTTCCCCAAGAAGGAGACCGTCTCCATGGCCCGCGAGCTGGAGAAGCTCCAGCGCAACCTGGGCGGCATCAAGGACATGGGACGGCTACCCGCCGTGGTCTTCTTGGTGGACATCAAAAAGGAAAAGATCGCCGTCAGCGAGGCCAAGCGCCTGGGCGTGCCCACGGTGGCCATCGTGGACACCAACTGCGACCCCGAGGGGATTGACTACATCATCCCCGGCAACGACGACGCCATCCGGGCCATCCGGCTCACCGCCGGCAAGGTGGCCGAGGCGGTGCTGGAGGGCAAGGCCCTGCGCGAGAGCCGCATTGGCGGCGGCCGCGAGGAGCGGGCCATGGTGGAGATTCCCCAGGACATGCCCGAGTTGACCGTGGGCCGCGAGGAAGAGGGACCCGAGGTGCTGGTGATCCGCCGGGCCGAGAAGCCGGCGCCCCCGGCCGCCCAGTAGGCGGGCTGTTTCAGGTCCCAGGCATTCATTCAGGCCGCCGGCGGGCATGACCGCCCGTCCGGCTGGCCATACAGATAAGGAGCAAAGGCCATGAGCATCACCGCCGCCATGGTAAAAGAGCTGCGCGACAAGACCAACGCCGGCATGATGGATTGCAAGAAGGCCCTGGGCGAGTGCAACGGCGACATGACCAAGGCCGTGGACTGGCTTCGGCAAAAGGGCCTGGCCGTGGCCGCCAAACGGGCCGACCGCCAGGCCAGCGAGGGCCAGATCGTTAGCTACATCCACGCCGGCGGCAAGCTGGGCGTGCTGGTGGAGGTCAACTGCGAGACCGACTTCACGGGCAAGACCGAGGAGTTCAGCCAGTTCGCCAAGGACCTGGCCATGCAGGTGGCCGCCGCCAACCCCATCTGCGTGTCCCCGGAGGAATTGCCGGCCGAGGTGGTGGAGCGCGAGAAGGACATCTACCGCGCCCAGGCCTTGGAATCCGGCAAGCCCGAGAAGATCTGGGACAAGATCATCGAGGGCAAGCTGAAGAAATTCGAGTCCGAGTCCTGCCTGCTGAAGCAGGCCTTTGTCAAGGACCCGGACAAGACCATCGAGGACCTCTTGAACGAGATGCGCGCCAAGACCGGCGAGAACGTGCAGGTTCGCCGCTTCGTGCGCTTCGTGCTGGGCGCCCAGTCCTAGCCTAGAAATACACACCCCGCCGGATGCCCGGGGCCGCTGGTCCCGGGTCCGGCGGCCGGCCGCTCTCCACCAGCCGGGGAGGTCATCTTGGGCAACAGCCCCGCCTTTCAGCGCGCCCTGCTAAAGGTCTCCGGCGAGGCCCTCATGGGCCGCTCCCAATTCGGCATCCATCCCGACATGCTCTCCTACGTGGCCGATGAGCTGGTCGGCGCCGCCGCCCTGGGCTGCCAGTTGGGGGTGGTGCTGGGCGGGGGCAACATCTTTCGAGGTGTCAGCCAGAGCGCCCAGGGCATGGACCGCGTGCAGGCCGACCACATGGGCATGCTGGCCACGGTGATGAACTCGCTGGCCCTGCAGGACGCCCTGGAGAAACGCGGCCTGCCCACCCGGGTGATGAGCGCGCTGACCATGCCCCAGGTGGCCGAGCCCTTCATCCGCCGCCGGGCGCTCAGGCACCTGGACAAGGGGCGCCTGGTCATCTTCGCCGCCGGCACCGGCAACCCCTACTTCAGCACCGACACCGCCGCGGCCCTGCGCGCCCAGGAGGTAGGCTCCCAGGTGCTCCTCAAGGCCACCAAGGTGGACGGCATCTACGACAGCGACCCGGTAACCAACCCCCAGGCCCTCAAGCTGGACCACCTGACCTACGACGAGGTACTGACCCGCCATCTCAAGTTCATGGACGCCACCGCCATCAGCCTGGCCGGCGAGAACCGCCTGCCCGTGATCGTCTTCGACCTCTTGAAGCCGGGCAACATCCTGCGGGCCTTGAGGGGCGAGGCGGTGGGCTCGCGCGTGGAGGGATAGACACATGATCGAGGACGTGAAGCAAGAGGCCAAGGACCTCATGGACAAAGCCATAGAGTCCTTGAAGCGCGACTTCAACCGCGTGCGCACCGGCCGGGCCTCCATCACCCTGCTGGACGGCATCCGGGCCGACTACTACGGCCAGGCCACCCCCTTGAGCCAGATGGCCAGCCTGTCGGCGCCCGAGCCCCGCCTGCTGATGATCCAGCCCTGGGACCCCAAGTCCCTGGAAGCCATCGAGAAGGCCATCCTGAAGAGCGACCTGGGGCTCACCCCCCAGAACGACGGCCGCGTGGTGCGCCTGAGCATTCCGGCCCTGACCCAGGAGAGGCGCAAGGAACTGGCCAAGGTCGTGCGCAAGATGGGCGAGGAGACCAAGGTGGCGGTGCGCAACGCCCGCCGCGAGGCCAACGAGATGCTCAAGGAATACAAGACCGAGGGCGAAATCAGCGAGGACGACGCCCGCCGGGGCCAGACCGAGGTGCAGAAGCTCACCGACGACTTCATCGCCAAGGTGGACGGGCTCTTGGCCGAAAAGGAGAAGGAAATCCTGGAGTTCTAGGGAGACCCCTGGACCCGGGTATCGCCGCCATGAAGCCCCCCCCAGCCCCAAAGCAGGCCCCCAGCGAGCCGGACCCCACCGCCCTGCCCCGCCATCTGGCCATCATCATGGACGGCAACGGCCGCTGGGCCAAGGAGCGGGGCTGGCGCCGGGTGCGCGGCCACGAGGAGGGGGCCGAGAGCGTGCGCGTGGCCGTGCGCGCCTGCCGCCGCCTGGGGCTATCGGCCTTGACCCTCTACGCCTTCAGCGAGGAGAACTGGGGCCGGCCCAGCGCCGAGGTCAAGGCCCTGATGACCCTCTTGAACCGCTTCCTTAAAAAAGAACGCCAGGAGATGCTGGACCAGGGCATACGCCTGAACGCCATCGGCGAACTGGACAAGCTGCCCAACAGCACCCGCGACCTTTTGTTCCAGACCATGGCCGACACCGCCCAGGGCCAGCACATGACGCTCACCTTGGCCCTGTCCTATGGCGGACGCCAGGAGATCGTGCAGGCCGCCCGCGCCCTGGCCCACCAGGCAATGGCCGGTGAGCTGGACCCCGGGGAGATTGACGAGGACACCCTGGCCGCCCACCTCTACACGGCGGGCCTGCCCGAGGTGGACCTCTTGATCCGCACCAGCGGCGAGCTGCGGGTCAGCAACTTCCTGCTCTGGCAGATCGCCTACAGCGAATTTCATTTCACCGACGTCTATTGGCCCGAATTCCGCGAGCCTCATCTGCTGGCCGCCCTGCACGACTATGCCCGCCGCCAGCGCCGCTTTGGCAAGACCGGCGAGCAGGTGCGAGGGCAAGGTGGCTGAGGCCCCGGGCCGCCGCGTCATGCAGGGCCTGGGGCCGAGGGTGGTCACCGGTCTGGGCCTGGCCTTGGGCGCGGTGGCGCTGGTGCTTGCGGCGCCCCTTTTCGTGCTGGGCCTGGTGGTGGCCGGCCTGGCGGTGCTGGGCATGCGCGAATACCTGCGCCTGGCCCTGCCCGGGGCCTCCCTCTGGGAAAAGGCCGCCGCCCTGGCCCTGGCCGCTGCCCTGCCCCTGGCCGCCCTGCTGGGCGGCCACGCCACGGCCGGGGCCTTGGGCCTGGGCCTGACCCTGTGCGCCACGGCGGCCATGGCCGGTCCCGGCCAGCCCCAAGAGATTATGGACCGCCTTCTGCGCCTGGGCTGGGGACTGCTCTACGTGCCCGGCCTATTGAGTTCCTACCTGCTGCTGGGGGGCATGGAGCAGGGGCGCCTGCTTATTCTTTTTGTGGTGGTGGTGGTGGTGATGGCCGACAGCGGGGCCTATTTCGCGGGCCACCTGCTGGGCAGCCGCCGCCTGGCCCCCCGGCTCTCGCCAGGCAAGACCCTGGAGGGCCTGGCCGGCGGCCTGGCGCTGGCCGGCCTGGCGGGGGGCGTCTTCGCCCATCTGTTCCTGGCCGACACCCCGCCCCTGGCCGGGGCCGGCCTGGGACTGGTCCTGGCCGGCTTCAGCGTGGCCGGCGACCTCCTGGAATCCACCCTCAAACGCGCCTCGGGGGCCAAGGACTCGGGCAGCCTCTTGCCCGGCCACGGCGGCCTGCTGGACCGGGTGGACGGCCTGTTGGTGGCCGCCCCGGTGCTGCTCTTGTGCCGGGTGCTGTGGTGGTAGCGCGGCGCCTGGCCATACTGGGCTGCACCGGCTCAATCGGCCAGAACGCCCTGGAGGTGGTGCGGGCCTATCCGGGGCGCTTCCAGGTGGTCAGCCTGGCCGCGGCCCGCTCGGTCAAGAAGCTGGCCCAGCAGGCCATCGAGTTTAAGCCCCAGGTGCTGACGGTGATTGACCAGGCGGCGGCGGCGGCCCTCAAGGACCTGCTCCCGCCCGGGCTGGCCGCGCGGGTGACCCATGGCCCCCAAGGCTATCTGGAGGCCGCCGTGGGGGCCGGGGCCCAGGTGGTCTTGAGCGCCATGGTGGGGTCCGCCGGCTTGTTGCCCACCTTTGCCGCCGTGCAGGCCGGGCTGACCGTGGCCCTGGCCAACAAAGAGACCCTGGTGGCCGGCGGGGAGCCGGTGATGGCCGCCGCCCGGGCCAAGGGCGCGGTCATCCTGCCCGTGGACAGCGAGCACTCGGCCATCTTCCAGGCCCTCATGGGCAACGACCCCGGCCGGGTGCGCTGCCTGTGGCTCACGGCCAGCGGCGGGCCTTTCCGCGACTACAGCGCCCCGGAGCTCAGCCGGGTGACCCCGGCCCAGGCCCTTAACCACCCCAACTGGAGCATGGGTCCCAAGATCACCGTGGACTCGGCCACCCTGATGAACAAGGGCCTGGAGGCCATCGAGGCGCGCTGGCTTTTTGACCAACCCCTGGATAACATCAAGGTGGTGATTCATCCCCAGTCGGTGGTGCACTCCCTGGTGGAGTACGTGGACGGCTCGGTGCTGGCCCAACTGGGCCTGCCCGACATGCGGCTGCCCATAGCCTTTGCCCTGGCCTACCCGGAGCGCCTGGCCTCGGCCCTGCCGGCCCTGCCGGTGACCTCCATGGGTCCCCTGACCTTCAGGGAACCCGACCTGGAGCGCTTCCCGGCGCTCGGCCTGGCCTACCAGGCCGGCCGGGCCGGCGGCACCTGCCCGGCGGTGCTCAACGGGGCCAACGAGGTGGCGGTGGCGGCCTTTCTGCGGGGGGCCTTAAGCTTCACCGGCATCGCCCAGTGCGTGGCCGCGGTGCTGGAGCGCCACCAGGCCGGGGCCGCCGACTCGGTGGCCGCGGTGCTGGAGGCCGACCGCTGGGCGCGCGAGGCGGCCCGCGCCTGGTTGGCGGCCCGCGCCGCCTAGCCACGGGGCACTAGAGTTAAAACCCAAACGGTGCTGTATGATAGACCTTGGACCGCCTAACCGCCCCCGCCTCCAAAGAGGAGCCACATGCTCACGGTAATTAGCGCCGTCGTGGTCCTGGGCGTGCTCATCTTCGTGCACGAGCTGGGGCACTTCCTGCTGGCCAAATGGGCCGGCGTGGGGGTAACCACCTTCAGCCTGGGCTTTGGCCCCCGCCTGGTCGGCTTCAAGAAGGACGGCACCGACTACCGCCTGTCGGCCATACCCCTGGGCGGCTTCGTGCGCATGGTGGGCGAGCACCCCGGCGAGGAGATCGCCCCCCAGGACATCCCCCGTTCCTTCAGCCACAAGCCGGTGCTCTGGCGCCTGGCCATCGTGGCCGCCGGCCCGGTGAGCAATGTCATCTTCGCCTTCCTGACCTACTACCTGCTCCTGACGGCCTGGGGCCTGCCCACCATGAGCGCCCAGATCGGCGAGGTGCTGGAACACCAGCCCGCGGCCCTGGCCGGGGTGCTAAACGGCGACCGGGTGGTGGCCATCAACGGCCAGCCCGTGGAGCACTGGGGCGAGATCGCATCCGCCGTGCAGGGCAGCCAGGGCCAGCCCTTGCAGGTGCTCTTGGAGCGCCGGGGCCGCCAGGTCTCGCTGGCCATCGTGCCCCAGGCCCAGCGGGTCAAGGACATCTTCGGCGAGGAGCGCGAGATATTCCGCGTGGGCATCAAGGCCAGCGGCGAGTCCTTCATCAAGTCGGTGGGGGTCATGGAGTCCCTGGGCCTGGCGCTCAAGAAGACCTACTTGGCCGGCGAGATCATCGTGCTCAGCGTGGTCAAGATGGTGCAGCGCAAGGTGGAGATGGACAGCCTGGGCGGCCCCATACTCATCGCCCAGGTGGCCGGCCAGGCCGCCCGCCAAGGCCTGCCCACCCTGCTGGACCTGGCGGCGCTGTTGTCGGTGAACCTGGCCATACTCAACCTGCTGCCCATCCCGGCCCTGGACGGCGGGCACCTCTTCTTCTTCCTGGTGGAGGCCGTCACCCGGCGGCCGGTCTCCATCTCGGTGCGCGAGAAGGCCCAGCAGGTGGGGGTGGCCATCCTGATAATGCTGATGGCCTTTATCTTCTACAACGACATCGCCCGCCTGGTGGCCGGCGGCGGCCAGTAGGCCCACGCCTTGGCCATCCTGGCCATAGACACCGCCCAGAGCGCCGGCGGCCTGGCCCTGGTCAGTGACGGCCGGGTGCTGGGCGAGGTGCTGATTGACTCGCCCCAGACCCACTCCCGCCGCCTGTTGCCGGCCATGGAATTCCTATTGGCCCAGTGCGGCCTGGCGCGCCACGGCCTGAGCGGCCTGGCCGTGAGCCTGGGGCCGGGCTTCTTCACCGGCCTGCGCATTGGCCTGGCCAGCGCCCAGGGCCTGGCCCTGGCGCTCGGCCTGCCCGTGGCCGGCTTCTCCTGCCTGCGCCTCATGGCCGCCGGCCTGGCCGGGGCCCGGGGGGTGGTCTGGGCCGTGGCCGACGCCCGGCGGGGCCTGGTCTACGCCGCGCCCTTCCGGGCCGGCCAGGATGGCCTGGAGCGCCTGGACGCCGACGCGGCCTACAGCCCCGCCCGCCTGGCCCCGCTGCTCACGCCCCCAGCCCTGTTGGTGGGGGCCGGAGCCAGGCTATACGCCGCCGAGCTTGTGCGCCCCGGCCTGGAGCTGGCCCCGGCCTGGGCCGACACCCCACGGCCCGGACTCCTGGCCCTCTTGGGCCAGGAGCGCCTGGACCAGGGCCAGGGACTAAGGCCCGAGGAGTTGCGCCCCCGCTACTGCCGGCCCTCGGACGCCGAGGTGCGCTTCGGCCTGCCCCTGGACGGCTACCGGCTGATAGAATGACGCCAAGGCCGGTTTGACAGGGCCATGGCCAGCGTGTAATTATCCTCCCAACCAATACCCGGGTGTAACAGGCATGGAACAAAAGGACCTGGAACTAATCCGCGAGCTGGTGGACAGCGACCAGGAGTTGGCCGAGCTTTGGCGCCGGCACCTGGAGCTGGAAACCCAACTGGAGAACATGAATCAACGCGTGTACCTCACCAGCGAAGAGCAGGTGGAGCGCAAGCGCCTGCAAAAAATCAAGCTGGCCGGCCGCGACCGCATGGACGCCATCCTGGCCACCTACCGCCAACAGGGCCGGCAGGCCTGAAGGGCGGACGCCTCCACCGCATGGGCCGTTTTTCCATGAAGATGGACAAGTTCCCCCTGGCCATGAGCGGCTGGGCCTACCTGTTGGCCACCGTGGCCCTGGCCGGCGTGGCCAGCGCCCTGGGGGTGTGGTGGATGGCCTGGCCCCTGTGGCTCATCGCCGCCTGGATGGCCTGGTTCTTCCGCGACCCGGCCCGGGACAGCCAGGCCGGCCCCGAGGCGGTCATCGCCCCGGCCGACGGCAAGATCGTGGCCGTGCAGGAGGTGGCTTGCCCGGAGCTGCCCGGGGGCCGGGCGCGCCTGGTCTCCATCTTCATGAACATCTTCGATGTGCACGTCAACCGCCTGCCCGTGGGCGGCCAGGTGGTCTCGGTGGCCCACCAGGCCGGCGACTTCGACCCGGCGGACCAGCCCCAGGTGAGCCGGGGCAACGAGCGCCAGGAGATCGTCATCGCCAGCGACCGGGGCCATGCGCTCCTGGTGGTGCAGGTGGCGGGCCTGGTGGCCCGGCGCATCGAATGCTGGCTCACCCCCAGCCAAATAGTGCACCGCGGCCAGAGATTTGGTATGATTAGATTCGGATCGCGCGTGGACGTGTATCTGCCCCTGCAGGCCATGGTGCAGGTTAGCCTCGGCCAGAAGGTCAAGGCCGGGGAAACGGTTATTGGAGCGCTTTAGCCACATGGCCCGAGGCCGCAAAAAGCTCACCCGCAGCCAGCGAAGGGAGAGGCGCAGGAAGAGTATCTTCGTGCTGCCCAACCTCATCACCTCCGCCAGCATGTTCGCGGGCTTCTGGGCCATGGTGGCGGCCATGGAAGGCAAGTTCGTGGAAGGCGCCCTGGCCATCCTGATCGCCCTGGTCCTGGACGGTCTGGACGGCAAGGTGGCCCGGGCCACGGGCACGGTCAGCCGCTTCGGCGTGGAGTACGACTCGCTCTCCGACCTGGTGGCCTTCGGCGTGGCCCCGGCGGTGCTCTTCTATCTCTACTCCCTCAAGTCCTTCGGCCGGCTGGGCTTCTTGGCCGCCTTCCTTTTCGCGGCCTGCGGGGCCCTGCGCCTGGCCCGCTTCAACGTGCAGGTGGAGACCGTGGGCACCAAGTACTTCGTGGGCCTGCCCATCCCGGCGGCGGCCTCGGTGCTGGCCACGGCGGTGCTTTTCCTGGACCAGTTGGGCATCACCGCCCCGGTGGACTCGCTGCCCCTGTTGATAATGGTCTACCTGCTCAGCTTCCTGATGGTCAGCCAGATCCACTACATGTCCTTCAAGGAGCTGGGCCTGGCCAAGCTCAAGTCCTTCAATGGCCTGGTGGCCACCCTCCTGTGCTTCATCCTGGTGGCCATGCAGCCCCAGATCATGGGATTCGTCCTACTGGCCCTATATGTGCTCGGTGGGCCCTTCGGCGCCAGGTACATGGCCAAGAAGAGGGCACTCACCGAGCCTACCCCGACCCTGGACGAGCGGACCGACAACGTCTGACCGTCCTGCCCCGGCAAAAAGCTTCCAAAACTAAATAGTCCCCCGATCATCCTTGGAGTACAGCCATGTCCGAGTACGTAAAGATATTTGACACCACCCTGCGCGACGGCGAGCAGTCCCCCGGCGCCTCCATGAACCGCGAGGAGAAGCTCCGGCTGGCCCACAAGCTGGCCCAACTGGGCGTGGACATCATGGAGGTGGGCTTCCCGGCGGCCAGCCCCGGCGACTTCGAGGCCGTGAAACTCATCGCCCAGCAGGTGCAGGGGCCGGTGATCTGCGGCCTGGCCCGCACCCGCTCCGCCGACATCCACCGGGCCTGGGAGGCCGTGCAGTACGCCCAGAACCCGCGCATCCACGTCTTCGTGGCCTCTAGCGACATACACCTGCAATACAAGCTGCGCATCAGCCGCGAGCAGATGCTGGAGCAGGTGAAAAGCGGCGTTAGCCTGGCCAGGAGCCTGTGCGCAGACGTGCAGTTCTCGGCCGAGGACGCCAGCCGCACCGACCCCGACTTCTTGTGCCAGGTCGTGGAACTGGCGCTCAAGCACGGCGCCACCACCATCAACATCCCCGACACGGTGGGCTACGCGATGCCCCAGGAGTTCTACAAGCTCATCAAATATATACGCCAGCAGGTGCCTCAGGTGGCCCAGGCCACCATCTCGGTGCACTGCCACGACGACCTGGGCCTGGCCGTGGCCAACTCTTTAGCCGGGGTGCAGGCCGGCGCCCGCCAGGCCGAGGTGTGCATGAACGGCATCGGCGAACGGGCCGGCAACGCCTCCCTGGAGGAGATCGTCATGGCCATCGCCACCCGGGGCAAGGAGCTGGGCCTGGTCACGGGCATCAACCGCGCCGAGATCGTGCCCACCAGCCGCCTGGTGACCATGATTACCGGCCTGCCGGTGCAGCCCAACAAGGCCATCGTGGGGGCCAACGCCTTTGCCCACGAGTCGGGCATCCACGTGGACGGCGTCTTGAAGCAGCCCCTGACCTACGAGATCATGACCCCGGCCGAGGTGGGCCTGACCACCAACTGGCTGGTGCTGGGCAAGCACTCGGGCCGGGCCGGGCTCAAGTCCCGGCTCATGGAGATGGGCTACGAGTTCGGCGAGGAGGACTTCGAGCGCCTGTTCACGGCCTTCAAGGTGCTGGCCGACAAAAAGAAGGAAGTCTTCAACGAGGACCTGGAGGCCCTGATCGCCGACGAGATTCTGCGCATACCCTCGCGCTGGCGCCTGGAGTACCTCAACATCGTCAGCGGCACGGTCACCGTGCCCACCGCCACGGTCAAGATCAGCGACAACGGGCAGGTAATGCAGGACTTCGGCTCCGGGGTGGGGCCGGTGGACGCGGTGTACAACACCATCGTCAAGATCACCGGCAGCCAGGCCCGGCTGTTGCGCTTCGGCATCGCATCCGTCACCGGCGGCCTGGACGCCCAGGGCGAGGTGACGGTGCGCCTGGGCCAGGACGAGCTGGAGGTGTTGGGCAAGGGCTCGGACCCCGACATCCTGGTGGCCGCGGCCAAGGCCTATCTCAACGGGCTCAACCGCCTGGAGTACCTCAAGGCCAACCCCCGGCCGGTGCCCAACGGGGATTAACCCCTTCCCCCCAAAAAACCGGGGGCCGGTCCCAGGCGGGGCCGGCCCTCGTGATTTGTAGGTGGTGTCGCCTAGCGTTGCCGGCGGCGCCGCAGCCAGCCCAGCACGCCGGCCGCCGAGCCGAAGAGTACCAGGGAGGCCGGCTCGGGCACCGAGGGCGTGGCCGCCACGTCCACCCCGCGCACCAGGTAGTCGCTGCCCCAGCTCTGGCCGGACACGTAGTCGGCGCTGAAGAAGCGCAAGGAGGTGGTCACTGTGCCCGGCGGCAGATTGACCACGTAGGTGCCGGCGCTTTGGCCCACGAACTGGCCCACCGGGGCGAAGAAGGTCAGGGGCGCGGCATAGCCGTTGTCCAGCACCACCCAGCCCTTCTCGGTGGTCGGGGCGTTGATGTTGTTGACGTCGTTGAAGAAGTTGCCCAGGGTGAAGGAATTGAGGATCACCGGGGCGTTGAAGTTGAGCACCAGGGCCTCGCGGGCGTCAATCTCGTTGACGCCGGTGCCGGGCAGGTTGTTCAGGGGGGCGTTGGGTGGCTTGACGCCCACGGCCAGGCCGCGGTCGCCGGCGTAGGTGACCATGTACAGCCCCGCGGCGCTGCCGCCGCTGGGGTTGATGCCCGGCTGCCAGGTGCCCGCAGGGGTGCTGTACCAGGATTGGCCCTGAAAATCCAGGCTGTAGCCGCTCAGCCCATAGCTGCTCAGGGAGTAGCCCGTGGCCGAGCCGCCGGGGGAGGAGAACCCTGACCCCAGGAGCCCGCCGAACTCGATGTAGGCGGCCTGGGCCAGGCCCGCCGGTAAAAGCAAGGCCAGGGCCAGGAGGGTCATGCGCGCTGCGTGCCTTATCATGTGCCGTCCCCCGCGAAGGTTTCCTATTAGCGTTGAATTATACCATGCTGTGCCCAAGCCCCAAGAATATTGTGCACGGCTGTGAAACCTGGCCAGCGGCCCATCCCGGGATGGCGCCCCCGGGCTCGACTGGGCCGGGGCCTTGGCATAAAATGGGCCTTGAAGCTGGCCGGCCGGCCCAGAAAGGACCGCTCCATGACCTTGGACGACAAGGCCCTGCCCCACGCCGGGCTGGGGGTGCTCATCGTTGACGACGAGGCCAACATCCGCGCCACCCTGGGGCTGACCCTGGAGGCCATGGGCTGCCGGGTGGTTCAGGCCGCCGACGGGGCGCGGGCACTGGAGGCCCTGCGCCTGGAGCCCCTGGACCTGGCCTTCTTGGACCTGCGCCTGGGCCGCGACAACGGCCTGGACCTGTTGCCCGGGCTGTTGGCCGAGCGCCCCGAGTTGGCGGTGGTGGTCATCACCGCCCACGCCACCTTCGACACCGCCGTGGAGGCCATCAAGCGCGGGGCCCAGGACTACCTGCCCAAGCCCTTCACCCCGGCCCAGATACGCCACCTGGTGGAGCAGGTGGCCGTGCGCGGCCAGATACTGCGCCGCGCCCAGGACCTGGAGGATCGCCTCAGGCAGGCCATGCCCGAGGCCCGCCTGGAGACCGAGGCCCCGGCCATGCAGGCCGTGCTGGAGGTGGTGGCCCGCGCGGCCCGCTCCGAGGTGCCGGTGCTCTTGCGTGGCGAAAGCGGCACCGGCAAGGAGGTGGTGGCCCGCGTCCTGCACGCCGGCAGCCCCCGGGCTGTACGGCCCTTCGTGGTGGTCAACTGCCCCACCTTGAGCGAGGACCTCTTGGCCAGCGAGCTATTCGGCCACGCCAAGGGGGCCTTCACCGGCGCCCTGCGCGACCACCCCGGACGGGTGGAGGCGGCCCAGGGCGGCACCCTGTTTCTGGACGAGATCGGCGAGCTGCCGGCCTCCCTGCAGGCCAAGCTCTTGCGCTTCTTGCAGAACAAGGAATTCGAGCGCGTGGGGGAGAACCTGACCCGCACCGCCGACGTGCGCGTGCTGGCCGCCACCAACCGCGACCTGGAGGCCGACATCCAGGCCGGTCATTTCCGCGAGGACCTCTACTACCGCCTCAGCGTGGTGGAGGTGACCTTGCCCGCCCTGCGCCAGCGCCCCGAGGACATCCTGCCCCTGGCCCGGCACTTCATGGAGTTTTTTGCCCGCGCCGCCCGCCGGCCGGTGCCCGAGCTGACCCCGCCAGCGGCCCAGGCGCTGACCCGCCACGCCTGGCCGGGCAACATCCGCGAGCTGCGCAACGCCCTGGAGCGGGCCATCGTGCTGGCCAGCGGCCCCGTCCTGGAGCCCCTGGACTTCCCCGGGCGCATCGCCCAGGGCGCCGAGGCCGTGCCCAGCCTGGGCGGCGACTTCACCCTGGAGCAGGTGGAGGAGGAGCACATCCGCCGGGTCAGCGGCCGCGCCGCCACCTTGCAGGAGGCGGCGGCCATCCTGGGGGTGGACGCCTCCACCCTGTGGCGCCGCAAGAAGCGCAAGCAAGAGGGGCGGGTGTGATCTGCACGTCCATTTGACGGGCGACCCGCTACCAGCCGCTTGTTCTCCGATAAAAACCGGGCGGGGATAAACCCCGCCCCTACATTAACACAATGTGATTATTGCCTTTTATCGTGCAGGGGCGGGGTTTGTCCCCGCCCGTCTTGCTTCGGCGAGCCATCCACGGCAGCCGCCGGCCTAGGCCAGAACGGCTACCCCACCCGACCCGTATGTGCCCGCCGCGGCTCGCCGCCTACAGGGCCACCTGCATGCCGATCTCGATGACGCGGTGGGGGGGTATGCCGAAGAAGACCGCCGGGTTGCTGGCGTTGCGCGACATGAAGGCAAACAGGTTCTTGCGCCAACGGCCAAGGCCCGATTTGCCGGAGGTGAGCAGGGTCTCGCGGCCCAGGAAATAGGTGGCGGTGAGCGGGTCCAGGAGCAGGCCCAGCTTGCTGGCCTGGCGCAGGATGCGGGGCACGTTGGGGGTCTCCATGAAGCCGTGCCAGGCCAGGAGGCGGTAGAACCCCTGGCCCAGGTCCTCCAGTTGCAGGCGCTCATCCTCGGCCACCGTGGGCACCTCGGCCGACTGCATGGTCAAGAAGATCACCTTCTCGTGCAGCACCTTATTGAGCTTGAAGTGGTGCAGCAGGGTCACCGGCGTGCCCTGGGCCGACAGGGTCAGAAACACCGCCGTGCCCGGCACCCGGTGGGGCGCCACTTGGGCCACTTCCTTCAGAAAGGCCTCGATGGGCAGACGGGAGCCGCGCATCTGCTTGCCCAGGGTCTGGCGGCCGGCCAGCCAGGTGGTCATGGCCAAGGTAATCAGGAGGCCCACCAGAAGGGTGAACCAGCCGCCGTCCATGAGCTTGAGCAGGTTGGAGCCGAAGTAGGTGGCGTCAAAGAGCAAGAACAGCGTCACCAGGGGCGCCGCCCTCCACAGGGACCAGCCCCAGACGCGGCGCACCACGAAGTAGTAGAGCACCGAGGTGATGCCCATGGTGGCGGTGACCGCGATGCCGTAGGCCCCGGCCAGGCGGCTGGAGTCCTGGAAGGCCAGCACCAGGGCCAGGCAGGCCACCATCAGGCCGTAGTTGGCGCCCGGCACGAAGATCTGCCCCTCGGTGGCTTCCGAGGTATGCACCACGTGCAGGCGCGGCGAGTAGCCCAGTTGCACCGCCTGCTGGGTCAGGGAAAAGACGCCGGAGATCATGGCCTGGCTGGCGATGACCGTGGCCATGGTGGACAGGGCCACCATGGGATAGAGCAGGGGTGTGGGCACTAGGCCGTAGAAGGGGTTGACGGCCAGGGCCGGCTGGCTGAGCAAAAGGGCGCCCTGGCCGAAGTAGTTGATGAGCAATGCGGGGTAGACCATCACGAACCAGGACAGCCGTATGGCCTGGCGTCCGAAGTGCCCCATGTCGGCGTAGAGGGCCTCGCCGCCGGTGATGCACAGGACCACCGAGGCCAGGACCACCAGGCCGTGCAGGTGGTGCAGGGCAAAGAAGCGCACGGCGTGGACGGGGTTGAGGGCCGCCAGCACCTGGGGGTGCTTGACGATCTCCATCAGGCCCAGGGCGGAGATGGTGAAGAACCACAGCATCATGATGGGGCCGAAGACCCGGCCGATGCCGGCGGTGCCGTGGCGCTGCACCAGGAACAGACCGGTCAGCACGGCGCAGGTAAGGGGCAGCACGGCGGGCTTGGCCGCCTGGGTGGCCACCTCCAGTCCCTCGATGGCCGAGAGCACCGAGATGGCCGGGGTGATGATGCCGTCGCCGTAGAGCAAGGCCGCCCCGAAGACCGCCGCCAGGGCGATCAGCGCGTTCTTGCGCCCCGGGGCCTGCCTGTCCTTGGACAGCAGGGCCAAGAGCGCGAAGATGCCGCCCTCGCCCCGGTTGTCGGCCAGCAGGATGAAGGCCACGTACTTGACCGTGACCACCACGGTCAGTGACCAGAAGACCAGGGAGAGCACGCCCAGCACATTGGTCTGGTCCACGGCGATGGCGTGCAGGCCGTGGAAGCACTCCTTGATGGCGTACAGGGGGCTGGTGCCGATGTCGCCGTAGACCACGCCCAGGGCGGCCAGGGACATGCTGGCCAGGCCGGCCCGGTGGTTGGGGCTGGCCTGATGGTCGGGGGCAGTCTGGTTCATGGCGTGGTCCTGTTCATTCTCATTTGGCCGAAGGCTATAGTGTACTCTTCCCGCGCGGCGATGCAAGCGGCCGGCACACCGGGCCGCAGGGGTAACCAGACGCAATTATTATTCATGCTAATTGGGGCCAGCCACCGGCAGGGTGAACCACAGCCGGCTGCCCTGGCCGGGTTGGCTCTCTAGGCCGATCTCGCCGCCATGGGCCAGCACCGCCTCGCGGGCGATGTAAAGGCCCAGTCCAGCGGCCCCGGCCGGCTCCTCGCCGGCCCCCTGGAACCTCTCGAAGACGTGGGGCAGGCGCTCCGGCTCGATGCCCTCGCCGGTGTCGGTGACGCCAAAGAGCACCGCCCCCGCCTGGGCCGTGGCCTCCAGGGTCACCCGGCCGCCGGCCGGGGTGTGGCGCAAGGCGTTGGCGATGAGGTTGGAGAAAACCAGCCCCACCCGCTCCGGGTCGGCCGAGACCCGGGCCGGGCCGGGGCCTTGGCCCAGGGCCAGTTCCACCCCCCGGCGCTGGGCGGCGGCCTGGTGGGCCTTGTGGGCCTCGGCCAACAGCCAGGCGGCCTCCACCGGCAGGCGGCGCAGGCTGTAGCCGTCCTGGCCCAGGCGCGACATGTCCAAGAGGTCCTCCACCATGGCCTTGACCCGCTCGCAGTCCTGGCGGGCGGCGGCCAGCAGGTCGGCCTGCTTGGCGCTCAAGGGGCCGGCCGCGCCCTCCAGGCAAAGGTGAATGGCCATGCCCAGCGAGGTGAGAGGGGTGCGGAACTCGTGGGCCACGGTGGCCACCATGTCGGTCTTCATGCGGTCGAAGCGCCACAGCCGGGTGACGTCCTGCCACACCAGGGTGGCCCCGGCCAGGCCGCCGCCAGGGTCCAGCACCGGCGCGGCCCGGGGCAGCAGGTAGCGGCCGCCCTGGGCACCAGCCAGGCGAAAGGCGTCCTGAAAGCCCTTGGGCGCCACGCTTCCCCGGCCCTCCAGCACCTGGGCCAACAGCTCCCGCACCCTCTGGGCCAGGCCGGGGTCCAGCCCCTCCCAGGCCGGCTGGCCGGTATGGGGTGGGGCGGCGTAGAGCCCCTCGGCGGCCTGGTTTAGGTTCACCAGGCGGCCTTCCAGGTCCAGGACCAGCACCGGGTCGGAGAGGCTGTTGAGGGTGGCCTGGGAGGCCTCTTGGGCCAGGAGCAGGGCGCCCAGGGAGCTTTGACGGTAGGCCAGCAGGCGCGAGGCCATTTCGTTGACCCGCCCGGCCAGTTGGGTGATCTCGTCGCGGCCGCTCAAGCGCACCCTGGTCTCGAAGTCGCCGCCGCCGATGCGCGAGAGGGCCTGGCCCAGCACCGACAGGGGGCGCAGCAGGTGGGCGGTCAGCCACAGGGTCAGGGCCAGGCCCCCGGCCAGGGCGGCCAGGGAGACGATGGCCATGGTGGTCTGGAAATTGGCGGCCTGTAGGCGGGCCTGGTCGCTTTTGACCTCCATGGCCCGCTGGTTGATCTCCACGATCTGGTCCTGGGCCTTCTTGACGGCCAGGAAGGCCGGCATCAGCAGATCGGAGAAGGCCTTGGCGGCCTGGCCGGCCTGGTCCAGGTCCATGGTCCCCATGTACGACTCACGGTATCTTTGCCAAGCCTGGTGCAACTCCTGGGTGGCCTCGCTCTCGCCGGCCTCGGCCACGGCCGTGTCCTGTCCGCGCAGGCTCTGCTCAAAGCGCTCCATGTGCCGGGCCACCTGGGCCCCTTGCCAGGCCTGGCCGGCCAGGGCGCTGGCCTGGGCCAGGTCGTGCAGGCGCTCCAGCGATTCGGTCATGCTGCGCACCTCGCGCACGCTGCGGTAGTTCTCGCTGAGGATATCGTGGGATTGGCGGCCCAGGGCGGCGGTGGTGAACAGGGCCAACAGCCCCACCAGCAGCAGGGCGGCCCACAGGGGCACCTGGGCCAGCAAGAGCTTGGAGCGCAGGGTCATGGCCTAGGTGCCGTCCTCGGCCAGGTCCAGGATGTGCAAATCGAAATCGGCGCCGTGCCGTAGCAGGCGAAAGGCCAGGGACAGCCCTAACAGGCCCTTCCAGGCCGCCCCGCGCGAGCGGCCCAGAACGATGTGGCGCACGCCGTGGGCGCTGGCGAAGTCCAGCAGGGGGCGCAGGGGGTCCCTGCCCTCCAGGCGCACCACCTCGGCGCCCCGGCGGCTGGCCTCCTGGCAGGCCTGGTTCAGGGCGGGCAGGTGGCCACGCCCCTGGGAGGGGCTTACGTGCACGGCGAACCAGCTACCGCCCTGGCGGCTGATAACCTCTTCCACCCCGGCCAGCAGCCGCCGGGCCAGGGCGGGCTGGGGGGGCAGGCAGACCATGAGCCGCCGGCAGGCCCCGGGGGCCTGGCCCGGGGCCATACCCTGGGTCTGGCCCTGGGCCAGGGGGGGCTGCATGACTTGGCGCAGGGCCAGGAGGGCCTGGGCGGGCAGGTGTGGTGGGGGAGGCGCACCCGGAGGACCAGCGGGGGCGGTCTCCTCCAGCAGGATGATCTGATCCGCCCGGCGCCAGAAGGAGGCCGGCAGGACCTGGCGCGGACTCTCCGGGCCGCCGGCCGGGGCCAGGCCGGGCAGGCCCTCCAACTGCCGGAGGTCGGCAGAGGCCAGCACGCTTATGCCGGCGGCCAACAGGGCCTCCACGTCCTGGTGGCGGGCCTGGTGGGTGGCGCCGGGCACGTTGCGGTGGGCCAGGTCCTGCACCACCGCCACCCGGGGCCGCCGCCTTAGCACCGCCGGCAGGTCCATCTCCTCCACGGCCAGACCGCGGTACTCCAGACGGCGGTGGGGCAGGCGCTCCAGGCCCTGACCCAGGGGTCCCTGGCCGGTACCGCCGTTTTCCAGGTAGGCCAGGACCACCTCCAGGCCGCGCCGCTGGAGATAGCGGGCCAACTCCAGCAGGGCCTGGGCCTGGCCGGCGGGCGGCCCCAGGCCCAGGCAGAGCTGAAGCCTGCCGCGCTGGCCCTGCTCCAGCAGGCGGATGAAGCCCTCGGCCTTGTCCCTGAAGGGGGTCATGTGCCCGCGTCCCGCTTTTGGGTGGCCTCTGGCCGGTTCGCTGCCCGGCCCCGGCCCTTCTCCCAGCGAAATCGGTGCCAAGCCGGGCCGCGCGCCCCCTGGCCCACCCCCTGGGACCACCTGTGCCATTAGCTTCAATTCTGGCATGGATAAACCCTGGGCTCCCCGCCGGCCTTCCCCTTGGGTGGCCTTCCGCCCCGCCGGGGTTTGCTTTTTGCAACCCGCCACGCCCAGGCGTTGCATCCTGCAAGCGCCACGGGCGCCGGGGCTAGTCCTCCTGGCGCACCTTGAACTGCTCGATGCTGGCGCGCAGGTCGCGGGCGGCCCGCACCATGGTCTCGCTGGCGCTGGCCGCCTCTTCCACCAGGGCGGCGTTCTGCTGCACCGCCTGGTCCATCTGGCTCACGGCCTTGTTGATCTCCTCGATGCCCGTGGCTTGCTCCTGGCTGGCGGCGCTGATTTCGGCGATGGTGTCGGCCACCTGCTGCACATTGGTGATGATCTCGCCCAGGAGCCGGCCGCTCTCGGCCACCGACTGGTTGCCCTGCTCCACCTTGGCCACGCTGTCGGTAATCAGCCCCTGTATCTGCTTGGCCGCCTGGGAGGAGCGGCCCGCCAGGCTGCGCACCTCGCCGGCCACCACGGCAAACCCACGGCCCGCCTGGCCCGCCCGGGCGGCCTCCACGGCGGCGTTAAGGGCCAACAGGTTGGTCTGGAAGGCGATCTCGTTGACCACCCCGATGATCTCACTTATCTTCCTGCTGGAGTCGGTGACGGCGGCCATGGCCTCCATGGTGCGCTCCACCACCTGGCCGCCTTGGCGGGCCATGGCCGAGGCGCCACGGGCCATCTCGTTGGCCTGCCGGGCGTTGTGGGCGTTGTTCTTGACCGAGCTGGTCAATTGTTCCAGGGCGCTGGCCGTCTCCTCGATGGCCGCGGCCTGCTGCTGGGTGCGGTCGCTCAGGTCCTGGTTGCCCTGGCTGATCTCCTGGGCACTCTGGGCCACGGCAAAGGAGGCCTGGTTGACCTGGCGCACGGTCTGGGAGAGGTTGTGGTTCATCTGCTCCACGTCGCCCAGGACCTGGCCTATCTCGTCGCCCCGGCGCAGGTAGGCCTGGTCCACCTGGCTGGTGAAATCGCCGGCCGCGGCCCGCTTGATGACCAGGGCCGAGGCCAGGATGGGCCGGCTAAGGCCCCGGGCGGTCAGCCAGGACAAGACCCCGCCCACGGCCAAGAGCAGGGCGGCCACCAGGCCGGCGGTCAGCAGGTTGCCTCGCACCTTGGCGTCGGCCGGGGCCAGGGACTGTATCACCTGGAAGGCCCCGCGTATCTCGCCCTCGCGCCAGTTCTCCATGCGGCCGCCCAGGGGGTCCAGACCTTGGTCGTTGCCCCACAGGGCCTGGGAGGTGGCCGGGTCGCCGTGGCAGTACAGGCAGGTGCGGCTCAGGCGCACGGCCCGGAAATAACGCACCGAGTTGTGCTCGTGGTCCAGGACCACGGCCTCCTCCTGGTTGGCCTCGGTCATGGCCTTGAGCACCCGGGCCTCCAACTCCGTGGGCTCGTTGGCCGGGTTGCGGGGGTGGAACTTGGGCACCCGGAACTGGTATTGCCCTTCCTGGGCCTTGCGCATGGCCGTCTGCCAGGCCGTGACCACCGGCACGGTGGCAAAGAGCTTGTCGCGCTCGCCCTTTTGGCCCATCTCCCTCATCTGGCTGGTGGTGAACAGCCCCAGGTCCCACTTGGCCTCCATCTCCTGGCGGGCGCTCTCGGCGGCCTGGGTCAGGGTGCGGGCCTTGTCCACGTAGGCCGCCAGGGACTCCTGCCTGGTGCCGTAGGCATAGATGACGAAGAGCACCGCCAACAGCCCCACCACGAAGGCCAACTGGGTGGCGATGATCCTCTGGCGGATGCTCCAGCCGCCGGCCTTGACGCCCAGTCTCATGGGTACCTCTCTCCCCTTGGCCAACCAATCCGCACCCTCCGCACAAACGCTTCCCTGGCCTCCCATGATAGGCCATGGGCAGCGCAAATAAAATTCATTATGAAGGCCAGGCCGCGGGCCTGGCGGGGTCAGGGAGGGGAGATGGCGGCGGACAGGCTAGCGAAGCCGGTGGTCCAGCACGAAATCGTTGTCCCGGGCGGTATTGTGGCACTTGAGGCACTGGTCCACCACGCCCGACTGCATCACCTTGCCGGTGCCGCTGTAGTGCACCCAGAACCAGTCGTTGCCCTTGGGGTTGAAACCCTTGACCTTGTACATCACCGTGTAGGCGATTATCTGGTCACTGGGGGCGTAGGTGTTGCTGTTCATGCCAAAGCCCTCGCGCACCAGGATGGACCCCGGCGGCAGGGTGGTGCCCTTGGCCTGCAAGGCCACGTCATTTATGTAGATTTTCACGTAGAAGCCAAAGGGCGAGGTGCTGCGGCGCAGCTTCTGGAACTCCTGCCAGGTGCCCCACTTGCGGAAGTTGGGCTCCTGGGTGATGTAGTTCCACAGCGCCTGGGCGTCGGCGGCCGGGGGCTCCATGGCCCCCAGGGGGGCCGCCCAGGTCCAGAGCAGCAGGGCGCACAGCACCGCCGAGCCCCCCCACCGGACCACGCGTTGGCATGAAGTGGTCATTTTGGGCTCCTTTCCGGCGGCGCGGGGCGCCCGCGGCCACGCCGGTCAATGCCCCCAACCGGTGTGGCCGGTGGGTTGGCTTGCTTTTCGATGAATCATATACCAAGCGCGCGGACTTGTGAATTGCCTTGTGGCTTCAACGCCGGGGCCAGGCGGGCGGGCGGCGGGGGGGTCAGCTCTCCAGGAACTTGGGCGGCAGGCCGGCCTGGCCCCCCAGGCTCAAGGATTCCAAGGCCATGAGCGTCACGGTGCCGTGGGCCAGGAGCCGTCCCTGAGGGTCCTCCACGCGGGCCTCGGCCAGGCCCAGGGTCTTGCCCAGCTTCAGGGCCCGCCCCAGGCCGATGAGCCGGCCGGTCACGGCCGGCGCCAGGTAGTTGAGCTTCATCTCCACGGTGGTCAGCCCCAGGCCGGGGCCGGTCTGGGTGTAGAGGGCCCAGAAGCCGGCGGCGTCCACCAGGCCGGAGAAACCCCCGCCGTGAACCATGCCGAAGGGTTGCAGGTGCTTGTGCTCCAGGACGATCTCCAGACGGGAGCTGCCCGGCCCCAGGCCGGCGATGCGCATGGACTGGAGCTGGAAGTAGGGGCTCTGGTCCACCAGGCGGCTGACGGCCGCCACCCAGGCGGGGTTGAGAGTGGGCATGGCTTGGCTCCGAGGCTGGGGGCTAACGGCCTAAAAGTCCATGGACTGGCTTTTGCGACATCCTGCTAATGCCTCGTTATCTGGCCAGATTCTGCTCGGTAGCCAGCGCGCTCCATGACCTTGAGGGCGCATTCCCGGGCCAGGCGGGCCTTGTCGAGGTCCTCCTTGGCCTGATAGAAGCTGCCCAGGTTGTCGTAGACGAACAAGAGCAGGTCAGGGTCGGCCTGGGGGTCCTGTTCGGCTTGGCGGGCCACGCCCCACAGGAGGTCCTCGGTGACCTGGTCCTGGCCTTGCAGGCTGTAGAAGGTGGCCAGGGAGGTGAGGTTGTAGGAAAAGGCCCGGTCCAGGCCGGCGGCCAGGGAGCCTTGCAGGATGGCGGTCAGGCGCCGGGCCAGGGCGGCGGAGTGCTCGTGGCGGCCATGCAGGGCCTCCAGGAAGATCAAGTCGCTGATTACCGTGCCCGCCTCAGGGGAGTCGCCGCCCCACAGGTCCTCGGCCAGGGCCAGGGCCTCGCCGGCCAGTTGGCTGGCCTGGGGCAGACGCTTCAAGGCCAGGCTGATCTTGCACAGGGCGTTGAGCGCCGCCCACAGGGCCGTGCGGTCGCCCCGCTGGCGGGCTTGGTCCACGGCCTGTTCCAGGCTGCCGGCCTGGGCCTGGAGGTTGATGCCCTGCTGGTGCATCTTCTCGGCCAGGGCGTTGTTCCAGACCTGCCAGATATCCATGCCTTGGGACGCCTTGGGCTGCGGTTGTTCCATGAGTTCCGGCCTTTGCCCACATTATGTGGATGATGTGTTTGGGCGGCGGGGCGCCCTGGCCCGGCCCGCCACCTATTGATTAATGTACTGGCAGCCAGGCGGCCGGGCAAGGGCTTATCCCAGGCGGCCGGCGACGGTGTGCCCGAATCGTAACCTGATTGTGTCTGGTGGCCGCCGCCGGCTAGGGGTATGATAGGCCCGACCTCAGGCGGGAGGGACGATGAAGCCGTCGGTGTCCCTGGACAGCGAGCATGGGTTTTTCTTGAGCGACCTCTTGGGCAGGCGGGTGCTGGCCGAGCCGCCGGGGCGCATCCTGGGACGGGTGCAGGACCTGGTGGCCGACGCCCGCCTGGCGGTGCCGCCCATCACCGGCCTGGTGGTGGCGGGACCGGGCAAGGACCGCCACTTCCTGCCCTGGTCGCGAGTGCTGGCCATCACCAAGAAGGCCGTAATCGTGGCCCACGGCGGCGACCAGCCCCTGCCCCCGGTGGCCGTCTCCCCCGGCGAGATGCTCTTGAAGGAGCAACTGCTGGACAAGCAGATCGTGGACACCGCCGGGGCCAAGGTGGTGCGGGTCAACGACCTGCAACTAAAGCCGCGCGCCGGCGCCATGGTGCTGTCCGGCGTGGACGTGGGTTTCAGGGGCCTGATGCGCCGGGTGGGATTGCAGGCTTTCACCGAGGCCCTCTTGCGCTGGGTCTTCAGCTACCAGTTGGGCGACAACCTCATCAAGTGGCACCTGGTGCAGACGGTGGGCTCGGAGCACATTCTCAGGCTAAGGCTGTCCCAGGCCCGTCTGTCGCGCCTGCACCCGGCCGATCTGGCCGACATCCTGGAAGACCTTGACCCCCCCACGCGGGCGCGGGTCTTCCAGGCCCTGGGCACCGAGCTGGCCGCCGACATCCTGGAGGAGGCCGAACCCAAGGTGCAGGTGGCCCTGATAAAGGACATGCCCACCGAGGAGGCCTCGGACATCCTGGAGGAGATGAGCGCCGACGAGGCCGCCGACGTGCTCCAAGGCCTGGACAAGAACCGGGCCGAGACCCTGTTGCAGGAGATGGAGCAGGAGCAGGCCACCCAGGTGCGCTGCCTGTTGGACCACGACAAGGAGACCGCCGGCGGCATCATGACCTCGGACTTTTTGGGCCTGCCTCCCCAGGAGAAGGCCGGCCGCGCCCTGGAGGTCCTGCGCGAGGAGACCCCTGACCTGGACGTGGTCTACTATATCTATGTGGAGGACCAGGACGGCCGTCTCCTGGGCGTGGTGAGCCTGCGCGAGCTACTTACCGCCGATGCCGGCGCCCGCCTGGATTCGCTGATGACCACCCGCCTGGTGGCCGTGGACCTGGAGGAGGAGCCCGGCGAGGTGGCCGAGCTGTTCGCCAAGTACGGCTTTCGCGCCCTGCCGGTGCTGGACAAGCAGGGGCGCATCCACGGCGTGATACGCTTCAAGGCCCTTCTGGAGGCCGTGGCCCCCCACCTGGGCCGCTAGGAAAGCCATGCAAGAGGACGGACCGCCATGCCCGACAGCCAGACCAGCGGCGCCCACAACCAGGCGCGCGCCAGCTATTGGCGGCGCCTGGCCCTGGTGCTGGCCGTGGTGGGGCCGGGCATCATCACCTCCAACGTGGACAACGACGCCGGCGGCATCACCACCTACTCCCTGGCCGGGGCCGAGTATGGCCTGAGGCTGCTCTGGACGCTTTTCCCCATCACCCTGGCCCTGATCGTGGTGCAGGACATGAGCGCCCGCATGGGCGCGGTCAGCGGCAAGGGCCTGGCCTCCCTGATCCGCGAGCGCTTCGGCGCCGCCGTGACCTTCTACCTGATGATCGGCCTGGTGCTGACCAACCTGGCCAACACCGTGGCCGAGTTCGCCGGCGTGGCCGCCTCCATGGCCCTCTTCGGGGTGGCCCCCCACTGGTCGGTGCCCATCGCGGCCGTGGCGGTCTGGCTCCTGGTCATCAAGGGCTCCTACAAGGCCGTGGAAAAGATATTTTTATGGGCCTGCCTGTTCTACGTGGCCTACATCGTCTCGGGTTTCTTGGCCGGCCCGGACTGGGGCCAGGTGTGGGGCGAACTGGCCCGGCCCAGGCTGGACCTGAGCCCCGGCGCCCTGACCATGGTGGTGGGCCTGGTGGGCACCACCATCGCCCCCTGGATGCAGTTCTACCTCCAGGCCTCGGTGGTGGACAAGGGACTGACGGCCAAGGATTATAAAATCGTGCGCTGGGACGTCATCGTGGGATCCATCACGGTGTCGGTGGTGGCCTTCTTCATCGTCCTGGTCTGCGCTTTCACCCTCAACGCCAACGGCATCAAGATCGAAAGCGCCGAGCAGGCGGCCATGGCCTTGAAGCCCCTGGCCGGGCGCTACGCCGCCGACCTGTTCGCCTTCGGCCTTCTTAACGCCTCGCTGTTCGCCGCCTCCATCCTGCCCCTGTCCACGGCCTACACCGTCTGCGAGGCCTTTGGCTGGGAGTCCTCGGTGGACCGCAAGTTCGAGGAGGCCCCCCAGTTCTACATACTCTACTCCCTGATGGTGCTGGGCGGGGCGCTGACGGTGATGCTGCCGGGCATGCCCTTGATCTCCATCATGTACATCTCCCAGGTCATCAACGGCCTGGTGCTGCCGGTCATCCTTTTCTTCATGATTAAGCTCATCAACGACCCCCGCATCATGGGGGAGCAGGTCAACGGCCCGGTGGCCAACACCCTGGGATGGACCACCGTGGCCGTGGTCGGCGGCCTGACCCTGGTGATGGTCTGGCAGTCCACCCTGGGCGGCTAACACACCCTCCCACTGCCCGCTTGCCCGGGCCCCGCCCGCGAGGGTACACTTTGCGGTGGCGTCCCGGCCCCGGCGGCGCCACGCCGGCCAGTCTCAACCTCCATTCCCGCGCGGCGCATGCCCGCGGGCAGGATCAGGCGCGCCATGATCGCACACCCCCGCAAGAGCCCTCTGCCCGCCAAACTCCACCTCCTGGCCTGTGCCCTGCTCATGGCCGCCCTGCTCCTGGCCCCGGCCTGCTCCCGCGAAAACAAGGCCCAGCGCGAGCGCCCGCCGGTACCGGTGACCGTGGGCCAGGCGCGCCAAGAGGACGTGCCCGAGGTCATCAAGGCCATCGGACGCGTGGAGGCGCTCTCCACGGTCTCCATCAAGAGCCGCGTCACCGGCCAGCTCATGACCGTGCATTTCAAGGAGGGCCAGTTCGTCAAGAAGGGCGACCCCCTGTTCACCATTGACCCCGCGCCCTTTGAATCGGCCCTCAAGCAGGCTTTGGCCCTGGCCGCCCGCGACCAGGCCCAGGCCGAGAAGGCCGCCGAGGACTTCAGGCGCTACCAGGAACTGGTCAGCCGCAAGGCCGTGAGCGCCGCCCAGTACGAGCAGTTCCAGATGGAGGCCCGGGCCAAGGCCGCCCAGGCCCAGATGAGCCAGGCCGAGGTGCAAAACGCCCGGCTCAACATCAGCTTCTGCCACATCGCCTCGCCCATCGCCGGGGTCATGGGCAGTTTGCAGGCCTACGCGGGCAACATGATAAAGGCCAACGACGACAAGCACATGGTCACAATCACCCAGGTGCAGCCCATCCTGGTGGCCTTCGCGGTGCCCGAGCAACTTCTCTCGCGCATTCGCCGCTTTCAGGCCCAGGGCCAGCTCAAGGTGCGGGCCGCCCCCCCCGGCGACGACGACCTGCCGCTCAGCGGCGGCCTGGTCTTCGTGGACAACACCGTGGACACCGCCACCGGCACCATCAAGCTCAAGGCCTCCTACGACAACCCCGACCACCTGTTGTGGCCGGGCCAGTTCGTAAACATCAACATGCTGCTCACCATCCGCCAGGGCGCGGTGGTGGTGCCCAGCAAGGCCCTGTCCGTGGGCCAGGCCGGCACCTACGTCTTCGTGGTGCAGCCCGACCAGACCGTGCAGGTGCGCCAGCTCAAGCTGGGCTTAAGCCTGGACGGACTGACCGTGGTGGAGGAGGGCCTCAAGGCCGGCGAGCAGGTGGTCACCGACGGCCAGTTGCGCCTGACACCCGGCGCCAGGATCGTCATCAAGGGCCAGGACGAAGGCGGGGAAGCCAGGTCATGAGCATCTCCGGCATCTTCATCCGCCGGCCGGTGATGACCTCGCTCATCTGGCTGGGGGTCATGATCTTCGGCATCATGGCCTACCGCCAGTTGCCGGCCTCGGACCTGCCCAGCGTGGACTTCCCCACCGTGCAGGTGACGGCCACCCTGCCCGGGGCCAGCCCCGAGACCATGGCCTCGGCGGTGGCCACGCCGCTGGAGCGCGAGTTCTCCACCATCGCCGGCGTGGACTCCATCAACTCCCAGAGCGCCACCGGCATCACCAACATCACCCTGCAATTCAGCCTGGACCGCACCATAGACGCGGCCTCCCAAGACGTGCAGGCGGCCATCACCCGCGCCTCGTCCAAGCTGCCCCAGAACATGCCGACCCCGCCCTTCTTCCGCAAGGTCAATCCGGCGGACATGCCCATCCTCTACCTGGCCCTGAGTTCGCCGCTATTGCCCCTGTCGGCCATCAACGAATACGCCGACACCTTCATGGGCCAGCGTATCTCCATGATAAGCGGCGTGGCCCAGGTTATGCTCTACGGCGCCCAGAAATACGCCGTGCGCGTGCAGCTCGACCCCAAGGCCCTGGCCAGCCGCGGCCTGGGCCTGGACGAGGTGGCCGGCGCCGTGGCCAAGGCCAACGTCAACCTGCCCACCGGCACCCTGCAAGGCCCCCACCAGGCCTTCACCGTGCAGGCCACCGGCCAGCTCAACGACGCCGCCGGCTACCGGCCGGTGATCGCGGCCTACCGCCAGGGCAACCCCGTGCGCCTGAGCGAGCTGGGCCGGGTCATTGACAGCGTGGAAAACGACAAGCTGGCCAGTTGGTACAACAACACCCGCGCCGTGGTGTTGGCCATCCAGCGCCAGCCGGGCACCAACACCATCGAGGTGGTGGACGCCATCAAGAAGCTCCTGCCCCACTTCGAGGCCCAGTTGCCGGCCTCGGTGAAGATCAACATCCTCTACGACCGCTCCCAGTCCATCCGCTCCTCCCTGGAGGACGTGAAGTTCACCCTCATGCTCTCCATCGCCCTGGTGGTGCTGGTGGTCTTCTTGTTCCTGCGCAACCTCTCGGCCACGGCCATCACCAGCCTGGCCCTGCCCGCCTCCATCGTGGGCACCTTCGCGGCCATGTCGCTGATGGGCTTCAGCCTGGACAACCTCTCGCTGTTGGCCCTGACGCTGTCCGTGGGCTTCGTGGTGGATGACGCCATTGTCATGCTGGAGAACATCGTGCGCCACCTGGAGAAGGGCGCGGGGGTCATGGAGGCCGCCTTCCAGGGTGCCAAGGAGATCGGCTTCACGGTCCTGTCCATGACGCTGTCCCTGGTGGCGGTCTTCATACCGGTGCTGTTCATGGGCGGCATCCTGGGCCGGCTCCTTCACGAGTTCGCGGTGGTCATCGGCCTGGCCATCCTCATCTCGGGCTTTGTCTCCCTGAGCCTCACCCCCATGCTGTGCAGCCGCTTTCTGCGCCCGCCCAGCCACCAGGAGCACGGCCGGCTCTACCAGGCCTCGGAGCGCGTCTTCGAGGCCTGGCTGCGCGCCTACGACTGGGCCTTGACGCGGGTGCTGGGGCACCGCCGCCTGACCATGCTGGTGCTGCTGGCGCTCACCGGCGGCACCCTGTACCTGTTCACCGCCATGCCCACCGGCTTCATCCCCGACGAGGACCAAGGACAGATATTCTGCTTCACCGAGGCCACCCAGGGCATCTCCTACGACTCCATGGTCAGCCACCAACTGGCCCTGGCCAGCATCGTCAGCCAGGACCCCAACGTGACCGACTTCATGTCCTCGGTGGGGGTCAGCGGCCCCAACCTCACCGGCAACACCGGGCGCATGTTCATGCACCTCAAGGAACGCCCCGAGCGCAAGCTGCACGTCAACGAGGTCATCAACGGGCTCCGGGCCAAGATGGCCCAGGTGCCGGGCATCCAGGCCTTCTTGCAGAACCCGCCGGTGATACGCATCGGCGGCACCCTGACCAAGAGCCTCTACCAGCTCACCCTGCAAAGCCCGGAGATGGACCTGCTCTACCAGGCCGCGCCCCAGCTAGAGGCCAAGATGCGCGAATTGCCCATTCTGCGCGACGTGACCAGCGACTTGCAGATCAAGAACCCCCAGGTGACGGTGCGCATAGACCGCGACAAGGCCAGTGCGCTGGGCATCAGCTCCCAGCAGGTGGAGGACGCCCTGTACTACGCCTACGGCACCCGCCAGGTCTCCACCATCTACGCGCCCAACAACCAGTATCAGGTGATCCTGGAGCTTCTGCCCGAGTACCAGCGCGACCAGGATTCGCTGTCCATGCTCTATGTGCGCAGCACCAGCGGCGAGTTGGTGCCCCTGCAATCGGTCTGCAAGATCACCCGCGACACCGGCCCCCTGGTGGTCAACCACGCCGGGCAACTGCCCGCCGTGACCATCTCCTTCAACCTCACCCCCGGGGCCAGCCTGGGCGAGGCCGTGAGCAAGGTGCAACGCCTGGCCGCCCACACCCTGCCCGCCGGCATCACCATGGGCTTCCAGGGCGTGGCCCAGGCCTTCCAGTCCTCTCTGGCCGGCATGACGCTCCTGCTCATCATGTCCATCCTGGTCATTTACCTGGTCCTCGGCGTGCTCTACGAGAGCTACATCCACCCGGTGACCATCCTCTCGGGATTGCCCACGGCGGCCTTTGGGGCGTTGTTCACCCTGATGCTCTTCGGCATGGAGCTGAACCTCTATGCCTTCGTGGGGGTCATCATGCTGGTGGGCATCATGAAGAAGAACGCCATCATGATGATTGACTTCGCCATCGTGGCCCAGGCCGAGGGCGGCAAGACGCCCCAGGAGGCCATCCACGAGGGCTGCCTGGTGCGCTTTCGCCCCATCATGATGACCACCATGGCCGCCCTGATGGGCACCCTGCCCATCGCCCTGGGCCTGGGGGCCGGGGCCGAGTCCCGGCGTCCCCTGGGCCTGGCCGTGGTGGGCGGGCTTCTGGTCTCCCAGATGCTAACCCTGTTCGTCACCCCGGTGTTCTACACCTACATGGAGTCCTTCCAGGAGCGTCTAAGGGCCTGGCGGGCACGGCGGCGCCAGGCACGGCGGCCGGAGCAGAACCAGACCAGCCAAGGCTGAACCGCCACATCAGGCCGGAGGGTGCCGTCCCGGCGCGGGGGGGATATGGGCAAATGGTTTAGGAGGCTCTTGGGACTGGCCTTGCTCCTGGCCTTGGCGGGCGCGGCCCTTTATTTCTACCTGCCCCGCCTCAACGGCTATCAGCAAGACGGCTCCCTGGACCTGCCCGGGCTCCAGTACCCAGTGACGGTGACCCGCGACGAGAAGGGCATGGCCCACATCCAGGCCCAAAGCCTGGAGGACGCGGTGCTGGCCCAGGGCTTTGTCACGGCCCAGGACCGCATCTTTCAGATGCAGACGACCAAGATGTTCGTGGAGGGGCGCCTGGGCGAGTTTCTGGGCGACAGGGCCGGCACCAGCGATCGCTTGCTGCGCACCCTGGGGTTCAAGGCCCTGGCCCAGCGCCAGTACCAGGCCCTGGGCGCCCAGGGCCGGCTTTTCTTCGAGCGTTATGCCCAGGGGGTCAATGCCTTCCTGGAGCGCTGTCCCGGCGACCTGCCCCTGGAGTTCACCCTGGCCGGAGTCAAGCCCGAGCCCTGGCGCCCCCAGGACAGCCTGGCCCTGCTCTATTACATCGGCTACAGCACCTCGGGCAACCTGACGCACGAATTGATGGCCCAGGCCCTGGTGGACAAGCTGGGACCGGAAAAGGCCCGGGGGATGATGCCGCTGAACATCAACCCCGACGACCCCGACGACGCCGGCGTAGAGGCCGCCCCGCCCCCGCCCCAGGCCCTTGGTCTGGAGCCCTTGGCGGCCCTGGCGCCCCTGCTCCAGGAAGGCCCCTACCGCCTGGGCAGCAACAACTGGGCGGTGAGCCCGGAGCGTAGCCAGAGCGGCCGGGCCATGCTGGCCGGCGACCCCCACCTGGACGCCCGCCTCCTGCCCGGCCCCTGGTACCCCCTGGGCCTGGCCGCGCCCGGCCTCAGGGTGGTGGGGGTGAACATGGCCGGGTTGCCGGGCATAGCCTTGGGGCGCACCAACCACCTGGCCATCAGCATGACCAACAACTACGGCGACACCCAGGACCTGTACCTGGAGGCCCTGGACCCCGCGGACCCGGGCCGTTACCTGGAGGGTGGGCGCTCCCTACCCTTCGAGGTGAGCGAGGAGACGCTACTCTTCAGGGACAAGCAGGCCCCCGGCGGCCTGCGTCAGGAAAAACTCCTGGTGCGCCGCACCAGCCGGGGGCCGGTGGTCAGCGGGTTGATGTCGGCCCTCAAGGGGGAGCGGGTCTTAACCCTGCGCTGGTCGCCGGCCGAGAAGCTGGTGGAAGACCTGGGGTTGATGCACATGCTGACCGCCGCCTCGGCGGCCGAGATGGACCGGCACCTTACCCGGGTGCCCATGCTGTGCCTCAACTGGGTCTTTGCCGACACCGCCGGCAACATCGGCCATCGGGTCTCGGGCGCCCTGCCCCTGCGCCGGGAAGGCGGGGCCTGGCCCTACCCCGTGGGCGCTGGCGGCGACAACTGGCGGGGCTGGATCCCACCGGAGCAGATGCCCCATGAGAGCAACCCGGCCCGGGGCTGGCTGGGCACCTGCAACCAGAAGGTCGTCCCCCATGACTACCCCCACTACTATTCCAACTTCTTCGCCTCCGGGCACCGCTACCGGCGGCTCAAGGAATTGCTGGACGCCCCCGGCGCCAGGAGCGCGGATGACTTCTGGCGCCACCAGCGCGACGTCAAGAGCCTGCTGGCCGCGCAGGTGGCCCCGGCCATGGCCAGGGAACTGTCATCCCACGCCGACACCGCGGAGATGGGCCAAGTCTTGGCCGGGTGGGATTTTGAGGAGGGCACCGAGGCCGTGGCGCCCAGCATCTTCAACCTCACCTGGTACAACTTCGCCCGCCTCTTGTACGAACCAGACCTGGGGCCGGAGTTGACCCGGCGCCTGCTCAACGACCTGTACTTCTGGGAGGAGCGCCTGGCCCGCGATGTGCAAACCGGGGTCTATCCCCCGGGAGTGAACGCCGGCGAGCTGTGGCGGCGGGCGGCCCTGGAGACCAAGGCCCACCTACAGGAACAACTGGGCGCTCAACCGGCGGACTGGCGCTGGGGCCGCCTGCACTACCTGGAGTTGATCAGCGTGTTGAGGCGCGAGGGCTGGGGCAAGGAGCTCTTGGGCAGCGGACGCCTGCCCCTGGCCGGCTCGGCGGCCACCCTGCTGCGCGGCCGGCCGGCCCTGGGCAAGGACATGGGCGCGGTCATCATGGCCTCGCTACGCATGGTGGCCGACCTTGGCGACCCGGACAAGGTGTTGGCGGTTATCCCCGGCGGGGTCTGCGAGCGCCTGTTCAGCCCCCACCGCACCGATCAGGTGGAGGCCTTCATGAGCGGCCATAAGCTCTACTGGTGGTTCAGCCAGGAGGCCCTGGACCAGCACGCCCGGCACCGTTTGAACCTGGTGCCGGCCCAGGACAAATAGGGACGGCCTACTCCGGCCCCAGGGTGAGGTACTGGGCCACGGCGCCGCGCTGGGCCAGCACCGTGACCCGGGGCAGCAGGCGGTGCTTGGCCATCTGGCGCAAAAAAGCCTCGCGGCTGGGGGTGGGGCCGTCGCCCACCTGGCGAATCAGGTCGCCGGGCTCCAGGCCCACGTCCTCGGCGGCCGAGCCCCGGCGCACCTTCTCGATCATCACCGCCGAGCCCGGCCGCACCCGATGGCGCATGGCCGCCGGCCCACTCAGGTCCACCACCGTGAAGCCCAGGCGGCGCCAACTTATCTCCATGGCCCGCTCCTGGGGGAAGGGCCGGGCCTTGAGCGCGCGCTCCAGGGGCTGGCCGTTTTGCACCAGCCCCAGGCGCACCTCCTGGCCCACGCCCACCTCGGCCAGGGCCAGGCCGTAGTCGCCACTGTCCTTGATGGCCCGGCCGTTGACCGAGGTCAGCACCATGCCCCGGGCTAGGCCGGCCTCGGCGGCGGGGCTCTGCTCCATCACCTCCACCACCAGGGCGCCCCGGGGCTCCTTGAGGCCGAAGTGCTGGGCCAGGCGGGGGGTGACGTCCTGCAACTCCAGGCCCAGCCAGGAAGGCACCACCTGGCCGTAGCGCACCAGGTCCTCCACCACCCGCCGCACCCGGTTGACCGGGATGGCGAAGCCGATGCCCTGGGCCTGCTGGAAGATGGCGGTGTTGATGCCGATGACCTCGCCGTCGGCGTTCAAGAGCGGCCCACCGGAGTTGCCGGGGTTGATGCTGGCGTCAATCTGGATCAGGTCATGCATCCACTGGTTGCCCGCCGAGCGCACCTTGCGCCCCAGGGCGCTGACCACGCCCACGGTGACGGTGTGGGACAGGCCGAAGGGGTTGCCGATGGCGACGACGTCCTCGCCGATCATGATCTGCTCGGAGTCGCCCAGGCTGAGCTGGGGCAGGGCGCCCTGGGGGGCGATGCGCAGCACCGCCAAGTCGCTCTGGGGGTCGGCGCCCAGCACCTGGGCCGCGAAGACCCGCTGGTCGGCCAACTGCACGCTTATCTCGCTGGCGGCGCTGACCACGTGGCTGTTGGTGACAATGAGCCCCCGCCGGCCGTCCAGGATGAAGCCCGAGCCCAGGCTGGAGTGCTCCCGCTGCATGGGCTGGAAGAACTCCTCGAAGAAGCGGTCCATGGCCTCGTCGCCGGAGCGGAAAGCCCTTACCTGCACGCGGGTCTTGGTGGAGATGTTGACCACCGCCGGGCCGGCCTGCTGCACCACGCGCACCGCCGGGGTGGCGCGGCTCAAGCGGTCGGCCAGGGCCGGGGCCGGGGTCAGCCACAAGGCCGCCAGCAGGGCCGCCACGGCCCAGCCCAGCAGAGAACGCGCCCTCACCGGCCTAGGACCAATCTATGCCGCCCTGTCCACCACGGGGGGGTGGCGGGGGCGGAGGGGCGTAGCCGCCGGGGGCCATGGGGGCCACGTAGGGCTGGGCGTAACCCTGGCCGGCCATGGCGCGCAAGCGGGCCATGCGCTCGGCGATGGGCGGATGGGTGGAGAACAGGCTGGCAAACGAGGAGCCGCTCAGGGGGTTGACGATGAACATGTGGGCCGTCTGGGGCTGAGCCTGGAGCATGGGCTGGGCCTGGTTGG
The DNA here is from genome assembly GCA_016218705.1 of Desulfarculus sp. Taxonomy (GTDB): domain Bacteria; phylum Desulfobacterota; class Desulfarculia; order Desulfarculales; family Desulfarculaceae; genus JACRDC01. The sequence goes on from JACRDC010000094.1 coordinate 35,699, forward strand.
CCTGCTCCAGCTTGCCCAGGGCGGCGGCCAGGGCCTCGGGGTCGCGGGCCATGGCAGCGCCCTCCTGGTCGGCCAGGTACTCGCGGCCGCGGCTCACGGCCATCTGGATCAGGAAGGCCCCCACCGGGGCCAGGATGGACATCAGGATCATGCCCAGCATGCCCCCGCCGCCGCCCTCCTCGTCGTCGCGGCCGCCGCCGAAGATGGCGCCGAAGCGGGCCAGGTTGGCCAGCACCATCACCGCCCCGGCCAGGGTGGCGGCCACCGAGCCGATGAGGATGTCGCGGTCCTTGACATGGGCCAACTCGTGGGCCAAGACGCCACGCAGCTCGCGGGGGTTCAGGATGCGCATTATGCCGCTGGTCACCGCCACAACGGCGTGCTCGGGGTCGCGGCCGGTGGCGAAGGCGTTGGGTGTTTCATCCTCGATGATGTACACCCGGGGCACGGGCAGGCCGGCGGTGGCGGCCAGCTCGCGCACCATGTTGTACAACCCCGGGGCCTGGTACTCATCCACGGGCTGGGCCTGGTACATGGCCAAGACGATCTTGTCGGAATACCAGTAGGAGAAGAAGTTCATGGCCACGGCCAGCACCAGGGCGATCATCATGCCGCCACGCCCGCCAATCACTCCCCCCAGCAAAACCAGCAGGCCGGTCAGCGCCCCCAGGAGCAGCACGGTCTTGGTTTGGTTCATCTTCGACACCCTATGGAGTTAAGGTTGCGAGTTTTTCGTCACTAAAGGTAAGCGGGGGGTGGGCGCTTGTCAATGAGGGCCGATTGACAGCCCCGGGGGCCAAGGCTACACTCCTAGGCCATGCGCCTACTCCTCACCAACGACGACGGGGTCTACGCCCCGGGCCTGTCCGCCCTGCACGCGGCCCTGGCGCCCCTGCACGAGGTCATCGTGGTGGCCCCGGAGACCGAGCAGTCGGCGGTGGGGCACGCCATCACCCTGGCCGACCCCATAAGGGTGCGCCGCCTGGGGCCGCGCACCGGCTTCGACGGCTGGGCCGTCACCGGCACCCCGGCCGACTGCGTCAAGCTGGCGGTCAGCGAGCTGTTGCCCCAGGCCCCGGAACTGGTGGTCAGCGGCATCAACCTGGGGGCCAACGTGGGGGTGAACCTGCTCTACTCGGGCACCGTCTCGGCGGCCACCGAGGCGGCCATCCTGGGACTGCCGGGCGTGGCCTTCTCCCTGGGCACCCTCAAGGACCCGGACTTCACCTACGCCGCGCGGGTGGCCGCCCACCTGGTGGGGCTGCACCCCTCCCTGGGGATGCCCAGCCACGTATCGCTGAACGTCAACGTGCCGGCCCTGCCCGCCCACAAGATAAAGGGCATCCGCTTCACCCGCCAATCCAACGCCCGCTTGGTGGAGCGCTTCCTGCGCCGCTCCGACCCCCGCGGGCACATCTATTACTGGCAGGCCGGCGAGACCATGGGCACCGAGGGCGACCTGGAGACCGATTACCCCGCCCTACGGGCCGGCTACGTCACCGTCACCCCCGTGCGCCACGACCTTACCCACGAGGACATGCTGGCGCAACTGGGCGTCCTCGGCCTGGATCTGCCCGCCTAGCCCCGGCGACCCCAGGCCATTCCTTCCGGCCCTTGTGCCTATTTGCATCGCCCCGGTTCCGTAAAACCTTCCGCTTGTGCATCTTTGGGGTGTTTTTCCCCGGGCCATGGGGCAGGAAGCCGCTTTTGACCCAACAATGTGGGAAAGTGAAAAAACTCGCTTAATGCACAAGGATGGAGATTTTTATATTTATATAGCAAAAACTCTATCTTAACCTCCAGGCCTCCCGCCGCTCCCAACCTGGTATGCAAATTGCCTTAAAGGATGGTGCCTGCCCATCGAGGGCAAAAGCGCATCGAGTCTAGGGAGGTTTCGCATGCCAGCTTATGAGTATACCTGCACCAACTGCCCTGAGCGCGAGGTGCGCATCACCGGCATAGACGACCACACCGTGATCTGCGACAAGTGCGGACAGGTGATGGTACGCCAAATGGACGTGGACACCCTGCTGGCCACCTATACCGGCCCATCGGACCAGGCCGAGAGCACCACCTAGCCCGGCGGCGGGCCACACCGCCAGGGCTTGTAGCGGACCGTGGAGGCCACCACCGGGCGCCTGCCTGGCGGTATCCGCTCAATCCAGCCGAACAACTAAACAATATCGTGCCGTCCGCGACGCCGGCCAGCCATGGCTGGCGTTTGGCCGTGCCCTGGCCTATGATTGCTCCCCATGGAGCGCGCGCCCTCACCCCACGGACTGCCAGGGTCCCTGAACGCGGCCCTGGCCGCCTTCCGCCGCCAGGGCCTGGCCGTGGCCCTGGAGGATGTTTACCAACGCCTGCCCGCCACCACCTGCGCCCGCCAGGGGCATTGCTGCGGTCTGCTGCCGCCCCTGGCGCCGGTGGAGATGCTGGCCTGGCTGGATGGGCTCCAGGCCCGGCCCGCCGCCGAGCGCGCCGAGCAAATTGCCGCGATGCTTGAGCATTTCCTGACCAATGCCGCCCAGCGCCGGCCCTGCCCCTGGGCCCAGGCCACGGCCTGCGCCATCTACCCAGTGCGCTTCCTGGCCTGCCGGGCCTATGGCCTGTGGTCGCCCGAAGCCTATGCGGGCCGCCGCCAGGCCGCCCTCATGGCCCAAGAACGCATCGCCCAGGCCTGGGCCGGCCTGGGGGTGACGCTGCCCGCCGAGGTGCTGGCCCCGGGGCCGGAATACTGCCAGCAGGTGCGTGTGGCAGCCCCTGGGGAGAATCTCCCCAGGGCGGATGATCTGTTGCATGCCTGCGAGTCCGAGATGGAGCGCCTGGCAAAAATTCTGCCCCCTGACCCGGATGTGCCCGCCGCCGGCGGCGACCTGTCTCATTTGCTGGCCCGGCTGGTGCTGGGGCCACGGGGCTGCCTGACCGCCAAGGTGCGGGTGACCAAGGCCCTGCTGGCCGGCCAGAAACGGCAGGCCCGCCAAATCCTGGACCAGCATCTGGCCGTGGGCCGGGCCTGGGCCGCCACCTGGGAGGAAACACCATCGTGAACCCCGCCGCCTGCACCCTGCCCCGCTGGCCCCATTTGACCGCCTTGCTAAGCCAGCGAGGCTGGCGGGTGCACCACTTGGCCAAGATGCTGGACGCCCGGCCCAGCCAGGTCTTCGCCTACCTGCACGGCCAGGCCGAGATGCCCCGCCATTTGCGCCGCCGCCTGGAACGCCTGCTGGGGCTCACCCCGGGCAGCCTGGATTAACTCCCGGCTAGGCCGCCCGCCGGGCCAGCCCCCTGCCGCCTGGAAGGGGATCAAGATGCCCCCAGTGCCCGCACCGCCCCCCAGCGCCCCCGCCGCCGGCCTTGGCCGGAGCGCCGGGATGGCCGGCCTGTGGTACGCCCTGGCCGCGGTGACGGTCTGGGGGCTGTTTCCCATCTACATCAAGGGCATGGCCGAGGCCAACCCCCTGGAGATTCTCTGCCACCGCATCGTCTGGTCCGTGCCGGTCACGGCCCTGATGCTGGGCGCCGGTGCGCGCTGGCGCGAACTGGCCCAGGCCCTGGGACGCCCGGGCGTGCGCCTGACGCTTCTGGCCAGCGCCCTGTGCATCAGCATCAACTGGCTGGGGTACATTTACGCCGTCAACTCGGAGCAGGTCTTGCAGGGCAGCCTGGCCTACTTCATATACCCCCTGCTCAACGCCCTCCTGGGCCGCGTCTTCTTGGGCGAGCGCCTGCGGCGCGGCCAGGTGGCCGCCGTGCTGTTGGCGCTCTCGGGCACCCTGGTGTTGACCATGGGCTATGGCCAAGCCCCCTGGCTGGCCCTACTCATGGCCACTTCCTTCGGTTTATACGGCCTATTGCGCAAACGGGTGGACATAAACGCCGTGGGTGGCCTCTTCCTGGAAACCTTGGCCCTGACGCCCCCGGCCCTGGCCTGCCTGTGGGTGCTGGACAGCCGGGGCCAAATGGCCTTTTTCCAGGCCGGCTGGACCACCCAGGCCCTCCTGCTGGCCGCCGGCCTGGCCACCAGCCTGCCCCTGGTGTGGTTCACCAAGGCGGCCCGGCGCCTGTCGCTCACGGCGCTGGGCATGAGCGCCTACCTGGGTCCCAGCCTGCAATTCGTGCTGGCGGTGTTTCTCTATGGCGAGACCTTCACCCGCCTGCACCTGGTCTCCTTCGGCCTGATCTGGGCCGGCCTGGCGCTTTTCATCGCCGAGATGCTGCACCAGGGGCGTAAGGTGGGGGGCGGACGCTGACGGTGTTGTTCGGTGCGCCCACCACGGGAGCCGGCAGCCTCTGGCAGGGCCATGAGGCCACCCGACCCGTATATGCCCAGCCCGGGGCACCGGGCCTTCGGCCTGATTTGGGGCGGCCTGGCCTTGTTCATCGCCGAGATGCTGCACCAGGGACGCAAGGCTGGGGGAGGCCGCTGACGATGTTTTTCGACGCGCTCACCACGGGAGCCGCCAGCGTCTGACAGGGCCATGAGGCCACCCGACCCGTATATGCCCAGCCCGGGGCACCGGGCCGGGGGCTCGCGGCGTAAACCCGCCCCGCCATTGCCTAAACATCGCGCCTGGGTTATAGTCAAGAATTCCCGCGGGGAGGCGAGCATGGACGCACCGGCCAGCATGGGCGAGTTCATCAAGGTCTTGGATAAGGCCGGCTGCTTGAAACGCATCGCCGAGCAGGTGGACCCCCATCTGGAGATCACGGCGCTCTCCGAGCCGGTGATGAAGACCGGCGGGCCGGGGCTGTTGTTCGAGAAGGTCAAGGGCGTCTCCTGCCCCCTGGCCATCAACCTCTTCGGCAGCCGCGAGCGCATGTGCCTGGCGCTAGGCGTGGGCCGCCTGGAGGAGACGGCCCAGCGGCTCAAATCGCTCATGGAGATGGACCTGCCCCAGGGCCTGTGGCCCAAGATCAAGACCGCTTTACCCAAGCTCAAGGAGTTGGCCGCCTTCGGGCCAAGGCAGGTCAAGGACGCCCCCTGCCAGGAGGTGATCCTGGAGGGTGACCAGGCCACCCTGGACATCCTGCCCATTCTCACCTGCTGGCCCGACGACGCCGGCCCCTTCATCACCCTGCCCCAGGTCATCACCGCCCATCCCCAGACCGGCAAGCAGAACTGGGGCATGTACCGCATGCAGCGCTTTGACGCGCGCACCACGGGCATGCACTGGCACCGGCACAAGGGCGGGGCCGCCCACTATCGCGCGGCCAAGGAGTTGGGCCAGCGCCTGCCGGTGGCCGTGGCCCTGGGCGGGCCGCCGGCCGCCGTGTACGCGGCCTGCGCGCCCTTCCCCGAGCACCTGGAAGAGACCATGCTCAGCGGTTTTCTGTTGGGCAAGCCGCTGAAAGTCATCAAGGCCGTGACCAGCGGCCTGTTGGTGCCGGCAGAGGCCGAGGTGGTGCTGGAGGGCTACGTGGACCCAGCCGAGCCCTGGCGCCGCGAGGGACCCTTTGGCGACCACACCGGCTACTACTCCCTGGCCGACGACTACCCGGTCTTCCACCTGACCGCCGTGACCCACCGCAAAAACTTCATATACCCCACCACCATCGTGGGGCGGCCGCCCATGGAGGACTTCTACCTGGGCCTGGCCACCGAGCGCCTGTTCCTGCCCCTGCTCAAGACGGTGCTGCCCGAGATCGTGGACTACCACATGCCCGCCGAGGGCGTGTTCCACAACCTGGTCTTCGTGAGCATCAAGAAGGAATACCCCGGCCAGGCCTACAAGGTAATGAACGCCCTGTGGGGCCAGGGGCAGATGATGTTCGCCAAGGTGCTGGTGATCGTGGACGGGCACGTCAACGTGCAGGACCCCCAGGAGGCCTGGTGGGAGGCCCTGAACCACATAGACCCCCAGCGGGACATCCTCTTCACCCGGGGGCCGGCCGACGCCTTGGACCACGCGGCGCAACTGCCCTGGCTGCACAGCAAGATGGGCATTGACGGCACGCGCAAGCTGCCCGACGAGGGCTTCACCCGGCCCTGGCCGGAGCGCATCGTCATGACGCCAGAGGTGCAGGCGCGGGCCAACGAGAAGCTGAGGAAGTGGGGGCTGCTGCGCTAGGGGCATGATGGGCTGGGCATGGAAAAAATATAGGGAGCGGCTGTCATTGCGAGGAGCATCTCTGGAGAGATGCGACGCGGCAATCTTCCGTTTCGGTCTTTTTCAGTGCCAGCCCGAGCAGAAAGAGCGAAGCGGGAGATTGCTTCGCTGCGCCCGCAATGACAGATGTTTATGGATTTGTATTAATTAACGGCAGCAATAAAGACCATGGTTGATTCAGCAACATCGCAAGACGCATCCGCCTCTTCCTGGTCCGCCGCCCTGCTGCGCCGGCTACAGGACTTCGCCGCCCTGGTCAAGTTCAGCCACACCATCTTTTTGTTCCCCTTCGCGCTCAGCGCGGTGATATTGGCCCACGGCGTGCGGCCCCTGACCCTGGGCGTGATGTTCTGGGTGGTGGTGGCGCTCGTCTCGGCGCGCTCGGCGGCCATGGTCATGAACCGCATCGCCGACCGGGACTACGACGCCCAGAACCCCCGCACCAAGGACCGCCCCCTCATCACCGGCCAGGTGAGCGCCCTCCAGGCCTGGCTGTGGCTCGTCGCGGCCTGCGCCATCTTCGTGCTGGCGGCCTGGAGGCTGGGCGACATCTGCCTCAAGCTCTCGCCGGTGGCGCTCATCTGGGTGCTGGGCTACAGCTTCACCAAGCGTTTCACCGCCCTGTGCCATGTGTGGTTGGGCCTTGCCACGGCCTTGGCCCCCCTGGGGGCCTGGCTGGCGGTGGCGGGGCAGTTCAGTTGGGGGGCGGTGGTGCTGGCCTTGGCCTGCGCCGCCTGGGTGGCCGGCTTCGACGTGATCTACGCCTGCCAGGACATCGCCTTTGACCAGGAGCAGGGGCTGAAATCCCTGCCGGCCCGCCTGGGGCTCTCGCGCGCCCTGTGGGTCAGCCGGGGCCTGCACGCGGTTGCCATGCTGGGCTTTTTCCTGGTGGGGCTGATCTTCGGCCTGGGGCGGGTATACTTCGGCGGGGTGGGGCTGATAGCGGCCATCCTGCTGGTGGAGCAATGGCTGGTGGCCCGGCGCCTGGCCAACGTGCCCATGGCCTTCTTCACCTTGAACGGCCTGGTCTCCATACTGTACCTGGCCTTCCTGGCCCTGGACCGCTGGTGGGGGACGCCTGGTGTCTAGCCTGGAACTGGACCTGCGCCACCTGGGGGTGCTGGAAAAAGCCGTGCAGATCGCCGGCGAGCTGGGCGCCAAGGCCGCCGTGGTCTACGTGCGCTCCTCCTACCGCCTGCTGTGCAAGGTCTATCACCCCGACCTGCACCGCCAGCACCGCCAGGCCGCCGAGGAAGGGCAACGCAAGCTCAACGCCATCAAGGAGCGCTTGGACATGACCGGCGACGATGAAATGGCCCGCTTTCTGGGCGGGGCCGCCACCCGCGCCACCGACGGCCACCCCCGGGTGCTGGTGGTGGAGGACGAGGAGGGGCTCAAGGAAAACCTGGCCGAGCTACTCAGGCTGGAGGGCTACCACGTGGGCACCGCCAGCAACGGGTTGCAGGGGCTCAAGGCCCACCTGTCCTTCCGCCCCGAACTGGTGATAACCGACGTGGTGATGCCCATCATGGACGGCGTGGAGATGGTGCGCCAGCTCCGGCAGCGCCAGCCGGGCATCAAGGCCCTGTTCATCAGCGGCTTCTTCGGCACCCGCAGCATCCGGGGGGAGCTGATGGAGGAGATAGACCGCCACGGCTATCCCCGCCTGGCCAAGCCCTTCCGCCCCAGCCAGCTTTTCGCCCTGGTGCGCCAGGCCCTGGTTTAGTAGGATGTCTGCGGGAAGCAAAAAGCCGCCTGTCTGAGTTCATGTCACGGGGGGATGAAACCGCGCCTGCCCTAGGCAAACAAGCCCATGGCCGGCGGCCGCTCAAGCCGCCCCGGAGGTTGGCATGGAACTGAAGTTCGAGATCACGCGCTCCCGCACCCGCTTCCTGGACCCCTTCAAAAAGTTCGAGACCACCGAGCTGGACATCGAGAGCCGCAAGGACCCCCTGAGCGGCGATTCCACCCGGGTGCTCTCCTTCCGCGCCCGGCCCCTGGGTCCCATAGACCACCAGGTGTACATCGAGCGCTCCCAAGAGAGGCCCTGCCCCTTTTGTCCCGAGAACCTGGAACGCATGACCACCCGCTACCTGCCCCAGGACCTGCCCGAGGGGCGCCTGAGCCAGGGCGGGGCCACGGTGTTTCCCAACGCCTTTCCCTACGAGGCCATGAACGCGGTGCTGGTGCTCTGCCCGGAGCACTACCTAAGGCCCAGCCAGTTCAGCACCGAGATACTGGCCAACGGCCTGTCCCTGGCGGCGGTGGCCTTCAAGCGCCTGGCCAAGGGGCAGACCTACGCCTCGGTCAACTGGAACTACCTCATGCCCGCCGGCGCCGGCCTGGTGCATCCTCACTTCCAGTTGGCCGCCGGCAAGTCACCCACCCGCTTCCAGGCCAACCTGCGCACCCGCGCCCGGGCCTATGCCCGCGCCAAGGAGAACGGCGACATCGCCAGCGACTACATCCTGGCCGAACGCCAGGCCGGAGCGCGCTGGCTGGGGCGCCTGGGGCCGGCCTCCTGGCTGACCCCCTTCGCCCCCCGGGCCATCTACGACGTCATGGCGCTCATCCCCTGTGACAAGGGCCTTTTGGACCTCAAACCCGGCCAGATCGAGAAGCTGGCCCAGGGCATCAGCCGGGTGCTGGCCTTCTTCGAGTCCGAGGGCGTGGGCTACTTCAACTTCACCCTGCACACCCAGCTCAAGTCCGGGGCGGGTCTACCCTGCATGCTGCGCCTGGTCAGCCGCGTGGACATCCCGCCCATGGGGGTGGATGAGATTAATTATTTCGAGAAGCTGCACGACGAGATGATAACCTTCCTGCCCCCCGAGGAGCTGGCCCAGCGCCTCAGGCCCCACTGGGCGGGCTGATAGCGGGTCCCTCGCGGGGGGGCGGCCAGGCTGGAGGCGCGCCCATGCCCGAGCCCCTGACCATCACCCTGGGCGAATTGCTGGAGCGCATCGCGGCCGAGGCCCCCCAGCGCGAGGCCCTGGTGGACCTGCCCAGCGGCCAACGCCTGACCTACGCCCAGTTCAACCGGGAGGCCGAGGACCTGGCCCGGGGCTTTTTGGCCCTGGGCCTGGAGCCGGGCCAGCACCTGGCCCTGTGGTCGCCCAACCGCCCCGAGTGGCTCACCGCCTGGTTCGCGGCGGCCAAGGCCGGCCTGGTGCTGACCAGCGTGGACATGGGCGCCAGCTCCCAGCAGTTGGCCTATGTCCTGGCCCAGTCGCGCTCCCGCTGCCTGGTCATGGCCCCGGGCCTGGCCGGCGGCGAGTATGTGGACACCTTGCGCCAGCTCTGTCCCGAGATGGACCAGCCGGCGCCCCAGGGGCTAAGATGCGAGCCCCTGCCCGACCTGGCCCGGGTGGTGGTCATGGAGGGACAGTGCGCCGCGCCGGCCGGGGCGCTCTCCTGGGCCGGGCTAATTGAACTGGGGCAAAAGGTGGCCCCCCAGGCCCTGCCTGAGCGCCAGGCCGGCCTGGACTGCCACCAGCCGGCCACCCTGCTCTACACCTCGGGCACCACCGGCGCGCCCAAGGGCGTACTCTCCACCCACTACGGCCTCTTGAACACCTCGGCCTTCGGGGCGCGCAATCAACTCTTGTCCGAGAGCGACCGCCTGTGCCTGTCGGTGCCCCTGTGCCACATGTTCGGCTGCGTCTGCGTGGCGCTGGCCGGCCTCATCGCCGGCGCCACCCTGATCATCCCCTGGCGCGCCGCCGACCCGGGGGCCACCCTGGCCGCCGTGGCTCAAGAGAAATGCAGCGCCCTCTACGGCCCGCCCACCTCTTTCATCGCCATGATGGAACTGGACGAGTACCGCCGCCTGGATCACCAAAGCCTGCGCACCGGCATCATGGCCGGGGCCCAGTGCCCCATCGAGGTGATGCGCCGGGTGGTGGAGGAGATGGGCGTGACCTACATCCTCAACGGCTACGGCCAGACCGAGGCCTCCTCCTGGATCGCCCAGACCCGCCCGCATGACCCCTTGGACCTGCGCGTCTCCACCGTGGGCCGGCCCATTGACGGCGTGGAGGTGAAGATCATCGAGCCGGCCAGCGGCCAGGCCCTGGGTCAGGGGCAGGTGGGCGAGATCTGCGCCCGGGGCTTCAACATGCACGGCTACTACCAGATGCCCGCCGCCACCCACGCCGCCCTGGACCCCGAGGGCTGGCTGCACACCGGCGACCTGGGCAGTCAGGACCAGCAGGGCTACCTGCGCATCTCGGGCCGCCTCAAGGAGGTCATCCGCCGGGGCGGGCAGATCATCTTCCCGGCCGCCGTGGAAGAGGTGCTCTTCACCCACCCGGCCATCAACAACGCCCAGGTCTTCGGCGTGGACCACGACGAGTTGGGCGAGGAGGTGGCCTGCTGGATCAGGCTGGAGAAGGGCGCCAGCCTTGATGCCGACCAGGTGCGTGGGTTCCTCCAGGGCAAGGTGCCCCAGAGCCACCTGCCCACCCACTACAAGTTCGTGGAGGGCTTCCCCATGACCCCGGTGGGCAAGATACAGAAGTTCCGCCTGCGCCAGATGTTTGCCCAGGAAAAGGGCACCCCCGGGGCCTCCTAGGGCTACAACCTGAAAAGACTTGATTTTTTGCCCATGAACCGCTATTAATGGGTAGACGCTTTGCCCCCCTGGGGGCTATTGGGAAAGGAGGCGTCCCCATGGATGCCGAGGATATCCGCCGCCGCAGCTTCAACCGCCGCTTCCGGGGCCTGGACCCCCAGGAGGTGCAAGCGGTGCTGGAGCAGGCCGCCGAGGGCATGGGCCACCTGCAAAGGGAGGCCGAGGGCTTGCGGCACGAGGTGGAGGAGCTCAAGAAAGACCTCCAGGAATACCGCGGCCGCGAACAGAGCCTGGAGGCCGCCCTGGCCCAGACCCGCCAGGTATCGGAGAGCCTCAAGGCCAACGCCGAGCGCGAGGCCCAACTCTTGATCGCCGAGGCTGAGTTGCAGGCCGAGAAGACCCTGGGTCAGGCCCACAACCGCCTGGCCCAGATACACGACGACATCGCCGAACTCAAGCGCCAGCGCGCCCAGTTCGAGGTGCGCCTGCGCTCCCTGGTGGAGGCCCACCTCAAGCTCCTGGACGTGGAGCGCGACCGCGACCGCGAGCTGGCCGAACTGGAAGACAAGATCAAGTTCCTGCGCTCCCCCTCCTAATTCAGGTGGCAATCAAATCCATCCATGGCTTTGATTGCCTATCGGCCGGGCAAAAACGTGGCTCGGCCCCACAAAGCAGGCTTTGTGGGGACCCCAAGTTTTGCCCGGCCTCCCGGGCGCTGGCGCGCCCAGCGGGCCTCTTCGGGATTCCCAGCCAACTTGTTGGCTGGGGTGAATCTTCGGGGTCCCCAGCCGACTTGTTGGCTGGGGTGGTTCTTGGCCCGCATATCAAGTTGCGACCAAACAATCTGTTTGATCGCAACACGATATAACCCCGTGCTGGCGGTCAAGGCCCAGGACGGCGGCGCCAGTTTCAACGTGCGGGTGGTCCCCCGGGCCGCCCGCGACCAGTTGGGGCCGGTGCAGGAGGGCACCCTCTCGGTGCGCCTGAACGCCCCGCCGGTGGAGGGCGCGGCCAACGCCGCCCTGGTCAAGCTCATCGCCAAGGCCCTGGAGGTGGCCAAGGGCCGGGTGCGGGTCGTCGCCGGCGAGCATTCACGCCAAAAACGCCTGTGGGTAGAGGGCCTGGAGCCGGAGGACGTGCTCCACCGGCTGGGGCTGTGATGCCGGGGCTTGTACTAAAAGACGATAAAAACCGGGCGGGGATAAACCCCGCCCCTACACGAAGAGGAAATCTTGATGTAGGGGCGGGGTTTATCCCCGCCCGTCTTACTTTGCCTCTACTGGCCCTGCTGCTCTGCCTGGCCGCCGCGCCGCTTTGGGCCGCCCCTGCACCGCCCCTGCCCCCGCCTCCTCCCCTGACCGTGCAGGCCGCCACGCCCCAACTTGAGGCCCACGTGCGCGCCATCGTGCAGGAGACCGCCCCCAGCCTGGCGGCCTGGGTGGGGGCCATCCCGCCCCGCATCCAGGTGGTGGTGGCGGTGAGCGAGGAGGACTTCAAGGAGCGGGTGGCCCAATTGGACGGCCCCCGCTGGGCCGCCGGCCTGGCGGTGCCCAGCCAGGGCCTGATTCTCTTGCGCTCGCCCCGCCAGCTCATCGAGCCCGAGCAGTTCCGCCAGCTCCTGGCCCACGAGCTGACCCACCTCTACCTCTCGGCGGCCCTGCGCAACCGCGAGCACCCCCTGTGGCTGGAGGAGGGCCTGGCCATGTACGCCTCGGGCGAGGGCGGCTGGGAGCGGGCGGCGGCCATGGCCAAGGGCGTGCTGCAGGGCCGGCTGTTGCCCCTGGCCGAGCTGGAGCACGCCTTCCCCGGCGACCAGGATGGCGCCGCCCTGGCCTACGCCCAGTCATACTACCTGGTCTCCTTTCTGCTCAACCAGCACGGCCAGGACGTGCTAGCCAAAATCATCGCCGAGTTGGCCCGGGGCAAACCCCTGACCGCCGCCCTGCGCGAGGCCACCGGCCAGGGGCTCTACGCCCTGGAGCGGGACTTCAAGGAGGAGATGACCAGCCGCTTCTCCTGGCTGACGGTCATCACCGCCGGGGGCACGGTCTGGGTGCTGATCTCGCTGGTGGCCGCCGTGGGGCTGGTGCTCAGGCGGCGCGCCCACAAGGCCCGCATGTCGGCCATGGCCGATGGCGGCGAGCACGGCGGGGTGCAGGATATGCGCCGGCGCTGGCCGCCGGGACCCAGGCCACGCTTGCGGGGGATTGAGCCGGGGGGCCAGGGCCGCCGGGAAGAGCCGGAGCGCGCCGGCCAGGAGGGGGATCAGGGAAAGGTTTAGGCCTGGCGCCCCCAGCCGGGCAGGCCCGGCCCCGCCACGTCGTGCTGGCAGTCCTTGCGAACGCAGTGAAGCAGTCTTTCACTTCGTTCCCTGGCCTGATGCCAGTTTAATAACAACGATCATATAGTATTAGGTTGTTGGCTTTTGATCCGGGCATCCTTTGGCCGGCGGGCTTTGATTTTTGGCCGCCCATGCCCCGTGTCCCGCTCTTAGCCCGGCCATTCTTAGGGCACCGGCAGGGGGCTGCCATGATCCACCCGGGATAAGGATACGGGGTCCCTGCGGCCCCTGCCCACGCCAAGGCGGAGAGTCCACCCCGCGCCGGCATCCGCGCCGGCAAAGCCAGTATGGCCGGGCGGCTCTAGCGGGACACAAAAAGAAACCGCTTATACCAAGTTGCGATCAAACGAGTAGTTTGATCGCAACTTGGTATGCGGGCCAAGAACCACCCCAAAAAAGCCGCGCTTTTTTGGGGACCCCGGTGGATGGCCCGCCGGGCGCGAAAGCGCCCGGGAGGCCGGGCAA
>JACRDC010000095.1 GCA_016218705.1 Desulfarculus sp.
AGTCGCCCTACGGGCTCCTTCCGTCAAGCCCACGACCTCTCCCATCTCCCGCTTCTCATCTGCCATCCCAATGCCTCCTTGTACACGTCTCGGGTCTGTTTATCCCAATTCCGTGTCCAAGGAAACCGGGGGCACCTCAAGTTCATATCAAACATAAAAGTTTCTGATTGGTTGCAGAAGGAGGCAAGGTGGTCTTTTCTTCTCCCTCTCCCCCATATTTTATGGGGGAGAGGGCCGGGGTGAGGGGGTCTTGATTCCTCGATTACTAGATTCCCCCCTCACCCTAACCCTCTCCCCCCGGTGGGGGGAGAGGGAACAAAGCCAGCTTAAGCAATAAGTTCGAAATTAAATTGGTATTATTTGGGCGAACCGCCGAAGAGCCACATGCCCAGGGCCGGCTTGAGCGCCTGAAGCAGGCGCTGTTGCTCCTGGGGCGTGCAGACCGCCGTGCGCAGGTGAAAGGGCGAGCAGCCCACGAAGTTGCCGCAGGCCCGCACCAGCACGCCCTTGCCGGCCGTGGCCTGGGCCACCAGGTCGGCGGTGGGGCCGTCGTCGGGCAGGCGGCACAAGAGGTAGTTGGCCTGGCTGGGCAGCACCTTCAGCCCCAGGTCCTTGAGCCCCGCCTCCTGTTGCTGGCGCCACTGGTCCACCATGAGCCGGGTCTGCCGGGCGTAGTCGTCAAGCCCCAGGCAGTACACGCCGGCCTTTTGGGCCAGGGTGTTCACCGACCAGGCCTGGGCCAGGGGCGCCAGGTCGGCCATGGTGTCGGCGTGGCCCATGGCAAAGCCCAGGCGCAGGCCGGCCAGGCAGTAGAACTTGGTCAGGGAGCGCAGCACCAACAGCCGGGGGTAGCGCTCCAACAGGGCCGGCGACCACTCGCGGGCCTCCCGGGGGGCGAAGTCAATGAAGGCCTCGTCCAGCACCACCCACACGCGGCGCCGGTGAGCCTGGGCCAAGAGGGCCTGCAGGACCTCCGGGGCCACCAGGCCGCCGGCCGGGGTGATGGGGTTGCTCAGGATGACGCAGGATGGGTCCATGTCCCACAGGCGGTCCAGGTCCTGGGGCGTGGGGGCGAAGCCGTTCTTCTCCTTGAGGATGAGATAGCTGAAATGGCGCCCCGTGATGGCCAGCGAGCGGGCGAACTCGCCGAAGACCGGGGCCATCACCACGATGGAGTGCAGGTCCATGGCCCGGGCCACCACCCGTATCAGGGCCGTGGAGCCGTTGCCGGGCAGGATGTTGGCCGGCGTCACTCCCAGGGCGCCCGCCAGGGCCTGCCTGAGCTCCAGGGTGTTGCGGTCGGGATAGTGGCAGACCAGGTCCATGGCCTGGGCCACCACCTCGGCCAGGCCCGGCGGCTGGCCCAAGGGGTTGAGCGAGGCCGACAGGTCCAGGATCTCGGAGACGGGCACGCCCAGGTTGCGGGCCGCCGACCACACGTCGCCGCCGTGACCGGAATCGCCCAGGGAGATCAGGTCGGGGTCGAGATTGAAGGGGTTGTCCATGGGCTGGGTTCCGTTTCGCCATCTGGGTGATGATAAGGCCGTCCGCCGGACGGTGGCGCCGTGCCCGGCGCGGCCGCCGTCATTATGACACGCCGTGCTTGCCCGCGCGAGGCCTGGCCCCCCGGCCGCCGGTCCGGACAGGGCGGTAGTCCTTCTTGGACAGGCCGTGGCGGGTCATCTTGAGATAGAGGGTCTTGGGGTTGAGCCCCGCCGCCCGGGCCGTGTCCTGGATGCTGCCCAGGTGGGCCTGGAGCAGGGCCTTGAGGTAGCGCCGTTCCCAGCGCTCCAGGTACTCGTGCAGGGACAGCCCCAAGTCCTCCATCTGGGGCGGTGCCGCCGGGGGCCAGGGCGCCTGGCCGAGGTCCACGGGCGCGCCAGGTCCGGCGTCGGCCAGGTCCAGGCGCTGCACCTGGCTGGAGCGGCACAGGATCACCGCCCGCTCCATGACGTGCTCCAACTCGCGCACGTTGCCCGGCCAGTCGTGGCTCATGAGCTGGTCCTGGGCGCGGGGGCTGAGGCCCATGACCTGCTTGCCGTACTTGAGGGCGAAGCGCTGTAAAAAGAACTCGGCCAACAGCGGGATGTCCTCCGGCCGCTGGCGCAGGGGTGGCAGGTCCAGGTGGATGACGTTGAGGCGGTACAAGAGATCCTGGCGAAAGAGCCCCTCGGCCACCGCCTGCTTCAGCTCGCGGTTGGTGGCGGCCACCACGCGCACGTCGGCCTTCTGCTTCTTGGTGCCGCCCACGCGCTCGAAGGTGAACTCCTGCAAGAAGCGCAGGAGCTTGGCCTGCATGTCCAGGGACATCTCCCCCACTTCGTCCAGAAACAGGGTGCCCTGGTTGGCCATCTCCACGCGGCCCAGCTTGCGGGCGTGCGCCCCGGTGAAGGAGCCGCGCTCGTGGCCGAAGAGCTCGCTCTCGATCAGGCTGGCGGGTATGGCCGCGCAGTTTATCTCCACGAAGGGCTGCTGGCGCCGGGGGCTACTGTTGTGGATGGCCCGCGCCAGAAGCTCCTTGCCGGTGCCGGTGTCGCCGTTGAGGAGCACGGTGACGTCGGTGGCGGCCACGGTCTGGGCCAGGCGCACCACCTCCGCCATGGTCCGTGAACGGGTGATGATGTCGCTCAGGCCCTGGGGTCCGGCGGCCCGCAGGCTGGCCACCTCGCGCCTGAGCCGGCGCTGTTCCAGGCAGCGGTTAAGGGCGTGGCGCACCTCGCCCATGGTGAAGGGCTTGCGCAGGTAGTCGGCCACGCCCAGGCGCAGGGCGCTGATGATGTCCTCGATGTCGCCGAAGGCGGTCATGAGGATGTACTGGGTCTCGGGGAAGCGGGCCTTCATCTGGCGCACCAGCGAAAGCCCGTCCATGTCCGGCATGCGCAGGTCGGTGAGCACCACGTCGAAGGCGCGGCTGGCGATCAACTCCTGGGCCTCCTGGGCGCGGCTGGCGGTGACCACCTCGAAGTCGCCGCTCAATTCGGCGCGTATGCGCTCCAGGATGGACCACTCGTCGTCCAACACCAGCACCGCCGGCCGCCAGCCGCTGGGGGGCTGTCCTGGGGCCAGGTTGGGGCCGGGGTGGGAATCCATGGCGCTCACCAGAGGTTGGGGAAAATCCGCGTCCATTATGCCCATGCCGGGCCAGGCAAGCCAAGGGATTTGTGCCAGGCCGCGGCCGGCGTTATCATGGAGCCAATATCCATCACGGGAGGCCCGACCATGAACTGCGCCAAGTGCGGTTGCCAACTGGACCCCGAGGACGCCCGCCAGGTTAATGGCCGCCAGGTGTGCGAGGACTGCTGCATGGACCTGCTCAGCCCGGCCAAGGCCTGCGACCCCTGGGCCACCTACACCGCCAGCCGGCTCGCCGACCAGACCCTCAACCCCCACCAGGAGGCCATCCTGCAACTAATCGCCCAGAAGGGGCCGGTGACCATGCAGGAGCTGCTGGCCGCCACGGGACTGGGGCCGTCCGCCCTGGAGCGCGAGATGGCCGCCCTAAGGCACATGGAGCTCTTGAGGGCCGCGCCCACCCCCGGTGGGGGCAAGGTCTTCCTGGGCTTCAGGGACCCGGACCCGGTCTTCAGCTAGGGGGCTTTCGCCCACCCGGCCCCTGTGCTAACCTGCCGGCATGAGCGCCCAGGCCAGAGCAGGCATCTCCCCCATCGTGCTGCCCGTGGGCGGCGGCAAGGGGGGCATCGGCAAGTCGGCGGTGACGGCCAATCTGGGCCTGGCCCTGGCCCGCCTGGAGCACCGCGTGGTGGTGCTGGACGCCGACCTGGGCGGCTCGGACCTGCACAACCTGCTGGGTCTGGACAACGACCGTCCCGGCCTGGGCGAGGTGCTGGTCAGCCGCGACTTGGGGCTCAAACAGGTGGTGGCCCCTGTCTTGGAGCCGCGTTTTTCCTTCGTGCCCGGCGACGCCATGGTGGTGGCCACGGCCAACCCAAGCTTCCAGAAAAAGCGCAAGCTCCTTAACGCCATCAAGGCCCTGGAGGCTGACTTCGCGCTCTTGGACCTGGGGGCTGGCACCTCCATCACGGTGATGGACTTCTACCTCACCAGCCCGCTTTCCCTGGTGGTAATGCTGCCCGAACGGCCCGCCGTGCTCAACACCTTCAACTTCCTCAAGAACGCCCTGTTCCGCGCCCTGGAGCGCATATTCCGGGGCAACGCCGCCACCGAGAGGGTGCTGACCGTCTTTCGGGAGCGCAGCCGGGGGCCGGGGGCCATGCTGGTGGAGGACCTCCTGGCGGCCATCGAGAAGGCCCGCCCCGGCGAGGGCCTGCGCGCCCGCCGGGCCGTGGAGCGCTGGCGGCCCAAGCTGGTGCTCAACCGCGTGCGCCGGGTGGATGACTTCGCCTACGCCTCCCAGCTCATGGGCTGGGCGCGCCGCGACCTGGGCCTGTTGGTGGAGGCCCTGGGCTTTCTGCCCGAGGACGACCTGGTGGCCGAGGCCGCGGCCTTGGGACGGCCGGCCCTGGACGTGGACCCGCGCGCGCCCTTCTGCCAGGGCGTGGCCCGCCTGGCGCTAAGCATCGGCCAATGGGCCGGCCGGGGGGCGGACTGGGCGCTCTCGCGCGGGCACGAGGGCAGCTTCGAGCGCGCCGCCACCGAGTTCGCCCCGCTGTTTCCGCCACCGGGCACCGCCTGGCCCACGCGGGAGGAGTTGCTGAGGAGGATACGGGAGTTGGAGGGAGGGGCGTAGCGAAAGAGGTGGGGGAGGGGGCCGGATTGCCACGGCGGCCAGGTTGATTTGGGACGAGGCCTTGTGGCGGCAAGAGGTTGGGGGAAAGGGTGGGGGCCACGGCTCTTGTA
Organism: Desulfarculus sp.; assembly: GCA_016218705.1. Taxonomy (GTDB): domain Bacteria; phylum Desulfobacterota; class Desulfarculia; order Desulfarculales; family Desulfarculaceae; genus JACRDC01. Next base: position 4,819 of record JACRDC010000095.1, read on the forward strand.
GGTCGGGTTAGGGGCGCTCCGCCCCGTAACCCGACATCTTCATTAATCCACGGACGCGAATGAAGATGTCGAGGTTCGCTTATCTCTAACCAACCCACAATACTTGTATGTACTCACGACCGCCTAACGGTTTGCCTTTCACATAATATCCAGAAATGGCTGTCATTGCGAGGAGCGTAGCGACGAAGCAATCTTCCGTTTCGCTCTTAAGTAATGCCGGGCCGGCAGAAGAACGAAGTGGGAGATTGCTTCGCTGGCGCTCGCAATGACATCCATCGCTTGGTTTTAGTCAGAAGCCTAAACCTCTCCCGCGATCACCCTAATCCACGATCCTCATCCTCTCGAACCAGTAGTTGGGCGAGGTGGGGCGGTTGTCGGCGTCGGTGCCCACGAAGGTGTCGGTGCCGGTGCGCTTCCAGTAGTAGTTGCTGCCGTTTGGCACCTCGTAGCGCTGGCCGGTGTTGGGGTCCTCGATGAGCACCTGGCCGCGTATGGCCTCGCGGTCGTAGCGCTCAAAGGACTTGTCCTGGGTGCGCTGGCGGTACTCGAAGGTGCTCTTGATGATGCCCTGGATTTCATTGTTGGTGCGGGTGACAATCTCGCTGACCTGGCCGGTGGTGCGCGACTGGCGGGCGTGCCACTGGGGGTCTATCTGGAAGTTCGTGACCATGGCCATGAACACCGCCTCGGCCAGGGCCTCCTGCCCGGGGGCGGCCAGGTAGCCGCCCAGCTTCTCCATCATCCAGGTGCCTACCCCGGGGCTGCCGGGGGCCGTGGCGGCCAGGGTCTGGGCAAAGACGTAGCCCTTGCGCGGCCCCCCCTCCCTGGTGGTCTGGAAGACCGCCTCGCCGGCGTCCACCCGCATGGGTAGCCCCGCGCGCTCGTAGATGGCCTGCGTCTGCCGGCTCAGGTCGCTGAGTTGGCGGGCCTGCACCCCGCTGACCTGCCCCACGCGCTTGGGCAGGTAGTATTTGGTTATGAACTCGGCCCCGGGCAGGTAGCGCATGACCATCTGCTGCAAGCCATAGCCCGGGCTGTACCAACCGCCCTCGCGGAAGCCGGTGGCCGAGAGCATCTGGTTGGCCATGACCATGGGCGGCACCTGGGCGTCGCCCAGGCGGATGAGGATGCCGCCGTCGGGGCTCTGGGCCACCAGTTCGGGGCGCACGTCCACGGCGTGATGGCGCCGGGTGCCGCCCTCCACCTTCCAGCCCTGGGGCACCGGGCAGGTGAAGGCCCCCTCCACAGGGTCGCGGAAGGGCACCATGGGCGGCAGTCCCGGGGCCGCGCCACCGGATGGGGTCCCCGCGCCGGCCGGGGCGGCGTAGAAGAAGCCGCGCAGGATGTCCTTGAGCACCTGTTGCTGGCGGGGCCAGTCGGGGGCGCGGCTGGCCAGGGCGTAGACCACCCCCTGGCCGCCCTGCTGGAAGCACATGGCCCAGCCCCGGTAGGGCTGGCCTTGCACCTGGTACTCCAGGCGTGCTTGCGCCACCTCCGGGTTTTGGGAGACGGTCTGCGATTGACTGACCTTCAAGCCTGGGAACAGCTCGGGGAAGACCTGGCCCAACCCCTGCACCACTCCCTGGGCGCGCCCCTCGATGCGCATGGGCTGCATCAGCACGATGGCCTCGGCCCCGGGGGCGGTGACCAGGAAGGAGCCCTCCTGGGCGCGCTGCACCCGCCAGCCCTGGGGATGAAACAGCACCAGGCCGTCGGGTCCGCGGTAGACCTGCCATCCCTGGGGCACCGCCCGCCGGGCCTGGGAGAGCGCGGCCTGGGCGGCGGCGGGCAGGGTCAGGGCCAGGAGCAGGGCCAGGACGGCACCCAGGGCCAGGGGCTTACGGCTGGGCATGGCGCACCTCGGATTGAGGGGGAATGCCAGCGGTCATTAAAGATATTATATACGCCGGATGCGCTCGGCGATGTCGAACTCCATCTCGGCCAGGGGCCGGCGGCGCAGGCGGTGGGGCAGGGCCAACAGCGCCGCCGCGTCCACGTCGGCGTTTGTCACCTGGCGCCGGCCCTCCAGGGCGGCCAGGGTGATGGCGGTCTTCAAGAGCGTTAAATCGCCACGGTGGCCGTCCACCCCCAGGCCCAGCACCACCGCCACCACCCGGGCCAGCACCTCCTCGCCGTAGGCCACCCGGGGCAGCAGCCGCCGGGCGCGGGCGATGGCCTGGGTCAGCTTTCGTCCCTGGCTGGCGAAGCCCTTGGTGAAGCGCGCCGGGTCCTTCTCAAAGGCCAGGCGGCGGGTAATCACCTCTTGCCGCTCATGGGGGTCGCTTAGGCCCGCCACCTGCACACACAGGCCGAAGCGGTCGGTGAGCTGGGGACGCAGTTCGCCCTCCTCGGGGTTCATGGTGCCCACCAAGGTGAAACGGGCCGGGTGGCTCATGCTGATGGACTCGCGCTCCACGGTGTTGACCCCCATGGCCGCGGCGTCCAAAAGGGCGTCCACAAGGTGGTCGTCCAAGAGGTTGACCTCGTCCACGTAGAGCACCTGGCGGTTGGCCGCCGCCAGGATGCCGGGCAGGAAGCGGGCCTGGCCCTGGCTGAGCGCGCTCTCCAGGTCCAGGGTGCCCAAGAGGCGGTCCTCGGTGGCGCCCACGGGCAGCTCCACCACGCGCACCCGGCGCTGGGCCACGGGCGGGTCCTGGCCCTCTTGCCGGCGGGCCAGGCAGCCGGCGCAGAGCTTGGAGGGCTCGCGGGGGTTGCAGGAATAGGGGCAGTCGGCCACCGAGTCCTGCAAGGGCAACAGCTCGGCCAGGGCGCGCACGGCAGTGGACTTTGCCGTGCCCTTCTCGCCCCGGATCAAGACCCCGCCCACCCGGGGGTTGACCACGTTGACCAACAGGGCCAGCTTCATCTGCTCCTGGCCCACCAGGGCGGTGAAGGGGTACAGGGGGGTGGGGCCGGGGGTGTCTGCTTGGTTCATGGGCGAGGGCCTGCTTTTCTCTTAACCGCTCCGGGGGTAGCCGCCAGGCCGGGGCATCTGGGGTCCGGCCCGCCTGGCCGGGGTTTACTGGCTCTGATAATACGCCTCCTCAACCTTGGCGCCAACTACCGGTCAGGCCCCCGCCGCCCGATCCTGGCCGCCTTCCAGTAGAAGAGCGCCCCCGAGAGACCCAGGATGACGCCCAGGCCCCACAGGGCGCGCGCCCACAGGGGCAGGGTACGCGGTCCCTCAGCGGCCGGGGCCTGGCCGCCTGCCTGGGCCGCTGGCGTGGCCGCCAAGGTCATGATGACTGCGAGGAACCCGTGGGACATGAGGTTTTGACCCCTTCCGCCAGAAGCATTCAAAAAACAAAATAAGGCCGCTCCCCTTGGGTGAGGGGAACGGCCTTCTTGGCCTTGCTCAATTTGCCCGGCGGCTAGACACCGGCCGGGAATCGCCTTGCTCAGGCTGTTCGCGCCAGGGGCAGGCGATGTGTTGTTTTGTTCAATCCGCGTTCCGCGCGGACCTCAAGCCTGCCCTTATTCCGGCAAGGCGATCCTCGCAAAGTTTGTCCGGTCTGTCAAGCCGCAGTTTGCCGTAGTTTGCGGTGAAGCCCCTCTGGACAGGTCGCGGCAGAGAACCAAGGGATACCCCCGGGAAAACTCGTACCCATGGGAGTGGGCTATGAGCAAGGCGGAGGGGCTGGGCGCGGCCGCGCGGGAGGTTCGGCGCCAGACCCGGCGTCATCATGCGGTCGCTCCGGGACCGGTTGCCAACCGGCGCCCAGCCCAGCGGCCGGCCCCACCAAACAATTCCCTCAGAAAGATCATGGAGAGAGATTATCCGCTATCCAGGCGGAGCGTGATTGTGCAACCATAGTCATATAGTCATCTTTTTTCCCGTCTGTCCCACTGCCACATGAATTGCACTTCAATCAGGTTTCAGACGGATACAACCCTTTAATGGAGAAGCCGTCATGACTGGCGCCAACTGCGCTATCCGAGGAACATTTTTTGATTTGATCGACGACCCCTGGAAGCACGCCGGGCACGAGCAGGAGGCCGCCCGCTTCATCCAGGACGGGCTCTTGGTGGTCAAGTACGGAATCATCGAGGATTTTGGCCCCTTCGCCGAAGTCTCGCAGCGCCATTCCGGCCTGCAGGTCACCCACCTGCCCAACCGGCTCATCCTTCCGGGGTTCATAGACGGGCACATCCACTTCCCCCAGGTGCGCGTCCTGGGGGCCTACGGCGCCCAGTTGCTGGATTGGCTGCAAACCTGGATATTCCCCGAGGAACTTAAGTACCGCGACCGCGATTACGCGGCCACCGCCGCCCGCTACTTCTTCGACGCCCTGCTGGCCGGGGGCACCACCACCTGCCTGGCCTTCACCACCAGCAGCCCGGTCTCCACGGAGGAGTTTTTCGAGGAGGCGACCCGGCGCAACATGCGCGTGATCGCGGGCCTGACCGGCATTGACCGTTTCGCGCCCGAGGACTTCCTCATCACCCCCGCTGACTTCTACAGCCAGTCCAAGGAACTGATCGCCCGCTACCACCGCCAGGGGCGCAACCTATACGCCATCACGCCACGTTTTGCCGTGGGCTGCACCGCCGAGATGATGGATAGCTGCCGCCGGTTGAAGCAGGAGCACAGCGATTGCTGGGTCAATACGCACATCTCCGAGAACCCCTCCGAGATCCGTAGCGCCCGGGAGCACTTCCCAGATTGCACCGACTACACCCATGTCCATGAAAAGCACGGGCTGCTGGGACCGAAGTTCACCGCCGGCCACGGCATATGGCTCTCCAGCGACGAGATGCGCCGCTTCTCCAAGGCCGGTGCGGCCATCGCCTTCTGCCCGCTGTCCAACCTGTTCCTGGGCAGCGGCCTGTTCCGCCTGGGCCGCGCCAAGGACCCCGAGTACCCCGTGCGCCTGTCCGTGGGCAGCGACGTGGGCGGAGGCAACGCCTTTTCCATCGTCCGCGTGCTGGAGGAGGCCTACAAGGTTGGCATGTGCAACAACACCATGCTCGATGGTTCCGTCAACCCCCGAGACCAGGACCTGGCCGAGGCCGACCGCAACAAGCTGTCGCCCTACCGGGCCTTCTACCTGGCCACCCTGGGCGGGGCCAACTCCCTCTACCTGGACGACATGCTGGGCAACTTCGACAAGGGCAAGGAGGCCGACTTCGTGGTCCTGGACTGGATGGCCGGCCAGGCGGCCATGTCCTGGCATCAGTCCCTGGCGGTGGAAGGCGACGGCCCCGAGACCATGGAGCAGGCGGCCCAACTGCTCTTCGGCATCATGACCACGGGCGACGACCGCAATGTGGCCGAGACCTGGGTCGCCGGAAGCCGCGCCTACCAGAAGGCCGGCGCGTGAGCCAGGACGCCGACAATCCCTGGGCCGGGTAGCGCGGATCGCCGGGCCGGACGGCCCGCCTTGGGAGAATTCAAACGTGAGGAGCACTAGCTTGGACATGCGCGTCTCCCAGGCCACCGCTGTCATAGTGCAACGGGTGCCCGCCGCCGAAGTCGGGTGGTTCATGGATTGGCAGCGGGGTATCACCTCCGCTGCCGAGGGTTTCAGCGGCTATCGCGTCACCGACGTCTACCCCCCGGCTGGCGGCCAGGAAGGTGACTGGGTGGTGGCGGTCAGCTTTGACGATAAAGAGTCCTTGCGGGGGTGGCTCGACTCGCCGGTCAGGGAGCAGTGGGTGGAGAAATTGCAGGCCCGCGTCGGGAATTTTACTTTAAAGGTTATCCCTGGCGGCTTCGGCTCCTGGTTCGCCGGCTGCGTGCAAAGCCCTGACGGGGCGTCTCCTCCTTCCTGGAAGATGGCCCTGGTGGTGCTTCTGGGCCTCTATCCCACCGTGATGCTGCTCACGCTGTTTCCCGGGCCTTATACCCAACCCCTGGGACTGGCCCTGGCCATGCTCATCGGCAACGCCCTGAGCGTGGCTATTCTCCAGTGGGCCGTCATGCCGGTGCTCAACAACCTGTCCGCCAACTGGCTAGGGGCCAACGCGGCCAACCAAAGGGCTTTGTCCATTGGTGGACTTTTGGTGATCCTTGTCCTCTTGGCGGGTATGGCCTACCTGTTCCGGCTGGTGACGGGGTAGCCGACCTATCAGTGACTTAATCCCCGATGCCCGGTGATCGGCGACGGCCATCTCCTGTTTGCACCGGCGGCACGATTGCTATCTAACCTACGGTGAAAGGTGGCCGAGCATGGATCTCAACCGTGTTGCCGAAGTGGCTCGTCCGTCCACCAGGGCCGAGTTCCCCAAATGGCGCGACGGAGATGCCTGGCTGGCGGGAGGGACCTGGCTTTTCTCCGAGCCGCAGCCCGAGGTTAGTCGGCTCATTGACGTGGAGGGGCTGGGCTGGGAGGCGCTGCGACCCATGTTTTCGACACCATCAATCACATGTTTTTGACTTCTTTCATGATTGTCCCCGGCTCCTTGTATTGGCCAAGGAGCTGGCCGCGGCGGGGATCACGGAGATGGCCCAAGCCAACCGCTATATCCAAGAGGTCTACGGCCGGTGACGTAGCAGTGATACTGGAAGATGTTGAGGCGGCGACAGGTGAACGCTGGAAATTCACGAGCCTAGCAGAGCCGGCCGCACTCCGGGCAGGGGTACTCGGCTCCCCGGTCGGCGGCAACCTCCAAGACGACCTCGTGGGGCTGTTTATCGGTGTCCACACGCTGTCCCACCAGCCGCCAGGGCGGCTGAAACCCCAGGCCAAGGGCCAGAAGCTCGCCAGCGTCCATGATCGCTCCTTGCTTCAACACCGATATGAGGATCAAAGCATCATGGGGCCTGAACTACACCAATTCCACAGGAAATGACGAAGAGGCGCATATGTTTGAATGGCCCTTCTGTCGTTCGGCTAACCCTTGCTTCACCTCCTTTGAAATCTTGTTGGTCTGTTTGGTAGGCACTCCAAAGGGGTCTTAGGAAACCTGACCCCGGAGGACGTATACTTCGGCACAGCGGCTGCCCTGGCCGGCGTCGCTAATGGCCTCCACATCGCCAGGTTATGGACCGCCCGAGCATGGTAAGCCAATAATGCGGAGGCCAACGGTTGCGCTGGCCATCCTACTTGATCTTGTACTTTCGGCGACGCATGGCTCGCAGGCGCGACAGTGCCTTGTGGCTGAAGCTGAACAGGGCCAAGGCTATGCCTATGGCGCCCAGAATCAAGAATCCGCTGAAGGCGTCCTCCTCCGTCAATAGGCGAGCGAATTTTATGAAGGGGAATACAAATATTACGGCGGTGACCAGAACTCCCAAGACCCCGTAGAGCCAAAATATCACCCGCTGCCGCTTGTCATAGTCCTGCTCTTGCTCCCTGCCTGGCAGCCACTTGCCCAACAGCCTGCGTCCCAGGAAACGGAAAGACTTCTCACGCAGGTTGCCTATGCCTGTGAGGTCCATGAGCATGTAGTAGGCGTCCATGCGGATGAAGGGGTTGAAGTTCATCACCAGCCCGAAGAAGAATAAAATGCAGGAAAGTATAAAAACCGGCTCCCAGAACGACCCGGTGCCCAGGTAATGGCCGACCGCCCATAGCGCGCCGCCCAGGAAGGCGAAGGAGACCAACGGTCCGGCGAGGGACACCATGACGCGATGGCTCTTGCGGGGGAAGTTCCAGGCGGAGGTGGTGTCGCAAAAGAAGATGAAAGAGGCCAGATAGAGCATCATTCCCATGCGGGGAACGCGGCCGCCGTAATGCTTGCAGGCGACGCCATGGGCCAGTTCGTGGAAGGCCACCATGATCATTCCCAGCAGGTAGACCGCCACGAGGGATGAAGGGTGCAGCAGGATGAGGCGCTCCAGATCGGGCAGACCCACGTGCACAAGGCGAGAATAGTTCTGCCATAGTGGAATGGCACCGGAAAGACCAAGGACCACCAGCAGCAACACACCCAGGGGGCTAACCAGCGGTTTGACCCAGCCGTGCACCGCCCCCACCACCTCGTCGGCCCGGGGAATGGAAAAAATGGGATTGAGGAGCTTCTGCACCCAGGGTCGCTGGCGGGCCTGCCCGGCCATTTCCTCGGCGGTGGCCAGCATGCCTGACGCCTCCAACGTCTCGTAAAGCACCCCCAGGCGATGCGGCGAGACTGGCCCCACCTTCTCGACATGATGCATGTAGATATCGAAGAGGTTGCGCTGGCCGTCCATCAGGCCGACGAATAGGGCCTCGGTGGGGCCGAAGCGGAAGACCTTGCCGCTGGTGAAGTCCTGTATGAGCACCGCCGAGGGGTTGTCCTCCGGGCCGGAGTACTCAACGTTCAACCCCGGCCGCAGGGCCGGCGACATGCCCAGGAACCACAGCCGCTTCTCCTCGCCCTCCTCCCGCCGGTACTTGATCAAACGCAACCGATGCAATGGCCCCTTCACCTCGAAGAAAACCCGGTCCATGCGATGCTTGACCAGATGCAGCCATAGCGTGTCCAGGTTTATGTCATCGGGGTCAGAGCTGACCGAGGGCACCTCGTACGGCTCTGTCAGATGGGGGTTGAGGGGGATATTGCCGTCGTAGGCGATGGCCACGTCGGCCGCGTCCTCGCCGAAGGCCAAGACCAGCTCGAAGGGTTGCTCGATGTTGACCGAGCGGCCGGCGCGCAGAAGCTCCTCGCAGGCCTCCAGGACCGCGCCCACCAGCATGTCCTCCAAGGCGGGGGTCAGCTCGCTTTGGCGGGATAGTCGGCGCAGGGCGTCCTCGGCCAGGGGCAGCAGGCTCTCCCAGGGAGGTAGCCTTAGACGTACGGCATCATCTTCAGCCGCCAAATCGGCCCTCGCGGATTAGTTGTGTCGCGCCCCGCTGACCTATGCCCGGGGCAGAAAGCCTGCCAGGTAGTCCACCCACTTGCCTTGGTGCTCCACCAGACCGCTCCAGTTGCGGCAACCCCCAGCGCAACGCCCGACGTGGGGGCAGGCTTGGCAATGATCCGGCAGGGACGCCGGTTCGGCGCAGTTACGCAGGCTCTGGCTCCCAAGGACCTCCGCCAGCGTGGTGGGCTCTGTGGCCAACGGATCCCGGACACCGTAGCAGGATCGCAAACGCCCGTCCAGGTCCACGACCAGGCTGTGGTAGGGACCGCAATTGGCGACCCGACCTCCGAACACCCGCGCGCCCAGGTCCATGGGCTCCACGGCGCAAAAAGGCGCGGCCAGGTTGATGCCCCCAACATCCTCCGGGTAGCGATCCATGAGCGCGGCCACCTCCTGGGCGAAATCCTGGGCGTCCTTGCGGGTCCAGGGCCGGGGCTGCTCCGGCGTGGCCTTCAAGCGCAACGGCCTCCACCGCACTCCTGGGTATTGGCGCGCCAGCAGCAGGAACTCCTCCAGGTGGCTCTTAGTCTCCGGCAGCAGGGCGGTGAGCAGGTTCACCGGCCGGAACTGGGCCACTGCTTGGCGGAGGAAGGCCAATTTCTTTTCCAGCACGCCGCGCCGGCCGCAAATCTCGTCCATCTTGGCGGCGTCCAGGGTCGGCAAGCTCAAACAGAATCCATCCACCACGCGCAGCAGGTCGGCGTACAAGCTGGCCAGGGAGACGCCGTTGGTATTGAGAGTTATGCGCCGGCCGCGAAGATGGGCATAGTTGCAGAAGAGCTTGATGGCCGGGTGCATGGTCGGCTCGCCGCCGGTGAAGCGCACTCCCGGCACCTGGTTGTCCACGGCCCAGTCGATCCAGTCCAGCACCTGATCTTCCGGGGCTTGCCTGGCCGGCGCGTCGACATACTCGCCCTTGTAGCAGAACGAGCAGGCCAAGTTGCAGGCGCTGGTCACCTCGATTTTGATTTCGTTGGGCTTGCAGGCAAAAGGGTTGTCGGTGGTCACTTGGCGCCCCCCTTGGCATCCGTGGATTGGCCCGGCGGGCAGCCCAGAGTGAACAGCCCTACAAAGGGCTCCTCACGCCAATCCACCCCCAGGGCCTGGCCCGTCAGGGATGCATCAAGGCTGCCAATGGCGCAGGGAGCCAGACCCAGGGCGGTAGCCGTCATATAAAAGGTCTGGTACAGGCAGCCCAGGTCTTGATTGATGACTTTATAAGCAATTGACTGATATTTCCATGCGGTCCTGCCAATGCGCGCGGCAATGCACAGGCTGACCTGGGGCGGCTGCGGTCCCTCCAGAATATGCGGGTTCTGGGCCAACAGCTCCTCCAAAAGCGCCGGTTCGCCTTGCACGCGTTCCAGGGCGTGCCGCAAGGGGTCGTAACGATAGGCACCGGCCTCCAGGCCTTGGCAGGCCCTGACCAGGGGATATATCTCCAGGGGGTGGCGCGCGCCGCCGCCGGCATGGGGCCGCAGCGAGAGGTCCTCTTCGTGGCGGTGGTCGCGCATGGTCTTTTGCACCCGCGCCGAGGCGTAGAGAAAGGCGCCCAGCTCCTGAAGGGTCATGGGCCGTGGGTCAAACTCGCGCAGGGAGCGCCTGCTCTCCAGCACCCGGGACAGGGGAGTTTCCATGCGGGCGGCGATCGCGCCCGAGGGCCGGGGCAGGGACACCACCTCTCCGCCGCTAGCCTGCTTGATCAAAGGCAGCGAGGGCCGCTGGCCTTGGAAGCGGTAACTTGCGCCAACCGGATAAACATGGCGTCCGCCCAGGCTGCGGGTGTGGAAGAGCAGGTCGTGGAACTCCCAGAACGCCATGGGGCCGTCATCCTGGTCCTGGGTATCCGCTTCGGCCATGCCCAAGCGCAGCATCAAGGCCAGCAGGGCGGAGGCCCCTTGGCCGGCGGCGGGCACCTCGGCTGCGGAGGCCAAGGAGTGCACCAAGGGCGTCAGGTTGGGGTGGTGGAGCAGGAGACGGTGGGGCGTCAGGGGACTTTCCAGAAGCAGGCCACCGTCCTGGGCGCGCAGATAGGCAAAGCGGTTGAGCCGCCAGGACGAGCCCGCGGTTGCTTCGGGCGCCAGCAGGGACTCGTGCGGGGCGGGGCTTACTGTAAAGATATCCCGGCCATCCTCCCGCAGGCGCAGGTCCAAAAGCCGCGCCGCCACCAGGCGCATGAAGAAAAGCTGGAAGAGCGCCTCGCTGGCGGCGTCGGGCGCCGAAGCGAAAAGGGCGGCCATCTCCACCTGCTCCAGCCATTGGGAGCGCAAGGCCTCCAGCAAGGGCTGGGGCCGGCGGGAGTTCCAGCCCATGAGGTTGCCAGCAAGGGGGCAGAAGAGCCACAAGCTTTTTCCCGCTTGTTGGACTTCGACCTCTGGTCGCAACTGATAGCTGAGGGATAACGACATGTCGATCCGATTACGCGGCCTGGCCGCGCCTACAGATAGAATGGCAGCGGGTTCAGTTCTTCCTCGCTGAGGGGGCGGGCCAGCCAGCCCTGCTCCACCGGCACGCGGTACAGCCTTTCCGCCCCCAGGCGGGGCCAGAAGTGCACCAGGCCGGGAACTATCACCCGGACCACGTCGAGGCCGATCTCAGGCCGCGTCAGGTCCACGATCAGGGTCTCCAGGCCACGCTGAGCCAGCATATCCACCACCAGCCCAATGTCCGCCAGAAAGTCGTTGGTACCCAGGTTCACGAACTCCGTGGCCAGCTTGGGCGGCGCGTCCTCCAGCGGGTGCAGGCATTGCAGACGGCTAAGCGGGTGCCCCAGGAGTTCCTGGTCCAGCGCCGTGGGTAATACGGGTACAGTAATCCCCAGCACCTGGGCCACCTCACCCAGGGCCCGGTGCAAGGCTATCTTGGCGTCGAAGTGGCAGCCTAACCCAAGATGAGGCATTTGGTTGGGATCATCCTGGTGCAGGGCCACCACCACCAGGGCTGGCACCGGCAGGTCGGAGGTAATATCAATCACCTCCAGCCTGTACCCCTCACGGGCCATGTGGGCGCGAGCGGCCCGCAGGCGCTCATCACCGAAGGAGTCTTGATCGACCCTGCGGCGGGGCAGGCGGTTGTACCACCACAAGGCCACGGCGTCGCGCTCGACCAGCTCAAAGAAGCCTTGCATGAAGGCTTCTTCCTTGCAGTTGCCGGCGGCTACGCCATTGGAGTCGCCCTTGGCGAAACGGCCTCCTCGTTCCTCGGGATAGTTGTAATAAAGAAAGGCGGCGGGAACCAGTTTCCAGCGCTTCTCGCTTAAGGACCAGGCTGGTGACCAATCAATGGCCGCCTGCTCCTCAAAGGGCTCCGGCACGTAGGAGGTCCAGAGTCGCTTGCACCATTCAAGGCGGTCCCGGTACTGGGCTTGGCTGAAGGGGTTCAGGCGGTGAAGGTGGATGGCCCGCTCGGCCACTTCGGCCCATGGAGCCGTGATCTTTGGCTCATAGCCACAATATTGGGTGCTGTAGCGCTCAATGGCCTCGCCCAGGGCGCTGGCGCGGGCCTGGCTGGGGGTGCGGCCCTTGCCGGAGCTGGTGCCAATGGCTTTGGCCCGCCCCTTGTTCCAACTGGTTTCCTCTGGAATCAATCTACGCTGTCGATTCAAAATCGCCCAGGAAGTAAGCGCGGTATGCCCCAGCGAGTCGTGTGCGGGTTCCTCATTGACCTGCAAAAGCCCAACCTCGCCGGTCAGAGGGCTTAGGCGGGGCTGCAAACGGGCCAGGGTCTGGTTGGCGGACCAGATGCGCTCCCCGCCGTCGCGGTGGGTGGACTTGGGCCGGGATCGCAGGGCCAAGGGATCCACCGGCATGCGCCCCCAGGCGGCGGGGTCTCCGCAGGCCGGGCACTGCGGCCGGCGGATGAGCAGATGGCGGGTGAGACCCAGGGACTTCAGATCTAGCGAAATTGCGCCTTGGGAGAGGAATGCCTCGGGTGCGCCAATCAACTCCTTGTGCAGCTCCAGTCCCAACAGGCCCAGGAGAGCGTCCAGGGAGGATGGAGTGTGCCCCTGGGCCAGGCGCAGGTCCCGGCCATCCAGGTGCAGGTCGCGCTTGCGCTCCATGCGGTGGCCTTGCAGGCGGTGCCGCAGGCACTCCAGGCAAGCCGACTGCCCGGGCGTGAACAAGGGACCGAAGCAGGGCTCCAGGCCCAAGGGCTTGCAGGGCAGCCAACGCCAACCCCGGGCCAGGGCCTGGCGGTTGAACTCGGCCAACTCCGGCTCCAGGTAGTCCGGCGTGAGCACCAGCCAAACGCCGCCCTCAGCCATGGGCTCTGCGCGCCAGTCCGTTTGGGCTGCCCGAAAAACCTGCTGGCGGCCCAGGCGTTCCAAGACCGGCGCGGGGTCCAGACCGCCCAGGGCCACGAATTGCAGCGCCAGGGGCTCCGCGGCCTTGGACGGGTCGCCGCCCAACTGGCCAAGCAGGGACTCGGCCGGGGAGGCTTGCGGCTCCTGGCCGTGCTCCAAGAAGCCCAGCTTCTCCAGCTTGATCAAATAGAAATAGACGGTTGCCTGTTCATGTCTTGTCGATAGTCGGTCGACGATCTGGTCGGCGCTAAGCTCACCGGTCAGCAGGGGGACCAGATCGGCGGCCAGAGCGCTGTCTAGATTGAAGCTCAGGGTTTCGCTATGGAGAACCGCCCCCACCCCGACTTCCACCTGCGGCTCCAGCCATGATCTCAAACGAGGATAATCGAGCATGCCATGACCAAACCCTTGCGCCAGCGGCCATGGAGGTCGCCCTTGTCTACTTTCGGCCCCGGCCCCATTTAATAGGCCCAGCCGCTGCCCATGGACCCGCAATACCCTTCAGCCGCTAAGCGTTCGTTGCGGACTGCTTCATCCAGGCTGGCCGCCTCGGCCGGCATGGCCGGAAGCACCAGGTGCCGCAGGGCTGCCGCGTCCTCCACCACCTTGATCTGCGCGCCCTGAGGCAGCTCAATGCCCTCGGCCTTGAGCACCGCCGCGGGGTCCTTTATGAGCTTGGTCTTGAAGGCCTCGTCGGCCCAGGCCTTGGCCACCACCTTGGCCCACAAGCGGGCCTGATCTTCACTGTGTTGCGACATGCCGTTTTCCAGCCCTTTCCTTAATATTTACCGCAGGAACAAGACGATGAATAAGCCGCCAGTCTCTCGCTCAGAGCGGCTTCGCCCAGGTCGGCCGCTTCGGCGGGCAAGGCTGGCAGCACCAGGTGCCGAAGGGAGTTGGTATCTTCCACCACCTTGAGCTGAACGCCCTGGGGGATTTCTAAACCCTCGGTCTTGAGCACGGCGGCGGGGTCCTTAATAAGCTTGGCCTTGTAGGACTCGTCGGCCCAGGCCTTGGCCACCACCTTAGCCCACAGGCGGGCCGTCTTTTCCTGATTCTGTAGCATATCACCTACCCCCCAAACAAAAAGTTGCTCTCCCGTGACGCCGCCCCCACCGCACCGCAGGGGGCGATCCCCTGCCCCAGCGACTGGGCGCAAGCGCCCGGATTGCACATTTTAAGAAAACCGCCTGCCCGCCATATCTTGGTGATGGGCGGCTAATAACCGCCGGTGGAAAAACCTGCGGTAAAAAAATCGGCAGCCATGCGATCACTCAGGGCGTCCTCGTCCAGGCTTGCCGCCTCGGCGGGCATGGCCGGCAGCACCAGGTGCCGCAGAGTGGTCGTATCCTCCACTACCTTGAGCTGCGCGGCCTGAGGCACCTCGATGCCCTCGGCCTTTAACACCACCGCGGGGTCACTGATGAGCTTCTTCTTGTATATCTCGTCGGCCCAGGCCCTGGCCACCACCTTGGCCCACAAGCGGCCCTGATCTTGTCTGTTCTGGGGCATGAGCTGTTATCCTTCTGAAATTCAATTGCTGGCATCAGACCTTTGGCAAAGCCGCAAAACACTTATGCACGGCGGCCTTGCCAGCCGGCTGGCGCCGCATGGGGGAGGTGTCCTCCCTCTCCTTGGCTCACAGGCAGGCCTGGTTTTCCCGTTATCGCACCTGGACTCCTCGGGATTGGTTACGATTTAGTAGCCGCAAAAATTGCAGTCCGAAGCCGCCAGGCGCTCGCTCAGGGCGGCCTCATCCAGCTTGTCGGCGTCGGCCGGCATGGCGGGCAGCACCAGGTGCCGCAGGGCGGCCGTATCCTCCATCACCTTGAGCTGAGCACCCTGGGGCAGCTCAAGGCCCTCGGCCTTGAGCACGGCGGCGGGGTCGCTGATGAGCTTCTTCTTGTAGGCCTCGTCGGCCCATGCCTTGGCCACCACCTTGGCCCAACGGCGGGCCTGATCTTCTCTGCTTTGGGGCATGCGCTATTCTCCTTGTTTGTGCCTGGTTAATAGTTTCCGCATAAATAGAAGAGAGCCGCTAGACGCTCGCTCACAACGGCCTCGTCCAATCCCGCCGCATCAGCCGGCATGGCCGGCAGCACCAGGTGCCGCAGGGCGGCCGTGTCCTCCATCAACTTGAACTTAGCGCCCTCAGGCGCCTCGAAACCACCCTCGGCCTTGAGCACGGCGGCGGGGTCGCTGATGAGCTTCTTCTTGTAGGCTTCGTCGGCCCATGCCTTGGCCACCACCTTGGCCCATAGACGGGCCTGATCTTCCCGATTCTGCCGCATATTACCATCCTAAACGGTTCTGTTCTGTCAAGAAGCCATTGCACCAGAGTATCTCACGGCTGCCTTAATAACATAATACATACCCATAGTAAGGCACAAGCAGTCATGTCCAACCGCTGCTCAGTCAACGGTTCCCGGCCGCGCTCCGCCGGTTCTGCCCACCAGCAGCGGACAGTTTGGTATCAGGGGGTGGAAGAATTCAGTTGCCAGGGTCTCCGGGAGCCTGGCCATCCTCAAGAGGTTTGATCCTGCCCAGATTTTGCGGGCACCTTGTTAAGCGAGTAAGTTTCGCTGGAGAGGTGATCCATGATCAAACAGAGGAATGGGCAGCCGGTGTCCCGTCGGCGGCACTCGGCTGAGTTCAAGGTCGAGGCCTTGGGCCTAGCCGAGCGCGTCGGAGTGGCCAGTGCAGCCAAGCAATTGGGGCTGCATGAATCGCAGCTATACGACTGGCGCAAGAAGGCCCGCTACGAGGCAGGCCGCAGCGAGCTGGAAAAAGCGCTTGCCGCCGAGAATGCGCGTCTGAAACGTCAGGTGGCCGAGCAGGCCGAGGAGTTGGCCATCTTAAAAAAGGCCGCGGCGTACTTTGCGAAAGGCCTGAAGTGAAGTACGCCTTTATGCATGACATTACAGGCAGTTTAAGCATCAGGGCCCTCGGGGCGGCCTTCGGGGTTTCGCGCGCCGGCTATTACCGGTGGCGGCATCGCCAGACGCATCCCAGCCAGCATCAGCTGGCCAGGGAGAAATTGGATGGTCTGGTGGCCCAGGCTTTTGCCGCCCGCAAGGAGCGCAGCGGCGCACCCGGTTTGACCCATGACCTTGCCGACATGGGCCATGGCCACAACCGCAAGACCGTGGCGGCCAGCATGCGCAGGCAAGGATTGGTGGCCAAGGCAGCCAAGAAATTCAAGGCCACCACGGATTCGGAGCATGCCCTACCCGTGGCCCCCAACCTTCTGGGGCAGGATTTCAGGGCCGATGCGCCCAACCAGAAGTGGGTATGTGATATTAAATACTTGCGCACCGCCGAGGGCTGGCTTTATCTGGCGGTGGTGATCGACCTGTTCTCGCGCATGGTGGTGGGCTGGTCCATGGACAAGCGCATGAAGGCCAAGCTGGTCTGTGACGCCCTGCGGATGGCCTTGTGGCGCCGGCGGATGCCCAAGGGCGTGATGGTTCATTCAGATCGCGGCAGCCAGTACTGCTCCGGGCTATACCAGGCCCTTTTCGTCAAGCACGGGCTGGTTTGCAGCATGAGCGGCAAGGGCAACTGCTACGACAACGCCTGCGCGGAGAGCTTCTTCCATACGCTCAAGGTGGAGATGGTGCATGGGGAGGCCTTGGTCAGCCGCGAGGCGATGCGCCGGGCGGTGTTCGAATACATCGAGATTGACTACAACCGCACCAGGAGGCACAGTGCCAATGGCTACATCAGCCCATTGGCTTATGAGTCCCAAAAAGTCGCTTAGCGATCTGTCCGCTGTGCCTGGGTAAGATCAGCTATCCTTGTTCCAAGCCCCAGCGCCATGCAGGTCACAAGACGACTTCGGTTGCCAATCCTGTAAACAGAAGGTCAGCAGTGACCTATTTTGACATGGGTTGCCGGCTAGGGTGCGGGCAACTTCACTGGGATACTTTTGGGATACTAGCTCCTCAAAAAACGGCCATAAACCAGCAAAAAAGCTACACCCCGGTAGGCTCTGCTCAGCCTCCGGGGTGCATCTAATATATTGATTTTCATTTTAATTTATTGGAGCCGGCGATGGGATTCGAACCCGCGACCTGCTGATTACGAATCAGCTGCTCTACCCCTGAGCTACACCGGCTAAATTGTGTATGTTCTTGTATCAGAGGAACTTAGGTGCGTCAAGGCTCACCGCCGACTGAACCTACCCTTGCCCTCTGCCAGGCAAGGCCCCTTGCGCCTCCTCGTTGCCCGGCCCGCGCCGGCGCCGGGGCGGCGCTCAGGCCATGGCTTCGCGGACTTTGCGCGCCAGGTCGGCCAGGTTGAAGGGCTTGGCCAGGAAGTGAACGTCCTCTTCCAGCACGCCATGGTGCACGATGACGTTGTTGGTATAGCCGGAGATGAACAGCACGCCGATGCCAGGTTGCAGGGTCTTGATCAAGTCGCGCAGTTGCTTGCCGCTCATATCCGGCATTACCACGTCGGTTATGAGCAGGTCAAAGATCTGACGGCCGTCAATGCATAGCTCCACGGCCTCCGAGGGCGCTTTGGGCGAGACGACCACGTATCCCAGGTCCTCCAGCATGGAGGCTGTCACCTGACGCACCAGGTCATCGTCCTCCACCAGTAGAATGGTGCCGGAGCCTGGTTCGGGGCGAAGCGTGGCGGCCGTCTCGGCTGGCTTGTCCTGGCCCAGGGAGCGGGGCAGATAGAGTTTGAAGGTGGTGCCCCGTTCTGGTTCGCTGTACACGTTGATGAATCCACCGTTCTGCTTGACGATCCCATAGACGGTGGCCAGGCCGAGGCCGGTGCCCTTGCCCACGGCCTTGGTGGTGAAGAAAGGCTCGAAAATGCGGGCCACGGTTTTGGGGTCCATGCCCTGTCCGGTGTCGCTCACGGCCAGCATCACATAACTGCCGGGTTGGGACTCGCCGTGATGGCGGCAGTAGTCTTCATCCAGGACAATATTGGTGGTTTCGATGAGCAACTTGCCCCCTTCGGGCATGGCGTCGCGGGCGTTAACCGCCAGGTTGACCAGGATTTGATCCACCTGGGAGGGGTCAACCTTGACCAGCCAGAGGTCCGTGTCCCCATGGAAGGTAAGCTGGATATCCTCGCCGATCAGGCGGGCCAGGGTCTTCAGGGTGCCGTTGATGAGCCCGTTGAGGTCCTGCGGCTGGGGGGCGATGATCTGCTTGCGGGAAAAGGCCAACAATTGTCGGGTGATGTCCCGGGAGTGCCCGGCGGCCTTTTCGATCAGGGCCAGCTTGCGGCCTTGCGGCGAGCCCTCGGCCTGCTCTGCCCGCAGCAGTTCGGTATAGCCCATGATGACGCTGAGCATGTTGTTGAAATCGTGGGCCACTCCGCCGGCCAGTTGTCCGATGGCCTCCATTTTTTGGGCCTGGAGCAGTTGCCGTTCCAACTGTTTGCGCTCGGTGATGTCCTGTATGGTGCCCACCAACTTGGCGGGGGAGCCGCCGGCGTCTAGTATCAATTCTGCCCTGGAGCGGATATGGCGCAGCTCACCGTCACTGACGCGCCTAATCCTGAATTCCTGGTCATAGGCTGTCCCCTTGGTCAGCAGGTCCTGGAATGCCTGGTCCAGGCGGGGCCGGTCCTCCCTTAGGGGGATTTGCTGCACCTGCCCAAAATCCATGGTCTTGGTGGCATTGATGGGCAGGCCATAGATGCGGAAAGCCTCGGCCGACCCCCACACCAAACGGCTGGCCAGGTCCACCTCGTAGCTGCCCACGTGGGCCACGGCCTGGGCCTTGACCAGCCGGGCCTCGCTACCGGCCAGGGCCTCCTCGCGCTGGCGTATGGCCACGGCCATCTTCTGCAGGTCGGCCCCCAGGTCGGCGAACTCCCTGACCCTGGAGTCGGGCCAGGGCTGGTCGTATCGCCCCTGGGCCAGGGCGCGGGCCTGGCCGGTGAAGCGCGCGAAGTCTCCGGCCAGGCCGCGAGCCAAGAGCCAGCCGGCCAGCATGGCCAGCAACAAGGCGCAGGGCATGGCCAGGCCCACCGACCACAGCGTGGCCCTCAGGGGCCGCAGGGCCTCTTCCCGCAATTGGGCCACCAGCACCCGCCAACCCAGCCTCCGCACCGCCACCACCGTGCCGACGTACTTCTCGTCACCCAACTCGAACTCTTGCAGGGCCAGGCCGCCCAGCAGTCCCGTGCCGCGCGGCTCCTGGTTCTGCAGTTGCAGTTGCTGACCAGTAAAGGAGCTGCGGTTGTGGGCGATGACCTGCCCGCGGTCATCCAACACCACGGTGGCCAACCGAGACTGGGCCGGCAGCCCGCTGACGTACGCGGTGAGCCGGCCCACGGTGGTCTCGCCCACCAGGACCCTTTGGCCCATGGGCATGGCCAAGGCCACCGCCAGTTGGCCGCCGACCGTGGAGAGGAAGGTGCCGGACCACACGGCCTGGCCGCTGCGGCGCACCTGGGCGATGAAGTCACGGTGGGACAGGTCTATGCCCAGCAAATCCGTTCGGCGGCCGGCCCGTACCAGGGGCAGGCCCACGGCGGAGATGGTGTCGCTGGCGTCGGCGATGTAGATGGCCTCGAAATCATACTCACCGGTGGCATAGGCATCCAGGAGTGGGGTTACGGGCAAGGCCGGCTGATCGAGCCGGGGGGCCAGGTATTGGGCCAGGGAGCGCAGGTTTCTTTCCGCCTCGCTGAAGTGCTCGGCAACCTGGGCGGCCACGCCGTGGGCCAACTCCTGGTGATGATCGCTGATCTCCTCCCGGACCTGGGGCAGCAGCCAAAACAGGACCAGGGCGCCCACCACCAGCAAGGGCACCAAGGCCACCAGGGCAAACCGCAGCCGCAGCCTGCGGCCCAGGGAAATGGGGCTCATGGGCTACTCGATCACCTGGAACTTGCCTCCCTTGACCTCGCTGATGGAGGCCTGGGGGCGCCGTACATCGCCATACTCGTCCAGGATGAACGGACCCTGCAAGCCCTCGAATCGGCGCATGGCCAGTATGGTCTGCTTGAGGCCGCCCGCTTGGCCCCGCCGCTCCAAGGCCTCCAGGACCAGATTGGCCGCCTCGAAGGCATAGACCCCGGCGAACCCCGGCTCGCGGCCGAAGCGCTCCAGGTAGGCGCGGCGGAACTCCTGATAGCGGGGGCTATCGCTGTCGCGCAGGAAGGTCTGCACCACCGTTACCCCTTCCACCGCCTTGCCCCCCAGCTCCACCAGGCGCTCGTTGGCCCCCCAGTCCGACAGGGTTATGGGCAGGCTGGGGTCGGTCTTGCGAATCTGCTGGCACAACAGGGCCGAATCCATGGAATTGGCCACGATCAGCACGCCGTCGGGCCGGGGGGCCAACAACTGGCCGGCCACCTCGGCGTAGCTCACATCCTCCCCCGACTTGAAGGCCACCCTGGCCACCACCTGGCCGCCGCCCTCGGCCAGGGCCTGGTTAAAGTTCTCCAGCCAGTTCTCGCTGAAGCTGCGGTTGCCGGTGTCATAGGCCGCGGCCACCCGCCGCATGCGCTGGGTCTTGATCTGATACAGGGCGTTGGCCCTGGCGAAGGCCCTGGTGGTGGAGGTGACCCGGAAGAAGTGGTCATCCAGGCCCGAGAGGGCCTCGGTGGTGGCCGTGGGGCTGACGCAGACCACCTGGGCCTGGTTCATGAGCGGCGCCACGGCCATGGCCATGTCGCTGGTCATGGGGCCTATGAGCGCCGCCACGCCCTGGTCCAGCAGCGCCTGGGCCGCCCGCCGGGCCTGGCCCGGGTCCTGCCCGTCGTCCTTGACCAGCAACACCACCCTGCGCCCGGCCACACCTCCGCCCTGGTTGCGCAGGTCCACGGCCAACTGGGCGCCATCCCGGCCGGCCAGGCCCAGGTCGGCCACCCGCCCCGATAGCCCACCCACGAAACCCAGGCGCAAGGGCTCCGGCGGGCTACAGGCCAGAGCCAGCAGCAGGACCCCCCCAAGCAGCCAATGGCGCGGAGACAGCAAGCTTCCACCCTTGGCGGACAGGTCCGCTTGGCAATATCCTGTCCTGGCTCCAGCAATCCAGCGCGCGATCATTGCACGTTTGAGCCTGACCAAATTGATGCTCGGCGATGCCTAGAACAAATTAATAAAGGATCCCACAAATAAATATTCACTAAACCGCCTTGGCGGTAAAGCAATTTCTAATTGGGGTGGCAATAAACCTTTCAATAACGGCTAACAAGAGGTTGTATCTGGAAACCGCCGGTTTTTTGTTGACTCCATTACATCAAGCCCATGCCCGCACTGGCCAACGGCGCCGCACGCGGCGCCGCCGGAATACAGCCAGAAGCCGAAACGAGGACCTGAATGTGTGGGCAGCAGTAACTCGTGGTTCGTCCAGCCAATGGCCAGACGGGGCGGAAGAAGGGGATTAGGCAGGACGTCCGGCCAGACTCTAAGGGCAATCCCTGGGGCTGGCCTCGCCCGGTCTTGCCCCGGGGCTCAAGCCCGCGCGCGAGCATTGGTCTTATACCAATCAGCAATCAAAGCCATCCATGGCTTTGATTGCTGATTGGCCGGGTAAAAGCGTGATTTTGCCCGGCCTCCCGGGCGCTTACGCGCCCGGCGGGCCGTCCATGGCCCGCATGCCAAGTTGCGATCAAACTATTGGTTTGATCGCAACTTGGTATTAGCTGGTCTTTCGTTACAAGGCCCTAGTTGGGATGGGCCAGGGCCAGGGTGCTGAAGAGCAGGGGAAAGCTGTCCACGTGGCTGCGGCGGGCGTAGAGCATCACCGCCGCGGTGGCGATCTTGGGCAGGGCGGGGCGCAGGTCTGCTGTCACCCCGGTGGGCAGGGGGGCATAAGCCGGCGCCGACTGCTCGTGGGCCAGGCGGCTTTCCAGCAGGCGGGCCAGCAGGGAGGCCGGGGGGCTGACCAGGTCCGGTTGTGGACCCTGGGGGGTGTTCACTGGAGCGCCGAGCATGGCCGTTAACGACATGTTGTCCTCCCTGGGGTGTCTGCTCCCCAGGTCTGCAATTAGGGTGCCGGAGGGATCGCGCGGTAAACAGCCAATAATGACAACACCATGCCCCTTGGGGGCCTGGATGGCCGCCCCCGGCCAAGGCAATATGTGCCGGGCCGTGCCCGCCGGGTGGCAGGTTTGGCGCCGCAAAACCAGGAAGCCCTTGGCAAGCCCCTGATGCCAAGTGTATAAATCAGGTGGCCGCCGGGCCGGCCCCCGCCGCCCAAGGCCGCAACGCCCCCCTGGAGGACCCAGCATGGAAGAGATGAAGACGCGGCTCACCAGTGACTTGGCCCAGGCCGCCTCCCTGGACGAGCTGGAAAAAATACGCGTGGCCTATCTGGGCAAGAAGGGCTCCATCACCAATCTGAGCCGCTCGGTGGATTTCGGTAAGCTCTCGCCCGAGGAGCGCAAGGACTTTGGCCGGCGCTTCAACGAGATCAAGCTCTGGGCCGAGGAGGCCCTGGCCCAGGCGAGCGCGCGCCTGCAAGCCGCCGGCGCCAGCCAGGCCGCCGGGGCCGTGGACCTTACCCTGCCCGGGGCCCGCCGCAGTCTGGGCTCCCTGCACCCCATCACCCTGGTGCAGATGGAACTTGAGCAGATATTCCAGGGCATGTCCTTCATCATCGGCACCGGCTTCCACGTGGAGCGCGAATACTACAACTTCGACGCCCTGAACATCCCCGGCGACCACCCGGCGCGCGAGATGCAGGACACCTTCTGGCTGACCAACGGCATGCTCATGCGCACGCACACCTCGGCCAACCAGGTGCGCATGCTGGAGAAGCACGGCGCGCCCCTGCGCGCCATCTTCCCCGGGCGTTGCTTCCGCTACGAGAACGTGGACGCCAGCCACGAGAACACTTTTTATCAATTGGAAGGCCTGATGGTGGACAAGGGCATTTCCATCGCCCACCTCATAGGGGTGATGAAGGCCCTCCTGGACCAGGTCTTCCACCAGGACGTCAAGGTGCGCCTGCGCCCCGGCTACTTCCCCTTCGTGGAGCCGGGCTTCGAGTTGGACTGCCAGTGCCTGATCTGCGGCGGGGACGGCTGCAAGACCTGCAAGCACTCGGGCTGGATCGAGCTGTTGCCCTGTGGCATGGTGCACCCCCGGGTGCTTAAGTTCGGTGGGGTGGACCCCATGCGCTACAGTGGCTTCGCCTTCGGCCTGGGGCTGACGCGGCTGGCCATGATGAAGTACGGCATACCCGAGATACGCCTGATGAACAGCGGCGACGTGCGCTTTCTGAGCCAGTTCCCGGCGGCGGTGTGAGCGCAGGGGCAAGCCCTTATGAGGGGTAGTGGGTCCATGATGATGGAACTGGAGCAGCCTGGCAATGACAAGCCCCAGTCCCGACCAAAGATATCGTTGGGTCTTGCGCGTCGCCTGGTGGCCCGCCTGGCCACGCACCTGGCCAGGACCAGGTATGGGCAATTAGTCTTATCCGAGGATGCCGATTTGACCGCCTTGCGCCGGAGACCCTCGGTTTCCTTGTATGCGGGCCTGGCTCTCATCGCCGTCAGCTTCGCCATGGGTTGGGCCGCCCTGGTGCTGGGCGGGTATTTGGCCATGGCGGGGGAGCGGACATGGGTCATGGCCGCGGGAGCGGTGGCGGTTTTTGTCCTGGTGCACATTGTGTTCGCCGCTGGCGTCTGGCTGGCTGGGGCCAACTATGCCGCCATATTGTTGCACTGGGCGGCAAGAAAATTTCTGCTAGGTCATGCGGACCGGGACGCCGGCCCGGCGTAGCGCCGGGCAGGATCGTTATTAGAAAGGCATTGGCGCCATGAAGATATCCCTGGAATGGCTTGGCCAGTACGTGGACCTGGACGGCATCGAACCCCAGGTAATCGCCCACGAGCTGACCATGAAGACCGCCGAGGTGGAGGAACTGGTCTGCGTCCAGCACTGCCTGCAGGGCGTGCTGGTGGGCCAGGTGTTGGACCTGCAACCCATCGCCGGCAGCGACAAGCTCACCCTGGCCCAGGTGGACCTGGGCGGCCACGTCGTACAGACCGTCTGCGGGGCGCCCAACCTGCGCTTGGGGCTCAAGGCCCCCTTTGCCCCCGCCGGCACGCTGCTGGCCGGCGGCGTCAAGGTCGCGCGGGCCAGCCTGGCCGGCCACGACTCCCAGGGCGTGCTCTGCTCGGCCAAGGAGCTGGGCCTGGGCGAGTTCCACGAGGTGGTCATGGACCTGCCGGCGGACACTTCCACCGGCGCCGCCCTGTCCAGCCTGGCCCCGGAGCGCGACTACCTCATAGACATTGACAACAAGAGCCTCACCCACCGCCCGGACCTGTGGGGGCACTATGGCTTCGCCCGCGAGCTGGCGGCCATCTTCGGCCGCGAGCTGAAACCCCTGGGCATGGCGGACCTGAAGAACTTCCGCGACCTGCCGGCCTTCCCGCTTTCCGTGGAGGACTTCGAGCTCTGCCCGGGCTATTGCTGCCTGGAGCTGGACAGCCTGGCCCCGGCGCCCTCGCCACTGATGATGCAGTGGCGCCTGCACAGCGTGGGCCTGCGGGCCATCAACCTGCTGGTGGACCTGACCAACTTCATCATGCTGGAGATCGGCCAGCCCATGCACGCCTTTGACGCCGATCACCTCCAGGCGGTGCGGGTGGCCACCTTGGGCCAGGACGGTCAATTCACCACCCTGGACGGCAGCGAGCGCAAGATGCTGGCCAGTGACCTGATGATATGGAACGAGAAGGAGCCCGTGGCCCTGGCCGGGGTCATGGGCGGCCTGCGCTCGGAGGTCACCCCGGCCACCACCCGGCTATTGCTGGAGAGCGCCAACTTCCAGCCCATGACCATCCGCCGCACGGCGGTGCGTCTGGGCCTGCGCACCGACGCCAGCCAGCGCTTCGAAAAAGACCTGCCCCCGGCCTTCATGCCCCTGGGCATCGCCCGCTTCCTGCACCTGGTGCGCCAGGCCGGCCAGGACCCGGCGGTGCGCTCGCGCCTGACCCACGCCGGCACCCTGGGCCAGGGAAAGCGCCACATCAGCATGCCGCTTGGCTTCGTGCAGGCCTACATGGGCGAGGAACTACCCCAGGAGCGGGTGGAGTCCATACTCAAGGCCACCGGCTTCGGCTGCCGGGTGCAGGGCCAGGAAATGACCGTGGAGGTGCCCACCCACCGCAGCGCGCGGGACATCAGCGTGCCCCAGGACATCGTGGAGGAGGTGGCCCGCTTCTACGGCTACGACAACATCGCCTTTCGGCTGCCGCCCGTGGAGATCACCCACTACGCCTTCAACGACCTGTTGCGCGCCGAGCACAAGCTGCGCCGCTTCCTGGCCCAGTCCAAGGGCTACGTGGAGGTTCACAACTACAGCTGGTACGACGACCGCTGGCTGGCCAAGCTGGGCCAGGACCCTGGCCAGACGCTGACCCTGGCCAACCCGGTGGCGCCCTACAAGTCGCGCCTGCGCACCACCCTCATGCCCAACCTGCTGGAGCTGATCCCCCAGAACTACGGCCAGCGCGACGATCTGAGGCTCTTTGAGGTGGGGCACGTGTACCAGCCCCATGGCGCCAAGGGCCGCAAGGAAACCAGCAGCCTGGGGGCCGTGGCCTTCCAGGCCGGCACCGCGGCCGACCTGGAGCCCTTGTTCCTGGAGATGAAGGGCCTGCTGGAGGACGCCTGTCTGCTCCTGGGCTGCGGGAAGTTGGACCTGCGTCCGGGCCGGGAAAGCACTGCCGCCTGGGCCCAGGCCGGCTGTTACCTGGAGATATGGCACGGACAGACCCTGGCCGGTGGCCTGGGCTACCTGAGCGGCCCGGCGCTCAATGCCTTCAAGCGCAACGCCCAGGTGGCCTGGCTGGAGCTGGACTTGAACGCCCTGGCGGTCAAGGCCTATCCCGAGTTGCAGATGACCATGCCGCCGGTATATCCCGGCTCCTGGCTGGACTTCTCCATTCTGTGGCCGGCGGCCAAGGGCTTCGCCGCCCTGGAGCGGGAACTGGCCGGCTTCGGCGACGCGCTGCTGCAAGGCCGGGACTTCGTGGCCAGCTACGGCGGCAAGGGCCTGGAGCCCGGCCAGAAGAGCTACACCTTCCGCTGTTGGATCGGTCTCAATGACCGCACCCTGACCAAGGAGGACATTGACGGTTTCAAGGAGCGCTTCCTGGCCTTTTTGGCCGGGCGGTCCCTGGCCATTCGCTAGGGCCGAAAGCTCCGCGGCGCGGGCCTTCTGCTCCCCCATGCCTGGGTGGCGAAATTGGTATACGCAGGGGACTTAAAATCCCCAGGGATAACATCCCGTGCGGGTTCGACTCCCGCCCCAGGCACCAAATAAAAACAGCCATTTATGGCATATTGCCCTAAGGGGCTGCTCTTTTTGGGGGAACCAATGGGGAACCAAATGGGAAGATTTGTGAGTATTTTCGTTCCCCTTAGTCCCCTGCGTCCTACCGGGAGGCAAGGGATTTTTTGTCCCCCGGGGAGCTGACTCCGGGGCGTCCGCTACTCCAATTTTTCAAAAAGCCCTCGATGGGCTTCCAGGCGATGGTCTGGTCAACCTTGTCCAGATGCGACTTCGGCCTCTTGCGCACCGACACCGCCGTGTCCGGGAACCAGCACAGCCGACTTTCGAAACGGGTGCTCACCGATGGCCTTCAGCTAAGCCGTCCAGAGCATCTTAATTCATTATATCAGTATGTTAAAGTACTCTCTCGCGCCGGCCGCCCTGCATTGGTCTCGGTTAGCGAACAGAGGAAATCCACTCATACCAAGTTGCGATCAAACGAATAGTTTGATCGCAACTTGGTATGCGGGCCATGGACGGCCCGCCGGGCGCGTAAGCGCCAGGGGGGCCGGGCAAAATCACGCTTTTGCCCGGCCGATCAGCAATCAAAGCCATGAATGGCTTTGATTGCATATTGGTATCAGCGGCACCAAATAGTCGCGCGTAGAAAAATGCGGGCGGGGGTAAACCCCGCCCGCGTTTTTCTACATCAAAACAATTTGGTTGAAACGAAAGCAGTATCAGGCCCCCTGGCCGGCCAGGTAGCCGCTCAGCCAGGCCGAGGGGATGTCCGCGTAGATATCCTGGTTCCAGTAGATGTCGTCAATCTCGCCGCCGCCCAGCAGGCGGCAGCCCTGGGTGGACGGGTCGGCGGCCAGGGCGGCGAGCACCTCCTGGGTCAGGGCCATATAGCCCTGGCCGCGGGCCTGGGCCGCCGTGAAGAATTCCCCGCGCAGGGGCGAGTTGACCACCCTAAAGAGCAGGCCCGACAGCCGCGCGGCCCGGTCCATGTCCTGGGGCGGCAGGTGGCGGGTGTGGTGCACCAGGTGGGGCGCCCGGCGCGAATAGATAAGCCCCATGCTCTCGGCCTGCTCCTCCAAGAGCGAGCCGGGCAGTATTTGCAGACGGTGGATGTTGAGCACGTGGTCGGTGCCCGCGAAGAAGGGCAGGATGAACTCCAGGCCGGCCAGGTAGGTGTCCAGGGTCTCCTGGGGCAGGCCCAGGATCATGTCCATCTTCAGCACCAGGTTGTGGCGCCGCACCTGCTCCATGAAGGCGGCGAAACGCTCCCGCTCCACGGGAGGCCGGCCCACGGCCTTGAGCGACGGCCCGTGGAAAGACTGCACCCCCAGGCAGTTGATGACCATGTAGCTTTTTAGCAGGTCGGAGTAGACCTGGGGGCGGTCGGCGGGCTGGGTGTCCCGGCAGTTGTGGATATCGGGCTTGGTCTTGAGCCCGGCGGCCAGGGCCAGAAACTCCTCGTCCACCCCGCTGTAGACGAACTCCCAGTAGATCCAGGGCAGCATGGCCCCGCCGTCCTTGAGGTCCTGGAGGTGACGCACCAGGCGCTTGGCCCGCGCGAGGTCGCTGGGGAAGATGGCGTCCACGATGCGTAAGCCGCTTACCCGCGCCTTCAGGACCAGATGGTCCAGCTCGGCCCGCACCCGCTCCTCGGGGTAGTATTTGATGGCCGGCAGGCCCTTGTGGTACACGCAGTACTTGCAGCGGTACTGGCAGCCGCGCTGGGTCTCCAAAAATACCTGGCGCCGCTGGTACAGGCTGGCGGGCAGGGTGCCGCCCAGGTAGATGCTGGGCACCTGGGCTAGGTCCACCCCGCCCTGGGCCGGGGCATACTGGGCCTGGCCATCCACGAAGCGGGCCGTGCCGGCCGGCGGCGCCCCCGCCCCCCCGGCCAGGAGCCAGGTCATGAGGCCGCTCAGGATCTCCTCGCCCTCGCCGATGACGTAGAGGCTGCCCGGCGCTAAAGCCTCCAGCTCCGCCGCCCGGCCCAGGGATATCTCCGGCCCGCCCAGGATGAAGGGGCCGCCGAAGCCGGGGCGCATGATGGCCATCACCTCCAGGGCCTTTTCCACGTTCCAGATGTAGCAACTAAAGCCCACGGCGTCGGGGGCCAGGGCCGCGATCTTCTGGGCCACCTCGCTGGCCGGCGCCGAGGCCGGCAAATCCAGCACCTCCATCACTAGCCCCGCCTCCGGCGACAACTTTTGCTCCAGGTAGGCCTTGAGCATGTAGCCGGCCAGCAGGTAGCGGGCGATGGTGTCGTCGGGAAACAGGTTGACCAATGCTAGCTTCATGGCTTGGCCGCTATCCGGCTATTCCTTGACCACGTAGGCCGTGGGGGTGCGGCAGAAATCCAGGGTGCGCAGCTTGGCGTCGCCCAAAAAGTCGCGAATGGCCTGCTGCTCCTGGGGCAGCTCGCTGTTGTTGGCGTGGTCGAAGATCAGCACCCCGCCGGGCGTGACCCGGGGCCACAGTGCCTCCAGGGACTTGGTCACCACGTGGTAGGCGGCGCAATCCAGAAACACCAGCTTGAATTGGAGGGAGGGATGGGCCTCCACGAAGGGCACCAACTCCTGGGTCACGTCCATGCTGTGCAGGTAGGCGGTCTTATCCAGGCCCTGCATGCGCACCAGGCGCTCCAGGGTGGCCTGGTCGGCGGTGTATTGGCCCTCGTAGTTGGGGGTGTCCTTGTCCTGGTCGTACTGCATGCCCTGGAACCAGTCGAAGCCGTGCACCTGGGTCAGGCTGTGGGGCTCGAAGATCTGCACCAGCTTGGCCAAAAAGAGAAAGCTGGCCCCCTTCCAGGTGCCGATCTCGCAAATATGCCCCAACACACCCTGGGTCTTCTTATACATCTCGTACAGGAACAGGTAGCGCGCCAGGTTCACCCAGCCGGTGAACAGGGGGAAGAGATGGATGAAGTCCTTGGCGGGTATGCCCATGCCCAGCAGTTCCTCGACGTAGGCGTGGAACTTCTCGTCCTGGGCCGCGTGCTTTTCCATCTCATAGGCCGGCATGGCGCGTCTCCGCGTGGGTGAAAGAAAATTTTGCGCCCCCGCTCGGGGCGTCAGCCGATGGCCAGCGCCCCGCCGTCAGGGTTAAGCTCGAATTTGTGCACCAAGGCCGCGCCCTGCACCACCTCCAGGATGATGCGCACGGGGGTGAGGAAGAACTGCACCGGCTGGCCGCCGAAGGCCACCGCCGGCGCCGGCCGGCCCAGGGGAATGCAGCCCTGGCGCCGCAGGACCGCTGCCGCCACCTGCAAATCCGGGGTGCGGTAGGCCAAGTGGTTGAGCAGGTTGTGGCCCTTGTCCAGGGCCTGCTTGATGGGCGCGTCGTCGCCCAAGGGGGCCACCAGCTCGTAGACAATGCCGCTCGTGTCCTGGCCGAACTGCACGATCACCTTGTGGATGGGGTCGTTGAAGACCTGGGTCCAGCGGCTAACGCCCCACAGGGGGGCCAGGCGGGGCCGGCCCCAGTCCACGCTGGGCACCACCACCCCGATGTGGTCAAAGGCATAGGCCAAGGCCTGGCTCATGCCGCGCCTCCCAGGACCGCCTGGGCGCCCTCCTTGATGAGGGCCAGGGGGTGCTGGGCCAAGAGGGCGCGGGCCTGCTGGTAGAAGTCCTGGCAGTCCACGCAGACCAGGCCCACGCGGCCCAGGCTGGCCCGGCGAAGGAGCCCCGCCGCCTCCAGGCGCCGTTGCAGGGGCAGCAGCACCGATTCGGAGTCGCGTTCAAGGTCGCGCACGAAGTAGGTGACCGTGGTGTCGCGCCACTGGCCGCCGGGCTGGCGCACCCGCCCCTGGAACTGCTTGTCAAAGCGGTATTCCACGCTTAAGTCCCGCTCCACGTAGTGCAGAAAGGTGACCACCTGCAAGGTGCAGCCCAGGCAGACGATCTTGCCGCGGGCGCGGTGCAGGCGGGCGAAGAAGGAGTCCGGGCCGAAGCAGTTGCTGGCCTCGCCGTTGGTCAACTCCTCGGCCTTGGCCCCCCGGGCGGCCACGCTGAACAGGGGGTCCAGGGAGCGCCGCGCGCCAGGCATCTGGCGGAAACGCTCGCCCAAGAGGCCCACCTGGCCGGGCGAGACGGCGGGGTCGAAGTCCTCGCCCCTGGTGAAGCTGTAGGAAAAGGCCGGCAGCACCAGGGTGCCGTTTTCCGCCAGATGCTCCTGGATGGCCTCCAGCAGGGCTTCAGGGCGTTGCTCCTGGGGCACCTGCGTCATCTGGGCCGCGGCCATGGCGTCGGCGTGCAGCATCAGGGTGTCGCCGGGGGCGATGCCCGCCCGGGCCAGGGCCCGGCCCACGTCAGCGGCGGTGATGCCGGGGCCGGGGCTCATGCCTCCACGCCCCTGGCGGCCAGGTTCTCCCTGATCTGGGCCAGGGTCTTCAGCTCGGTGATCTCGTCCACCGAGAACTGGAGGCCAAAGGTCTCCTCCACCAGAAGCAGGAAGTTGAAGTGCCCCAGGGAGTCCCATTCGGCGAAGGAGCCCACTCCCAGGGTAGGGTCCTGTCCGTCGAAGACGGCGGCGGGGAACAACTGGCGCAGCAAATCAGTCAGCTTGGGTTTCATCGTAGATTTCAAGATAGGGTATGGTCAGGCTGGCCAGTTCGGCCAGATGGATTTGGCCGCCCAGGCCCTGGCACAGGGGCGCCAGGCGCTCGCGGGCCGGGGCCGGGGCCTGGTCCCAGGGCATGAGCCCGTGGCCGGCCAAGAAATCTTGGGCCACCTGGTTGCGCTTCTGGGGGATGAACTCGGCGATGAGCCAGCTAGCGCCCCGCTCCCTTAGCTGGGCCACGGCTCTCGCCAGCATCCAGGCCTCGAAGTGGCGGCCCAGCACCCGGCAACTGAGCATGAAGGAATCCAGGAAGGCCACCTCGGGGTCGGCGGTGGGCCGGGCCAGCACCAGGGCCACGTTGCCATGGTCGCCGAAGCGGTCGGCCAGGTGCCCCAGGAAGGCCACGGCCCCGGGCTCATCGGCCAGGGCCAGGATGTCGGCCTGGGTGTGGCGGATGACCCGCAGGTTGAACTGGTTGGTCTTGGCGCACAGTTGGGCGGCGCGGGCCACGCTGCCCTGGCCGATGGGCACCAGGGAGGGCTTGAGCGCGATGCTCCGCAAGAAACCCGTCTCATCCACCACCCGGCCCTGCTCGGCCTTGAACTGGGCGCGGGCCTGGTATTGGGCCTTTTTTTTGGCGTCCTCGGTGGTGGTCTCGAAGCGGCCGAAAAGGGGCAAATCGCGCAACAGACGCGGCCAGCGGGTGACGTCGGCCGGCGGGTCCACCACCGTCACCTGGGAGGCCCTGGCCTTGACCACCTCGCGCTCCAGGGGGTTGTCGTCCCAGAAGACGAAGCTGTCGGCCCCCAGGTCCAGATCGGCGGCCAGTTCCAAGAGGTTGCTGGCCTTGTCGCGCCAGTTGACCTTGAAGGCCACCAGGTCGTCACGGGTGAGCACCATGCCCGCGTGCTGGTCAAAGACCTCCCAGACGTCCTCCTCGTTGTTCTTGGAGACGATGGCCAGGAGGATGCCCGTGCGGCCAAGGTCCTGGGCCGCGCGCTGGAAGTCCTGAAAGGCCTTGCCCAAACCGTCTTGCCCCAGGGCCAGGCCGGCCAGGCCCACCTCGCCCACCACCCCGCCCCACAGGGTGTTGTCGCAGTCCAGCACCAGCACCTTCTTGGCGGCGGTCTTCTGGCGCTCCAGCAACTGGCCCAGGCAGCCGGCCAGCACCCGCAGCCCGGCCTGGGAGAGCCGGCAGCGGGCGGCGTAGAGGTTGCGGTCGTCAAAGGCCTGGTCCAGGCCCAAGCGGGCTAGCTGGCGGTCCAGGGGCAGGAGCAAAAGACCCGGGTGCTGGTCCACCCGCGCGCGCAAGAGCTCCTCCAGGGCCTGGCGGGCATGCTCCCAGGCCGGCAGGCCCCGGCCGCTCTCGATGGCCGAGCCCACGGCCGGCAGGCTGTAGGCCACGATCACCGGCGTCTGGGGGTGGTTGGCCAGGCGGGCGTCCAGGGGCAAAAGCAGGGGGGCCAAAAGCTCGGCCAGGGCCTGGCGCCGCTGGCCGGGGTCCTTGAGGGCCAGGGCCGGGGCCAGGGCCGCCGCCGGCAGGAGGTCCTCCAGGAAGAGTACCCAGGCCAGGGCCGCCGGCGGGTCCACCGGCGGGACAGGGTCCAACAGCAGGCGCGGCCACTCGTCAAAGCCGGCGAAGACCGGCTCCCACCCCTGGCCCAGGGCCGACCAGGCCGGGTTGCCGGGCAACAGGAAGGAGGTGCCGCAGATCTGTATGCGCTGGGACATGAACGCCTTTTTCTCCAGCGCCGGCGATACCGCCGGTCCCGGGTGGGGAACGTCTAACCTGGGGTCATTATTACCATCAACGGCCTGGGGCTTCAAGGAGCCGGGCACCCGGCCCCGGGCCGGGGGCGGCGGCGGGGCCACTGGCCCCCAGGCGGTAGACCTGCCAGAACCGGCCATCCAGCACCATTTGGTAGCGCCCCTGGGGCCGGCCCAGGTAGTACTCGTTGTTCACGTCCTTTATCACCTGGGGCACGAAGGGCGAGTCTTGCCGGGCGGCCCAGCCCTTGGCCCCGGTTCTCACCTTCCAGAGCACCAGCAGGTCTGGGGGATTTTTCTCGATGGTCGCCAGGGCCGGGGCCCAGGCCGCCGGGTTCTTGGGGTAGGTGAAGATGACCCGGGGCTCCTCCCAGGTGGGGAAGGGCACCGGCGGCAGGGCCCCCACCAGGGGGTAGATGGGGATCATGTGTGGAAAGACCAGGATGCGCTCGCCCCTCCGCACCGCCTCGCGGGCCGTGAAGAGCACTTGGTCCAGCTCCGGGGCGTAGTGGTTGCGGAATTGGCGCAGGGGTGGGTAGGAGAAGCGGGGGGCCTCCTGCCACCAGGTGCCCTGGTGCACGGTGGCCAGGGCCTTGGTCCCCGCCCCGCTAAGGCCCAAAAGCAGGGCCAGGAACAGGCCGCAGCCCACCGGCCAGGCCAGGCGCAGATGGCCGGGCAGCAAATGGGCCGCCGCCGCCCAGACCGTGGGGTAGATCATCAACGACATGGCCGCCAGCATCTCCAGGCTCTGGTGCACCTTGGTGCCGGCCATCCAGGCCGCCCCGCCGAACAACAGCAGCACCAGCCAGGTGAAGACGCCTTCCAGGGCCTGGCGCCCCTGTGCGCGCCACTGCCTGAACAGGCACCAGGCCGCCAGCAGGCTCAACCCCAGGGCCAGGGGCGGCAGGACCCTGACCAGCTTGAGCCCCACCAGGAACTCCAGGCAGCCCTGGGAGGACCAGGCCAGCCAGGCCAGCAGCCCCAAGCCGGCGGCCAGGTACAGGGCCGTGAAGAGATTGGCGGGCCGCGCGGCCAGGACCAGCCCGCCTTTCGGGGCCGGCCGGGACAGCCGCCTGAGCAGCACCAGGCCAGCGGCCAGGGAGGCCAAGGCCATGAGGCTGCGCGGGAAGGGGCTGGCCCCGGCCTTGTCCACGAGATAGGACCAACTGCCCAGGAGGCTCTGGGAGAGGTCGCGGCCGCCGAAGTTGTGGGAGTAGCCGGCCACGCTGGCCAGCCAGTGGACATAGCCCGGCCACCAGCCCTGGCCGTGGATGAACCACAGAGCCAGCCCCAGGAACAGGGCTGCCCAGGCCGCCCAGGCCAGGCCCAGACCCAACACCCGGCGGCCGGCGTCGCCCAGGAGCCAGCGCAGGGGCAACAGCAGGGCCAGACAGAGCAGCACGGCCACGCCCAGGGGCAGCACCGTGAACAGGGTGGCCATGGCCCCCAGGGCGCTGGCCGCCGTCCAGGCCAGGCGGGGGCCGGTGTTTGGACTGGCGAACATCCGCTGGGTGCACAGGGCGGTGAGCGCCACCAGGAGGGCCCCGTTCCACCAGAACCACAACAGGGCGAAGATGTGCATGGGGGCCAGGAAATAGACGCAGGTCACCACCATCAACAGGGCGCTGGCCGCCGGGACGGCCTTTTTAAGCAGGCGATAGACCAGCCAGCCGGTGCCGCCCAGCACCAGCACGAAGAGCACCCGGCAGGCCAGGGGCGAGAACCCGAAGAGCTCGATGATGCCCCGGTTGAGCAACAACCCCAGCAGGCCGATGGGGGGCAGGAAGTAGTCTGTGTAGGGGCTTAAGCCGTGCTTCCACATGTAGGCCAGGGTGGCCTCGTAGCCGTCGTCGTAAGGGTAGTAGCCCCGGTCCCACCACAGGCTGGCCCAGGCCAGCCAGGCGGCGGTCAGCAGGGCGTCGCCCAGCCAGGGCCGCTCCCGCAACAGCCCCTGACAGCCCCGGCCCAGGGCGCGCGCACCGGCGGCCAGGCCCCCCGCCGCCTCGCCCCGCCCCGCGCCCAGCCAGGCCGCCGCCCGCCAGAGGGCTAGGCCGGCCAGGGCCAAGAGGCCCAGCAGGCGGTACCGGCCCAACTCGCCGGCGGCCAGACGGTCCAGCAGCCGGTCGCCCAGGGCAAAGGCCAGGAGCCCACCGGGCAGGGCGGCGGCCCACAGCCCCGCCCCCAGGGGCAAGGCCCAGGCGTCGGCCAGCCATCGCCAGGGGCCAAGCCTGTGGGGCGCCGGGGCCGCCTGGCCGGCGTCAGGACTGTATTCCTGGTTGGGCAAGGGCCTTCCTTGGTTCAAGCCGACGAGGGGCCGCGCCCGGCGCCCAGGCCCGGCAGGCTTTTACGCAGCTTGCGCAGGGCCGGCAGCAGGGTGAACTGCTGGAAGTGGTGCCAGAGCTGGCGCGCGGAGACCTTTTCGAAGAGCAGGGCGTAATAGGTGAAATGGGCCATGAACAACAGATCGAACAACAGGGGGACGCGGTGGCGGGTGAGCCGCACCAGGAGAGGGGCGGCTTTGGGGAAGGCCGCGAGCAGGAAATAGACCTTCTTGAGGTTTAGCCAGCGCTGTTTGTCGGGCAGGTTCAGGTACATTTCCGAGTGTAGGGTGAGCCCGAAATCCTTGGTATCGGGCAAACAGGCCTTGACCAGCTCGTCCTCGGCCAGGGCGGTGCCGGGATAGGGCTGGTAAAAGGTGGTCCAAAGGTAGGTGGGGCGCAGGCGGCGGTAGAACTTGAGCTGCTCCAGGTGTCCGGGGATGGTGTCCCCCGGCAACCCGAAAAACTGCGACACGCAGAACTTGATGCCGTATTTACGCATCAGGTCGGCCACCCGGATGACTTCCTGGTCCTTGACGTTCTTGCGGAAGACCTTGGTGCGCTTGTCCTGGTCCCCGGTCTCCACGGCCAGGATCATGGCGTCGGCCCCGCTCTCGGCCAGCAGGCGCATCTCCTCCTCGCTTATGGGCCCCCAGCGGTAGTTGGCCACGAACTTGAGCCCCACCCGCTCTTTGTACAGGCGCAGGAATTCCCGCAGCCAGCCGTTGCTGAACCACAGCACCTCGTCAATGAACATCAGATATTTGGGCCGGTAGCGCCGCACCTGGTGCTCCACCTCGGCCACGGCCCGCTCCGGCGACATCTTGCGCAGATAGGAGCCGCCGTAATGCCGCTTGAGGAAGGCGTTGGTGCAGAAGGTGCAATGGTAGGGGCAGCCCCGGCCCAGGTTCAGGCGCAGGTAGGGGCTGTTCTTGAAGAAAGAGAATTTGTCGTAGAGGGAGCGGTCCAGGAAGGGCAGCGTCTCCAGGTCCGCCAGGGGTCCCAGGGGGTTCTTGCGGATGCCCTGGGGGGTCTTCACCACCAGCGAGGCGATGTCGTCAAAGGGCAGCCCCTGGTCCAGGCGCTGGCAAAGCTCCAGGAGCGGCGCCTCGCCCTCGCCCAGGCAGAGGGCGTCCACCCCCGGCTGCTGGATCAGGCCGGGGTCCAGGATGGCGGCCACGTTGCCCAGGATCACCACGGCCCCGGTTTCCCTTTTTAGCAACGGCGCCAACTCCAGGGCCCAGGAGACCGAGGGCGAGAGCAGGGATAAGCCCACCACCTGGGGGGCGTAGGCCTTGAGTTGGTTCAGGTAGGCCTGCCGGTTGGTCTGGTCGTCGAAAAAGACCTCTACCTCATGGCCCTTTTGCTTAAGCACCGCCGCCATGGACATGAAGCCCATGTATTCAATCAGGACGTCTTGGCAAAATGCAACGCGCGCCATCGTTCAACCTCGCATGATGCCCAACTATAGTTTTTTTTCACCCGCTACTATAGCAAATAATGCGGCCACGCCAATGGCGCCCTTCACTGCCCCCGCCCCGGCCTTGGGGCTCCCCCGCCCAGGGCCGTTGTACTTGACTTGGTGGCCCCCGGAGGGTAGTTTTCCAAAAGCCATGGGCAAAACCATCCAGCATTTAAGAGGTTAGAAGCAGTGATCCACAGGGTGCCGCAAGGCCCGCCTGATGGGCCACGGCCAGGGGGCACCAACCAAGGCCCGCCAATGATGGAGATTCCATGAGGGCAAGCAACGGCTGCTCCCCGAGCCCGGCGGGGCCTGTCTCCCACGGTCTCCCCTCCGGCCAGGAGGGCCTGCCCAACGCCGCCCGGGAAAGCGGCCCGGACCGCCCGGGGCAGGCCATCAACGCCAGCGAGGCCGCCCGGGCGGCGTTGCTTATCCTGGGGCTGACGGTCCTGTCCTACGGCCCCTACGTGCCCTTTGCCCGCTTTTTCTGGGATGAGTGGAACATCCTGCCCCTGGGCCTGGAGGGCGGGGCCTGGGGCATGGCCAAGGGGTTTTTCAGCCACCGCGCCCTTGTCCACAGCGTGCAAGCCTTGGGCTACGGCCTGTTCGGCCCCCACCCCGTGGTCTGGCAGGTGGCCTGTCTGGCCATTCGCGCCCTGGCGGCCCTGGCCGGCTGGTGCTTGGTCCGCCACCTGTTCCCCCGCCGCCGCGACGCGGCCCTGGGCGTGGCGGCCATCATGGCGGTCTTCCCAGGTTACGCCCACACCACCATGGGCCTGTTCGCCTTCATCACCTACTCCTCCCTGGCCGCGGCCACCCTCTCCCACCTGCTCACCGTGCGTGCCTACACCTGCCAAGGCACGGCGGCCAGGGCCGGCTGTTTCCTGGGAGCGCTGTTGCTGGCCATGGTGGTGACCATTGGCTACGAGGCCTTCTGGGGCCTGGAGCTGTTCCGGCCCCTGCTGATCTTTCTGGTGGTGTCCAGGCAGGAGCCGCGACGCCCCTTATGGCCCCGGGCCTGGCGGACGTTCAAGGGCTGGCTGCCCTACCTGGCCGTTACCGTGCCCTATCTGTATTGGCGCGTATTCGTCTTCAAGTCGGCCAAGACCTTCGTCAACCCCGCCGACCACTTGGGCGGCCCCGGCGCCTGGGCACTCAAGGCCGCGGGAAAGACCCTGGAACGCCTGTACATGGCCCTGGTCAACGCCATTGACCTGAGCTGGACCCAGGCGTTTTTGGACCTGGCCACGCGTAGCGACGCCCCGGCGCTGCTGACCGGCCTGGCCCTGGGCCTGGTGGGCGCGGGCTTCATGGCCTTGCTCATAGGCCGGGCGCGGCCACGCCCCGCCGGGCCGGCCGAGCCCAGCTTGACCGCGCGGGGAATGTTGGGCATAGGCGTGTTCACCGCCCTGCTGGCCACCCCCTTGGCCGGCCTGCTCAACGACTCCACCAACCTACCTAAAGCCATGGGCCTGGCGGCGGCCCTCGGGGGCCTGCTGGCCCTGACCTTGCTGGCCGCCCGCGCGGAGGGCCAGGCCAATGTCCGGCAGGCCTTTGTGGGGGTGGGCGCCGGGCTGGGGGCCACCCTGGGCCTGATCCTCCCCTACCGCTATTCCGGACTGAACCCCAAGTTTTTGCTCCCCTTCGCCGCCGCCTGCCTGGCTGTGTCGGCGGGTTGCGTTTTCCTGTACCGCCGTTTGTCGGCCCACCCCCGGCCCCTGGGGCACACGGCGGTGGCCGAGGTTGAAAAACGCCGGGAATACCAGATCTTGGGGCTGGGGGGCCTGGCCCTGATAATCGTGGCCTTCAGCGTCCCGGTCCTGGCCGGCAGCCCGGGCACCATCGGCGGTGAGAGCCGTTTCTATCCCACCGCGTTCCTGGGTATCGCCCTGCTGCTGTCGGCCTTGCTCTTCGGCCTGGCCCCCCGGCGGGCGGCCCTGGCCATGCTGGGGGTGCTGGTGGTGCTGGGCATCGCCACCAACCATCTCAACGGGGCCTACTTCAAGACGGCAGGCCGCCAGGTGGACGACCTGGCCTGGCAGCTTTTCTGGCGGGTGCCCGGCCTGCCCGCCCAGGGCGTGGCCGCCATAAAGACCACCAGGCACGAACGCCTGACCGTGGACAGCCATGTTAGCGGGTTCCTGGCGGGCCTGTACGGGCGCTACGACCTGGGCGGGGTGCTGGTCAGGACCAAGAAGGGCGACGCGCGCGTGCGGGCGATATTGGAGGGCCAGCGCTACCAGGCCAATTTCAAGGGCTTGTTCCTGGAGGCGGCCAACCCGCTGGTCCTGTGGGGACCCTCGCCGGGACGCTGCCTGTGGGTAATTGACCGGGACTCCCCCCTGACCGCCCAGGACGACCGCCAGCTCTTTCTGCTGAAGGAGGTGGCCAACTCCGGCCTGATTCAAAAGGAGGCCCTTGGCTCCCCTCCGCCGGCCCTGTTCGGTCCCGAGCCTGGGCATGACTGCTGGTGCTACTACTACCAAAAGGCCGAGCTGGCCAGGCAATTCCAAGACTGGCCCGCCATCGTCAAGCTGTGGGAAGAGGTACGGCGGCGGGGGCTCAAGCCCGTGGACCAGCGGGAATGGTCGGCCTTTGCCCAGGGACTGGGGCAGGCGGGGCGGCGGGAAGAGGCCCAGGCCCTGACCCAGGCCATGGCCCAGGCCGTGCCAGGGGCACCAGATAAATCCCTGGACGCCAACTAACCCACCGAGTCGAAGCACTTGCTTGGCCATGATAAACTGTGGGCCGAGGGTGGGCAGGCCCTGACAGCCAAGGCTTGACGCCCCCGGGCAGGCGTTGTAGGCTGCCCGAGATTTGTAAAAATCCGTGCCAACTATTCACGACCCGCGGGATGGCCATGCTCAAAATAGGCTTAATCGGCTATGGTTACTGGGGGCCCAACGTGGCCCGCAACTTCCAGGCCCTCAAGGAGACCCAGGTCGCGCTGATCTGCGACCAGGACCCCAGGCGCCTGCGCCTGGCCGGCGAAAACCTGCCCCAGGCCCGGCTCACCCAGGACCCCCGCGAGGTCTTCGGCTCCGACGTGGACATCGTGGCCGTCATCACGCCGGTCTTCACCCACTACGAGCTGGCCAGCCAGGCCCTCAAGGCCGGCAAGCACGTGTTCCTGGAAAAGCCCTTTACCAGCACCAGCGCCCAGGCCAAGCGCCTTTTGGACCTGGCGGCGGCCAGGGACTTAAGGATCATGGTGGACCACACCTTCCTCTACACGCCAGCGGTGCAGAAGATTAAGAGTTTCGTGGACCAGGACCAGTTGGGCCGCATCTATTACTATGACTCCACCCGGGTCAACCTGGGTCTGTTCCAGCCCGACGTCAACGTCATCTGGGACCTGGCCCCCCACGACTTCTCCATCCTGGACTACGTGATAACGGAAAAGCCCCTGGCCCTGGTGGCCCACGGCCAGGACTTCTTCGGCCAGAACCTGGAGCGGGTGGCCTACGTCACGGTCTACCTGGAGAACGACCTTATCGCCCACTTCAACTTCAACTGGCTCTCGCCGGTAAAGGTGCGCACCACCCTCATCGGCGGCGACAAGAAGATGCTGGTCTGGAACGACCTGGAGGTGGACGAGAAGATACGGGTCTACGACAAGGGCGTCAGCGTGGACACCCGCGAGGGGCAGTACAACCTGCTGGTGGAATACCGCGCCGGCGACATGTGGGCGCCGCGCCTGGAGCACCGGGAGGCCCTGCGGGCTGGGGCCGACCATTTCGTGCGGGGCATCCTGCAGGGCACGCCCATCGTCAGCGACGGCCAGGCCGGCCTGCGCGTGGTGCGCATGCTGGAGGCCTGCAACCAGTCCCTGCGCAAGGGCGGCAAGCTCATAAAACTCTAGCACCCTCCCGCCGCCCCGGCTTGGCGGGGCCGGCCGCCGGAAAGGCCAGCATGTCCCCCATGGACCAGGATTACCAGGCCATCGCCCCCGACGTGGTGCTGGGCGCCGGCGTCAAGCTGGCCCGCTTCGTCAACCTCTACGGCTGCCAGGTGGGCGAATACAGCAAGATCGGCGCCTTCGTGGAGATACAGAAGAACGCCAGCGTGGGCAAGCGCTGCAAGATATCCTCCCACACCTTCATCTGCGAGGGCGTGCACATCGGCGACGGCTGCTTCATCGGCCACGGCGTGATGTTCATCAACGACAACCAGCCGCGGGCCGTCAACGCCAAAGGCGATCTGGAGTCCGAGGAGGACTGGATGGGCCGTTTTCGCATCACCCGGGTG
Source organism: Desulfarculus sp. (assembly GCA_016218705.1). Taxonomy (GTDB): domain Bacteria; phylum Desulfobacterota; class Desulfarculia; order Desulfarculales; family Desulfarculaceae; genus JACRDC01. The sequence goes on from JACRDC010000095.1 coordinate 45,491, forward strand.
GAGGACGGCGCGGCCATCGGCAGCAACGCCACCATCCTGGGCGGGGTGACCATCGGCGCCAGCGCGCTCATCGGCGCCGGCAGCGTGGTGACCAGGAACGTGCCCCCGGGCCAGGTCTGGGCCGGCAACCCGGCCCGCTTCATCCGCCAGCGCGCAGACGAGGACACCGCCTCATGAACATCCCCTTCGTGGACCTCAAGACCCAGTACCACGCCCTGAAGCCCGAGATTGACCAGGCCCTCCTGCGGGTGCTGGAGAGTTCGGCCTTCTCGGCCGGCCCCTTCGTGGCCTCCTTCGAGAAAGCCTTCGCCCAGGCCCAGGGCGTGGACAGGTGCCTGGCGGTCAGCTCGGGCACGGCGGCCCTGCACCTGGTGGGCATGGCCCTGGGTCTGAAGCCCGGCGACGAGGTCATCATGCCCAGCAACACCTTCTTCGCCACCGCCGAGGGCGTGAGCCTCACCGGGGCCAAGCCGGTGTTCGTGGATTGCGACCCCCTGTACTACAACCTGGACCCCGGCAAGCTGGAGCGGGCCTTGACCCCGGCCAGCAAGGCCGTGTTCGCCGTGCACCTCTACGGCCAGCCCGCCCCCCTGGGGCCCATCCTGGACTTCTGCCAGAAAAAGGGCCTGCCCCTGGTGGAGGACTGCGCCCAGGCCCACCTGGCCACCTACCAGGGCCGGCCGGTGGGCAGCTTCGGCGTGGCGGGCTGCTTCAGCTTCTACCCCGGCAAGAACCTGGGGGCCTACGGCGAGGGCGGGGCGGTGGTCACCGGCGACGCCGGGCTGCACGCCAAGATGGCCGCCCTGGGCAATCACGGCAGCCGCGAGCGCTACGTGCACCAGTACGTGGGGCACAACTACCGCATGGACGGTTTCCAGGGCGCCATACTGGAGGTGAAGCTCAAGTACCTGGAGGCCTGGACCCAGGCCCGCCGCCGGGCCGCCGGCCTCTACCGACAGCACCTGGCCGGGGTGCCCCAGGTGGTCCTGCCCAGCGAGGCCCCCGGCGCGCGCCACGTGTACCACCTCTTCGTGGTGCGCGCCCCCCGGCGCGACGAGCTCAAGAAATACCTGGAGGAGCGCGGCGTGGGCGTGGGCATCCACTACCCCATCCCCTGCCATAAGCAGGCCGCCTACGCCCAGGGCGGGCACGCCCGCGGCGATCTGCCGGTGTGCGAGGCCTACGCCTCCGAGATACTCTCCCTGCCCATGTTCGCCGAGATCAGCGAGGAGCAGATTGCCCACGTGGCGCGGCTCATCGGAGAATTTTATGCCTAACGAAATCGCGGGCAGCCGCGTCCTCATCACCGGCGGGGCCGGCTTCATCGGCTCGCACATCGCCGACCAGCTCTTGGCCGCCGGGGCCGCCGAGGTGGTGCTGTTGGACAACATGCTGCGCGGCAGCCTGCGCAACATAGAAAGCGCCCTGGCCACGGGCAAGGCTCGCCTGGTTCAGGGCACCATCGAGGACCAGGCCCTGGTGGACGGGCTCACGGCCGGCATGGACTACTGCTTCCACATGGCGGCCCTGCGCATCACTCGCTGCGCCGAGTTTCCCCGCGAGGCCCTGAACGTGATGTACGGGGGCACCTTCAACGTCCTGGAATCCTGCGTCAAGCACCAGGTCAAGAGGCTGGTGGCGGCCTCCAGCGCCTCGGTGCTGGGCACCGCCGACGTCTTCCCCACCCCCGAGAGCCACCACCCCTACAACAACCACACCCTCTACGGGGCGGCCAAGGCGGCCAACGAGCTGATGCTGCGCTCCTTCCACGACATGTTCGGGCTGAACTACGTGGCCATGCGCTTCTTCAACGTCTACGGCCCGCGCATGGACACCCACGGCAAGTACACCGAGGTGATGATCCGCTGGTACCGCCTCATCAAGGAGGGAAAACCGCCCCTGATCTTCGGGGCCGGCGACCAGACCATGGACTTCGTGCACGTGGCCGACGTGGCCCGCTCTTGTGTGCTGGGCCTCAAGGCCGATGCCAGCGACGAGGTCTTCAACGTGGCCCGGGGCGAGGAGACTTCGCTCAAGGATCTGTGCCAGGCCATGCTGGCGGCCATGGGCTCGGGCCTGCAACCCCAGCACGTGCCCCTGCCCGCCGAGCGCCAGAAGGTGGAGGTGGCCCGGCGCCTGGCCGATGTCTCCAAGGCCGGGCGGCTGTTGGGGTTCAGCGCGGCCCTGGGCCTCACCGAGGGCCTGCGTGACCTGGTGGCCTGGCTGGAGACCCAGCCCTTGGACATGCAGTGAGGCGGGCCTGACATGATACCCATCGCCAAGCCCAGCGTGGGCCCCGAGGAGAGCCGGGCCGTGGCCGAGGTGCTGGCCTCGGGCTGGCTGACCCAGGGGCCACGGGTCAAGAGCTTCGAGGAGAACTTCGCGGCCTTCTGCGGGGCGCCTAACGCCTGCGCGGTGAGCAGTTGCACCACCGCCCTGCACCTGGCGCTCCTGGCCGTGGGCACGCGGCCGGGCAACGTGGTGCTCACGGTCAGCCACTCCTTCATCGCCACGGCCAACGCGGTGCGTTACTGCGGGGCCGAGCCGGCCTTCGTGGACATTGACCTGGCCACCTACAACCTCTCGCCCCAGGCCCTGGCGGAGTTCTTGGCCCGCGAGTGCGAGCAGCGGGCGGACGGCCTGTACCTCAAGCGGGTGGAGGCCCTGGCCCGGGGCCAGTCGCCCCTGTGCCAACTCGACCCCGCCGACCCCCAGCGGGGCCGGGTGGCGGCGGTCATGACCGTGCACCAGATGGGCATGCCCTGCGATCTCGCGGCCATCCTGGCCCTGTGCCAGGCCCACGGCCTGCCCCTGGTGGAGGACGCGGCCTGCGCCGTGGGCAGCCAGTACTCCCCCGACGATGGCGCCACCTGGCAGATGATCGGCCAACCCCACGGCGACCTGGCCTGCTTCTCCTTCCACCCCCGCAAGATACTCACCACCGGCGATGGCGGCATGCTAACCTATGGCAGCCAGGAGTACGACCAGGGCCTGCGCCTTCTGCGCCAGCATGGCATGAGCGTGCCCGACACCGTGCGCTCGGCGGCCCGGCAGGTGGTGATGGAGTCCTACGTCACCACGGGCTACAATTACCGCCTGAGCGATTTGCAGGCCGCCGTGGGCCTGGAGCAGTTGGCCAAGCTGCCCGATTTTTTGCGGGCGCGGCGCCGGGTGGACGGCTGGTACCGTGAGCTTTTGTCAGACCTGGATTGGCTTAAGCTGCCGGAGGTGCCGGCCTATGCCCGGCCCAATTGGCAGAGCTACCCGGCGCGGCTGGGTGCCACCGCCCCTTGCGGGCAGATGGAGCTGATGCAGCGCCTGCTGGACCTGGGCGTCGCCACGCGGCCGGGCATCATGAACGCCCACCAGGAGCCGCCCTACCAGGGGCATCCCTTCCCCCTGCCGGCCAGCGAGGAGGCCCGCGCCCAGGTGCTGCTCTTGCCCATGTACCAGGATTTGAGCCGGGAGCAGGTGGAGACCGTGGCCCAGGCGCTCGGGAGCCTGGCCTGACCCAGCACCAGGAAGAGGACCCCGCCCTTGAGCATGCCGGCCATAGAACGCGTACTATTCGTGGGCAGCAAAGACCGTGGCCTGCGCTGCCTGCAAACCCTGCTAAGACTGGAGCCTGCCTCGGTGTGCGGCATTGTCACCATTGACGACCGCGCTGACGGCCGCAGCGCCCTGGAGGGGTATCAGGAGTTGGCCCAGACCCATGGGCTGCCACTGGTGGTAGCCGGCAACCGCCGCCATTCCGAGGAGGCCATACGTTCCTTGGCTCCCCAGCTTTGCCTGGTGGACGGCTGGTACTGGCTCTTGGGACGTGAACTGCTGGCCGCGGTGCCGCACGGTTTCATAGGTATTCATCCTTCGCTGTTGCCTCGCTACCGGGGGGCGGCACCCCTGGTCTGGAGCATCATCAACGGCGACCGAGAAACAGGGGTGTCCTTTTTCACCCTGGCCGAGGCCATGGACGAGGGAGACATCTGGGCGCAGGAAACCGTGACCGTGGCGGAGGACGACTTTATCGCCGACGTATTGGCCAAGTTGGACGAAAAGATATTCCTGGTGCTGGAGCGCGACTACCGGCGCATCCTGAGCGGGGAGTTGCGCCCCCGGCCCCAGGCCGCTGAGGGCGTCTCCTACGCCGCTCCAAGAGTGCCCCAGGACGGCCTGGTTGACTGGACCCTCCCCCGGGATTACCTGTACAACTTCGTGCGCGCGCAATCCCACCCTTATCCGGGGGCGTTCAGCCACTACCACGGGCAGCAGTTGACCATATGGCGCTGCCGCAAGGATCAGGTGCCCTATTACGGGCGACCCGGGCACGTGGCCCGACGCCTGGCCGATGGCGTGCAGGTAATCTGCGGCGACAATCGCGCGCTGGTTCTGCAGGTGGTAAGTTTGGGGCAAGGGCCGCCAGTGGCGGCCGGCGAGGTGTTGACCAAGGTGGGAGAGCGCCTGTAGCCCATGCCAGGGCGGCCAGGCTGAAAAAGCCTGGGGCATATAGAATCATCTTTCAGGGTGCGCCCGGTCCGCGGCGCCCCGTTGCGTCCGAGGTCGTCTGCATGGCTTACCACATATGCTCCCGCTGCATAATCGATTCCTCGGTGCCCGGCGCCAAATTCGACGCCCAGGGCCAATGCTCCTATTGCCGCCTGCATGATCTCCTGGAACGCGAGTACCCTCTGACCCCGGTAGGCGAGGCCAAGCTGGGCCGCCTGGTGGAGAGCATCAAGGCCGCCGGCCAGGGCAAGCAATACGACTGCGTGGCCGGCATCAGCGGCGGCCGCGACAGCACTTTCACCCTCTACACCCTGGTCAAGCGCTTCGGTCTCAGGCCCTTGGCCGTGCATTTCAACAATGGCTTCGGCAATCCCACGGCCGGCGAGAACATGATTAAGGCCACCAGCCGCCTGGGGGTGGAGCTGCGCACCATCACCAGCGACTGGCGCGAATCCAAGGACCTACGGCTGGCCTTCCTGCGGGCCTCCACCCCCGACCTGGAGCAGGGCACGGACGTGGGCATCGCCACCTCCCTCTACGGCGTGGCCGCCAAGGAGGGCCTGCGCTACGTGCTGCTGGGCCAGTCCTTCCGCACCGAGGGCGTGGCGCCCCTGGAATGGAACTACCTGGATGGCCTGTACCTCAAGAACGTGCACCGCCAATTCGGCAAGGTGAGCCTGCGCCCCTGGAGCCCAGGCGATCCCGGCTTCAACCTGGGGCTCAGGGAGATGTTCTATTACGGCGTGATCCGTCGTATCCAGGTGGTGCCCATTCTCTATTACATCAACTACGTGCGCGCCCAGGTGGACGAGCTGCTGGTCCGCGAGCTGGATTGGGTCAACACCGGGGCCCACTATCTTGACGACCTGTACCAGACCTTCTATTCCTATGTAATCAGGGTCAAGTTCGGCATTGACCGGCGGCGCTACAACTGGGCGGCCCTGGTGCGCTCGGGGCAGATGGACCGGGAAGTGGCCCTGGCCAGGCTTCAGCAGCCCAACCGCATAGAAGACCCCGACTTGATCCGTCTGTGCATCAAGCGCCTGGGCATCACCCAGGCCGACGTTGACACCTTCCTCAAGCTGCCGCCCAAGACCTTCCGGGACTATCCCACCAGCTACCAGTGGATAAGGCGCATGCAGCCCCTGATCTGGCTGGCGGCCAAGCTGCGCCTGATCCCGCACACGGCCTATGCCAAGTACTTCTGGTGCGCCTGATACCAATATGCAATCAAAGCCATCCCTGGCTTTGATTGCTGATCGGCCGGGCAAAAACGTGGTTTTGCCCGGCCTCCCGGGCGCTTTCGCGCCCGGCGGGCCATCCACCGGGGTCCCCAAAAAAGCGCGGCTTTTTTGGGGTGGTTCTTGGCCCGCATACCAAGTTGCGATCAAACTACTCG
>JACRDC010000096.1 GCA_016218705.1 Desulfarculus sp.
AATCCCGGTCCCGGGCGGCGGCGGCCCACTGCCATGTCCAGGGCGTCCAGCACCAGCCTTCTGTTCATGCGGCCATCCATGGACCAGCCCACTACGTAGCGGGAATACAAATCCAGGATCGCCGCCAGGTACAGCCAGCCGTCACGGGTGGGAATGTAGGTGATGTCAGCCACCCATTTCTGATTGGGCGCGTCAGCCTCGAAGTCGCGCCCCAGCAGGTTGGGAGCCACAGGGTGAGCGTGCTTGGAGTCCGTGGTGGCCTTGAACTTTCGCTTCTGCTTGGCCTGGATGCCGCCCGCGCGCATCAGACGGGCCACCCGCTTCTCGCCCAGGCGCAGACCCTGAGCCTTGAGCTCGGCGTGAATCCGCGGGCTGCCGTAGGTTCCGCGCTTGGCCGAGTGGATGGCCTGGATCTGGACCAAAAGCCGGCGGTCCTCGCGCACTCGCCGGCTCTCAGGGCGTCCCCGCCAGGCGTAATAGGCGCTGGTGGACACCTCCAGTACCCGGCACATCCGCTGCACGGGAAACTGCCCCATATGGTCACGGACAAACTGATATCTCATTGGGGCACCCGCGAGAAGATGCCCATGGCCTTATTAAGATGTCGCGCTCCTGGCGCAATATCTCGTTTTCCCGCCTCAATCGTCGCAATTCCTCGTCCTGGGACTTCATGTGCCCTTTGCCGGGGAAGGCCTCCACGGGGTCTTCGGCCAACTGCTTCCTCCACCGGCCAACACGCTTTCCCTGATTCCCAGGTCCCGTGCCGCCTGGGCTACACTCAGGCCACCCTCCGTCATCAGACGAACCGCCTCCAGCTTGAACTCCCGGCTGAAGCTCCGGCGACGATCTCCCATGGAACACCTCCTGGGTCATTATCCGACCCTTTCAAGGCGTCCAAAAGATCGGGGGGGAGCTTCATTTTGGTCCCCGGCAGCTTGGCAGAAGGTGGCCAAAAGCGACCACACGCATGTGGTCATCTATTGGGCATCATCCGCCCGGCGGCCAACCACCACATCCAAGAGTAATTTGTAAGCATGAAGGGCGCGGCCTGGCAGCCTTCCTCGACGGGAGCAATGGCATCATAGTCTGTCAGGAGAGCGTCAGCCATGCGGCGGTGGCTTCGGCCGAGGACGATGCCCGGGCCACATGATCCACGCCGGTCCTGGATTCACTGCTTGCCGCCCGGGTGGTCGGCTTCAAGCGAGGCCGGATTTCTGGAATTTACTTGTCCTCGCCTTCACGGTGGTGTGACAATACCCTCGGTGGGTGGTGCGCCCGCGCAAGATAGGTAGGGTGTGGTCTTGGAGTTAAGGGATCGACTCCGTAGGCCTGGCTCCTTCCGGGCCGGAGGTTCAGGACAGGCGTGACCGCGGCACACTCGACCAAATCGCTGGGCCGCGGATATGCCGCCATAACCTTCCTAGCGATTTTGGTGCTGCTTGCCGTCTCCTGGTTGCCCTGCTCCGCCGGAGGCCATCCCGACCCCGTCCTCTGGCTCACGCCCGGCCAGGATCGCTTCCCCGTATACCCTTACCTGCAGTTTCTGGAAGACCCCACCGGCCAGTTGACTATTCAGGATGTGACCTCCCCGGCCTATGCCGAGCGATTCCGCCCCTGGCCTGACAGTCTACTCCGTACTGGACTAACGCGTTCCACCTTTTGGCTGCGCCTTACCTTGGCCGGCCAGGATGGCGCGGTCGGACAGCCAGACTATGTCTTCGATTTGAGCCAGGTGACCAAGGTCGCGGCCACCTTGTACACATCTGTAAAAGCTCGGGATGGTAAGCAGGAATGGCTGAAAGTTGGTCCGCTTAGCCGTACCAGTCAGCCCATGGACCATCCGAGCCAGTTCTCCCACTTCCCCCTTCCACCGCCCAGCAAGGCGCCGCAAACCATTTTCCTGCGGGTAAAGCCGAGCGTAAGCTTGGAAGCCTCGCCCGAGATCACCACCAGGAGCGGATTTGAAAAAAGGCTTCTAGTCCAGGCCCTGTTAACCGGGTCAGCCCTTGGCCTACTGGCCTTCCTGGCGGCCAGCAACCTGAGTATCTATTTCACCCTGCGCTATGCCGGCTATCTCTGGTACGGCGTGCTGTTGCTCACCTTCTGCATTTACATAGGGTTCCTCGGCGGACTCTTTGAAGCTTTCGCCCCGCAGGCCTGGTTCTCCCGCAGGGCCGGTCTGCCCGTTGCGATATTGGGGCTGCTCTCCCTCGCCAGGCTATTGTTCGTCAAAGCCTTCCTGCCCCTGAAAAGGCATTTCCCTCTGGGTGATCGCCTGATCACCATCTTGCTGGTGTGTTACCTGCCCTTGGCCGGATGGCCAATCATGGGGCCGCTCCCGCCCACGTTGCTGGAAGTCTATACGGCGCTGACACCAGTGAGCGTATTGGTGATCTTATTGACGGGGGTCATTTGTTGGAGGAAGGGATTCGCACCCGCCACGTTTTTCTTGTCGGCTTACCTGTGCCAGGTGTTTGGCAGCTTGAATATGATGTTAGGCAATCTTGGAATTGGATCGCCCCTGCCGTTACCGATCTATACGGTGCAGCAGATCGCTTTGGCCGCCGAGGCCGTCCTGCTCTCCCAAGCTCTAGTCCAGCGGTTCAAGGCCCTGCGCCAAGAACGGGAGATGCTCGAGCAGACCGCGCAACGGGAGGCGCAGGAGCATCAAAGGCGGCTGCGCAGCCTGGCCGGCGAGCTGGTGCGCAGCGAGGAGCGCCAGCGCAAGGCCCTGGCAGACGACCTGCATGACAGCGTGTCCCAGAACCTGGCTACCAGCCTTTTCAACCTGAGGCTGCGGGCCTCGCAAGCCGCAGGCAATGAGCCAGCGCCGCCCCTGGGTGAAATCTGCGACCTGTTGCGCACCACCCTGGAGCAGACCAGGACCTTGACCTTTGATATCAGCCCGCCGGTGCTCCATGATTACGGCCTGGAGGCGGGGCTGGAATGGCTGGCCGAGCGCTTTCAGGAACGCCACGGCCTGGAGGTGAGCTTCCAGGCCCAAGGGGCCCTGCCTGGCCGCGATGAAAACCTGGAGGTGAATCTATTCCGCGCCGCCCAGGAACTATTGGTCAATGCGGTCAAGCACTCCAGTGCCCATAAGGTGGAGATAAGCCTGGACTGCCAGGGCTCACAGGTGGTGCTGCGGGTCAACGATGACGGCCAGGGCATGGAGGCTGGCCGCCTGGCGCGGGCGGGCGCGGAGGGCTTCGGCTTGTTCAGCATCCGCGAGCGCCTGCAAGCTTTGGGCGGCAGCGTGGAGATTGACTCAAGCCCCGGCCAAGGCACCACCGTCACCCTGCGGGCGCCCTGGCCGCAGGAACCCAGCCCGGTGGCCAGGGGGTAAGGCAATGAAGACGACCATACTCCTGGCCGATGACCACCTGCTCTTTCGGCATGGCCTGCGCGCCGCCCTGGCCACCTTGCCCGGCTTGGAAGTGGTGGGCGAGGCCGACGACGGGGCCCAGGCCGAGACCCAGGCCGAGGAGCTCAAGCCCGGGGTGCTCTTGATGGACATCCACATGCCGGGCTTGAACGGCACCGAGGCCACCCGGCGCATCCTGCGCAAAAACCCGCGCATCAAGGTCTTGGCCTTGTCCATGTATGCCCAGAAACGCTATGTGCTGGACATGTTCGCGGCGGGCGCCAGGGGCTTTGCCCTCAAATCCTGCTCCTTCGAGGAGCTGGCCGAGGCCATTGGGGCCGTGGCCGAGGGGCGGACCTGGCTGAGCCCGGAGCTCAGGCACCTGGAGGCCGATATCCTCGCCCAATCCGCGCGGAGTCCCGGGCCGGCGCTGACCCTGCTCACCCCCCGGGAGCGGGAAGTGGTGCAACTGGTGGCCGAGGGGGGCACCAGCAAGAGCATCGCCGAGCGGCTGAACCTGAGCGAAACCACCGTGGAGACCCACCGCCGCCAGATCATGCGCAAGCTGGGCCTGGGCAGCGTGGCCGAGCTGACCCAGTTCGCCGTGCGTGAGGGGTTGTTGATCCTCGAGCCCTGAGCACAGCCCGGCACTTAACCTCCCTGCCAAAAAATCGCGCCGCTTCCTCAAAAATACTCAGATACCAGGATGCCGGACCACGCTGGCCCCATGGTACCGTTCCGACAAAGGCTGCCCCTTTTAAAGCATCATCATATTAATTTTTCAG
>JACRDC010000097.1 GCA_016218705.1 Desulfarculus sp.
CAAGAACCACCCCAAAAAAGCCGCGCTTTTTTGGGGACCCCGGTGGATGGCCCGCCGGGCGCGAAAGCGCCCGGGAGGCCGGGCAAAACCACGTTTTTGCCCGGCCGATCAGCAATCAAAGCCATGGATGGCTTTGATTGCTGATTGGTATAAGGCGAAGAGACCGCGCCCGGGGCGCCGCTCAAGCCTCGCCTGGCAGGGGCAAGATGAGCCGGAATTCGCTGCCCCGGCCCACCTTGCTCTCCACCTCCACCCGGCCGCCGTGGGCCTGGGCCACGTGCTTGACTATGGCCAGTCCCAGGCCGGTGCCGCCCTGTTCGCGGGAGCGGTTCTTGTCCACCCGGTAGAAACGCTCGAATATCCTCGGCAGGTGTTCACTGGGAATGCCGGGGCCGGTGTCGCGGACGCTCAGGCGCATCTGGCCCTCCAGCGCGTTCAAGGCCACGGTCACCTTGCCGCCGGGGTTGTTGTATTTGATGGCGTTGTCCACCAGGTTCAGCAGGGCCTGCTCCAATTGGCGGCCATCGGCCATCAGGGAGTAGTCCTGGGGGGGCTCCGGGGCCTCCAGGTGGATGCCGCGCTGCTGGGCCAGGGGGCCGGCCGTGGCCAGGACCGCGGCCACCACCTGCCGCGCCTTCACCACCTCCCTTTTGGGCGCCACCTCGGCGTTTTCCAGGCTGGCCAGGCTGAGCAGGTCCTCGCCCAGGCGCTCCATGCGCCGGCTCTGGCGCACGATCATCTCCACGAAGCCCCGCGCGTGCTGGGGGCTGTCCAAGGCCCCGTCCAGCAGGGTCTCGGCCGCGCCCTTGATGGCCGCCAGGGGGGTGCGCAGCTCGTGGGAGGTGTTGGCCACGAAGTCGCGCCGCATCTGGTCCACGTGCCGCCGCTCGGTGATGTCGTGGAAGACCGCCACCGCCCCCGCCTGGGGGCCGCGGCCTTCCAGGCGGACCAGGTGGGCCTCCAGGTAGCGCAGGGGCGGACCCAGGCTGCGTATCTCGGCCGATACCCTGGGCTGCCCCTCCAGGATTTCCTCCATGGCGGTGGTCAGGTCGGGAATGCGCAGCACTTCGGAATATATTCTGCCCACGGGGTCGGTCTGTAGCCCCAGCAGGGCGGTCAGGGACTGGTTGGCCAGGAGGATGCGCCCCTCGAAGTCGGTGAGCATGACTCCTTCCACCATGCCCCGCAAAATGGCCTCCTGGCGGTCGTGGGCGTGGGCCATCTCCTCCATCTGGTGCACCAGGCTGTCGGCCATCTTGTCGAAGGTCCTGGCCAAATCGCCCACCTCGTGGGGCGGGTAGCGCCGGATGCGCATGCCCAGATCACCGGCGGCGATGGCGCGGGCGGTGGCGGCCAAGGCCCGCACCGGTTTGTCCAGGCCCCGGGCCACCACGTAGGCCACCCCCAGGGAAAGCAGTACCCCCAGGATCATGGCGCCCAGCAAGACCCTGCGCGAGGTGGCGATGGCGCTCTGGACCGAGGACAGCGGCATGGCCAGGCGCACCAGGACCCGGGGACCCTGGCCCGGGTCCACGGCCATGGCCGCGTAGACCAGGTCGTCATGGATGGTGCTGCTGTAGCGGATTTGATCGCCCGCGCCGCTGGCCAGGGCCTGCACCACCTCCGGACGGCGGCCGTGGTTCTCCAGATTGCCCACCTCGGCCAGGTCCAGGCTGGAGTCACCCAACACCCGGCCGTCGGGGGCGATCAAGGTGAAGCGCAGGCTTAATACCTGGCCCAGCTCCTGGGCCAGCTCCTGGTTGCGCGCCGGGGAGGCCTGGGGCGACCAGCGGTCCTTGACCAGCTCACCGGCCAGGATGGTCATCTGACGGAGGGTGGAGCGCAGGTTGTCGGTGGTCTGCTGGCGCAGGCGGCCCTCCACCGCCAGGGCCACCCCCAGCAGGGTGCAGACCACCACCAGCAGGCAGCCGCCGAAGATCAAGGCGCGAAAGGACAATCTGGGCTTCATAATCCCTCGCGAACCCGGTAGCCAGCCCCGCGCACCGTCTCGATGTAGTCTTGGGCGCTGCCCAGCTTGGCCCTCAGCCGGCGTATGTGGGTGTCCACCGTGCGGGAATACCCCTTGTATGTATAGCCCCAGACCAGGTCCAGCAGGTATTCCCGGGAATGGATTTTACCCGGCGTGCCGGCCAAATAGTGCAGCAGCCTGAACTCGGTGGAGGTCAACTGGATGGCCTGGCCGTCCAGTTCCACGTGCAGCCGGTCGGGGTCTACCATCAGGCGCCCCACCCGCAACACCTGGTTCTCCAGGGGCGGCTCCTTGGCGCGGCGCAAGATAGCCTGGGCCCGCAACACCAGTTCGCGGGGGCTGAAGGGCTTGGTGAGGTAGTCATCGGCGCCCAGCTCGAAGCCCACGATGCGGTCGGCCTCCCCGGCCAGGGCGGTGAGCATGACGATGGGGATGGCGCGGGTGGCGTTGTCGCGCTTGAGCTGGCGGCACACCTCGCGTCCGTCCATGTCGGGCAGAAGCAGGTCCAGGAGCACCAGGTCGGGATTAAGGCGCCTGACCAGGCGCAACCCTTCCTCGCCATTGCCGGCCTTGTGCACCGCGAAGTCGGCCTTCTGGAAATTGAAGGTCACCACTTCCTGGATGTCGCTTTCGTCCTCTATGAGGACCAATATGGGCTTTTTCATGCCGTCGGCGCTCCCGGTGGGTCTGGGAATTGACTTGAATGCTGGGCCTTGGCGGTCCAAGGGCGGACGGGCCGCGGCCCAGCCTTGCTCTAGAAATGGACCTTAGCCGCCGGCCTTGGCCAATTCAACCACTCCAGTGGGGCACGCGCCGTTTGTCACGCAAAAGTATGCTCTCCGTAACGTCTCCGTCACATTGGCGCCCTAGACTTTGGGCAAGCGATGGCGGGCATGGGGCCGGCGCGCTGAATCTTAACTTTGCAGGAGTAGAGACGATGAAATTCAAGCTCGTGGCAATGTCGCTTATGGTGGCTGGACTGGCTGGGCTGCCCGCCTGGGCCGCCGGCGATAGCGTGAGCATCACCGGATCGACCACGGTGCTGCCCGTGGCCCAGAAGGCCGCCGAGGTCTTCATGAAGAAGAACCCCCAGGTCAACGTGACCGTGGCCGGCACCGGCAGCGGCGACGGCATCAAGGCCATCATTGACCGCACCTGCGACATCGGCAATTCCTCGCGGCAGATGAAGGACAAGGAGCAGGCCCTGGCCAAGGAAAAGGGCGTGGACGTCAAGGAGTTCACGGTGGCCCTGGACTGCATCGTGCCGGTGGTCAACCCGGTCAACCCGGTCAAGGACCTGAGCATGGCCCAGCTCAAGGAAATCTATACCGGCAAGATCAAGAACTGGAAGGAAGTGGGCGGCGAGGACAAGCCCGTCGTGGTGGTCTCCCGTGACTCCAGCTCCGGCACCTTCGAGGTGTGGAACGAGATGGTGCTCAAGAAGGAGCGCGTGCGCCCCGACGCCCAGTTGCAGGCCAGCAACGGCGCCGTGGCCCAGGCCGTGGCCGGTAACAAGTACGCCATCGGCTACGTGGGCATCGGCTACCTCAACCCCAAGGTCAAGGCCCTGACCGTGGGCGGCGTCATGGCCAGCCCCGAGACGGCCCGCAACAAGACCTACCCAGTGGCCCGCGGGCTGTACATGTACACCTGCGGCGAGCCCCAGGGCCAGACCAAGGCCTATCTGGACTTCGTGCTCAGCCCCGAGGGCCAGAAGCTGGCCCAGGGCGAGGGGTTTGTCCCGGTCAAGTAAGCGCCGGGGGCTCCCTCCGCCCCTGGCCGGGGCGGGGGGAGCGGCCAGGCTTGAGCGCCGGGCGCGTCCCGGTGGCGGAGCGTAAGCCAAATGCAACAGTCCGTTGCTGAATGTCTTTATCAGGCGCGAGGGGCGATGGGACCAGCGGCGCTATCGGAGCCCAACCGGCTGCACGGCAGCAAGACCCGGCGCGAGAAGTGGATACAGCGCTTCTTCCTGGCCGCCGGCGGCTTCTCGGTCCTGGCCATGCTCTTGATCGTGGTTTTTCTGTTCAAGGAGGGCATCTGGCTCTTCGCCACCGTCTCGATCCCCGACTTCCTGTTCGGACAGGCCTGGTACCCAACCTATGAGCCGGCCGACTTCGGCATCGCTCCCCTCATCGTGGGCTCCCTGGTGGTGACCGCCGTCTCCTCGCTCATCGCCGTGCCCCTGGGGGTGGCGGTGGCCCTGTACCTGGCCGAGGTGGCCACCCACAGGGTGCGGGAGTGGATGAAGCCGGCGGTGGAACTCCTGGCCAGCCTGCCCTCGGTGGTGCTGGGCTTCGTGGGCATGGTGGTGTTGGCGCCCCTGATGCAGGAATGGCTGGACATACCCAGCGGGCTCAATATCCTCAACGCCTCTCTCATGCTGGCCATCATGGCCATACCCACCATCACCAGCATCAGCGAGGACGCCCTGCACGCGGTGCCCCGCGAGCTCAAGGAGGCCTCGCTGGCCCTGGGCGCCACCCGCTGGGAGACGCTGACCCGGGTGCTGTTGCCCGGGGCGCTGTCAGGCATCGGCACCGCCGTTATCCTGGGCATGAGCCGGGCCATGGGCGAGACCATGGTGGTGTTGATGGTGGCCGGCGGCGCGGCCCAGATACCCAGTTCGATCTTTGATTCGGTGCGCCCCCTGCCGGCCACCATCGCCGCCGAGATGGGCGAGACGCCCTTTGGCTCCGAGCATTATTACGCCCTGTTCGCCATCGGCATGGTGCTCTTTCTGATAACCCTGGGCTTCAACCTGGTGGCGGCCCATATCAGCCGGCGCTACCAGCAGAAGGGAGCCTCAACCCTATGAGCCTGGACGGGTTGGGCATGCGCAAGCTGCGCGAGAAGGTGGCCTTCGGCCTGCTCCGGCTGGCCATGCTGGTGGTGGTGGGCACCCTGGGCGGCATCCTGCTGCATGTTGTATTGCAGGGCGCCGGCGTGCTGGGCTGGCGGTTCCTGACCGACGTTCCACGGGAAGCCATGACCCAGGGAGGCATCTTCCCGGCCATCGTGGGCACCCTGTACCTGACGGCGGGGGCGCTCCTGGTGGCCTTGCCCCTGGGGGTGGCGGCGGCCATCTACCTGAGCGAGTACGCCCGCGAGGGCAAGACCCTGGCCGTGGTGCGCCTGGGCATCGGCAATCTGGCCGGCGTGCCCTCGGTGGTCTTCGGCCTCTTCGGTCTGGGGCTGTTCGTGGTGTTTTTTAAAATGGGCGTGAGCCTCCTGGCCGGCTCTCTGACCCTGGGGCTTCTCATACTCCCCACGGTGATCGGCGCCTCGGAGGAGGCCCTGCGCCAGGTGCCCAGCACCTTCCGCGAGGCCTCCCTGGCCCTGGGCGCCACCCGCTGGCAGACCATACGCAAGGTGGTGCTGCCGGCGGCCCTGCCGGGCATCCTCACCGGCAGCATCCTGGGTCTGGGCCGGGCCGCCGGAGAGACCGCGCCCATCATGTTCACCGCGGCCACCTTCTATTCCCTGCGCCTGCCCGAAAGCCCCTTCAGCCAGGTAATGGCCCTGCCCTACCACATCTACGTGCTGGCCACGGCGGGCACCCACATCGAGCAGACCCGGCCCCTGCAATACGGCACCGTGCTGGTGCTCATCAGCCTGGTGCTGGGATTGAGCCTTTTCGCCATCATCATCCGTACCCGCATGCGAAGGACCAAGAAATGGTAACCTGCGCCACCCCGGTCATAGAGGCCAGGGACCTGAATTTCTACTACGGCGACACCAAGGCCTTGAGCGACATCGCCATCTCCATCGGCCGCAACCAGGTCACCGCCCTGATCGGCCCCTCGGGCTGCGGCAAGTCCACCTTCCTGCGGCTCATCAACCGCATGAACGAGCTGATCCCCGACACCCGCGTGGAGGGTTCGGTGCTCTTCGACGGCGTGGACCTCTACGGCCCGGGGGTGGACCCCACCGAGGTGCGCCGGCGCATCGGCATGGTTTTTCAGAAGCCCAATCCCTTCCCCAAGTCCATCTACAACAACGTGGCCTACGGCCCCCGCCTGCACGGCATGAACAGCCAGCGCCGCCTGGATGAACTGGTGGAGCGCTCTCTCAAGGCCGCGGCAATCTGGGACGAGGTGAAGGACATCCTGCCGCAATCGGCCCTGGGGCTCTCCGGCGGCCAGCAGCAGCGCCTGTGCATCGCCCGGGCCATCGCCATGGAGCCCGAGGTGCTCCTCATGGACGAGCCCACCAGCGCCCTGGACCCCATCGCCACGGCCCGCATCGAGGAGCTGGTCAAGGAGCTGAAGAAGAGCTACACGGTCATCATCGTTACCCACAACATGCAGCAGGCGGCCCGGGTCTCCGATGAGACCGCCTTCTTTTACCTGGGCCGGCTGATCGAGATGGGACCCACGGAGCGCATCTTCACCCGCCCCCAGCAGGAGCAGACCGAGCACTACATCACGGGAAGGTTCGGCTAGCGGTCGGGCGGCCAAGCCTTAAGGCCGCTCAATCAACTAACTGGGGCCTCATATTTTCGGAGAGCAGGACGACAAAACATGAACACGGGTTCCCATTTCCACAAGCAGATGCAAGAGGTGAAGTCGGATTTGCTGCGCATGGCCGGTCTGGTGGAGGAGGCCATTCACGATTCCTCCAGCGCCCTGGCCCGCCGCGACGCCGAGTTGGCCATGACGGTCATCAGCAAGGACCGTCCCATAGACATGATGCAGAACCAGATCGAGGAGCGCTGCATCGCCCTCTTGGCCACCCAGCAGCCCGTGGCCGTGGACTTGCGCTTTTTGTCGGCGGTGATAAAAATCTGCGCCTATCTGGAGCGCATGGGCGACCAGGCCGTGAACATCGCCCAGCGCTCCCTGGCCCTCAAGGAGCTTCTGCCCACCGAGGTGCCGCCCACCATCCTGGACATGGCCGAGATTTCCCAGGACATGGCCCGCGCCTGCATGGACGCCCTGGCCAACGGCGATCTGCAACTGGTCTGCAAGGTGCTGGCCCGCGACAAGGACCTTGACGACCTCAACCGCCAGGTGCTGGAGGACATGGTGGAATGGATGGCCACCGAACAGAGGCTCATCCGCCGGGGGGTGGAATTCATCCTGGCCGCCCGCCACTACGAGCGCGTGGGCGACGAGGCCACCAACATCGCCGAGGAGGTGGTCTTCCTGGTGGAGGGGCGCATCATCAGGCACCAGGGAGGCATGGAGCCAAGGGAGCCCGACGCCAACGCCTGCTGAGCGCCCAGGCCGGCGCCCTTCTCTACAGCAGGCTCGCCCCCAGCTCCGCCACCCGCGAACGCTCTCCCTTGACCAGGGAGACGTGACCGCTGAGGCTCTCCTGCTTCATCTTTTCCACCAGGTGGGTCAGGCCGTTGCTGCTGGCGTCCAGATACGGGTGGTCAATCTGCTCGGGGTCGCCGGTGAAGACGATCTTGCTGCCCTGGCCCACCCTGGTAATCAGGGTCTTGACCATGTGCGGGGTCAGGTTCTGGGCCTCATCGCAGATGATGAACTGTTGGGGGATGCTGCGGCCACGGATATAGGTCAGGGCCTCCAGTTCCAGCATGCCCTGGGCCATCAGGTACTCATGGGTGCCAAAGGGCTTGCCGCCTCCCTTGCCGTTGCCCGCCGGATACTCGCGGAACAGGAACTCCAGGTTGTCGTTGAGCGGCTGCATCCAGGGGCGCAGCTTTTCCTCCTTCTCGCCGGGCAGGTAGCCCAGGTCTTGCCCCATGGGCACCAGGGGCCGGGTGACCAGGAGCTTGCGGTAGGCGCGTTGCTCCATGACCTTTTCCAGGCCCGCCGCCAGGGCCAGCAGGGTCTTGCCGGTGCCGGCCGGGCCGGCCAGGGTCACTATCCTTATCTCGTCGCGCAGTAAAAGCTCCAAGGCGAAACGCTGTTCCTTGTTGCGCGGCTTCAGGCCCATGCACTCCGCGTCGGCCATGGCCAAGGGCAGCAGGTCGCCGTTCTCATGACGGGCCAAGGCTGAAAGCGATGGCTGCTCCCGGCACCTGATGACCGCGAACTGATGGGGCAGCATGCGCCGGCGGCCGCCGATTTTCAGGCGGCCCTGCGCGTAGAACCTCTCTACCTCCCGAGGCTCCAGGAAGATGTTGCGCGTGCCGGTGTAGAGGGAATCGTAGTCCACCTTGTCGTTGCGAAAATCCTCCACCGTGATGCCCATCACGTCGGCCTTGACCCGGATGTTGAGGTCCTTGGTGACCAGGATCACCGGGCCGATGGCCAGTTGCTTGAGGTTCCAAGCCACGCTCAGGATGCGGTTGTCCATCTTTTCCAGGTCCAAGACCTCTGGAAACCCCTTGGCGACTTGGCTGTGGTTGAGCTCGACGCGCAGGCTCCCGCCCTGGGGCGTGGCCACGCCCTGGGCCAGGCCGCCATACTCCCGCAAGGCGTCCAGTTGGCGGGAGACCGTGCGCGCATTGCGGCCCACCTCGTCCTGGCGTTTTTTCTGCTGGTCCAACTCCTCCACCACGGCCAGGGGGATGACCACCGCGTTGTCCTGGAAAACGAAGAGAGCATGGGGATCGTGCAAAAGGACGTTGGTGTCCAGCACGTAGGTTTTCATGTAGGGGCGAGCCTCCGCCTGGTGTTTACTTGTGTTGGGCGTGACAGGCCTTTTTCATGGCGCCCAGGGCGGCATGGGCCGCGGCGGCCTGGGTCAGGTCCCTCTGCCGCACGCTGGCCAACAGCAGGCCGGCCTGCTCCCGGAAGGCCTGGTAATGCTCTTCGCCCTTGCCGGGGAAAGTGGTCATGGCCTGGCATTGCTCGTGAAAGCTGTGCACCAGGATCGGGTCGGGCAGGTCCCCCCGCTTCAACGCCTCGCCGATCTGCTTGAACCCGCGCCCCATGGTTTTCTTGAGTTGCTTGTACCCCTGGGGGCGGCCTGACGGCTGTTCCTCTTCGTCCTCGTCCAGGTCCTTTTCCAGCAGCGGGTGGGTGGGCGCCGGGGTGAGCGCGCCGATTTGGTGCAGGCTCTTTTCGTACTTCAACTTCAGCTTGAAGCACAGGCGGTCAGACTTGGTCTTGACCGTCTGCTTGACGCTGAAGAAGTCGTCCAGCTCCACCGATACGTGGCCAAACTCCAGGTTGCCCGCTTCCAGCTTCTCGGCCAGGGAGCGCAGCAGGCCGGCTGCCTCCGCGGGCGACATGAGCTTTTCCATTTTATGCTCGGGCGTCATGTTGGGTCTCCTTGTTTAAGGCATGGGAAGGGCAGGGGCGGCCCTTGGCCGTCCCGCGCGGTCAGGCCTTTCATTTGCCCGGCTGCTTCTGCCCCTTGCCCTTGCCGGTTTCCTCCTTGACCGCGGCAAAGGGCGCCTGGTCCGTGGCGTCGGCGGTCTTGGCCTGTTCCGCCGTGGCGGCAGCCCTCTCCGGGGCGTCGGCGGCCAGGGCGATCTCTTGGGCCTCCTGGCCGATGATATCTGGCTGCAAAGGGGGCGGCGGGGTGTCGGAGGATATCTTCAGCGGCTCCTCCACGGGTTCCATCACCACTTGCCGCCAGCTCAGCTCGATGCTGATCTTCTGCTGGCCCTTTTTGTGCACGCCCTCCAGCTCCAGCTCCATGCTCTGCGCGGGGCAAAACTCCAGGAACTCGCTTCCCCGCTGCAAGACCACCTTGCCCTGGGCCAGGCAGGCCGCCAAATCGCCCAGGTATTTCACCATCTCCTCGCGGGTCAACCAGGTTTTGATCTCGATTTCCTTCTTGGCCATTGTTCGTTTCCTTTCGCTGATGTTGGTAAACAGAGCGTCCATGAGCCGCTTGGCCTCAAACCATGGACAGCAACAACTCCGCCAAAACCCGTGGGTCGTAGGTCCCCGGCGCGTCCTCGCGGCCCAGCCGGACGTCCAACACCTGCGGCCCCAGGGAACCCACGGCCTCCAGGCCGGCCAGGCTGCCGGGATAGGGCATATGGCTGTCCAGCAGGACCAAGTCCACAAGATTGGCCTTGGGAACGTCTGGGCCGCAACCTTGGCGCAGGTACTTGAGAAGAGTGGCCACGGTGCTGGTCAGGTCCAGGCCCAATTGCTCGGGGTCGCCGGCGGGGTTGGGGATGAAGACCTTGGGACACTGGGCCTGGGCGATGGCCTGGCAGATGCCCTGGGGCAGCAGGTTGGCCAGCAGGCTGGTGTAAAAACTGCCCATGGGCAGACAGATCAACTCGGCCTGGGCGATAAGGCTCAAAAGCTTGCCCCGCGCGGCCGCCGCCACGTCACTGGGACGGCGTTTTGTCCGGCTGAGGAACAGCCTCTTGATGGGCGAGGTCAAGGGTGGTGCCACGCGGCCGGTGAGCAGGTGCTGGCCCACCAACACGCGGCCGTCCTCCAGCTCTGCGCATAGGTGGAGATGATCGTTCAGCACCGGTCGCACCACACCGCGCACCTCGGCCAGCTTGGAGAAGAGATAGATCACCGGGTCCAGGTGCCGGCCGTTGTTGAGGTAGCCACCGGCCAGCACCAGGTTGCCCACGCTGGCCCCCCGCAGGTCGAAGCCCTCGGGCAGGGCCTGGGCCAGGTAGCCCAGGTGGTTGCGGATGATCTTGCGCAGGGGGTCGGGTACCGCGGCCACCAGCCGGTGGCGTCCGCTGACCATCTCGGCCAAGCGGCGGGGCAGACCCCGGGGATCTGCCTGGTGGGGGAAGCGGTAGGCGAAAAGCTCTACCACCTCCGGGTTGCCGCCCACGCTTTGGCCGGTCAGGGCCATGAGCCGGTTGCGGATGTCCCCCACGGCGGGCATGCCAAAGGCTTGGCGCAGGGCCGCCGAGCTGCCGCCCGAGTCGAAGGTGGTGATGATGTGGATGGAGTTGTGGGTGTAGTCAACGAGCTGGCGGCAGAGCGGATTGAGCGCCGAGCCGCCGCTGAAGAACAGGATGCGAGGCCCCACCTCGGGAGACCGGCGGTAGCGGGCCAGCCGCAGGTGATCGGGCAGGCGTAGGTCGCGGCAGAGCCGCAAACGCGGCTGGCTCATGGGGCGGCCGGCCCCGCGGCGCTGTCCTGGCAGCCGTGGCTGAGCAATTCCAGACACGCCTCGGTGGCGCTGGTAAAATCAGGGCTCCCCGTCAGCTCAAAAGTGGGGCGGCTGGCCAATGCCTTAAGGTAGGTCTGGGGTGATACATCGGCCAGCCGCCCCGTCGGCGGCAGGTAAAATAGCCCCGGGGATTTCATGACCGCGCCCAACAGGTCGGGCCGCCGCTCCAGGTCTACCTGCGCCAGGCGGCAGCCGCCCTCTTGGCCGCGCCAGTTGAGGATGACCAGGGCGCGCAGGCCGGAGGTAATCTTAAAGCGCCCGTGGCCGAAGCAGCGGTCCAGGAAGACATCGTACTTGCGCTCCAGGGTCCAGAGGTTGGCGGGGGCCAGGCCCTGGTACAGCTCGCGGTCCTCGTGGGGCAACACCGCGTGCAGGTCAGGGTTGGTCAGGGCCGTGCCAGGGTTGATGCGCGGCAGCTTGGCCACTCCGTGCATGGCGAGGCCGTTCTCGCTTGGCTTGATGAGAAGGCGGTCGTTGGAGACAAAGTCCAGGCCACGGCTCATGAGGTGCAGGGCCAGGGTGGATTTGCCCATGCCCGAGAACCCCGCCAGGGCCAGGCCCCCTTGGGCATTGCCCACCGCGGCGGCGTGGCAGAGCAGGTGGCCGCGCTCCAGCAGCCACTGGATATAGCGGCTGTTGATGAAATTGACCACCTGGTTGTCGTTGCGCAGGCATGGCCCCAGGGCCAGATTGATGGCCCCCCCGAAAAGGAAAACCATGCCCGTTAGACGCTTGCGCACCAGGCGCCCACCGGGCAGGTCGCGGTATTCTTCCTTCACGCGCGGCTTGCCGGGATCGGGCTCCTTGGCCAGCAAGGGCAGGTCTGGGCTGGCGGCGTGGCCCTCCAAGGCCTGCACCACGATGTCGGCTTTTTCATCGGGCACCTGGAAACCACGGAAGTATTCACGCAGGGTATGGACCAAGGCCAGGGAGTTTGAGTCAAGGCGCAGGCGGCATTGGCCGAAGCGCAGACTCAGGCCATGCTCCAGCCGCCGTCCGGCCAGATAGGCCGAGGCCAATGCTTCCAGCGATGGGTACGCAGTGTTCATCTTCTCAGCGCGTTTAGTACATGGTCCACATACAGTTCGGCGGCGTTCTGGCCATGGGCCTCCCAAATCCCCCGGAAGCCGCCAAAGGCCGACACCTCCAGAACCAACGGGCCGTCGTTGGTTTCCACAATGTCCACGCAGGTGAAATCCAGCCCGAAGACAGCCTGCGCCTTGGTGGCCAGCTCTATGATTGGTGGCGGGGGCTGATAGGCAAAATATTCGCCCCCCGTGGGCTGCCCGCCGTTTAGCCGGCTAAAGTCGCGAGCGCCACGCGCGTAGGTGCAGAGGTAGCGCCCACCCAGAAAGACTATCCCCAGGTCATGGCCGGGCAGCTTGAGGAACTTCTGCAGATAGATGATCCCGTGCCCCTGGGCTTGGTATTGCTCCAACTCGTCATAGGAGCCGGGGCCGGGCTGCATCTGCCGCATGCCCTTGGCCTTGGAGGTGTAGAGCGGCTTTAGCACGCAGGCCCCCAGGCGCTCCAGGGCCGAAACCCCCTGGGCGGGGTTTTGGCAGAGGACCGTGGGCGGCATGGGGATGCCCGCCTTGGCCAAGGCCAAGGTGCATTGCATGCGGTTGAGCATGCCTTCCATGCGGGCCGGACTGGAGAAGATGGGCACCCCGCGGGTGGCCAGCAGGTCCAGCAGGCTCAGCCGGTCCAGCATCTCGGGGCCATAGCTTTTGCCCAGTTTCTTGACTATCAGGGCGTCAAATTCGCCCAGATCACGCCCTTGGTGGGTAATCAGACCCAACGCCAGATCGCAGGCCATCAGGTCCGGCGAGATTATCTCGCCCTGGGCGCCCTTGTCCCTCACCGCCTGGAGCAACAGCTCCGTGGACCATCCGCCGGGCAGTCCCACCACTCCTATGTGCATCGTGCTAACCGCCATGGTCCTTCTCAGCAGACCAGGACATCGCCGGGGACCCTGAAGCGCGCCCACGGCTGTCCTTGATGGGTTTCGATTCGATCTATTAGGTACAGGGCGCGCATGTACATCTCCTGGGCAAAGTCCTCGCGCAATTCGAAGCGGGTGGAGGTCAAGAAGGAGCGGATCAAGCCCAGGGCCAGCCTGGCCTCGAAGCTGCCGTCCTCTTGGTCATGGGCAAAGGCGCGGGCCAGGGCCAGGTAATCCAGGGCCACGCGGGTGACCCGCGCGCGCTGGGCCGAGCTGGCCAAGGGCAGCCGGAAGCACGAGATCAGGAAGACGCTGACATCCTGCACGTAGTCGTTGTCGCCGGAGCGGAAAAGATCAATGTAGTGCAGGCATTGGTCCTTATGGTTGTAGATGATGTTGTTGAGGTTGTAGTCGCCGTGGCAGAACACGCTGAAGGGCGCCGGTAATTGGCCCTCCGTTTCGGCAAGGCTGTTAAGGGCCTGCCCCAGCGAGGCGATCTTGAGCCCCGACAGCGAAGCGGCCGGGCGCAGAAAATTGGGATGGGCGCGCAGTATGTCATCCAGGCGGGCGCGAATCTGGCGCAGGAAGTGGGCCTGGCAGACCTGAGGCCGGCGGCTGGCCTGCCAGACGGCCATCTGGGTTTCGCCCAGCAGGTAAAAGGCGTTTTGCAGGATGTCCTCCTTGCCCGTGAGTACCACTTCCTGAAAGGTGCAACCGTCCAGGTACTCCAGCAGCAGTGAGGCCTGGGGCTCCTGGTCATGGAAGCCCACGATGCGGGGAGGCAGGCCGGGCATCAACTCCAGCCAGTGTTCGATGTTTTCCTTCTCCTTGGCTATCTTGCCGCGTTGGCCTTCCTTGAACACCACGCGGCGGCCGCGCTCCTTGTCGGCCTTGTCTATGACGCTGCCCACCTTGCATCCCGAGCGGTTGCCCCAAAAGGACGAGAACTCCACCTGGGTCATGGACTGGTTCATGCCCGAAGCGGCCAGGCTGTCGCTCAGGGCCTGGTACTGGTGAATCTTGAGCTTCTCACCCACCATGACGAAGATCAGTGCCTCGCCGATGTTCAGCAGGGAGTCGCCCATGCGCTCCAGGTAACGCAGGATGAACAGACTGGTTACCAGGTCCTCCACCCCTTGCCCCTTGCGCAGGTCGTCCAGTATTTGTCTGAAGGCCGTCTGGAAGTGGTCGTCCAGGCGGAACTCGTACTGGCATATGCGCAGGGCCAAGGACAGGTCTTGCTTGTCCAGGGCCTCCACCACCAAGCCCAAGCCGCCCAGCACCTCCTCGAAGCACGTCTGGTAGTCGTAGCGTATGGGAAAGCGCACATCGCTAAGGTACTGTACTTGCCCCACCACGTTCACCGCGAAGTCGGCGATGCGCTCCAGGTTGCTGGTGGTGGTGTTGATGCAACGCAGGAGGTTGACCACGTTGCGCTCGGACTTGCCGGAAGCCAGATGCGCGAAGGACTTCTCCTCTATGAACCCCTTCATGGAATCAATGTAATCGTCGCGGCCCACGATCTTTTCCAGCAGGGCGGGGCTGGGCTCGGCCAGAAAGGCCAAGGTCTGCTCCACCTGCTTGCTCACCTCCAGCACCATGAAGCGAAAACTCTCGTACAGGTGCTTGGGTATGCGTGGGTGCGGCGGTTTCATCCCGGAAGGAGCGATTGCGTGTCTAGGCGGAGATGGGCTTCAGGGATAGCTCGTTGAGGACCGGGGCATCCTCGGACCAGCGCATCTTGAGGCTGAGCTTCATCTGGTCGTTCTTGCGCTTGGCCTCCACCTCCAGCTTGATCAGTCCGCGCGGCTTAAGGACGAGCTGCTGGTTTTCGGCGCTGAAGAGCAGGGCGCCCTGTTGGAAGCCCAGACCCAGGGCCTCCAGGTACTTGATGATGGATTCGCTGTCCTGCAAGGAGATGTGCTTGAAATTGTCTTCCGAGGAAGTCATGGCAAACCCTCTGCTATGGTTGTCAGCCTAGACGCTCTTGATATTCGCTGATGACCCGTCCCCGATCCATGCCGGCCAGCATTACCTGCTTGCGGATCAGTGGATCATCCCAGGCCGTTTGTAGCCCTACCTCGCGGGAGACCTTGACGCGGTCCTGCAATTCAGGAGGTTTGGTCTTTTCGCCCAGGTGGGTGTCGTCGCCCATGAAGACCAGCAAGGGACGTTGCTGTCTACCCCGCTGGCGGTTCTGCCGGTGCAGGACCGTGATGAGAAACTCGGTGTACTCCCGGGACTGGGGGTTCCAGACCTCATAGCCGTCCACGTCGTAATCGGCCAGCAGGATGGGCCAGAACTGCTCAGGGTGGGGGATTACCACCCCGCCGCCCAAATGGCGGGCCTCCTCGATGACCTCGCTGGCGCGGTAAAAGTACTGGGGCGAAAAATCACGCTTGACGATCTGCTTGACGGCCTTGATGAGAAATAGGGCGCGGCCGATCAGCTTGTCGGGAAAATGCTGGCGTAGGGCCGCGAAGTAATCGCTAAGGAGCTTGTTCTTGACCATGATGGGCTTGAGCTTGGGCTCGTGGTCGCGCAGCAAGCAGCGGAACTTGCCGGCGTGCAGGCGCACGAAATCCACCAGGTCCTGGTTGGCCCCGGTCTCCTCGGCGGCCTCTTGCAGGCGGTCATCGAACTTGGGGTCCCACAGACTGTCAGTCAGCTCCCAGAGCTGGCCAGAGCGGTACAATTGGGTGTGCTTGAGCATGGATTTGAGCGTCGTCGCCTGCGCCAACCTGTCCTGCCTGAAGTGCAGGAGCAGTTGGACCTTGCGGTTGAAACCCAGGGAGAAGCAATCAACCTCCACGCCCGCATAGTCGTCCAGGCCCAACAACTCGTTGTGCTGGGTGGGTATTATGAGGGCCTGGCGGCAGGCGGGGAAGGTGGCCAGCACCCTGGTCTTGGCCAGGGGCAAGGGCACCCATTCCGGGTGCCAGTGTATGGCCAGGACCTCCTGTTGCCGCGGGTACACCTGAGCAGGGGCTGAAATGCGCGCTTCCTGCTCCGGGGTCAGGCCGGTGCTGGTGAGCTGGCGGAAAATAGCAAGGTCCCATTCTGAAAGCTGGTCTGGATGATAGTCCCCCTGGGCGGCCCTGGCCGAGTTCGGCGTATCGTCTTCTTGTCGGGGGGATGTCATCGTTGTAATGCTCACAAAAACACCGCCATGGCATTCGGCCTAGCACATAGGCCCCAGGGTTTTTCGGCTAGGTAATCGTAACTGGCGCGTGTTAAGAAAGTTTTACGATCATGTTACGTTTCGGTGATTTTTAGCTCTTGCCAGGCGGCGGGAGCGTTGGGCATCGCGGCCCATTGCGGCAAGGGATATGCTTGCCGGCCGCCCTGGTCCGCGATTTCCCGCTTGCCCCTGGCCAGCAGCCGCGCCATGCCCGACAGGTCCCGCGGGCCTTTGCCGGGCTGGCCTTGGCGGCCCTTGCCGTTCACCAGGGCCTCCAGTTTCTCCACCACCTCGCGCATGCGTAAGGATTGTCCGGCGAGCTCCTCGGCGGCCGCGGCGGTTTGTTCGGCATTGGCGGCGTTTTGCTGGGTCACGCCGTCCATGGCGGCCGTGGCCAGGTTGAGTTGCTCGGTGCCCTGGGCCTGCTGGAAGCTGGCGGCGCTGATTTGTTCCATCAGCCCGCCCACCCGTTGGCTGGCCTCGTTGACCAGCGAGAAGCTTTGGTTTGTACGGGCCACCATCTCCTCGCCGGCCTGTACCGTGGAAAGGGTCTGGCCTATGATGGCGGCGGTTTCCTGGGCGGCCCGCGAGGTCCTCAGCGCCAGGTTGCGCACCTCGTCGGCCACCACCGCGAACCCAGCCCCCGCCTGGCCGGCGCGGGCGGCCTCCACGGCGGCGTTGAGCGCCAGCAGGTTGGTCTGGAAGGCGATCGCCTCGATGGTCTGGATGACCTTTCCCGACTGCCTGCTGGCATCGCTGATGTGGTGCATGGACTCGGTAAGCTGGGTCATGACCTGGCCGGCCTCCTCCACGGCCCGCACGGTATTGGCGGCCAGGACAGTGGCCTGTTTGGCATGGCCGGAGTTGCTATGGGTCATGGCGGTCATCTCTTCGAGAGAAGCCGAGCTTTCCTCCAGGGAGGCGGCCTGTTGCGCCGAGCCGCCGGCCAGGGACTGGCTGGCCCGGGACACCTGCGCCGAGGCCTCGGCCACCTGCTGGGCCCCCTGGCCCAACTGGGCCACCGCGGCCTTGATGGGCCGGGTGATGCCGCGGCCCAGGAGCACGGCAAGGACCAAGCCCAGCACCAGGGCGGCGCCTACTCCCTGCGCCACCCTGTGGGAGGCCAGGGACAAGGAGCCCACGGTCTGCTCAGACAGAGACTTGACGCTGCGCATGCCCTCGTCGGTGACCTGCCGCGCCAGGGTGGTAAGGCCGGAGGCCAGGGCCTCGCGATTCTGACGCAGCTCCCGCAAGGCCTGCCAGCCCTCCACCCAGGCGGTGAGCACCGACTTGTACTGCTCGGCCGCCGAGCGGCTGGCGGCCGCCTTCATCTGCACCTGGGGCTCGAGGCGCAACAGCGCCACCAGCTCGTCATAGCGCAGGCGCATTTCTTCCACGGTCTGGTATATGCCCTTCAAACCGGCGGCATCGCCCTCGGCCTGCACCTTGTAGCGCGCAAGCCAGGCCTGGCTGCCCAGCTCGATGATGCGCCCCAGCAGGATCACCCGCTCCTGGCGCGAGATTATTTTCTCCTGGGCGGCCCCTCCGGCTAGGTCCTTGGTCAGGGATTGATTTTGGTCGTTCAGCAATTGGTAGGCGTTTTGGAAGAACTGCTCCTGCGAGGCGTCCATGAATTCCTGGTAGCCGGCCAACTGGTCCTTGGCCTCCACGGTTTGGGCTATCAGGCTTTCGTACTCGTCCAGGCGGCCCAGGGCGGCGATGGCCCGATCCTGTAGTGATGACAACTCGGGAAACCCATCGGCCAATTCCAGGGCCTGCCGCAGGTCATCGCGCACCAAGGCCAGGCTTTTCCGGCCTCTGTCCAGCAGGGCCTTCTCGTTGCTCATGTTGTAGCCGCGCAGCTCGAAGGTGGCCTGGGCCCAGTGCCTTTCCAGGCTCGAAACCAGTGCCACTTGCTCCAGGTAGGCCTTGTCGAGTTTCTCTTGCAGGGTGCTGACCCCAGTCATCTTGAGTACCGCCAGCCCTCCCACCGCCAGTAGGACCATGAGCAGCAGCCCAAAGCCCCAGCCGATCTGGGAGGCCAATCGCCACTTGCCAAACATGAAAACCTCCTATGACACCGCCACGGGCATGGAGCACGCCGGTGGCCAGGCTAACATCCGTCCTGTTATGCGCCCTGCTCGGGGGCCATCGCCTCGCCCTCGGCCAAGGGAGAGCGGCGGTCGCGCACGTACACGTTGCCGGGAATTGATTTGGCCCAGCGCTTGACCTCGGCGGCGCGCTTGCTTATGTCGCCAATCTGGCAGGGGCCCAGGCTGTCCACGATGGCCAGCGACACCGAAACCAGGGGAAAGCGTCCGGGCTTGCCGGCGCGGTCCTTTCCCATCACAAAGCCGTTGCGGCGGTCCTCGCTGGTGTAGCAGGCGCCCACCAGGCGCTTGAAGCAGCGCACCGCCGCTTGGCATACGCGCTCGGCCCGCTCTGGGGTAGTGATGGCCACCATGTCGTCGCCACCCAGGTGCCCCAAAAAATCGTCCGGCTCGCCATGACGCCGCAGTGCCCAACTCATGACCCGCGCCATCAGAAGGATGATCTGGTCGCCCGCCTCGAAGCCATAGCTGTCGTTGTACACCTTGAAGTTGTCCAGGTCGGCGTAGATCAGGCTCACCGGCGACTCCTGCCGGCACAGGCGCTCGATCTCCTGCTCCAGGGCCACGTTGCCGGGCAGGCCGGTCAGGGGGCTCATGCCCCTGGCCATCTCCACCTGGACCCGGGCCAGGGCGTCCAGCATCTTTTGCACGCTGACGATGCCCATCAGGCGCCCGTTGTCGGTGACGATAATGTGATCGTAGATCTTGAAGCGCTCCCGGCTCATGGCCGTGCCCGCCACCTGCTCCACGGGCAGGGAGCCCTCCACGATGAGCGGGACGGGGTCCATGACCCGGGTGACGTTGCGCTCCCAATAGAGCGAGGTGCCGTAATAGGCGCCCAGCAGGCGGTCCAGGCTGTGGCTCATCACCAATCCCAGTGGCCGGTCGTCAAGGGCCACCACCACGCCGCCGATGGGCTGGCTGTCCAGGATGCGCTTGACGTTCTTGGTGGGGGTCTCGGGAAGCACCTGTAGGGCCGGTTCCACCAATTCGCGCACCGGCATGGAGCAAGTCAATTCCTGCCCGCCCCGGCGCTGGCCAGGGCTCAACAGCGAGACGGGAAGGCATATCTGCGGCTTGGGGGACGAGGGCTTGGCCAGATGAAACCCCTGGCCATAGTGAACCCCCATGGCCACGATGCTGGTCAGCTCTGTCTGGGTCTCGATGCCCTCGGCCACGATGGCGCAGCCGATCTTGTTGGCGAAGGTGACCATGGTCTCCAACAGCGCCCTTTGTACCGGGTTGGTGTCTATGCCCCGGATGAGGCTCATGTCCACCTTGATGAAATCGGGGCGCACCTTGGCCAGGCTGCTCAGGCCGGAGTAGCCGGTGCCCACGTCGTCAATGGCCACCAGGTAGCCTTGGGAGCGGTAGTGCTCCAGGGTGCGGTGAAAGAGCGTGAAGTCCTTGATGGGGTGGCGCTCGGTGATCTCGAAGACCACGTTGTGGGGGGACAGGCCGTAGCGTTCGAGGAGGCTCAAGGTCTGGCCGGGGCGGAAATTGGGGTCGCCCAGGGTCTGGGGATGGATGTTGAGGAAAAGCTTCTGCCCTTGCCCCACGCCGCCAAGGCCGGCCAGGGCCTGCTCCCGGCAGACCCTCTCCAGGGTGAAGATGTTGCCCACCTCCTCGGCGAAGTCAAAGAGCATCTGCGGCGAGCTGAAGTAGCTGTCCTCGGGGCCGCGGGCCAGGGCCTCCCAGCCCAGGATTTCTCCGCGGCGCAGGTCCAGGATGGGCTGATACACGCTGGCCAGCAGCGGCACCTCCAGGATCTGGCGGAACTGGTGCATCAGACCCAGCTTGCTGGGGTCTAGGCTGCCGCGCGCCGCCTGGTGCGCGTCGTCCAGCGCAAAGTGGAGAAGGCTCTCGAAATTGCGTCCGGTCTCGGCGGGCAGCAGAGAACACCCGGCCTCGATACGCAGACTCTGGCCGGTGAGCTGCATCACCTGGTGGTTGAGCTTGTTGCGCACCGACAGGCGCAAACGCAGGGCCATGTCGAAGAGGTCAGACAGGCCATGGACGCCGTTGGGGAACAGCGCCATGAAGGAGGCGCCCTCCAGCCTTTCCAGCACCAGGGCCTGGCCCTGGGGCGACAGCCGCCCCACCTCCTGCTGTAGGACCCGTTCCAATTCCTCGACCACGCGGCTGGCCAAGGTGGCCCCGTACAGACGCTCGAACAGGGAGAACCCCGCCACCCTGACCATGACCATGGCCAGCGGGGTGCCGCCGGCCAGCACCGCCTCCAGTTCCCGGCGCTGGGCCTTGGCCACCAAGGGCCGGCCTTGGCCCTTGCCGGACAGCGGCGCGTCCTCGGAGATGTCCTCGATGCCCGCCTTGACTATCCAGCCTTGTTGCAGCATGGGTCAGAATCCCTGCTTGAAGTGCCATCCCAAGAAGCTCACCGGGCCTTGCCCCCAAGGGTCGCTTGGCGGCATGGGCCGTGGCGTTGCGGATGGACCATTTCTATCAGGGCCAAGTGACGGCCTGGTTACGGAAAGGTTAATTTTGCATGAAGGGAAATGGGCACCCCGGGCCGGGGGGCCTCAATCGCCCGGCAGCCCGTCAAGGAGTTCCAACGCCTGCCGGCGCCAAAGTTGGTACTCGGCGGCCTGACCCTTGGGGGCTGGCCCTGCCAGCACCTGCCAGAGAAGGGTTTCAGCCTCTGGCGCGCGGCCTAGTTCGCTCAACAGGGCGGCCAAATATAGGTGGTTGAGCCAATGCTGGGGACCATGGGCCAGGGCCTGGCGGAGGTGCCATTCGGCCAGGCCCTTGTCGCCGCCCAGGAGCGGGGGCAGTCTGCAATAGAGACGCCCCAGGACGCGGTGGGGGCCTCCGCCCTCGCAGGCGGGGTCAAGGTGCAAGGCCCTGGCCAGGCTGGCCTTGGCCAAGGCAACCAGCCGCCAGCCTTCCAAGGGGCCACGGGCATTGGCTTGCAAAGCCAGCGCCACCCCCAACCAATAGTGTCCCTCGGCCAGGCCGGGGCTGGCCTCCACCAACCGCTGGGCCGCCGCGCTGGCCTCGGCATAGGCCCGGAGCTCCTTTTCGCCGCTGGAGGCCACACCGATCCATACCGAGGCCCGGATCAGGCCCAGGGTGGCATCCTGGCAGTAGGGGTCGTGGCGCAGGACCTCTTGGTAAAGGGTGCCCGCCAGCTCGGCCCTGCGCGGGTCCTCGCGCTGGTCATAGGCGGCCGCGGCCTGGGCCAGCAAATGGTCTTGGCCAGGGCAGGCCAGTGCCCCCGAACTCGGGGGGCGGCACAGAAGACCCGCCAGCATAAGGCCCCCCAGCCAAATTTTGATTGACGAGGCCCGCCAGGAGAAAGGCCGCATCAGCCCCGCCAAGACACCCTAGCCGTCAAGGCCGGCCAGCCAGTCTTGGATCTGGGCCTTTATCTGGTCTCGGATGACGCGCACGGTCGCCAGCTTTTGTTCGTGGCCGCCGGTCAGGCCGGCGGGATCGGCGAAGCTCCAGTGCAGGCGCTTGACCACTCCCGGGAAAATGGGGCAGGCCTGGCCCAATGATTCGTCGCATACGGTTATCACGTAATCAAACAGCCGCCCGCCCTTGAAGAGGTCGAAGACGCTCTGGGTGGACTTGCTGGCGAGGTCGTGGCCGATCTCTCCCATGGCCTCCACCACCAGGGGGTTGACGCTGGTGGGCTCCATGCCGGCGCTGTTGACCTCGAAGCGCTCCCCGCCCAAGGCCTTGAGAAAGGCCTCGGCCATCTGGCTGCGGGCCGAATTATGGATGCACACGAACAAGACCTTCAGTTTTTCCATGGTGACTCTCCGGGGACGTGGTTGGGACGCGGTCTCACACCAGATGGCGCAGCACCGAGAAGCTCACCCGCGAGGTGGTAACCCGGCTGCGGCCATAATAGATAAAGGCTGCCAGCCACATGCCTTGCAGTAGGGTCAGCGGTCCCGGCGCCCAGAGGGCCCCCAGGCCCCGGCCCAGGTCGGGAGCGGCCCATAAGCCAGTTGGCAGGAGCCAGGCCAGGCCGCCCAGCCAAAGGGCCGTGCCCAAGGCCATCCATTGATAGGCGCTGAGCCTGCCGCCACCGCGGTAGTCGGCCCGCAGGAACTCGGAGATCACTCGCCAGATTTGGGTGGTCAGGCCGGCGGTCAGCAGGCTGGCGGCGAAGTGGCCGCGCAGGAACAGGTAGGTGCCGGCCAGGGCCGCGCCCACGAAGATGACGGCGGTAAGGGCCTGCACCGGCAACACCCGCCGGTCCTGCAGGCCGCTGGCGTAGGCGATCTTCTTGTGTTCGCCCCTGAAGACAAAGCTGGCCCGGGAGAAGAGGCGCCCCAGCCAGGGCGGGCAATCCTCCAGGGGCTTGCCGTAGCAGCAGCCGAAGCTGATGCAGGCCAGGCGGCCCAGGCCCTCGCCCAGGGCGTAGGCGATCACCAGGGCGGCGCACCAGCCCAGGAGCGGGGCGCCCGGCTGGCCCGCCGCCGCCAGGGCCTGGTTGGCCAGCCAGAACAGGCCCGGCGCCAGGATGAGGCCCAGGAAGGCGGCCCCGCCCACCGTGAAGGTATGGGCCTTTTTTTCCACCAGCAGGGCCAGCCAGCGCGAGCCGCTCAGGCAGCAGAGGCAAAGCGCGGCCAAAAGAGCGGCCACAGCCGGCCAGGCCACGCCCAGGGCGCTGGCCATCAGCAGAAACCAGGCCCCGGCCAGGGCCTGGGCGTTGGCCGAGAGCAGGCCATACCAGGTGAGGTTCAGGCCCCGCCAGCGCCCCGGTGTTTCCTCGGCCAGGGGGATGCAGGCCAAAAATTGCCACCTGGCCTGGGGTAGGTGGCGAAAGCCCCAGGCCAGCATCACCCCACAGGCCAAGGCCGACAGGACCACGAACAGTTCGGCGCTCACTGGTTGCCCTCCGCGTCCAAGTCACGGTCTGGAGGCCGCCCCGGTGGCAGGGCGCTGGCGATGGGGGCGCGCACCTCCACTTCGGTCTCCACCAGGGAGTGACCCAGGCCCTGGCTGAAACGGGTGGCCACCCCCGGGGCACGCAGGTTGGCCAGGAGGTCCGGCGCGAAGGCCACCCGGCCCGGCTCGAACAGCAGGATCACCGTGCTGGAGCCAGGCCTGAACAGGCTCTTGGGCTGGCCCTTTTCCAGCCACATGCCCGGCTCCAGGTCTTGGGGGTCGTCGTAGGCCTGGGCCGAGTAGCGCTGGGCCACCTCGCCGATCATCAGGGCCACCACCTCCACCATGGCTACCAGGCCGGCGCCGGTGCCCCGTGGGCAGTCGCTGTCAATGACCGTGACCACCCGCCGGTTCTTGGAGTAGGGCGCGGCCAGGCAGAGCAAGGCCCCGGGGTTGCAGGAGTGGAAGGCGCCGTCCAGTTGGAAATGGGCCACCACGCGCCCGCTGACCGGGACATGGTTGTAGTGGTACTTATCCGGCGTCAGGCGGAAGACGGCGTAGTCGCCGCCCTGGAAGGCCTGCCACCAGCGGCTGCCCACCCCGCCCAAAAGCTCGGCCAGGGAAAAGAACTTCTCCTTGATGAACAGCGCCGAGGTCTGGGCCAGGGAGCCCATGAGCACCCTGGAGTCGGACGGGGACACCACGGCGCTGGTGTCGTCCGGCATGGGGCGGCATTGCCAATAGCGGATGCGGCGCTCGAAGACCTTGCGCGGGGTGTCCAGTTGGCCGGGGTCGTCCAGTAGTTCATTAATGCGTACGCCCAGCGCACTCAAAAGGCCCTGGCCTCCCAGCCTGCTGCCCAGGGCCAGGTCGTAGCGCAGCCACCCCAACAGGCCGCAGGCCCTGGCGCTGGTGAGGGCCTGGAAGGCCTGGGGGGCCTTTTCGCGCACCCGCTGGTAGATGAAGTTGACGGTGCTGTCGGCGATCAGCTTCTCGGTCACCGCCCGGCCGGTGCGCCGGTCAATGTACTGGTGCGGCAGCCTTTGCATGATGATCCACATCCCTTTCGGCGCTGGGCTCTTGGGCCTGGCGCGCGTCATGGGCCAGGGAGACGATGAGCAGATTGATGAGCCGCAGGACGCCGGCTGGTTCCAGGTTGCCGGCCAGCACGGCTGGTGTTAGCTCGCGCGCGGCCAGCGAGGCCTCCCGCCCGCCGGCGGCGAAATCCAGGGCCAGGCGAAACTCCGGCCCCAGGGCGGCGCGGTCTGTCTGCATGGTGGCCAGGTCTCGCGCCAGGAACTCCAGGCCCTCCTGGAGGTGATGCCGGCGCAGGTCCTGGCGGTAATAGGCCTCGGCGGCCTGATTGAACTGGCCGGCCGGCAGGGCCAGGGCGCGGCGCGCGCCGGCGTGCTCCAGGATGCCGGCGCAGAGCCGTTGATCGGCGGCCCGCTCCCGCCGGCCATCTAGGCGCTGGCCCAGGCCGGTCAGCAGGGCCGGCCCGCCGAAGCCCTGGCAGAGGTCCGCCGCCTCGCGCCGCAGGTACTCCAGCAAGGCTTGGCGGTATTCCACGTTGTACACGCGCAGGTAGTTGGGGTAGCGCCGGCTCAGGCGCAGGCCGGGGGTGCGCCGCACCAGG
This sequence comes from Desulfarculus sp., assembly GCA_016218705.1. Lineage (GTDB taxonomy): Bacteria > Desulfobacterota > Desulfarculia > Desulfarculales > Desulfarculaceae > JACRDC01. The sequence goes on from JACRDC010000097.1 coordinate 24,748, forward strand.
GAGAGCAGCAGGCGGTTGCCGGTGCGGCGGTGGACGTAGAAGGTGGGCACGCCCACGGCGGCGCCGAAGAATATCTGCCGGCGCTCCGACTCCACCTGGGGATCGTCGGGTATGTCGGCGTGGCGCAGGCGGCCCTGGGCGATAAGGCCAAAGGCCAGGGCGGTGAGCAGGGCCTGCAGGTTGACCGCCGGGGCCATGTCTCCGGCCAGGCTGGGGAACAGGCTGTAGTGGCGCCCCTCGAAACCCGAGAAGCCCAGACTGGCGAAGGGCCGCTGGCGGCAGAGCAGGTAGGTGGCCATGCTCTGGTCAAAGACCCCGGCCTGGGCCAGGTCGTGTTTGAGGCGCTCCTGGTTGCCCAGCTTGCCATCCAGGGCTGGAGACTCCTCGGTGGACAAGACCGCGGCCAGATAGTCCACCAGGCGGAAGTCGGGCACCAGGTCGCCCCTGAGCCGAAACAGCCAGGCCAGGGCCTTGTCCAGCACCTGGGGGCCAAAGGGCGTGAGGCGCACCCCCAGGGCCTTAAGGTGGGCCTTCTTCTTCCAGCGCCGCCAAAGCATGCGCAGGTGGGTGTAGTCCAGCTCGTGGGGCAAGAACCCCAGCACCCGCTCGGGGTGGAAGTCCTGGAAGTCCAGGCGATAGGGCGCGGCGCTGTAGGCCCCCACGAACAGGGGCAGGAAATGCTCCATGAACTTGATGGCCAGGTCGCCCACGAATTTTTCCTGGGCCGGCCCGAAGCCCGAGCCCGGGTCGGCCATGGCCTGGCTCAAGAGGCGCGAGCCCAGGCTGACATGGGTGCCGTTGTTGGCCAGGCTGATGTTGCTGGTATGGGGCAACACCACCAGGTTGTTCTGGATGATGCCCGCCTCCCTGAGCTTGACCAGGGTGTTGAGCTGGCTGCGCGAGAGCACCTGATGGCACAGGTGCATGTAGCGATGTTTTTCCTCGCCCCGGTCCCAGCCCGACAGGCAGGGGGACATGAACAGCTCACGGTAGAAGGAATCGGGGATGGCCGCGTTGAGCTGCTTTTGCCGCACCGGCGGGTGGGGCGCGAAATAGACCAGGGGGTCCTGGCCCGACTCCCCCAGCTCGAATGACGAGCGCGCGAAGTCAATCAGCAGGCTGGTGAGCAGAAAGCGCTTGGCCGTCTCGCCGGCCACGGCCAGGCCCAGGCCGCCCTCGGGCGCGCCCTCCACCACGTGAAAGGAGAAGGTCTCGGGCGAGGTGTTGTCGCTCAGGTAATGGCCTAGGAAGCGCCGGCCAGTGTGGGCGATGAGCGCCGGAAGGCCGTCTTGGCTCTCCAGGGCCTGGGCCAGGGCGAGCTTAAGCAGATAGCTTATGGGCACGCGCAGCAGGCCGCGGCCCTCCTGGCGGCAAAAGAAAAGCCCTTCGTCCTGGCGTCTGCCGGCGGCTGGGTCTTGCTTGTCGGCCAGCAGGTCTCGCTCCAGCATTTGGCGGGTGGCCGGCCCCAGGCTGTCCAAGGGCAGGCGCACCCAGGAGTTCTCCCAGACCTGGCCGAGGTTGTCGCGCAGGTATTGGTCCAGCGCCTCCAGGGCGCGCTGGGGCAGCTCGCCGCGCTGCAGGCGCTTCTTGACGTTGGTGTAGTAGAGCGATTCCTGGATGGTCTGGGGCAGGTCCACGGCCTGGCTTTTGCCCACCACCACCGCCTGTAATTCGTTTTCCACCCCGGCGCTGATGTCGCCGGCGCAGAAGGGCAAGCGGCTGGGGTCGGTTTCCCCCCAGCCATGGCGCAGGGCCATCAAGGCCTGGCGCGGGTTGAGGCGCTTGCTTTTGTCTGGCATCACTGGCTCGCCCACAACATGACGTGGCACTCCTGAGTTCACCACCCACATATACAGGAGCCAGCGTCTGGGCGAGTTTCAGTTGGGTTACTTGTGCGTAACAATTTGGTGACAAGGGCCACTCATACCAATAAGCAATCAAAGCCATCCATGGCTTTGATTGCTTATCGGCCGGGCAAAAGCGTGGTTATGCCCGGCCTCCCGGGCGCTTACGCGCCCGGCGGGCC
>JACRDC010000098.1 GCA_016218705.1 Desulfarculus sp.
GGGCGCCTTGGCCGGGTCTCCGCCCACCAGGAAGATGATCTCCTCCATGGACAGGCGCACCCAGCCCAGCATGTCGGCCTTCAAGAGGCGCGCCCGGGTGGCCAGGTCCCGCTGGTATTGCTCCAAGGGGATGTACTTGCCTTCCAGAATTTCCTGCTGCAGGCGCATCTTGGCGGCCTGGGCCTCGGCCCGCTCTATCTCGGCCAGGACCTTGCGCTCCTGCAAGGTTTCCAGCTTCTCGGAGCCCCCGCCGTCCTTGCGCTTCAGGTGGTCATTGGCGTAGCGCAATACAGCGCTTTCGCTGAACAGCCCCTCGCGGTCGGGCCGCAACAGTCCCCGCTCGCGGTGGTTGTAGGCGGTGTTCTCGGAGATCTTCCAGCCCTGGCTGGCCAGGAAGACTGCCACCTGGCGAGGGTTCTTGAAGAGCTGCCCAGGCGGGGCCTGGCCGTCGCCGGCCGCCGCCTTGGCCTGGGCCTCCCTGGCGTCGTGTTCCTCCACCGCCTTCAAGGCCTTCTGGTAGGCGGCCTGGTTGGCGATGGTGGGCTCCTTGATGGCGGCATTCATGGTCTTGCCCAGGACCACTTTCAAGGCCTCGCCGGTCTTCTCCTTTAGATCGTCCAGCCCTAGCACTGCGCACCACCACGGGTCCTGGCTGCCCTTCCTAAGTCCTCAACGCCCGTCTCCTGCCTTGCCCTCGCCTCGGACACAACCGCACAACTATTTGTATTAATTAAGCAATCCTGCTTTTTGCTGTTGACTGCCTGGAATTGGCCATGATATCTAATGGTTACATGGTTGACACAAATCCAAGGGGGATAGAAATGGCCAAGACGAGTTACGCGATCAAGAGGCTTTCCAAGTATGCGCCGGTGGAGGTGAGCGAGGGCAGCGGGCTGCACACCTGCGTGTTCAACGAGGTGGTGATTCAATTTTACGACCAGGACGGCCGGGCGATTTGCATTCGAGCGCACCGCATCGATGAGCGCGATGATCCCTACACGGACTACTTCGCGGGCAGCTACTACGACAACATCAGCCAGGCCATAAACCGGGCCTTGGCCGAGTGGACCCTGTGCCACCGCGAGCCCTGCCCGGCCTGCGGCCACACCATCGGCACCAAGCGCTGGGCGGATGGCCGCACGGTCTGGACCTGCCACAAGTGCGGGGGGCCGATCAGCGGCAAGTACCAGGAGCCCGTGCCCACGCCGGCCGCCCAGCTGGGCACCCAAGAAAACCAGCCTGGCCTCTTGCCCATCGGCTCCAAGGTCTATTACACCGGCGACATGGCCAACCAGGATGGCGAGGGCTGGGTGGGCAGCCACATGCCGGCCAGCCGCTTCGGCTCGGCCTCGCTCAACATCCAGTTGGAGGATGGCCGGGTCTTCGGCGGGGTGTTCCCTTCCAACGTGCGCTGGCCCCACGAGGACAATCGGGGCCAGCGTTTCGTGATCCGCGAAGTGGCCAAGGTTCCCGTTTCGCCGGCCGAGGAGACGGCTGGCGAAACGGCGGCCGAGCGCCGGGCGGTCGGCCTGGCCTTGGTGGTCGGTGGCGCCCAGGTCGTGAAGCCCCTGGCCCGGGAAGCTCGCCAGGCCGAGCAGCCCCGGCCCCGCCTGTGCCTGCTGAGCCTCAACTAACTTTAGCCCGCCCGCCGCCTGGCCTCCCGCGCGGGGGCCGGGCGGGAAAGGATAAGCATCATGGCCCTGGACAGACTGCCGCTGAGCGAGATCGAGCCCAACCCCAAGCAGCCGCGCAAGCTCTTCCGCAAGGACAAGCTGGAGGAGCTGGCGGCCAGCATCGAGGAGCACGGGCTTCTTGAGCCCATCGTGGTGGCCCGGCGCGGCCGCAAATGGCAGATCATCATGGGCGAGCGCCGTTGGCGCGCCTGCCGCCTGACCAAGCGCTACCAGGGCCAGCCGGTGCCCGTGCGGGTCATGGTCACCAGTGACCAGAAGATCGCCGAGATGTCCCTGATCGAAAACATCCAGCGCGAGGACCTGACGCCCCTGGAAGAGGCCCGCCACATGCAGGCCCTCTTGGATCGCGGCCTGTCCATGGCCGAGCTGGCCAGGAAGCTGGGCTTCAAGAGCCATGCCCGGGTCTACTTCCGGACTGTCTTGCTCAACCTCCTCCCCGAGTACCAGGAGGCCTTGCGCTGCAACATCCTGACTCATGCCCAGGCTATCGAGATGAGCCGCCTGGAGCCGGAGAACCAGCACCGGCTCTTTGACCTGATCAAGGCCGGCAAGGCCCAGGACCCAGCCAAGCTGCGCTCCCTGGCCGGCTCGCTCCTGGCCCGGCAGCAGCAGGGGGTGATGTTCTCGGCCGAGCCCAGCGAGCAGGAGAAGGCGGTCCTCAGCAAGTATGACCGCCTGGTGGGCGCCATCCTCAAGCTGGTAGAGAGCAGCCTGAACAACGAGGACCTGTCGCTCTTGAAGACCGTCCTGGCCTCCAACCTCTCGCTCAACATCGAGCGCATGGACCTCATCATCAAGCACCTGCACAAGATCAAGGGCGCCATGGTCGAGGCCCAGGGCGCGCAAGAAGTGTTGCGCGCCGTTTCCTGAAACCGACCGCCGGCCTTGGCCGGTTGGCAACCAAACCTCGGTCGGCGGCATGGGCGCTACCCTTGCCGCCAAGGGAGTTGAATCATGGTGCTGGTCAGTAAGTGTTGCGCGGGCATTCCCTGCCGCTATCAGAACAACGGCTATCTGCGGGGCTTCCTGCCCAAGGTGGGCATGGAGCATGATTTCATCGCCGTCTGCCCGGAGCAGCTGGGCGGCCTGCCCACACCAAGAGAAGGATGTTCGGTCAAGGGCGGCCAGGTCCTGGGCCGCCAGACCGGCTTCGATTTCACGCCGGCCTATGAGGA
>JACRDC010000101.1 GCA_016218705.1 Desulfarculus sp.
CTGGCCGTGGGGGGCAAACTGGCCCTGCCGGTGTTCGCCCACGCTGGGGCCGGAACAGACTTCAATGACCTGCACCAGGCCGAGGGCTTAGAGGTCGTGCGCTGCCAGGTGGAAGCTGCCCAGGCCCCAGACACCGTGTCCCAAGCGCCGGACTGGCCAGCCCCAGTGCCTTTCGATAGCTTCCAGGCCGCGCCCCTTCCGGCAGACACCCTACCCGACTGGGCCAAGGACTTCACCCTGGCTGCCGCCGAACATCTCCAGGTGGCACCGGACCTGGTGTTGGCCAACGTGCTGGGGGTGGTGGCCACGGCTTGCGCCGGCAAGCTGTCGGTGGAAGTGAAGCCGGGCTACCGCGAGCCGGTGAACCTCTACATCCTGGCCCCGGCCCCGCCTGCCGAGCGCAAGAGCGCCGCCCAAGCCCTGGCCGTAGGCCCTTTGCTGGCCTGGGAGTCTGAGCAGGCCCAGGCCATGAAGGACACCATCATCACCAAAGCCAGCGAGCGCAAGAGCCAAGAGGCCCTCATTGCCGGCCTAAGAGGCAAGCTGAGCAAGCCGGAGCAATCGGCAAAACGCCAAGAGCTTTTCCAGGAGATAGCTAGCCTGGAAGCCTGCCTGCCAGACGTACCCAAGGCCCCCCGCCTGCTGGCTGATGATTTGACCCCAGAGGCCGCCGCCGTGCTCATGGCCGAACATGGCGAGCGCCTGGGGATTATCTCCGCAGAGGGTGGGCTGTTTGACACCCTGGCCGGGCGCTACTCTGCCGGTGTGCCTAACCTGGATTTGGTGCTCAAGGCCCATGCCGGGGACAGCGTTCGGGTGGACCGCCGCCAAGCCCCGCCAGTAGTGATGCAGGCCCCAGCCTTGACCCTGTGCCTTAGCCCCCAGCCGGAAGTTGTGCGGGGGCTCATGGATAAGCCAGGATTCCGAGGGCGCGGATTGCTGGGGCGCTTCGCCTACGTGCTGCCCCAAAGCCTGCTGGGGCATAGAACCTTTGACGCCCCGGCCATCCCCGCCAGTGTTCAGCACGCCTATCATGCGGCCATCCATAGGCTGCTGGCCATGACCCACGCTAACGCCATAGACGGCAGGGCCACGCCTCACGTTTTGCACCTTTCCGATCATGCCCGCCAGGAATGGCAGGCGTTTGCCAGCGAGGTTGAGCGGAAGCTTGGGGAAGGCGGAGACTTTGAGCACGTCACCGACTGGGCCGGCAAGCTGCCTGGCCTGGCCGCCCGGCTGGCGGGTTTGTTGCATTGCATGGAGCACCTACCCCAGGCCCCCGGCAAACCCATAAGCCAGCCCACCATGAGTGCCGCATTGGAACTGGCCGCCGGACTGGTGGGCCATGCCCTGGCTGCCTTCCGCCTCATGGGCGCGGACCCGGACCTAGAGGCCGCCAAGCAAGCCCTGGCCTGGATTCGCCGCGAGCCGGTTGAACACTTCACCGTTAGGGATTGCCACCGTGCATTACAGGGCCGCTACCCCCGAGCCGCCGAGGTACAGGCCGCCTTGAAGGTTTTGGAGGAGCGGGCCTTCATCATTCCCAAGGAACCCACAGCCAAGAGTGGCCCTGGCAGGACGGCCAGCCCTGGATACATCGTCAACCCCAAGGCGCTGGAGGTGTAGTCATGGCCTGGAGGGACCGCCTGGCCGTGGCCGTGGGCAGGGGGCCGGAACCCAACCCCGGACCCCAAAGCCATATGGACAATATTGACAGATTGACAGAATTCAGCGGGGCGGGGGAATTTTGTCAATTTGTCAATTCTGTCATTAACACTTTACCCCCCCGAATCGAGGATGCTGCCGGGGTGGGCGAGCCGTTGGAGCCTTTGCTGTCCGAATTCCGCCAGGAGGCGGGAGCCTGTTTCATGCGGCTGGGGGTGGTGGAACTGGCGGTTGACCACGGTCTGGCCTGTGGGTTTTGCGCCGGCCAGAGGCGCGGGCCTCAGTGGTGCGACTGGCCGCCCTGCCCGCTCTATGCCCACGTGGCCCGCCAGCGGGCGCTAAATTGAGCGGTGTGTGTGCGGCGGTGGAGTCCATTGTTTTTCTCTATATGTGCCATCGCATTCCAAAATACCAAGGATGAGAATATGACTCGCATGAATGACGTTGAGGTGCAGAGCAGGGTTATCGCCATGAGCGCCGCTGGGTGTAGCAACCGTGAGGTTGCGAGAGAGACAGGCGTTTCGCCTCAGACCGTGGGCAGGTGGGTCAACAAGCCGGATATCAAAGCCGAAATCGAACGGGTACACCGGGAGCTACTGAAAGGAAGCCTTGATACTGCCCGAGCAAATATCGAATATGTGGTTGATAAGTTTAAGCAATATGAGCAAGAAGGCAACAAGGAGTTTGCTGGCCTAAGCCTCAAATATTCGGCGGAGGTGCTGAGGTCTGTTGGTTGCCTGCCTGCTCACGCGCCGGCTGTAGCCGTTCAGAACATCCTTAGCGCAGACCGGGGCGAGTTGTCCCCTGCCGTCCAGGAAGTGCTGTCCCAGCTTGGCCGCCGGCTGGCGGGAGCAGACGACGCGATAGACGTTGGAGCCGAGCCCTTGAGGGATGAGGGTGAAGGGTAATTAACCGCCCTATTCTTTCTTGATAAGGGTAAAGAATATTACCCTGTCACCGGAGTCTTTCCTCTTGCAAACACACTCTGATTGGTTATAGCCATCCATCGTGGCCTTATAGCATTCGGCAGCCCATATTTGCCCGCCTCTAGGATGGGACAAAAAGAACGGTGTCTGCCCAATAACTTTCATCTTATCTGGCATGGGACCGGCCCAGACATCCGCGCCTGATGGGGAAGAATCTATCTTAAGATCAGCAGGGAGGATGTTCCTATTAACAGCAATACCCCTGCTGGCTTTATACTCTTCTTCGGTAATATAGCCCAGGGCTTTAAACTTTGTTATACACTGTTCACGGGCTACTAATGCAGTTGGAGCGCCGAGCCATCCCACTCCCATAGTCGAGCAATCTACCAAGTCACCGTTTTGGGGGTTCACCATAACCTGGGGGGCCGATACACAGCCCCCCGCCAACAAGCACAGCAGCAAAACCGATGATATTGTTCTCATGAATGTTCCTGTCTCTGGGCAGGCATGTGTGGTGGACAGGCCCCCCGAGGCTGGCACAGAAGCCACCCCAAAGGCAAGGGCTATTTTTTGTGGCCAGTGTGTAGAGAGGTTGGAGCAACGGGAGCCGCCTGGATACCTTACAAACCGGTCCCCCCTGTCCCTACCCCCCGGCGCAAAACATTTCAGCAAAAACTATCAGAGCCACCAGGCAACCAAACATGGCACCCATGGCTAGGCAGTAGCCTCAACCACGGCCAGGGCCGAGGCCCACCAGAGGGCAAGAGTGCGGCTGCGGTGGCGGTGGCACAGCCCCTTCAAGGCCGGTTGCCCACCCCTTCAAAATAAAAAGTGGCACAGCGGTGGCACAGAATGGGGATGGCAAGAAAAAAGGTGTCGGGCGACCAGCCCAACACCTTGAAATCATGGTGCCCCCGGCGCGATTCGAACGCACGACCTACGGCTTAGGAGGCCGTTGCTCTGTCCTGCTGAGCTACGAGGGCTTGGGCTAGGAACTTAACACAGGCATGCGCTTCTGCCAAGTCAGTGCAGGCTGGGGGGCTTGTCCGGCGCCGGGGAGGGCTGGCCCTGGGGCGCGGACTGGCCGCGCCGGCGCATCTGCATCTCCAGATAGCCCTTGCTAAAGGGGTAGGGGCCGGCCAGAAAGCGGGGGCAGGGGTAGAGGCCGCAGTCCGCGGAGCAGTGGGCCACCTTGCGCTCCACGGCGCATTGCAGGATGGGGCAGGTGCCGCCCAGGAGCCTTAGCTGGGTGGCCAGCTTCTGCTGGGCCTGGGCATGGGTGCCCGGCGCGCAGGGGCCACACTTGCCCTGGCGAAAAAGCCCGCAGACCAGGCAGTTGATGCCGCAGGCCCCGGTGCCTTCCTGCATGCTCAGTCCTCCTCGCCGTTGGCCGGGCGGGCCACGGCCAGCAGGCCCCCCACCAGCAGGTTGGTCAAGGCCCAGAGGCCGTCCAGGGCCAGTTGGTGATGGGCGTGAGCGTCGAGCGCCACCACGGCCCGGGCGCCGAACTCCTCGTCCGCCGGCCACAAGAGCACGTACAAGGGCAGCATGGGCAGGCCCGGCACCATGGCCGCCACCTCGGCGGCCCCTGGGTAGGGCTGGCCGCCCAGGGCCTGGGCCGCCGCCAACAGCCCCTGGGGGTCATGGCCGAAGCGCCGCTCCAGGGCGGCGGTGGCCACGGCGTGGGGGCCGGTGAAGAACAGGGAGCCGCCGGGCAGCTCCTGGGGGGTTACCAGGCGGCCAGCCGGGGGCACCCCCAGGGCGCGGGCCAGGTGGCTGACCAGCACCAGGCCGGTCTGGAAGCCCAGGCGCCTGTCCGGCTGGCCGGCCTCAAGGACTCGCCGCGCCGCGACGTCCACCAGGTAAGCGCCGCCCAAGAGGGGCAGGCGCAGAGAGCGCCCCTCCAGTTCAGCCCCGCAGGCCTGGGCGGCCTCAACCAGGGGCCGGGCGGCCAGGTCGTCCCACAGGGCCTCTGGCAGTTGGTCAGCCCAGCGGAAGAGGGTTATCTCCTCGGGGTTAGCTGGCTTCGTCATCGCTGGGGCTGAGCATGCGGTCCACCTTGAGGCGGCGCAGGTAGGGGCGAGGGCCCTTTTTCTTGTCGGGCACCCCCACGCGGGCGCGGGCGTAGAACTCCAGGTAGCGGGCCACGGCCCGGCGCATCTTGGCCCGGGGCACCACCTCCTGGATGCCGCGTATCTCGCCGTAGTAGTCGGGCTCGTCCAGGGCGCGGGCCGCCAGGTCCACCAGGGAGTCGGAGCGCACGGCGTCCTCCTGCACCTCGAAACCACGGGCCTTCATCACCCGGGGGCCGGTGAAGATGACCATGGCCCCCGGCTCGGCCAGGCAGACGTCGCCCAGGGCGGCGTAGGAGGCAATGGCCCCGCCGGTACTGGGGTCGGCCAGGATGGAGATGAAAGGCAGGCCGGCGGTCTTCATGCGCTGCACGGCGGCCACGGTCTTGTACATCTGCATGAGCGCCACGATGCCCTCGTAGAGGCGGGCGCCGCCCGAGCAGCACAGGCTGACCAGGGGCCAGCCCTTGCGCAGGGCATACTCCACGGCCAGGCGGAACTTCTCGCCAAAGACCACGCCCATGGAGCCGCCGGCAAAGGCGAACTCGCTGATGGCCAGCACCGCGGGGTAGCCGTGGATGGTGGCCTGGGCGGTTACCAGCGACTCGGTAAAGGCGGCGCGCTTCTTCTGTTTTTCCAGGAAGTCGCGGTAGTAGCTGTGGATGTCTTCCTCGGGCAGCAGGTCGTGCACGGTCATGTTGCGGAACAGTTCGTGAAAGGTGCCCGGGTCTGCCAGCACGCTTATCCAACCCGAGGCGTCCAGCACGTGGGCGCGGCCGCAGTTCAGGCAGACCTGGTGGTTGCGCAGGTACTCGTCCAGGGGGATGATGGCCCCGCAGCCCGGGCCGGGGGCGTCCTGACGCTCCTCGCCGCAACGGATATAGGCCTGCCCCGGCTCCAGCAGGCTGCCGTCGCCGTAGGTGTCCTCCACATGGATGGAGCCGCTGGGGGCGCTGATGACCTTGATGTCCGGCGGGGCCTTGTGCAGTTGGAACTGCTTCAGGGGGCGCTCGATGAAGCGTTTGAGGTCGTAGAAGCGCCCCCGCCGCATGACGCCCAGTTCCTCGGAGAGCTCCAGGCGCTTGGCCAGCAGCTTGTCCAGGCTCTTGCGCCCCAGCTCGCGGGCGGTGCTCTTGAGGTACATCTCGATGTTCTTGGCCAGGCCGTCCACGTCGGTGACCTTCTTGGTGGCGGGGATGATGGTGTCCACCACGTTGAAGTGCCTGAGGTCCTTGCCCGTGGACTTGCTTATCATCAGCGCGTCCTCGATGCGCGCCGGGTCGCGGAAGATGATGGCGGCCATGGACTCGGCCGGGGCGGTGGCGTAGATGGCGTCCTCCACCGAGGCCCGGCGGTCGGCCACCTGCAGGGCCAGTGCCCCGCCCGAGCCGCCCTCGCCCAAGACGATGCTGATGGTGCGGATGGGCACGGTGATGTAGGCCCGGATGAGGTGTGCGATGAAAAAGGCCTGCAATCTCAAGGCGCTGTACATGCTGATGTCGGCGCCGTAGGTATCTATGAAGGAGACCAGCAGGGCGTCCTCGTGGGGGCCGGTCTCGGATAGCCGGCGCAGGAGCCCCAGCACCTGGGAGTGCTCGTCGGCGTTGAGCATGCCCCAGTTGAGGCGGCCCACGTCCTGGGCCGAGCGCAGACGGTCGGGGGTGGGCTTCTGCTGGGCCACCACATAGACCAGCCGCTCGCCCAGGTGCCCCTGGCCCATGATGAGCGAGTCGCCCACGGACTCGTACTCGCGGAAGTCAGCGAACAGACGCTTGATGACCTCCGAGGACCGGGGCCGGAAGGGGTGGCGGGTACGGGTCTTGAAGACATCAATCAGCTTCAAGTTAATGCTCCGTTAAGGCCGAAAACCAAGGCGCGGGCCGGTTGCCCCAGCCCGCGAAATCGCCATAATCCTAGTGGAGGGCTGGCCGGGTGTCAAGCCGACCATAAAAATGGTGATTATCGGGTGGGGTCTTGGCGGGGGGTGAAAAGACTTGCCAGCCCTAACCCCCTCTGTTATATAACCATGGCACCCCGCCCGAGGGGATGCGGGTCCTTCCGGCAGGCGGTGGCTGTAGCTCAGTAGGTTAGAGCGCCAGGTTGTGGCCCTGGAGGCCGTGGGTTCGAGTCCCATCAGCCACCCCACTTCATTCGCAAGAGACAACGACACACCCCGCACAACCATCATCAGGCCCGAGCCAGGCGAACGGCCGCGCACCACCCCGCGTCCCCCTGCCGGGCCATCCCGCAAGGAGAACATCCCATGGCCAAGGTTACCATCACCATCGAGGACACCACCGAGGGCGGCGTGGAGGTTTCGGCCAACTTCGAGCCCGAGCTTCCCGAGGACTGGAAGGAAGACGACCTCACCGAGGCCCAGATCTTCGCTCTCATCACCCTGGAGAACATGGACGAGGAGGCCGAGGAGGAGTACAAGGACTAGCCCCGGCTGGTCCGCTCCCCCGGTGGTTGACCCGGCTGGCGGCTCCCAAGGCCGCCGGCAGGGTTTCGTCTTATTGACGACTAGGCCGCCCGCCCCATCCCGGGCGCGGGCGGCCTTTGATATCACAGACGAAACTCTATCCGCTGCCCTTCCTTGAGGTCGAACTCCTCCTGGCCGCCCTCCACCTCGATGGTGTACTTGCCCGGCGGCAGGGCCATGCTGTTGCCCGTGGCGCTGACCTGGCCCACCTGGCGCCCCTGGGCGTCCTTGATGGCGTGGCCGTTGATCTTGGCCCCCTTCAGGCTCACCACCCCGGGGTTGAGCACCAGCTTCTGACCGGCCTCCAGCTTGATGGGCCAGGTGGCCTGGCCGAAGGTCACCTCGTAGTCGCCGGGCATCAGGGCCATGGAGGACTTGGTGTTGCTCACCTGGCCCATCTCCTGGCCGGTCTCGGGCTCCAGCACGCGGTTGCCCTGCAAGGCCGCGTGGTTGACCGTGAGCACCCCCGGCTCCAGCACCGTGGTCTCGTCGGCCTTGATCTCCACGCCGGACCACAGGGCCTTGCCCACGCTCACGCTGTAGATGCCGGTGGGCAGCTTGACCGTGTCCTGGACGTGGCTTAGGTCGGCCACCTTCTGGCCGGTCTCGGAGTTGGTCACCTGGTGGCCCATCAGGTCGGCGCCCTTGACCTTGAGGTGGCCGAAGCCCTTCTTCTTGAGTTGGCGCACCTCGCCGGTCTCCACGGCGCTCATCAGGGTCTTGGCCAACTCCTCGGCGCTGCCGGCGGGGAAGTATTTGCCCCCGGCGGCGCGGGCGATGCACTCCAACTGGGCCTTGGTGGCCGCGTCCACGCCCAGGCCCACGGTGTGTATCACCACCTTGTCCACCTCGTGCAGGGCCTTGGCCGTGGCGCAGGGGTCGCCGGGGCAGGTCTCCTTGCCGTCGCTGACCAGGATGATGACCTTCTCGGCCTGGCCGCCGGCGGGGAAGTCCTTGGCCGCCAGGCCCAGCACGTAGGTGATGGGCGTGTAGCCCTGGGCGGGCAGGGCCTTGGCCTTGTTGACGATCTGGGCGCCGTTCTGGGCCGCCGGCGCGAAGCCCTCCAACAACTGGGTGTCCTGGCAGTCGCGCTTGGCCGTGGGCGATTGGTGGCCGTAGGCCCTGAAGGCCAGCATGGTCTCGGCCGGCAGCTTGGGCACCATGACCTCCACGGCCTGCTTGGCCGCCGCGATGCGGGTCTCGCCCGAGGGCAGGCGGCCCTTCATGCTGCCCGAGCAGTCCAGGACCACCTCCACCATCTTGGTTTTGGCGGCGGCCCGGGCCTCCAGGGGCGCCATGGCCAAGAAGACCGTCAGCGCCAAGGCCAGGACCGTGCCCATCATCACGCGCCGCGTATGCATGCTCTTCACTCCAGTGTGGCGTTGAGGCTCAGCCCCCCGAAATTCACAGGTTCCCATCAATTTAGTACAAGCCCCGGGGCAGGCACAAGCGCCGCCATTTGCCCAGGGCGCCGAGAGCGGGGTTGTGGCAAAATTAAGGCAGGCCGCCAGCCCGCCGGCGGCCATCACCTTGGGGAGCCGCCATGCTGGATGCCAACGCCGCCCTGATCCGCCTGTTGACCTTCGGGGGTGGGCTGGTTTTCTTCCTGGTCATGGAGATATCGGCCCCCTACCGGCTGGCCACGGTCTCCAAGCTCCGGCGCTGGGCGGTGAACCTGGGGCTCACGGCCCTCAACACGCTGTTGCTGGCGGCGCTGTTTGGCACCGCCAAGCTGGCCCTGGCCCAGCATGTCACCCAAAACAAGTTGGGCCTGCTAAACGTCCACCCGCTGCCCTATGGCCTCAAGCTGCTCATCGCCGTGGCCTTCCTGGACTTCATGCTCTACGTCTGGCACCTCTTGAACCACGAGGTGCCGCTTTTGTGGCGCTTCCACCGCGTGCACCACAGCGACTTGAACATGGACGTCTCCACGGCCACCCGCTTCCACATCGGCGAGCTTTTCATCTCGGCCCTGATAACCCTGGGCCTGATCTACCTCATCGGCGCCGACCCCTTGAGCGTTATCGTCTTCGAGGCCAGCCTGGGGCTCTGCGCCCAGTTCCAGCACAGTAGCCTCAAGGCGCCGGCCTGGCTGGAGGGCCTGTGGTGGATCCTTTTCGTGCCTCCATCCATGCACCGCATCCACCATTCGGTGAAGATCAAGGAACGCAACAGCAACTACGGCACCATCTTTTCGCTGTGGGACCGCGCCCTGGGCACCCTGCTGACCCAAGTGGACCAGGCCGGCATCAGGATCGGCGTGGGCGGCCACTTCGACGCCGGCAAGCTGGGCCTGGGGCGGCTGTTGGTCATGCCCTTCACTCGCTACGTGCGCTGAGACGCAACCAGCGCCAGTTGTCCACAAGCTAATGAGGAGAACGCCTTCATGATGCTCAAGGCCCTGTTCAGCGCCTCCCGCGACCTGAGCCCCGACCAGGTCCGCAAATTCATGGAGGCCCGCCGGCCCGATGAATACACCCTCTTGGACGTGCGCCAGCCCGCCGAGTACAAGCGCGGCCACATCCCCGGGGCCAGGCTCATCCCCCTGCCCGACCTTAGCGAGCGCCTCACGGAGCTGGACCCGAACAAGCCCACCATCGTCTATTGAGCCATGGGCGGGCGCAGCCGGGCGGCTGCGGAAATGCTCAAGCACCGGGGCTTTGAGGAGGTCTACTCCCTGGCCGGGGGCATCATGGCCTGGGACGGGCTCACGGCGCCCGGCACCGCCACCCAGGGCCTGGGGCTGGTCAGCGGCAAGGAGGACAAGGCCCGGCTGTTGGTCATCGCCCTGGGCCTGGAGGCCGGCCTGGGCCAGTTCTACCGCCAGGCCGGTGAGCGCTCCGGGAGCCAGCGAGCCCGCGATCTATGCCAGCGCCTGGCCATGGTGGAGCAGCGCCATTGCGACCAGGTCTACGGCCTGTACCTGTGGGAGAGGCCCGACGGCCCCGGCCAGGAGGAGCTTGTGGCCCAGTCCCACGACCTGGTGATGGAGGGCGGTGAAAAGGTGGAGCAGGCCTTGGAGAGGCTCTTGCCCCAGGGCTTCGGCGAGCGGGCCCTGTTGGAGGCGGCCATGGGCATCGAGGCCCAGGCCCTGGACCTGTACCTGCGCATGAGCCATAAGCTGGCCCAGGACCAGGCCCGCCAGGCCCTGCACGACCTGGCCCAGGAGGAAAAGGCCCACCTCAAGGCCCTGGGGGCGCTCATGGAGCAGGTCAGCCAGGAGGGCTAGGGGACCGGGGCCGGCTGAAGCCGGCGGCCGGCCCCCTGGCCACGCTCCCCGCTGATCACCGGACCATGCGCAGCTTGGGGCACACTCGGCAGCCCGGCGGCGGGGAGCCCCGGCCCAGGCTGTCGCGGAAGGCCCGGTAGCCGCGCCCGCGCCAGATATCCTCCAGCGATTCCTGGTTGACGTCCCCGAAGCGTTCCTGCCGCCAGGGCCGCATGCCGCCCTCCTGCCAGGCCAGGGGCCGGGACGTGGATAGGTTGTGGAAGACGCAAGGCATGACCTGCCCCGCCGCGCTGACCACCATGGCCTTGTCCACGTTCTCCGTGCAGGGTCCCGGCCTCCCCCCCGGCGGGTGGGCCAATTGGTGGTGCCAGGCCAGGCCGGCCTGGGCCGCCTCCTGGGCCGCCGCGTCCAGCATGGCTTCCACCCTCTGGAACTCGGCCTGGTCCTGGGGCCAGAGGGCCTCGGCGGCCAGTTCGGGGCTGGTGACCAGGTCCAGGGTGCTCACCACCACCGCCGTCACCCCCCGGTCCTTGAGCAGCCCCGGCAGGCGCGCTACGTCGTCCAGGCGGGAGCGCAGGGCCAGGTAGGCCACGTGGACGGTTGGAAGCTCGCTGCCGGCCCGGGCCTTGGCCTGGGCTAGGTGCTCCATGGCCCCCAGTACCTGGGTCAGGCTGGTCCCCCGGCGAATCTGGTCATTGCGCTGGTCCACGCCAGCCAGGGACAAGCCCACCACCTCCAGGCCTTCGGCCACCATGCGCCGGGCCGTCTCGGCGTCCAGCAAGGTGGCGTTGGTGGTGGTCCCCACCCGGCAGCCCTGGCCCCGGGCCAGGCGGAGCATGCTCCAGAAGTCGGGGTTGAGCAGGGGCTCGCCCCAGCCCTGCAGGTGGACCAGGCGGGCGCGCCTCAGGGAAGGCAGCAAGCGGCGGAAGGTGTCCAAGTCCATCAGCCGGCCCTGCCAGTCTGGGGCCAGGGTGGCGTGGGGGCAGTAGAGGCAGCGGGCGTTGCAGCGGGAGCTGACCTCCACCTGCACCCAGTCCCAGGGCCGCCCCCAGCCGCGCGGAAGCCATGCAAGCATGCCGCGTCCTTAAATAATAGCCCCCGCCGCCAGGCGGGCAGCGGGGGCTGGTGAATGCCGTCCCTACATCTTGGGCGGGGGGAACAAGACGCCGCCGAAGATCAGGTAGGCCAGGATTAGGGTCCAGATGATGTTGACACTCTGGGCGATCACGAAGGCCACGGCGGGCCGGCCGCCGCCCATCTTGGCCAGGTCGCCGAAGTGGGTCTCCAGGCCGATGCAGGTGAAGGCCAGGGCGAACCACCAGGTGCGCAGCCCCCCCAGGGGTCCCTTGACCACCTTGATGGTGTCGGGCGAGAGCAGGAAGGAGAAGACCAGGGAGGAGATCATGAAGCCCAGCACGAACTTGGGGAAGCGGTTCCATATCTCGATGGCCCCGGGCCGCTCGCTCTCGGGCAGGTCGCGGCACTCCTTGTAGGTCCACCAGATGGCCAGGAAGAAGGCCGCGAAGCCGATGAAGACGTTTTGGCTCATCTTGACGATGACGCCGGTCTTCATGGCGGTTTCGCTTATGAGCGCCCCGGCGGCCACCACCGAGCCGCTGGTGTCCAGGGTGCCGCCCAGCCAGGCCCCGGCCACCACGTCGGGCATGCCCACCCACTTGGCGATGGCCGGCTGCAAGACCAGCATGGGGATGGCGCAGATCAAGGTGATGGAGGTGACGTAGCTCATCTTCTTGGGGTCGGCCTTGATGGCCCCGGCGGTGGCGATGGCCGCCGAGACGCCGCAGATGGACACCGCGCTGCTTAGCAGGGCCGAGAAGTCCTGGTCAATGCCCATCTTTTTATGCGAAAGCCAGTAGCAGAAGTACCAGATGACCGCGATGACCAGGGCGGCTTGGACGATGCCGTAGATGCCGGCCTGCACGATCTCGCCGAAGAGGATGCCCGTGCCCAGGATGACCAGGCCGGTCTTGATGTAGAACTCGGTCTGCACCGCCGGCTTGAGCCACTCGGGCAGGCCCACGACGTTGGAGACGACGAGCCCCAGGGCCAGGCACCACAGAACGTATTCCAGGCCCAGCTCGTTGATCGAGAAGTTGCCGGCGATGAACTGGGAGACCCAGGCGATGATGAAGACCACCGGGAACCCCACGATGAACTGGCCCGCGCTTTGGCCCAGCAGCACCAGGCCCACCAGGGCCAGGGCGCCGAAGCCGATGAGCAGATAAAGCGACCACAGCAGGTTTTCGGCGGCGAATATCTTCTCCAGGAGCGCCCCGGAGTTGGAGGAGAGCTTCTTGGTGATCTCTCCCACCGACTTCTTGAAGTCCTTGTCCTTGACCGGCTTGAGCGCCTCGTCCACCTTCTTGGCCGCGTCGCCCACGGCCTTGCGCTCACCCTTGGCCATGGCCTGCCGCAAGGCCCCCAGGGCCGTGGCCGCGCCGGCCTCGCCCTTTTGCTCCGAGAGTTTGGCCAGGGCCTCCACTACCGGGGTGTTCTCCTTGACTAGCCCGGCGAACTCGCCCTCGGTGGTCCACTTGAATTTGGGTGGCTTGACCGTCAGGCCGGCCAAGACCAGGGCAATGATCAGGAAGCCCAACCAGACGGCCAGCCAGTCCTCCGTCCGGTACAGAATGGATAACCCCTTGTTTTCACCGTTTGCCATGACCGAGCACCTCCCTCTAGTGATGTCACCAAAGAAGCGGCTCTGGGCTGGGGTTGGTGGTGAAGGCCCAGGGGTTGGATTTCCCCACCAGGGTCGCGTACCGGAAAAACTTCCCCGCGCAACCTCCTTGTTTGAATCTGCAACCATGCCCAATTCCAGGCCAACCGGGCTACTATCACTTGGCTTGCCTGGCCCGCCAGCGGCGCTTGCCTGGCGGGTTACCCCTATACGCAAAAAAATATTAATCTACTTCTACCGCGCCGGTCAACCGAGTTTGCGAGAATGTGAAAATGGCGAAAAGCAGGAGGGAAGCCGCCCGGGCGGGGGGCTCGGGGGCGGGGGCGCCAGCGCTGGCACCAGGGCGCCTTGGGGGAGCTAGGCCCCGCCCAGGCTGGCCAGGAGACGGGCGTGCAGGTTGTCGAAGCCGCCGTTGCTCATCACCAGGCAGAGGTCGCCGGGGCGCAGTTCCGTAAGCAGGGCCATGAGCAGGGTCTCGCTGTCCTCATAGGCCCGGGCTGGCACCCCGCGCGTTTCCAGGTCGGCGGCCAGGCGGGCCGAGGAGAAGCGCTCGTCAGGGGGCAAGTCTTGCACGCCCGGAGGCTCGCGCAGGAAGACCAGGTCGGCGCGGTCAAAGGCCAAGGCATACTCGGCCTGAAAGAAGGCGCGCTTGCTGGTGTTGGTGCGCGGCTCGAAGACCGCCACCAGCCGCCCCTGCCCGGGGCGCCAGCCCGGCAGGCCGAAGAGCCGCACGGCGGCCACGGTCTCCTTGACCGCCGTGGGGTGGTGGGCGAAGTCGTCCACCACCACCACGCCGCCGGCCTCTCCGCGTACCTCCTGGCGGCGGCGCACTCCGCCGAAGCCGGCCTGGAGCGCGGCTGCCCGCGAGGGCTCCAGCCCGGCCGCCACCAGGGCGGCGCAGGCCGCCGTGGTGTTGAGCGCGTTGTGCTCGCCTGCCAGGGGCGAGAAGAAATCCAGATCCAGGCCGGTTGGCGTGCGCACCAGCAGTTGGGCGCCTCCCTTTGTGGCTGGCCGCGCCGAAACCAGGCGCCAGGCGCAGTCCTGGCCCTGGCCGTAGGTCAGCACCGGGCAGGGGGCACCGGCCACCCGGGCCAGCACCTCGGGGCTGTCGCCCCAGGCCAGGATGACCCCATCGGGTGGCAGGGCGCCCACCAGGAGGTCAAAGGCCCGGCGCACGGCCTGCATGTCGGCGTAGATGTCGGCGTGGTCGAACTCGCAACTGGTCAGAATGGCGATGCGGGGCCGATAGTGCACGAACTTGGGCCGCTTGTCGAAGAAGGCCGTGTCGTACTCGTCGCCCTCCACCACGAAATGGGGGCCAGCGCCGTCGGCGAAGTTCTGGCCGCCCTCCAGCATGATGCCGCCCACCAGGAAGCCGGGGTCCAGGCCGCCGCGCATCAGCGCGCTGGCGGCGATGGCCGTGGTGGTGGTCTTGCCGTGGGTGCCGGCCACCACGATGCTCACGCGCTCTCTTATGAAAAAGCGGGCCAGGGCTTGGGGCAGCGAGAGATAGGGGATGCCGGCCTGGGCCAGGGCGATCGCCTCGGTGTTGTCGCGGCGGATGACGTTGCCCACGATGACCAGATCGGGACGGGGCTGAAGGTTCTGGGCGGCGTAGCCTTGCGCCACGGGGATGCTTAAGCCCTCCAGGAAGGTTGACATGGGCGGGTACAGAGGTTGGTCAGAACCACGCACCATCAGGCCCCGCCTTTTTAATGCGCCAGCCAGCGCCCCCATGGCCACGCCGCCGATGCCCATGAGGTGGACGGAGGAGATATGCTCGGGCGCGGTGTTGAAGGCGGGGTCCAGGGATGGCTGCTGGGTCATGGCGTCACCGGATGATGTAATGAGGTCATGGCGGTCATCGTTAAAACCCCAGTAGCGGCCAGGCCTCCTGATGCACACGCCGGCGGAAGTCCTTGATCTTCTCGTTGCCGCGCCCCAGGGCCACGCGGTTGGTCAGTAGCACCAGGCCGCGGTTGCTGGCCGGGTGCCACCACAGGCTCACACCGGTGAAGCCCAGGTGGCCCACGGTGCCGGGGGGAGCGCTTGCGCCGGCCTGGCTCTCGGCGCCGCTGGGGGTGTCGAAGCCAGGGGTGCGGCCTGAGCCAGGCGTGGCGCGGTCGAGCTCGAAGAGCCGGCGCGCGCGCTCGGCGGGCCAGGGGCCGCCGCCCAGGGCGGCCCGGCACAGGGCGTCCATCACCCGGGCCACCTCCAGGGCTCCGCCGAATAGCCCGGCGTGGCCAGCCACCCCGCCCAGGCTATAAGCGTTCTCGTCCTCCACCTGGCCGTGGATCAGCGGGCGTCCGGGCAGGGGACCGCAGGGCGCGATGCGCTCCAAGGGCATGTCCGACCCCTGGGCCAGGGGGAAATAGCGCGGGCCTTCCACCCCCAGGTCGGCGTAGACCCTGGCCAGCAGGGTTTCCAGGGGCACCCCGGCCAGGCGTTCCAGGATGAGCCCCAGGAGCATGTAGCCCAGGTCGCTGTACAGGGCCTGGTGGCCGGGGGCATGGGCCAGGGGCTCGTTCATGAGCATGGCCAACAACAGCCCCCGGCGCATGGCCGGCGGGTTGCTGTCCAGCACTTGGTGGAAGGGCTGATAGGGGGCGTAGCCAGCCGCGTGGGCCAGCAGTTGCTGGATGGTGATGGCCGCCTTGTCCACGGGCACCGGCCGCCCCAAGAGGTCGCCCAGCCTGGCCTTCCAGGGCAGGCGGCCCAGGCAGTTCTGGTCCAGGGCCATGAGCGCCGTGGCCAGGGGCTTGGTCAGCGAGGCCAGGTCAAACCAGGTGTCGGGTTGGGCCGCGCCGGCGGCGTGCACAAAGGCCGGGCCGCCGTCCCGCCAGGCCAGGAGCGCCACGGCCGGGGCCACGCCCTGGTTCACGCCCTGGTCCAGGAGTCCGGCCAGGCGGGACCACTCAGGCAAGGCCCAGCCCCACGGTCAGCGTGCCGGCCTGGCCGTCAAGCTCGGCCAAGGCGCCCAGGGGCAGCAGGCGGTTGGCGCCGCCGTGGCCAAAGGGCAGGCCCCCCACTACCGGCACGCCCAGGCCGGCCAGGCGGCGCTCCACGGTGGCGGCCAGCCCCTCTGGCCAGGGGGCCTCCTGGCTGAGCCAGCCCACGGCCACGCCCGCAACCTGCCCGAAGACGCCGGCCAGCTCCAGTTGGGTCAGCAGGCGGTCCAGGCGGTAGGCGGCCTCGCCGGTGTCCTCCAGGAGGAGGATGGCGCCGGTGAGCGGCGGGAACCAGGGGGTGCCCAAAAGGTGGCAGAGCAGGGTCAGGTTGCCGCCCAGGAGCGGGCCAACGGCCCGGCCAGTGCGGACGGCGGCGCCGGCCAGGCTCAGGGGCCAGGGCCGGCGCCCCGCCAGTAGACCGGCCAGGTCGGCGCGGCTGGGCCCGTCCAGGCGGGGCAGTTGGGTCAGCACCGGCCCGTGCAGGGCCACCAGGCCCTGGCTGGCCAGGGCGTTCAACAGACAGGTGAGGTCGGAGAAGCCCAGCAGGCAGCCGCCAGCCTGCGCGCAGGCCGTCAGGTCCATGAGCGGCAAGAGCCGGCTGCACCCGAAGCCGCCGCGCACGGCCATGACCAGGCCCAGCCCGGGGTCGGTCAACAGCCTTTGCAGATGGCCGGCGCGCTCCTGGTCGCCACCAGCGAAGTAGCCGTCGCGGCTGGCCAGTTCCTGGCCGGCGCGCACGGTAAGCCCCGGGGCCAGCTCCTGCAGCGCCGCCAGCCCGGCCTGGTAGGCCTCGGGCGCGAAGGCCCCGCCTGGCGCCACCAGGCCCAGGGGCTGGCCTGGCCGGGGCCAGCGGGGGGGGCTGGCCAAGGCCGGGGCCTGGCCGGGTGGCGCGGGGTGGCCCATGAACTTGGCCGGTGCCTACTGGTTGCGGTTGTAGAGGATGTGAAGGCCGCGCAGGGTCAGGAGCTCGTCCACCTCCTCGATGGTGGCCGACTGGCTGGCGATGATGCCGGCCAGCCCGCCGGTGGCCAGCACCTTGGACTTGACGCCGCGCTCCTTGTTGATGGCCCCCACCAGGCCGTCCACCAGGCCGGCGTAGCCAAAGATGATGCCGGCGTTCATGGAGCTGATGGTGTCCTTGGCCACCGCCGACTTGGGCCGGGTGAAGATCTCCACCCGGGGCAGCTTGCTGGCCCGCTGGAACAGGGCCTCGCAGGAGATGACGATGCCCGGGGCGATGGCCCCGCCCAGGTACTTGCCATCGGCGCTGATGCAGTCGAAGGTGGTGGCGGTGCCGAAGTCCACCACGATCAGGTCCTGGGGAAAGCGCTCATAGGCGGCCACGGCGTTGACGATGCGGTCGGCGCCGACCTCGCGGGGGTTGTCGTAGAGGATGGGCATGCCGGTCTTGATGCCCGGCCCCACGAACAGGGGGGTGAGGTCGAAATAGCGCCGGCAGAAGTCGCTCAAGGTGTTGTTCATGGGCGGCACCACGCTAGAGATGATGACGCCGTCTATGCTGCCCATGGGCACCGGGCTGGCCGCGAAGAGGCTGCTGAGCAGGATGCCCAACTCGTCGCGGGTGCGCTCGCGCTCGGTGCGCACCCGCCAGTCGGCCACCAGGCGCTCGCCCTGGAAGACCCCCAGCACGGTGTTGGTGTTGCCAACGTCTATGGCTAACAGCATGTGCCTACTTTCCTTCCCCGCTGCCCAGCTCCTTGAGGGCCGTCTGTTTGAGCGCCTGGGCCACGTCGTTCATCAGGTCCTGGTCCAGGGCCTCCACCATGATGCGCAACAGGGGCTCGGTGCCAGAGTAGCGCACCAGGATGCGGCCGTTCTCGCCCAGGCGCTCCTCATGCTGGCGCATGGCCTTGACCATGCCCGGCACCTCGCTGATGGGCGGGCGGCTGCCCACGCGCAGGTTGATGAGCACCTGGGGCATGCGGGTCATGATGCGCTTGAGCTCGCTCAAGGGTTTGCCGGTGAGCACCATGATGGACAGCACCTGCAGGGCCGAGAGCACGCCGTCGCCGGTGGTGTTGTGGTCCAAAAAGATCAGGTGGCCGCTCTGCTCGCCGCCCAGGTTGTAGCCGCCCTTGACCATGGCCTCCACCACGTAGCGGTCGCCCACCTTGGTGCGCAAAAGGCGGATGCCCCGGTCGCGCAGGCACAGCTCCAGGCCCAGGTTGCTCATCACCGTGGCCACCACGGTGGCTTTTTTAAGCGAGCCGCGGCCTATCATGTCGTCGGCGCAGATGGCCATGATCTGGTCGCCGTCTATGATCTCGCCCTCCTCGTCCACCATAATCAGGCGGTCGCCGTCGCCGTCGAAGGCCACGCCCATGTCGGCCTGGCCACTCTTGACCATTTGTTGGAGGCGTTCGGGATAAAGCGAGCCCACGCCGGCGTTGATGTTGGTGCCGTCGGGGTCCACGCCGATGAGCTTGAGCTGGGCGCCCAGTTCCGAGAGCACCGCCGGGGCCACCTTGTAGGTGGCGCCGTTGGCGCAGTCCACCGCGATGGTCAGCCCGTCCAGGGTGTATTCTCCGGGGAAGCTGTTCTTCAAAAAGACGATGTAGCGGCCCAGGGCGTCGTCAATGCGCTTGGCCTTGCCCACGGCCTGGGCCGTGGGCCGCGGCGCCGTGCCGGTCTGGTCGCGCAGGTTGTTGACGTACTCCTCGATCTGGGCCTCCATGGCGTCGGGCAACTTGAAGCCGTTCTTGGCGAAAATCTTGATGCCGTTGTCCTGGTAGGGGTTGTGGCTGGCGCTGATGACGATGCCGGCGTCGGCGCGCATGTTGCGGGTCAAAAAGGCGATGGCCGGGGTGGGCAGGGGCCCCACCAACAGGGCGTCCACGCCCATGGAGCAGATGCCGGCCACCAGGGCGTTCTCCAGCATGTAGCCCGAGAGCCGGGTGTCCTTGCCGATCATGATCTTGTGGCGGCTGGAGTGGCTTCGTAGCACGTTGGCCACGCCCTGGCCGATGCCCATGGCCATCTCCACGGTCATGGGGTGGACGTTGGCCACGCCACGCACGCCGTCGGTGCCGAAGATATTGCGTTGGGTTGGCATTGCGATTCTCTCTATTTGGGGGCCTTGCCCGCCGGGGCCGGCGCGGGCGGCGGTTGCTTGCCGGGGCCTATCTTGACCTGGGCCACCACCTCCACCTGGCTGACGCGCACGGTGCGGCCAGGGGGCAGCCTGAGCTGCACGGTCTGGTTGAAGCTCTCCTGGCGCTCGGTCAGGTCTATGGGCACGGTCCATATCCAGTCCAGATCGCCCAGGTCCTCCTTGCGTCCCCAGACCACCACCTTCTCGGGCTTGAAGGTGACCTCGGCCACCTCGAAGCCGGCCTGGGGGTGGCCGCGGAAGACCGGGCGCACCTGCACGTCACGGGTGATGCGCTTGGCCAGGGTGAGGGTGAAGCTGCCGGGGCTGATGCGTATGACCCGCACCCCGGGGGGCAGGCGCAGGTCCTCGGGCAGCACCTGGAAGACGTGCTCGCCCAGGCCCATGCCCGACAGGTCCACCACCTTGACCAGGCGCTCGGAGGCCACCCGGCGGATCAGCGAGCGCGGCCCGTATATGCGCACGTCCACCTCGCCGGGGTGGTCCTCGACTACCAGTAGCTCAGGCGGCAGGTTGGCGATCTCCACCGCCACCCGCACGCCGATCTCGCTTTTCTCTTGGCCCACCACGAAGACCCACATGGCCGTGGCGATGGCCAGGGCCAACAGCTTGAGCGACCAGTTGTGGGTGATGCGCTCAAGCACTGGACTTGCCCCATTTGAACAGCCCGCGCCGGCGGCCCTCGCCCACCTCGAACAGCTCGAAGAGCAGGTTGCGCAGGGCCACGGCGTCCAGGTCGGGGGTGAGCTTGCCGCCCACGGCCACGCTGACCCGGCCGCGCTCCTCGCTGATGACCACGCAGACCGCGTCGGTTTCCTCGCTCAGGCCCAGGGCGGCGCGGTGGCGGGTGCCCAGGTGGCGGCCCAGGGCGGGGTTGGCCGACAAGGGCAGCACGCAGCGGGCGGCCAGGATGCGGTCGCCGCTGATAATGACCGCGCCGTCGTGCAGGGGTCCGCTGGTCTGGAATATCTGGATGAGCAACTCGCGGCTGACCTTGGACTCAATGGGCGTGCCCACCTCCACGTAGTCGCCCAGGCCGATGTGGCGCTCCAGCACCATCAGGCCGCCGGTCATGCGCGAGGCCAAGCCCACCGCCGTGCGCACCACCTCCTCCAGGGTGGAGGCGGGGTCGCGCTCCGGCCCGAAGAAGGGGCCGCGCCCCATGCGGGCCAAGGCCCGGCGGATGTCGTTCTGAAAGATGATGATGACCACCAGGATCAGGGAGGACAGGAAGCTGTTGATGATCCAGTTGATGGTAAGAAGGCCCAGTATCTGGCTGACCACCAGGGTGACGAAGACCACGCCCAGGCCCAAGAGCATGTGCATGGCCCGGGTGCCCTTCACCAACAGTATGGTCTGGTAGACCACGAAGGTCACCAGGCCGATGTCCAGGGCATCGCGCCAGGTGATCTGGGTGAAGAGTATCAAAAGGTCGTTCATGGCCACACCGGCGCGGCCATCACCGCGTCCACCACCTGCAACGCCTCCCGGAGGGGGGCCACGTCGTGCACCCGCACCATGTCGGCCCCCAGGGCGGCGCCCAGGGCATGGGCGCCCAGGGTGCCCCACAGCCGCTCGCCGGGCTGCTCGCGGCCCGTGAGCTTGCCGATGAAGGCCTTGCGGCTGGCCCCCAACAGCACCGGATAGCCCAGGGCGGCCAGGGCCGGCAGGTTGCGGATCAGGGCCAAGTTGTGATCCAGCGTCTTGCCGAAGCCGATGCCCGGGTCCACCACGATGGCCTGTCCGTCCACGCCGGCCGCCAACGCCACCTGGGCCTGGGCGGCCAGGAAGTCCCTCACCTCGGCCACCACGTCCTGGTATTGCGGGTCCACCTGCATGGTACGCGGGCTGCCCAGCATGTGCATCAGCACCAGGGCCACGCCGCTTCTGGCGCACAGCCCGGCCATGGCCGGGTCGCCCTTGAGGGCGGTGACGTCGTTGACCATGTCCGCGCCGGCGGCGATGGCCGCCTCGGCCACCGGGGCCTTGTAGGTGTCTATGCTGATGAGCGCGCCCGACCGTTCCTTAAGCTCGCGCACCACCGGCAGCACCCGGTCCAGCTCCACCTCAAGGGGGGTGGGGTCGGAGCCGGGGCGGGTGGATTCGCCGCCGATGTCCAGGATGGCCGCGCCCTGGCTGGCCAGGGCCAGGCCCTGCTCCACCGCCGCCTGGCGGTCCACGAACAGCCCGCCGTCGGAGAAGGAGTCGGGGGTGACGTTGACCACCCCCATGATGAGGGTGCCCTCGCCCAGGGACAGGTGGCCGCCGGGCAGCTTGAGCCGGCGCGGCCCCGGTCTAAGCACCGGGCTCTTGCTCCCGGGACCCGCCGCCGGCCGGGTCCTGCCGGGGGGGCTCGCCGCCGCCGGACTCGGGGGGGCGGGGGGGCTCGCTGGAGGTGTAGCGCCGGGGCAGGCCCTTGGGGGCCGGCCGGGGCTGGCGCGGAAGGCCGCTGACGATGGACTCCACGGCCTCGGCGTCCAGGGTCTCCTCCACCAGGAGGGCCTCGGCCATCTGGTGCAGCTTGTCCAGGTTGTCGCGCAGGATGCTTAAGGCCGTTTCGTGGGCCTCGTTGACCAGGCGGCGCACCTCGTCGTCTATGGCCTGGGCGGTAAGCTCGGAGTAGTCGCGGTGCTGGGACAGCTCGCGTCCCAGGAATATCTGCTCCTCGCGCTTGCCAAAGGTCAAGGGACCCATGACCTCGCTCATGCCCCATTCGCAGACCATGCGCCGGGCCAAGGTGGTGGCGCGCTCGATGTCGTTGCCGGCGCCGGTGGTGACGGTGTCCAGCACCAGTTCCTCGGCGGCCCGCCCGCCCAACAGCACCGCCAGGTTGGCCACCAGGTAGTCGCGGGGATAGGTGTGGCGGTCGTCCACCGGCAGTTGCTGGGTCAGCCCCAGGGCGCGGCCGCGGGGGATGATGGTCACCTTGTGCACGGGGTCGGTGTGGGGGCTCTTCTTGGCCACCAGGGCGTGGCCGGCCTCGTGATAGGCGGTGGTGCGCTTCTCCTCGTCGGTGAGGATGAGGCTGCGGCGCTCGGCGCCCATGAGCACCTTGTCCTTGGCCTTCTCGAAGTCCTCCATGTCCAGGCGGTCCTTGTTGGTGCGCGCGGCCAAGAGGGCGGCCTCGTTGACCATGTTCTCCAGGTCCGCGCCGGAGAAGCCCGGGGTGCCCCGGGCGATGACCGCCAGGTCCACGTCCGGCCCCAAGGGGGTGCGGCGGGTGTGCACCATGAGAATCTGCTCGCGCCCCTTGACGTCGGGCACCGGCACCACCACTTGGCGGTCGAAGCGCCCGGGCCTGAGGAGGGCCGGGTCGAGCACGTCGGGGCGGTTGGTGGCGGCGATGAGGATCACGCCCTCGTTGGACTCGAAGCCGTCCATCTCCACCAGGAGCTGGTTGAGCGTCTGCTCGCGCTCGTCGTGGCCGCCGCCCAGGCCGGCGCCCCGGTGGCGCCCCACGGCGTCAATCTCGTCAATGAAGATGATGCAGGGGGCGTTCTTCTTGCCCTGGGTGAACAGGTCGCGCACGCGGCTGGCGCCCACGCCCACGAACATCTCCACGAAGTCGGAGCCGCTGATGGAGAAGAAGGGCACCCCGGCCTCGCCGGCGATGGCCCGGGCCAACAGCGTCTTGCCGGTGCCCGGCCCGCCCACCAGGAGCACGCCCTTGGGGATGCGCCCGCCCAGGCGGGTGAACTTCTTGGGGTCGCGCAGGAACTCGATGATCTCGGCCAGCTCGTCCTTGGCCTCCTCGACCCCGGCCACGTCCTCGAAGGTGATGCGCCGGCCGCCGGGCTCGGTCTGCAGGCGGGCGCGGCTCTTGCCGAAGCTCATGGCCTTGCCGCCGCCCATCTGCATCTGGCGCATGAAAAATATCCATACGCCTATCAAGAGCAGCATGGGGAACCAGGAGACCAGCATGGTCATATACCAGGGGGACTCCTCGGCGGCCTTGGCCTGGATCTTGACGTTCTTGGCCCGAAGCTGCCGTACCAGCTCGGGGTCCTCGGGGGCGTAGGTACGGAAGGATCCGTCGTTGGTGCGCCCGTGGATGTCGTTGCCCTGGATCACCACCGAGGTGACCTGGCCGCGCTCCACGGCGGAGAGGAAGTCGCTGTAGGGCCAGACCTCGCTGCCGGTGCCAGGGCGGTTGCTCACGAACTGGGCCAGCAGGAAGGCCATCAGGATGACGATCATCCACAAAGCCATATTTTTGTATAGGGGATTCAAGGGTCATCTCCAGGTTTCACGGCCATGCCGGTGGCTACGCCGTCTAGGCCCTTGTTCAAAGGGGCATTCTCGAAAAATCTAGTATATGCGGGGGGGTCAATGGTGTCAACGAGCCTGAGGCGCAACCAGGGACCTTGGGGGTGGTTTTGCTTGGCCCGTCCGGCCAGCGACCAGGGGGCCGCCCACCATAATCCTTTTTGATCCTCGAGCATTACCGTGCGGGGCCGCCACCAGGCCGGTACCTTGCGGTCCAGGAGCACGCGGCTCAGGCGTTTGGCGCCCGGGGCGCCCAGGGGATGAAAAATCTCGCCCCGCCGGGGCTGGCGGGCGATTAGCGGCCAGGCCACCGCCTTGGCCGGTAGCCAGGCCTCCGGCCCCCGGGCGGCCAAGAGCGGCGGCCCGGGGCACTCCTCTACCGTGAGCCAGCCCTGCAAGTGGGGCAGCCACAGCCAGCCCGGGCCGTGCAACTGGGCCTGGAAGGCAGCCGGCGGGCCGGCCCAGTACAGGCGCAGGCACTGATGCTCCCGGGCCGCCGCCAGGCCGCCGGGCAGGGTCAGCCTGCGCCCCGGGGGGCCATCCCACAGATCGAGCACCTGCTCCACGTGGCCGCTTAGCAGGTGCTGGCCGGAACCCGTGAGCCGGGCGGCCAGAAAACGCGCCAGCCGCCGCCGGGCCGCCGGGGGCAGGCCCGTCAGGTGGTCAAGCCCCAGGCACAGGCTGTCGCCCTCCTGGCGGCCGGCCACGCGCCACTGCTCCTGGCACCACCACTGCCAGAAGTCCTCCTCCTGGGCGCAGATATGGGCCAGGCGGCCCAAGGCCTGGTCAGTGCGGGGGTTTATGGCCTGGCGGGCCAGGGGCAGCACCTGGTGGCGCAGCCGGTTGCGCAAGGGGCCAAGGCCTTGGTTGCTGGGGTCGCTCCGCCAGGCCTGGCCCAGGCCGCGCAGATAATCGCGCAAATCCTGGCGGCTGGCCTTTAGCAGGGGCCGCCACCAGGGGAGGTCCAAGGGCCGCATGGCCGCCAGGCCGCTGGGGCCACTGCCGGTGAGCGCCCGGGCCAGCACCGTCTCGGCCTGGTCGTCCAGGCTATGGGCCAGGGCGATGACCTGGGACCCGGCCTCTTGGGCCATCTCCAAGAGGGCGGCCCGCCGGGCCAGGCGGGCCGCCTCCTCGGGCGCGCGGCCCTTGGCCCGCACCGCCACCCGCCGCGTCAGGAACGGCAGCCCCAGGGAGGTGGCCAGCTCCCCCACGAAGCGGGCCTCGCCGGCCGAGCCGGGGCGCAGGCCGTGGTCCACGTGGGCCACGCTGAGCAGCCAGCCCAGGCCCGGGGCCAGGTGGTGCAACAGCCGCAGGAGGGCCACCGAGTCGCCGCCGCCGCTCACCGCCGCCAACAGCCGGCCCGGTCCCGGCGCCAGGCCCAGGACCTGGCGGCACAGCCCCAAGGCCAGCCCGGGCTTGACGCCCGCCGGAGGGGGTACTAAGCTCAAATCAATGGACCTATCTAGGAAAGCAATCACCATGCCCCCAGAGCAAGCGGCCGTGGGTCACATCGTATCAGTCAATATTAGTGAAACCAAGGGGGTGCGCAAGACCCCCCTGCCCCAGGGAGAGTTGGCCCCCGATGTGGGACTCAAGGGCGACGCCCACTCCGGCACCTGGCACCGCCAGTTGTCGCTGTTGGCGCAAGAATCAATAGACTACATGCGCGGCCTGGGCCTGGACGTGCATCCCGGGGATTTCGCCGAGAACGTCACCACCCAGGGTCTATCCCTGCACACCCTGCCCATCGGCTCGCGCCTGATGCTGGGCGCGGTGGAGGTGGAGGTGACCCAGATCGGCAAGGAGTGCCACACCGGCTGCGCCATCCGCCAGCAGGCCGGCGACTGCATCATGCCCCGCCAGGGCATCTTCGCCCGGGTGCTGAACCCGGGCATGGTGCGCCCCGGCGACCAGGTGCTTCTCAAGCGCCTGGGACCGGGGGAGGGCTAGGGGCGTGAGCCAGTTGCAGCGGCTGGGCGGCGAGGCCTGCGCCTACTTCCAGCGAGGCCGCTGCACCCGCACCCAAGGCCCCGAGGCCTCGGCCGAGGCCAAGTGCGCCATGCTGGAGGCCCGGCGCAAGGTGGGCGCCCAGACGCTCGACCGCCTGGAACGCCTCAAGCGCCTGGCCGATCCCGACGACCGCGAGGTGGCCCGCCGGGTGGTGATCCAGAAGAACATCACGGCCATCAACCGCATCACCTGTCCGGGCTTCGTGCCGGCCCGGGGCGACGGGCCTTTGTGCGTGCACCAGCACCTGGTCTACTGCCTGCTTTTGCTGCCTCAGTGCCAGGGCCGCTGCGAGCACTACTGGCGGCGGCGGCAGGAGACCGGGACCTCCCGGGGCCGCTCGTGAGGGAGCACCCGGCCCGCCCGGCCCCCGGCGCCGTGGTGGAGCGCTATCGCAATCCCTTTCCCACCGTGGACGTGGTGATCGAGCTCATGGGCCGGGGTGATCCGCCGCCCATCGTGCTGATAGAGCGCCGCAACCCTCCCCGGGGCTGGGCCCTGCCCGGCGGCTTCGTGGACTACGGCGAGACCATGGAGTCCGCCGCCCGGCGCGAGGCCCGCGAGGAAACCGGCCTGGAGGTTGAGCTGCTGGCCCTCTTGGGCGTGTACTCCGACCCCCGGCGGGACCAGCGCCAGCACAATGTCTCGGCGGTCTTCGTGGGCCGGGCAGGGGGCTCGCCCCAGGCCGGCGACGACGCCGCCGGCCTGGGCCTCTTCAGCGCCGAAGCGCCACCCCGGCCCCTGTGCTTTGACCACGAGCTGATACTGGCCCACTACCTGGCCTGGCGCCGGGGGCAGAGGCCGGCGGCGCCGGTGCAGGATTGACCGCCTCCCGGCGGGCAACGATAAACCCGGAGACGATCATGGAAGATGAGCGCGATCTCACCGTGGAGGAGCAGAAGCGGCTGTTGGCCGTGGCCCGCCAGACCATCGAGGCCCTGGTGCGCGGCCAGCGCCCGCCCGCCCAGGCCGCCGACCTGGAGGCGCTCACCTTCCAACGGGGGGCCTTCGTGACCATCCACCGCCGGGGGCAACTTCGCGGCTGCATCGGCAACTTCACCTCGCCCCACGACCTCTTGACCACGGTGGGGGAGATGGCCCAGGCCGCCGCCACCCAGGACCCGCGCTTCATGCCCGTGCGGCCCATGGAACTGGACGAGATTGACCTGGAGATCAGCGTGCTCTCACCGCTGCGCCCCATCCAGGACGTAAGCGAGATCGAGGTGGGCCGCCACGGCATCTATATCATCGCCCCCCGGGGGCGCGGGGTGCTCTTGCCCCAAGTGGCCATTGAGCAGGGCTGGGACCGCGACACCTTCCTGGAGCACACCTGTTTGAAGGCCGGCCTCCAGCCCGGCTGCTGGCGCGACCCCCAGACCCAGGTGCTGATCTTCTCGGCCCAGGTCTTTGGCGAAAAAGACCTCCTGGGCCGGGCCTGATATCAATATGCAATCAAAGCCATCCATGGCCCGCATACCTAAAGTTGCGATCAAACTACTCGTTTGATCGCAACTTTAGGTATGCGGGCGGGCGGCGCCCCAACCATAAGAGGCCATGAATACATTGGGTTACGGGGAATTACACCCCTGACCCAACCTGTCAACCTGCTGACTGCCCCCCGCGGGGGGCACCCCGCCTAGGCCTTTATGCCCTTTTCGGCCAGCACCGCAAGGTAGATGGGCGCGATCATCTTGAGCACCGGCGAGAGCTTCAGCAGCGCCGCCGTGGAGCCCTTGGCCTTGATGCGCCCGGTGGCCATGGCCACCACTGGGTTGAGCTGGTTGGACCAGGCCTGGTGCCCCACGTCCACCCCGGCCAGGATGGTCACGTCGGGGTGGCCGGAGGGAGCGCCGGCCCCCACCTCTATGGTCTGGCCCCGGGCGTCCACGTAAAAGGATATCTGGGGGTCGTCCTGGGTGTAGTCAAAATAAACCATTTGCTTTAACTGTCCCATGACGCCGGCGATCTGGGGATCGTTCGCCGCCCGGCGGAAGGTCTCCACAAAGGCCTCCACCGCCGAGGACGGGTCACTGAAATACTTGGATTTCACAGCACAATCCTTATATTTAATGTTATTACTTTAATGCTTTTCCGTTTTACTTTTCTTCTGCCCGCAACCCCCACCAGGAGCCGCCGGCGGTGGTTTAGGGTACTAGCTCCCCCGATCCGTTTATGCCCGCCGCGGCTCGCGGCTACCAGGCCTGCTCAAAGACCTCGTAGACCTGGCCGGGGTCGGTGACCGGCCGGGGGTTGAAGATGCAGGCCGGGTCGGCCACGGCGTGGGCGGCGGCCTCGAACAGGGCCTCCTCGGGCACCCCCAGGTCCCTGAGCCGCCGGGGGTGGCCGACGCGCTCCATCAGGTCATCCACGGCCGTGGCCGCCGCCAGGGCCGCCTGGGCCTGGTCCATGCCGGCGGTCTCCACCCCCAGGGCCTGGGCGGCCAGGGCCAGGGCCGGGGCGCAAGACTCGGCGTTGAAGCGCATCACGTGGGGCAGCACCACCCCGCAGGCGCTGCCGTGGGGCACCCCATACAGTGCCCCCACGGTGTGGGCCATGGCGTGGGCCAGGGCCACCTGGGCGGTGCAGAAGGCCCAGCCGGCCAGGGCGGCGGCCACCTGCATGTGGGAGCGGGCCGCGAGGTCCTGGCCGTTTTCCACGCAGACCGGCAGGTTCTGGGCGATGAGCCGCAGGGCGTGCAGGGCCAGCCCGTCGCAGACCGGGTTGCTGCGCAGGCTCATCAGGGCCTCCAGGGCGTGGGTCAGGGCGTCCAGGCCGGTGCCGGCGGTGAGTCCCGGGGGCAGGCCGCGCACGAACTGGGGGTCCAGGATGGCCACCCGGGGAAAGAGGGCGTTCTCCAGGACGTAGACCTTGCGCCCCACCTGGTGGTTCTTGATGACCGCCACGTTGGTGACCTCGCTGCCGGTGCCCGCCGTGGTGGGCACGGCGATGTGGGGCGTGGCTGGCCGGTTAAGGCGCAGCACCGCCACGTGGTCAATGGCCTGGCCGCCCTCGCTAAGGAGCACGGCCAGGGCCTTGGCCGTGTCCATGACGCTGCCTCCGCCCACGCTGACCACGGCGTCGGCGCCCACTTGCCGGGCCACGGCGGCGGCGGCGTCCACGGTGGCCAGGCTGCTGTCCTGGGGTATGTCCAAGAAGACCCCGGCGCAGTAGCCGCCCAGGGCCTTCTTGGCCTTCTCCACCAGGCCGGCGGCGGCCACGCCGGGGTCGCTGAGCAATATGGCCCGCTGGCAGCCCAGGGCCTGCATCTCCGCGCCGATGCTGGCGATTGATCCCTGGCCGCTGTTGAGCTTGGTGGGGCCGGCATATTGGAAGGTGGCGCTGTGGGGGTAGCTGAACATCATCTGGAAGGCCAGCTTGTTGGCCGGGTCGGCCTCGGCGGCCACGTGCACGCGCTTGATCTGGGTGTACTCGGCCAGGCCGTGATAGCCAAGTTCCCGCCCCACGCCCGACTGCTTGTAGCCGCCAAAGGGGCAGTAGTCGCCAAAGGCGTGGTAGTCGTTGATCCACATGGTGCCCGTGGCCACGCCGTGGGCTATTGCCTCGGCCCGGGCGATGTCCTGGGACCACACCCCCCCGGCCAGGCCGTAGGGGCTGTCGTTGGCGATGGCCACGGCCTCTTCGTCGTCGTGGAAGGGTATGACGCAGACCACCGGCCCGAAGATCTCCTCGCGGGCGACGCGCATGGAGTTGTTCACCCCGGCGAAGATGGTGGGCTGGTAGTAGTAGCCATCCTCCAGGTCGAAGCGCTCCGGCCTCTTGCCCCCGCAGACCAGTTCGGCGCCCTCCTGGCGGCCCAGTTGCACATACTGTTCGGTGGTGGCCAGTTGCCCGGCGCTGACCAGGGGGCCCATCTGGGAGGCCGCGTCCAACTGGTAGGCGATGTGGATATCACCCACCCTCTTGGCCAGGCGCTCCACGAACTGATCGTAGAGCTTGTCCTGCACCAGGATGCGGGTGCCCGACTCGCAGACCTGGCCGCAGTGGAAGAAGGTGCCAAACAGCCCGCCGTCTATGGCCAGGTTGAGGTCGGCGTCGTCCAGCACGATGTTGGCGCTCTTGCCGCCCAGTTCCAGGGTCACCTTCTTGACCGTGTCGGCGGCCATCTTCATGATCTCGCGCCCCACCTGGGTGGAGCCGGTGAAGGCGATCTTGTCCACCATGGGGTGGGTGCACAGCACCTGGCCCAGGGTCTGGCCCGGGCCGGCGATGATGTTCACCACCCCCGGCGGCACCTGGCTCTCGGCCAGGGCCTCGGCGATGATGAGCGCCGATACCGGCGTATGGCTGGCCGGCTTGAGCACCACGGTGTTGCCCATGATGGCGGCCATGGCGATCTTCCACATGGCCATGCTGAAGGGGAAGTTCCAGGGGATGATGCCCACGCAGACCCCGATGGGTTCGCGCCTGATGTAGTTGCGCGCTGGGAAGAAGGGGTTGCCCGAGACCGGTATCTCCTCGCGCCAGGGAAAGTCCCTGGCCGCCAGTTGGGCCAGGTTGCGCACCATGAGGGAACCCAGGAAAACCTCGGTCTTGGTGCGGTTGATGATGCCGCCCGAGTCCAGGGACTCGAACATGGCCAGGCGCACGGCTTGGCGCAGCACCCGGTCGGCGAAGTCCATCATGATGCGCGCGCGTTTGTCCGGGGCCATGCCGGACCAGACGCCGCTGTCAAAGGCCCGGCGGGCGGCCTGGATGGCCGCCTCGGCCTCGGCCGGCCCGGCCTGGGCCACCGTGGCGAAGGCCTGCCCGGTGCCCGGGTCCAGGGTCTCGAAGGCCGCCCCGTCCTGGGCGTCCACGAATTGGCCGTCAATATAGAGCTTGAAATGCTCCACGGAAGCCTCCTTGGTGGGGGGGCTGGGGCAAAAAACGTCGGCGGGTATCAATGAAATACGCCCAAGGACAGGGCAAAGTCAAGGGCCGGCTGAATATGCCTTCAGTCGAAGAGCCCCGGCGCCCGCGAGGGCCGCCAGGGCTGGGCCAACTCCGGCCCCTCGGCGCCAGCCCGGTTCAAGGCCGGCGAGACGGGGTGGGCCTGCATCAGGTCGGAGGGATAGGGCCTAAGCAGGCCGGCCAAGGCCGCCGGGCCGTGCTGGGCCGGGTCCAGCCAGAGGGCCTCCTGCTCGGGCAAAAGCAGGGCCGGCATGCGTTCGTGGATGGCGCCCACCAGGGCATTGGCCGGCACGGTGACGATGCTGAAACTGAGCAGCTCCGCCTGGCCCGGAGGCTGCCAACGCTCCCACAGGCCGGCCATGGCAAAGGGGCCGCCTTCAAGCAGGCCAAAGCTGTAGGGCTGCTTGGGGGCGCCGGGGCGCGGCGGGGCCGCCCACTCGTAGAACCCGTCGGCCAGCACCAGGCAGCGCCGGGAGCGATAGGCACCCCTGAAGGCCGGCTTGGCGGCCAGGGTCTCGGCGCGGGCGTTTATCATCTTGTGGCCCTGGGAGGGATCGGCGGCCCAGGGGGGCACCAGGCCCCAGCGCATGAGCCTTAAATCCCGCCGCTCCTCCGGGGCCACCACCACCGGCGCCGACTGGCCGGGGGCCAGGTTGTAGCGCGGGGTCAGGGCGAGCCCCGAGGGCTGAAGGCCGAAGCGGCGCTCCAGGCTGGCCAGGTCCGAGGTCTGGCGATAGCGGCCGCACATGGGCTGGGCCTCCGTGGAGGCCGGGCGAGCCCGCCAAGGCCCGCCCGGCCAGGGGATCAGGGTTTCAGGCCGGCGGCGGCCTCCTGGTCCAGGAACCAGAACAGCTCGCCAAAGGGGCGCAGGCGGCTGGCCGGGGAGGCGGCATGGCCCGAGGCCTCCTGGCCCAGGGCTTTTTGCACGGCCTGGCGCTTGCCGGCGCCAGTCACCGCCACCACCACCGTGCGGCCGGCATTGAGCACCGGCCACGTCAGGGTCACCCGCTCCACGGCGGGCTGCACGCCTTCTGGCGGCTGCACCGCCGCCACCCAGCCGCCGCCCTCGGCCTGGGCCGGGTCCTGGGGAAACAGCGAGGCCAGGTGCCCATCCGGCCCCAGGCCCAGCAGGATGAAGTCAAAGGCCGGCAGCAGGCCCCCGAAGTGGGTGCGCAACTCGGCCTGGTAGCGGGCCGCCGCCTCCTCGGGCTCGTAGAGGTCCACGGGCACGGGGTGCACCTGGCCGGATTTCAGAGGGGCCTGCTCCAGCATGATGCGCCGGGCCTGGCCGTAGTTGCTGCCGGGGTGATCGTGGGGCAGGGCGCGCTCGTCGCTAAAGAAGAAATGGCAGGCCTGCCAGGGCATTACCTCCAGCAGGGGGGATTGGGCCAAGGCCCGGTAGATGGGCAGCGGCGTGGCGCCGCCGGCCAGGGCCAGGTTGGCCTGGCCATGCTCCACGATGGCGCGGGCGGCCCGCACGGCCATGAGGGTGGCCGTGGCGCGGGCCAACTCGTCCGCGGTGGCAAAGACTCGTATTCTCATGGGGCCTAACACCTTGGGCGCGAGGTATTTCACGGCGGCCCGGCCAGGCCGGCCAGATTCCCCCCTCCGCCGATATAGTAATACCTACTAGGCGGCTCGGCTCGTGGCCAAACGATTATTTAGGGCTAATGGATCGTGGGTGGGCCTGGTTGTTGGGCGGGGGCCTGGTCCAGACGCCGCCAGCCCTGGGGCAACTGGGAGCCCCGGGCCACGAAAAGGGGTATGCGCTCCCGCCGGCACAGGAGCGCGATGTCTTCCAGGAGCTGCTTCTCCGGCGGGGAGTAGGCGTCGGGGTGGGTGACGACGATCCACACGCCGTGGCCCTGCACCTGGGGCTCCTGCCTGCGCACATAGGCCAGGAACTCGGCCGTGGACTGCAACACCGGCTGGGCCTTCTCGCGCTGGAGATAGGGGGCGTGAGCCACCATGAGCCCCCACTTGCGCCCGCCCAGCTCGGCCACCCGCATGGGCAGCATGTGCATGGATATGCCCCGGCCACGCTCCGGGGTAAGGGCCTGGGCCGGGCCGGCCAGGGCCAGGCCGGCCAAAAGGCATAGCGCCGCGGCGAGCGTTTTCACAATACCCCCCTGATTGTGAAACGGTTGTCCGTTCTAGGCCTTGAGCAGCTCCAGGGCGCGGGCCACCACGTTGTCCACGTCGAACCCGTACTCCTTCATCACCCGGCCCCCGGGGGCCGAGGCGCCGAAGCGGTCCACGCCGATCACCGCGCCGTAATCGCCCACCCAGCGCTCCCAGCCCAGGG
This sequence comes from Desulfarculus sp., assembly GCA_016218705.1. Classification (GTDB taxonomy): domain Bacteria; phylum Desulfobacterota; class Desulfarculia; order Desulfarculales; family Desulfarculaceae; genus JACRDC01. The sequence continues at coordinate 32,643 of JACRDC010000101.1, forward strand.
TGGCCCCGGCCTCGATGGCCAGGCGGGTCTTGATGGCCGGCGGCAGCACCGACTCGCGGTAGGCCTGGTTCTGCTCGGCGAAGACCTCCCAGGAGGGCATGCTCACCACCCGGCTGGCCACGCCCTGGGCCAGCAGGGCCTCCTGGGCCTTCATCGCCAGGCTGACCTCGCTGCCCGTGGCCAGCAGGATGATCCGGGGCTGGTCCCCGGAATCGCTGAGCACGTAGGCGCCCTTGGCCACGCCGGCGGCCACGGGGTAGCGCTCCAGGTCCAGGATGGGCAGGTCCTGGCGGGTGAGCACCAGGGCCGAGGGGCCTTTTCGCTCCAGGGCCAAGGCCCAGCACTGGGCCGTCTCGTTGGCCTCGGCGGGCCTGAAGACCGTGAAGCCGGGCATGACCCTGAGCGACATGAGCTGCTCCACCGGCTGATGGGTGGGGCCGTCCTCGCCCACGGCCAGGCTGTCGTGGGTGAAGATGAACAGGCTGTGCAGGCCCATGAGGGCCGCCAGGCGCAGGGCCGGGCGCACGAAGTCGGCGAAGACGAAGAAGGTGGCCCCGTAGGGGATCACCCCGCCGTGCAGGGCCAGGCCGTTGACCACGGCGCCCATGCCGTGCTCGCGTACCCCGAAGTGGATGTTGCGGCCGCAATCGGCGCCCTGGCCGCGGGCGTCGCCGCTGCCGGCGATGAGGGTCTTGTTGGAGGGCGCCAGGTCGGCCGAGCCGCCGATCAGATTGGGGATGGCCTGGGCCAGGGCGTTCAAGACCTTGCCCGAGGCCACCCGGGTGGCCAGGGGCTTGTCCTGGGCGCTGAAGACCGGTAAAGACTGGCGCCAGCCTTGGGGCAGCTTGCCCTTCAGTTGCAGGGCATAGGCCTGGGCCAGCTCGGGAAAGGCCTGGGCGTAGGCGGCCAGGCGTTCCTGCCATTGGTCCTCCAGGCGGCGGCCACGGGTCAAGGCCTGGCGCAGGCAGGCGGCGGCCTCGGCGGGCACGTGGAAGGGCTCCTCGGGCCAGGCGAAGCACTGGCGGGTGGCCTGGCAGGCCTCCGGCCCCAGGGGCTCGCCGTGGGCCGAGGCCGAGTCCTGCTTGGGACTGCCGCAGCCGATGTGGGTGCGCAGCATAATCAGGGAGGGGCGCTGGGTCTCGGCCTTGGCCTGGCCGATGGCCTGGTCAATGGCATTGAGGTCGTCGCCGTCGGCCACCGTGAGCACCTGCCAGCCGTAGGCCTCGAAGCGTTTGCCCACGTCCTCGGTGAAGGCCAGGTCGGTGGGGCCCTCGATGGTGATCTTGTTGTCGTCGTAGAGGTAGATAAGCTTGCCCAGGCCCAGGGTGCCGGCCAGGGAGGCGGCCTCGGCGGCCACGCCCTCCATGAGGTCGCCGTCGCTGACGATGGCGTAGGTGAAGTGGTTTATCAACTCGTGGCCGGGGCGGTTGAACTGGCCGGCCAGGAAGCGCTCGGCCAAGGCCATGCCCACGCCCATGCCAAAGCCCTGGCCCAGGGGGCCGGTGGTGGCCTCCACGCCGGGGGCGTGGCCGTACTCGGGGTGGCCGGGGGTCTTGGAGCCCCACTGGCGGAAGTTCTTGATCTCGTCGAGCGGCAGGTCGTAGCCGGTGAGGTGCAACAGGGAATACAAAAGGGCCGAGCCATGGCCGGCGGAGAGCACGAAGCGGTCGCGGCCGGGCCACTGGGGATTTTGCGGGTTGTGGCGCAGGTGGCGCTGCCAGAGCACGTAGGCCATGGAGGCCGCCCCCAGGGGCATGCCCGGGTGGCCGGACTTGGCCTTTTCCACCATGTCCACCGCCAGCATGCGGATGGAGTTGACGCAAAGCTGGTCCAGGTCTTTGTTAGGCTCGCTCATGGAAACCCCCGGCCCGACGGGAAAAAATGAAATAGATTAGCCAACGGCCCATACATCCCCACCACCCCGTGGCGGGGGCCGCCGCCCCAACTATCGGCCAAACGGCCCAATTTGGCAAGCCCGTGGGTGCTGGGTGTCCTACTTGCCCTGCCAGAGCATGAGGCCTGTCTCCTGGTCCCAGCCGCGCTCCAGGGGGCGCTCGGCCTGGTACTCGGCGATCTCGTACTCGCAGGCGAATACCTCGCAGCCCTCGGCCAAATGCCCGCCCAGGGCCTGGCCCTGGGCGTCGCCCAGGGTGACGTGGGCGTGCACAAAGGGCTTGCCGTCCTTGAGCGAGACGTTGCCCACCAGGGCCAGTATCTCCAGGTCCTGGTTGAAATCCAGGAAGTTGTACACCCGGGCCGCCTGGTCGTAGTAGCCCACCCGCGCCCTGGTCACGGCCCCGATGGCCTGCACCCGGCCCACCTGGATACCGGCCCCCTGGCAGATATCAGTGAGGGCCTCCAGGAGGTCGCTGCCCTTGGGCAGCCGGCCCACCAGGACCTTGCCCGTGCTCTTGACTATAACTTCCATGATCTGTCCTCCCGCAAAACTATGGCGCGCGCACGATCTCGATGATGGTCACCTCCGGGGGCGCGGCCACGCGCATGGGCGGCCCCCAGGTGCCGGTGCCCCGGTTGGTGTACAGGGCCGAGCCCCGGGCCAGGCGGTGGAGCCCCTCCTGCATGGGGTAGATGGCCCCGGTGAGGTAGTTGAAGGGATAGACCTGGCCCCGGTGGGTGTGCCCCGACAGTTGCAGGTCAAACAGCCCCAGGCTCTGGGGCTCCACGGTGGGCCGGTGCTTGAGCAACAGGGTGAAGAGCCCCGGCGGGCCGGACCCCAGGATGGCGGCCTCGTCGGGCGGCGGGCCGGGGATCACCGGGTCGTCCACCCCGGCCACCCGCAAGGCCCCGGCCACATCCACGGCTTGGTTGCGCAGCACCGTGAAGCCGGCGCGCTCCAGGAAGGCGATGGCCTGGTCCAGGCCGGCGTAGAGTTCGTGATTGCCGGTGATGGCGTACTTGCCCAAGGGCGGCTGGAGGCCGGCCCACAGCTTGTACAGGCCGTCCTCCAAAAAGAGATTGCCGTCCACCAAGTCGCCGGTGCTGACCACCAGGTCGGGCCTCTCGGCCTCGATGCGCTCCACGATGCGCCTTAGGCTCCCCTGGCCGTGGATCAGCCCCAGGTGCACGTCCGAGACCTGAGCGATGACCAGGCGGGGCCGCTCCGGCGGCAGCTTGGAGCTGGTGAGGGTAAGGCGCTCCAGGGTCAGGGAGCGGGCCTCGATGACCCCGTAGCCGGCGGTGAGCACGGCGGCCAGCAGGGCCAGCCAGGCCAGGGCGCGGCCCAGGCCGGCCGGCGCCGCCAGCCAGCCCAGGCGGCTGGCCAGCCAGGCCAGCCCCTGGATGAGCCAGGAGATGAGGGCATTGCCAAAGCCCAGGCCGGCCAGCCCCATCCAGCAGTAGCCAACCCAGGCGAACAACGCGGCGGCCCACTGGGGGCCGTGACCGCGCTCGATGAGACGCGAGGCCACCGGGGACAGGATCATGGCCAAAAAGAACAGGGCCAGCCAGAGGTTAAAGGCCCGCCCCGCCGGCAGGAGGGGCCGGAAGCGCAGCCAGAGCACGGCGTGCATGCCGCCGTAGATCAAGAAGAAATAGAGCAGGAACCTGGGCATGGCCTACTCCAGGGGCGCCGGGGCCGCGTGATAGGCCAGGGCCACCACCCGGCGGACATATTCCATCTGGTCGGGCGGGGCCATGGCGTCGTCTCTGATTGCCAGGGGTTGGGGCCGAGTTGCTTCGGCCATTATCCCCCAGGCGGCCCGGCATGTCACGCCCGGGGGGCCTCGCGGGTCGAGAGCCAGCGCAAGGGCAACAGCGCCAGGTAGTAAGGCAGCAGGTAGCAGCCGGCCAGCAGCACGCTAGGGGTGTCCAGGAAGCGGCCGGCGAAGACCAGGGCCAGCACGTTGTTGATGTAGACCAGGGTCACCTGGCCGGTCAGGGGCTCCAGGCGGCCGCCGGACAGGCGGGTGCAGGCCAGCGCCAGGCCCAGATAGGCCAGGCCCAGGGCGAAGGCCAGCAGGGTGGCCAGCAGGAATTGCCCAGGCCGCTGAAGCAGGTGGCCGCCAAAGGGCGCGAAGATGGCCGCGCTGAGCATGAACATCAGCCCCAGGGAGACCGGGAAGGCCAAGCGCTCCAGGGGGCGCAGCAGGGCCGGGGCCAGGCGGCGGACAAGCATGAGTAGGGCCAGGGGGCCGAAGATCACCAGGGCCAGCAGGCGGAACATGTCCCAGAAGGAGACGGCGATCTCGGCCCCGGCCAAGAGGCGCACCAGGGCCGGCAGGGTCACGGGCAAGAGCAGGGAGGTGGCCACCACCACCATGAGCACCCGTACCAGGTCGGCGCCCAGCATGGCCGCGAAGAAAGGCCCCGAGACCCCGGCGCTCATGGCGCTCAAGACCAGCACCGGCAGGGCCCACTCTGGCAACCACCAGGCGGCCAGGCCCCACAGGGCCACCGGCGCCACGACCAGCTTGACCAGGGTCCACAGGGCCACCTCGGCCAGCACGCCGGGGGCGGGGCGCAGCAGGGCCTTGAGGTCCAGGCGCAAAAAGCTAAGGAACAAGAGGCCCATGAGGAAGTGGACCGTGGCCGGTTGCAGGGCGCCCGACGGCCCGGGCAGGGCCACCCCGCAGAGCACCCCGCCCAGGGTGACCAGGATCACCAGGATGTCGCGGGTCTGCATGACTCAGGCGGCCTCGCGGCGGGGTGCCAGGGTCTCCTTGAGCAGGAAGGAGGCCGCCAGGGCCAGCACGGCGGCCACCAAAAAGACCGTGAAGGCCCGGCCGTAGCCAGCCGGGCTGGGCACGCCCTGGACCTTTTCCTGGCCTTGCAGGATCAGGCCCACCACCGGCTGCAACACCGCCCCGCCCGAGAAGGGGAAGAGATTGACCAGGCCGGTGGCCGTGCCGGCGATGCTCACCGGGAAGAGCTCCTTGGTGGTGGTGAAGGCGATGACCACCACCGAGCTGGTGAAGACCGAGAAGAGCAGGCACCATACGTAGAGGCCAGCCAGGCTGAAGGCCGTGGGCCAGAAGACCAGGGGCACCACCAGGAGGAGCACCAGCATGGCCGAGCCCACCAGCACCTTCTTGCGCGAGTGCAGCACCTTGTCCGACAGCCAGGACAGGCCCGGGCTGCCCAGGATCATGCCCACGGCGGCCATGTTGAGCACGCCGCCGGCCTGGGCCTTGGTCAGGCCGTGGACGTGCATGAGGAAGGGACCGCCCCACAGGCCCACGAAACTGAAGAACATGCCCGAGGTGCAAAAGAACCAGATGGCGATGGGCCAGAAGCGGGGCTGGGCCAGCACCATCCTCATGCCCGCCCCCAGGCCGATGGACTCGGGGGGCGGGCCACCGGCCTTGGGGGACTCGGCGGCGGGCAGGCCCTTCTCCTCGGGGCTGTTGCGCACCAAAAACCAGATGGCGACAGCCAGGGCCAGGGTCAGGCCGCCGATGGCCAGGAAGCTGCCCCGCCAGCCCAGGGCGGCGCTCAAGTAGGCCAGGGGACCAGCGGCGCCCAGCACCCCCAGGCCGCCCACGGCCATCAAGAGGCCCATCATGAAGGCGAACTCCCGCAACCTGAACCAGCGGGTGAGCACCTTGATGGTGGGCACGAAGAGCATGGAGACCCCCAGCCCCACCAGCACCCGGGCCGCCGTGGCCGTGGCCACGCTCTCGGCCAGGCCGAAGAAGATGGAGGCCGCGCCCGCCAGCAAAAAGAAAAGGGTGATGGTGCGGCGCGGCCCCCAGGAGTCGGACAAGAGGCCGGCGGGCAGTTGCATCAGGGCGTAGGGATAGAAGTAGGCCGAGGCCAACAGGCCCAGCAGGGCCTCGCTGGCCTCCAGATCGCGCATCATGTCCAGGGCCACCACCGCCGGCGAGGTGCGGTGGAAGTAGACCAACAGGTAGGCCAGGGCCAGGAGGGCGAAGACCAGCCAGCGGTAGGCCGAGGGCCGCGGCGAGGCGGTGGTGGCGGGCATGGGCTTCCTCCCCGGGCGTGGAAGGGCAGGGACCGGTGGCTGGATTGTAGCCCCTGGCGGTCTCCCGAGGCAAGGACGGTGGTTACGGCCTCGGGTGGCTACCCCTTTTTGTCCAGGTCGGCCTTGGCGCCCGCTGATTTCTTGAAGCCCAGGTTCTGCAGGCAGGCGTCCAGGAGCTGCTGGGCGGCGCCGAACTTGGGGTTGATCTCCATGGCCTGGGTGAGTATCTCGGCGGCCTGTTGCCACTCCTCCATCTCCCAGAAGCAGCGGGCCATGTTGTAGAGCAGATGCTCGTCGCGGGGGTGGAAGTGCAGGGCCTTCTGATAGAGGCTGATGGCCATGTCGAACTTCTGCTGGCGGCGGTAGGCGATGCCCAGGTGGTTGTAGACGTGGGCCAGCTCGGGGTCAATCTCCAGGGCGCGCTGATAGTAGCCCTCGGCCTCGGCCAGGAAGCCCTCCTTGACCAGGCTGTCGCCGATGCGGCCCTGCAACTGGGCGTCCTCGGGGGCCTGTTGCACCGCCTGGTCGAACAGGCCCAGGGCCTGTTGCAGGCGCTTGAGCTGCAACTCGATCTCGCCCATGTAGAAGAAGAGCACCGCCTGCACCGAGCCGGCTTCCTTGACCTTCTTGGCCGCGTTGACCGCCCCGGCCAGCACCTTGAGGGCGTCCTCCAGGCGTCCGCAGGACTGGTACACCGAGGCCAGGCCCAGGAAGGCGCGCAGGGAGTAGGGGTTGGCCTTGAGGGCCGACACGTAGGCCTTCTCGGCCCCCTCCCAATCGCCCAGCTTCTTGAGCACCTTGCCCAGCCCCACCTGGGCCTCCTCGTCCACCTTGACCGCCAGGGCGGCGCGGTAGGCCTTCTCGGCCAGGTCCAGGTCTCCGGTGCGGATGGCGCCCCGGGCCAGGTCCATCTGGCGCAGGAACTCCTCCTCCTTCTCGTCAATCAGGGGCGACAGGGCCTGTTCCACCACGTCCAGGAAATCGCTTGGCTTGATGGGCAGATCGGCGAGGGCGGTGGCGCCCAGTTCCTCGGCCTTTTCCTCGATGTGCTTGTCCTTGGGACTGCGCAGCACCACCACGGGCAGGGAGCGCAGCTTGGGGTCGCGGCGGATCATCTCCAGCAGTTGCAGGCCGGTGATGGGTTGCAGCTTCCAGTTGGTCACCACCAGGTCGGCCGGCCGCTCGCGCAGCATGTGCATGGCTTCCTCGGCGGTCTTGGCCGCCCAGATGCGGTGGAACTGCAGGGGCTCCAGGTGTCCCTCCATGGCGTCCGCGGCCACGGTGGTGGAATCAACCAACAGCACACTCATGCGGCGGTAGGCGTACTTCAAGGGGCGCTCCCTGGCACGAAAGGTTTGCGGAATCTTATCAATATACCGGCAACCCCGCCGGACACAAGTGGTCAGTGGCCCTGCCCGCCCGGCGTGGCCAAGCCGAGAGGCCGCCCCGGTCCTTGACCGCGCCCCCCGGGGAGGCTTATTTTGAAAATAGGACACGGGATTATCCCCGGCCACCCCCTTGGGAGTAGCCATGGCCCGTCCCCCCGGCCGACACAGCCAGCCCAGACCCTTGCCATCCCCGCCCATACCCGCGCGGCCCGCCGGCCGCGCCACCGCCCAATGTCAGCGGAGGAACCCATGATTGACAGCGTGGTCTTGCGTCGCTTGGCCGAACTGGACACCCGTCCCCATTCCACCTTGAGCCTGTACCTGGCCCTGGACCAGCCCCGGGACACCCGGCTGCTGTCCCTGGGGCAGATGCTGCGGCGCAAAGAGCAGCAAATCGCCGGCAACGGCGGGGCCGAGGCCTGGAAGGCCCTGGCCCCTGACCAGGAGAAGGCCACCCGTTACGTGGAGGAACTGCCCGTGGGTCCCCACCGGGGCCTGGCCCTGTTCAGTTGCGCGGCCAAGGAGTTTTTCGAGGCCTTCACCCTGCCGGTGAGCGTGCCTGATCTGTTGGAGGTGGGCACCTCGCCCTACATACGCCCCCTGACCGCCCTGGCCAGCGACCACTGCCGGGCGCTGATCGTGCTCCTGGACCGGCGCAAGGCCCGCTTCTTCGAGGTCTTCCTAGGGCTGGTCCAGGAGTTGCCCCAACTGGAGACCATCAACCCCGCCCAGCCCGGCCAGCGCGACGGCGACCAGGGCCGCGCCGGCGACAGCGGCCTGTCACGCAAGGCCGAGGAGGCCCTGGGGCACTACTACAAGCAGATCGTGCAGCGCCTGCGCGATCAGTTCGCGGACCGCAAATGCCAGCAGCTTTTGTTGGCCGGCTCGCGGGTGCGGGTGGAGCATTTCCTGCCCCATCTGCACCCCTACCTGGCCCAGAACCTGGCCGGCACCATGATCTGCGACGTGGGCGCTCCGGTCAGCCAGGTGGCCGAGGAGGCGGCCAAGGCCCAGGTGCTGGCCAGCCGCCAGCGTCAGGAGCGCTGCCTGGCCAACCTGGCCGACAACCTGGGACCCGGCGGCCAGGCCGCCACCGGGCTCAACCAGGTGCTGGCCGCCCTGCACGACGGCCGGGTGCACACCCTCTTGGTGCGCCGGGGCTTCACCCAGGAGGGCTGGTCCTGCCCGGCCTGCGGCCGCCTGCGCTCCGAGACCGGAGACTGCCCCCTGTGCGGCGCGGCCATGACCCGGGCCGACGACGTGGTCAACCTGGCCCTGGCCAAGGCCCTGGACTCGGGCGCGGCCCTGGAGCAGGTGGAGGGGGCCTCGGCCCTGGACCAGATGGGAGGCATCGCGGCCCTCTTGCGCTACGCCTGACAACCGCCGCGCGCACCCTGGCCCCTTGAGGCGATAACCGCAAGCGAGACAAAACGGGCGGGGTTTACCCCTGCCCGTTTTTTTGCCCCTACGCCAGACCCTTGACAGGCGCGCGCCACCCCAGGCATACTTTACGTTGACGTCAACTGGAAGAAAGCCATGGGCCAGGCCCCTCCGCCACCCCACTTCACCATCTCCGAACTGGCCAGCGAGCTGGACATCAGCACCCGCACCATCCGCTTCTACGAGGAAAAGGGCCTATTAAGCCCCCGCCGTTCCCCGGGCAACCAGCGCCTGTACACCCGCCGCGACCGCGCCCGCCTCAAGCTGATCCTGCGCGGCAAGCGCTTCGGCTACAGCCTCGGCCAGATCGCCGAGATGATTGGCATGGCCGAGGTGGACCTGGACGAGGCCGAGCAGATACGGCGCAGCCTGGCCTACGGCGAGGAGAAGCTGCAAGAGATCGCCCAGCGCCTGGAGGAGCTGCGCCTAATGGAGCAGGACATCCTGGCGGTGCGGCAAAGGCTCGTTGACCGCCTGGCCCAGCTGCAACTTGGCTCTTCCCATCCCCCAAACGAGGACTAGCATGTTCGATTTTCTGTTGAACAAGGAGCAACTGGCCCTGCGCGATGAGGTGCGCGAGCTGGTCAACTGGGTGCCCCGCCAGATGATCCTGGACATGGACCAGGACAAGATACAGTTCCCCAAGGAGTTCCTCCAGGAGGCCGGGCGCCGGGGCCTCATGGGCTGCCGCTACCCCCGCCAGTGGGGGGGCCGGGGCCTGGACTGGGTTAGCACCTGCATGGTCATGGAGGAGGTGGGGGTGCTGGGCTACATCTTCGCCTGCGTCTTCGGGGTGGGGGCCGAGCTGGTCTGCGACGCCATCATCCTGCACGGCACGGACGCGCAGAAGGAGCGCTACGTCAAGCCGCTCCTCAGGGGCGAAATCTTCGCCGCCGAGTGCCTCACCGAGCCCCGGGGAGGCAGCGACTTCTTCGGCACCACCACCCAGGCCGTGGACATGGGCGGCCACTACCTGCTCACGGGCCAGAAGCGCTTTATCGTGGGGGCGGAGGGGGCCGACTTTTTCCTGGTCTACGCCCGCACCGATCCGGCGGCCCCGCCCCACAAGGGGCTCAGTTGCTTCATCGTGGACCGGGGGCCGGGGGTGACCACCAAGTACCTCTACGGCCTCATGGGCTGCCGGGGCGGCGGGGCCGGGCGCATTGTCTTCCAGGACGTGAGGGTGCCCAAGCAAAACCTGCTGGGCAAGCTCAACGGGGCGGTGGAGGTCTTCAACACCATGATGATACCCGAGCGCCTGGGCACCGCGGCCATGACCATCGGCGCCGCCCGCCCGGCCTTGGAGGTGGCCACCGGCTACACCAGCCGGCGCAAGGCCTTCGGTCAGGTCATCAGCCAGTTCCAGGGCGTGAGCTTCCAGGTGGGCCAAGCGGCCCTCTTGCTGGACCAGGCCCGGGCCAGCGTCTACGTCACCGCGCGGGGCGTGGACGCGGGTCTGGGGCCCACCCAGACCCGGCGCCTGGTCAGCCAGACCAAGAAGTTCGTCACCGAGTCCTGCCAGCAGGCGGCCCACCACGCCATGCAGGTCATGGGCGGCATCGGCTACACCAACGTCTATCCCGTGGAGCGCATCGTGCGCGATTTGCGCCTGGCCTCCATCTGGACAGGCACCAACGAGGTGATGAGCATGATCGTGGCCAGCGAGTGGTACCGCGAATACGCCGCCGGCCGGGCTGCCGGCGGCCAGCGCGACTGCGAGGCCGACGCGGTGGGCGCCGATGAGGTTGAGGAAAAGGTCTACGAGTAGGGGCCGGCGCCGTTAAGGCCGCCGGTAACACCATGGGAGAGGCGGCTTATACCAAGTTGCGATCAAACGAGTAGTTTGATCGCAACTTGGTATGCGGGCCAAGAACCACCCCAAAAAAGCCGCGCTTTTTTGGGGACCCCGGTGGATGGCCCGCCGGGCGCGAAAGCGCCCGGGAGGCCGGGCAA
>JACRDC010000099.1 GCA_016218705.1 Desulfarculus sp.
CTCGACTCCCAATGCGGGTCGGGAGACGCTCTCCCCTGACCAACCCCGTCGGCTCCCGTACAGACCTTGTTGAACATACAAGGGGCGGGGGTCGAGTGCCTCGACTCCCAATGCGGGTCGGGAGACGCTCTATCCTGACCAACCCCGTCGGCTCCCGTACAGACCTTGTTGAACATACAAGGGGCGGGGGTTATCCCCGCCCGCCATTTGCCTTTTGCTAAAACCCGCCTCGTGAGGCCACGGCCACCCGCCTACTCCCCCCGGCCCAGGGACTTGTTCAGCAGGCGCTTGAGGTAGCCCGACAGGTGCGGGGGGGCGGCGGTCACGGTGATGCGGTCTATGTACAGGTCGGCCGCGCCGGGGATGAAGGCCACCCGGCACTCCAGGTCCTTGCCGGGCTTGTCCAGCTCAAAGGCCAGCTCTATCTCGGTGTAGCCGCCGCCGGGCAGGTCCTTGGGCCTTACTTCGCGGCTGGCCAGCACCTTGCCGCCGCCCTTGGCCACGTCCAGGCGGGCCAGGGGACCCTGGCCACCCACCGCCGCCGCCCTGAGCCGGAAGCGGGCCACATAGGAGCCGGCGGGCAGGTAGTCGTACTGGCCATGGACGACGCTGGCTCCCGGCGAGGACCGGGGCACCAGCACGGCCTTGCCCTCGCTGGCCTGGCCGTCGGCCACCACCTGGCCGGGGGGGTGGTGATAGGCCTCGGCCTCGTAGATCAGCTCCGCCCCCGGGGCCTGGCCCGCCGGGTCCTTGGCGGCCAGGGCCGCGCCGGTCCAGGCTGGCTCCAGGTCCGGGGCGCTGTGGAAGGTGAGCCTGAGCGGCTCGCCGCCGCCGGTGCGGCGCACGTGGATCTCGTAGTTGCCGGTGTCGCTGTCGTGCTGGTCGCTGGGGCTGGCCCCGTAGACGATGTACTGGGCGTCGGGCGAGTAGGCCGGCCAGTACTCCCACTGGCGGCCCTCGGTCAGGCGCTCCTTGTGGCCGTCCGGGGCGCTCTCCCACAGGCTGGTGCCCGCCGGGGTGCGCCGGCAGGTGAGAAAGACCTGGGAGTCGGGGCGCCAGCCCACCATGCAGCCATCGGAGACCTCGCGGATGCCGCGCAGGCGTCCGTCGTCGTCCACCTCCATGTAGTACACCGCCTGTTTGGGCTGGCCGCCACCCCGGGGCTGGAAGAGCACCCCCAGGCGCCGGCCGTCGGGCGAGAGCGCCGCGTCCACCCAGCCCTGCCTGGCCCCCCAGCCGGGGAAGTCCACCGCCACCTCGCGGCCCGAGTCCAGGAAGCGCAACAAATAGTCGCCGGGCTGGTCGCCAATGCGAACCAAGAGGCGCTTGCCATCCTCGCTGACCCCGTGCAGCCATTCGGCGCGCCCGGCGGGCGAGACCAGCTTGGCCCCGCCCAGGCCGGGGTCCGAGCGCCAGACCTGGGGTTGGCCGGCGCGGTCGGACTGGAAGAAAAGCACCTTGCCGCCCTGGCAGAAATAGGGCCGCCGCTCGTTGGCCTGGTGGGTGGACAAACGCACTAGGCCGCTGCCGTCGGCGTTAACCCGGTAGAGCCGCCACTTGCCGTCGCGGCGCGAGGCGAAGACGATGGCCCCCGGCAGCTTGCCCTTGGCCAGCTCCAGGGCCTGTCGTTCCTGGGGGCTGGGGGAGAGCGGCTGGCCCAGGGCCAGGGCCAGCTCCGGCGCCGCAAGGGCGGTCAGGGCGGCCAGCATGATAACGAGGCAGAGGCGGCGCGGCATGTTTGATTGGGCCTCCCGGTTGGCATTCATAAAAGCGTACCGCAAGGGTGGGGGCGTGGCCAGAGGCACGGGGCCTGGCGGCAATGCCAGGCTCGACAAAACCCGGGAGGGTGTAAACCCCTCCCTACGAAATCCAAGGCAAAGATCAGCGGTTTTCGCTGTCCCTGACCCCTGCTTGCACAGCAAGGTTTGCCCCGCGCCGCTTCCCAGGAATTTTTTGGGTGCGCGAATTGGTGGCCGCACCTTGTGCGGACCAAATTCGCGCACCCAAATTAAAGTTCTTTGCGAGGGGGTGTGGGGGAGGACTTTCTTTCAAGAAAGTCCTCCCCCACTTCTTACGCCGCCTCTAGCTTTTGGCGGTCGGCCATGTCCATGAGCACGCGCTCCCTGGCCTTGTCGAGGCCGAGCGCCTTACGCTTCTTGTCTATGTGGGCGATGATGCGCCGGGCCATCTCGTAGGGGTCAACGACCAGGTCCCACTTGCCGCCGTAGATGTCCTCCAGTTCCTCGAAGAGGTGCTTCATGAAGCGGGGGGCGCCGGTGACGGGCAGGCTGCCGCCGAAGATGGTGTACACGCCCGAGGCCACGAAGTAGTGGCCGATGGCGATGGCCTTCTCGCTCATCCACTCGGGGGCGCAGCCGGCGGCCGGCAGGTCGCTGAGGTCCTTGCCCAGGCCGCCGGCCTTGACCACCTCGGTGGCGGCCACCAGGATGCGGGAGTTGTCCACGCAGGCGCCCATGTGCAGCACCGGGGGGATGCCCACGGTCTCGCAGACCTCGGCCAGCCCGGGGCCGCAGAAGACCTTGGCGGATTCGGGGGAGAGCAGACCGGCCTTGCCGCAGGCCATGGCCGAGCAGCCGGTGGTGAGCACGATTATGTCGTTCTTGAGCAGTTCCTTGATGAGGGTCAGCGACACCGAGTCGTGCACGCTGCGGGCGTTGTTGCAGCCCACCACGCCGGCGATGCCACGGATGCGGCCGTTGATGATGTTGTCGTTCAGCGGCACGTAGGAGCCGCGGAAGGAGCCGCCCAGATGGTAGCTGATGGCCTCGGCGGAGAAGCCCACCACCATCTTTTCCTTGGCCTTGGGCACCATGGGCTCGCTCTTGCGGTTGGGGTAGTTGTCTATGGCTGTCTTGACGATGCGCTTGGCGTCGGCTAGGGCGTGGTGCTCGTCGAACTCGATGTGCATTACGTCGCCGGATTCGATCATGGCCCGTGGGTCGGTGGTGATGATCTTGGTGTGGTAGCACTGGGCCACGTTGGCGATGTTTTCCATGATGCACTGCACGTCCACGATCACGGCGTCCACGCAGCCGGTGACGATGGCCAGTTCCTGCTGGAGGTAGTTGCCGGCCACGGGCATGCCGTGGCGCACCAGGATCTCGTTGGCGGTGCAGCACAGGCCGGCCAGCACCAGGCCCTTGGCGCCCTTGGACTTGGCGTACTCGATCATTTCGGGGTCCTGGCAGGCGATGACGATCATCTCCGAGAGCAGGGGCTCGTGGCCGTGCACCAGCACGTTGACGTGGTCGGGCTTCAAGACGCCCAGGTTGATCTCGCCCTGGATGGGATAGGGGGTGCCGAAGAGCACGTCCTGCAGGTCGGTGCCCATCATGGAGCCGGCCCAGCCGTCGGCGAGCGCGGCGCGGGAGCACTGCTTGATGATGTTCTTGTAGTCCTGGTCGCAGCCCATGTGGGTGCGGTGCATGATGTTGACGATCTCGCAGTCTATGCCCTTGGGCACCACGCCCAGCTTCTTCCACAGCTCGTAGCGGGCCTCGGGCGCGCGCTTGGCGTAGAGTATCTCGCCCTCCTGCTGGCCCCACTGGGCCAGGGCGGTCTCCCCCACCTCCACGGCTATCTCGTAGATGTCGCGCTGGGTTTCCACGCCGTCCTTGACCACCGTGGTGGGCACGCCAAAGTGGGGGGCGATCTCCAGGAGTTTCTCGGTGTCCTTGATCTGGTAGTCGGGGGCCTCCTTGCGGGCGGCGGCCAAAAAGACCTTGGCCACGCCCTTGCTGTGGTCGCTGTGGGCGGCGCTTCCGGCGGCCACCATGCGCGCGAAGTTGCGGGCGGCGATGGTCTCGGGCGTGGCCCCGCACAGGCCCCGGCGGGTGTCCATGCCCTCGACGCCCTTCTTGGGCAGGGGCAGGCGGCAGGGGCCCTGGGCGCACATCTTGCAGCAGGTGCCCTGCTCGCCGATGTTGCAGGGTTTCATGGTCACGGCGCGGTCGAAGATGGTCTCGCAGCCGTCGGCCTGGGCCTTGGTGAGCATCTGGATGGTGGCAACATCCACGCTCACGGCCTTGGGGTCGGCCTTCTTGGGGGCCTTGTCGTCCAATTTGGTCTGGATGTCTTCGGCGGACATGGGTTTCCTCGCTGGCAAGGGTTGTTAAAGCCTGCGGAGGCGGGCGGGGCCACCCGCGGACTAAAAAGGTAAATAAGTATTAAATTACCACTATACCACGACCCCGCACGCCTTGGGGCGCGCATCGCCGCCTCTTCTAGTTAAGGATAATTACTGTTTCCAATAATGCCAGAGCGAAAAGCTGGGAGAATGGATCTGTCTCATGGGCGGCCGGGAGGGGATGGCTCGGCCTGCCTGGCCTGGCGCAGACCCTTAAGGGTAAGGCCTCGGCGCCACATGGTAATCAGCCCGGCGGCGGTGAGGGGGAAGTACTGCACCGCCCAGAACAGCATGGCGAAGTTGGCCGCGGCCTGCTGGGGGGCGCCGCCCATCATCATGGCCCACAGGCAGGCCAATTGGAAGGTGCCCACGTAGCCAGGCCCGGCGGGCACCGCCGCGGCCAGGGAGGCGCCGGTAAAGGCCATGCAGGCCAGGAACAGGCTGGGCGGCAGGTCCACCGCCGGCAGGAAGACCACGTACTCCATGAGCATGGGCAGCCAGGTGCCGGCGGTGAGCAGCAGCAGCAGGGGCAGGTGGCGGGTCTGGCCCAGGACCATGAGCCCCTGGTGGAAGGTTTGCAGGATGCCCTCCAGGGTCTGGCCCAGGCGGGGCGAGAGCCGCCCGGCCAGGCGGCACAGGGTGCCCATGGTGGCCTGGGGCCAGCGCCACAGGGCAAAGAGCATGGCCAGCACCGCCAGGTAGCCGGCCAGCAGGGTGTAACCGGCGCCACGCATGTAGCCCACGCTGAAGGCCCCGGCCGTGGCCGCCGGGTCGGCGAAGATCAGGGTGGCGAAGAGAATCAGCAGGAGGGTCAGGCCGTCCAGGATGCGCTCCACCACGATGGTGGCCAGGGCGCTGGAGGCCGGCACCTGGGCCAGTTGCTGGGCCGTGAGCGCCCGCACCAGCTCGCCCAGGCGGGCGGGCAGCACGTTGTTGGCCATGAATCCGATGATGTTGGCGTCCCACAGGCCGCCCAGGCGGCAGTCCTTCACGGGGGCCAATAGCACCCGCCAGCGCTGGCTGCGCACCCAGAAGCTGAAGGCCAGCAGGGCGTTGACCGCCAAGGCGTAGAGCCAGTTCATGTGGCGCATCAGATCCCAGAGCTGGCCGAAGTCCACATCCATGAGCACGTAGCCCAGGCAAACGAGGCTTATGGCCAGCCCCGCCAGGGTCTGCCAGTTCAGCATAGCCACCTCCAGGCCCGGCCCGGGCCGGCCTCGCGGTCCAGGTCTTGGATGCCCAGCCAGGCCAGGGCGCTTGGCAGCACGTCATACAGGGAGGCCCCCACCACCTCCTGGCCGGCCTGGGCCAGTGTACCACCACCGGCCAGGCCGGCGATGACAATGCCCTGGGGGGCGTGGTTGGCCTGGTCGGGGCCGGTGTCGTTGTGGGCCAGGAAAAAGCCGGCGCCCTCGCCAGGCCGCACCTGGCCCGAGGCCCGCCAGGCCAGGCCGCCGGGGTAGAGCATCAGGTCCGGCGGGCAGCCCCGGGTTTGGCGATAGATGGCCAGCGGGTCCAGCACCTGGTTGCCCAGGGGCGCGCCGCCGGGGCCGGGCATGGCCTCCAGGCGGGCCGTGATCTCGGCCTTGAGGGCCGGCACTTGGTCCGGCGGCACCACCCCCTGGGGCTCGCGCCCCTCAATGTTCAGATATATGCGCGCCAGATAGCCGCCCTCGGACCAGGCCCGGGTGGCCGGCCAGTCCACCATCTCGGCCTGGAGCGGCGCCGGCGCCGGGGGCCGGGCCTTGAGACGCAGATAGCCCTGGGAGATGAGCCACTCGTTCACCGCCAGGTTGCCTTGGCGCCGCTGGCAGCCGTGGTCGCTGACCACCAAGACCAGTGTGCCGGGCTCCAGCCCCGCCAGGAAATCGCCCACCAGGCCGTCCAAGAGTTCGTAGTGCCGGGCGATGGCCTCCTGGCCGGGATCGCTCTCGTCCCAGAGGGCATGCTGCACCCGGTCGGGCGCTATCTCCACCAGCATGAAGGCTTCTGGTCCATACTGGCGGTAGAGGCCCTGGGCCACGGCGAAGCGCCGGCGGGCCATGGTCTCGGCCTGGGCCAGCAGGTCCGCCGGCTTAAGATGCCTAAAGTCCTCGATGTCGGGCAGGTAGGGGCCGCCGGCCCAGCGCTCCAGCAAGGGCCCCAGGCTGCGCGGCCAGGTCAGCGCGGCCCGCGCCGGGGCTGGGAAGCCGGCCACCAGGGCGCCCTTGATGGGCCGGGGGGGATAGGTCAGCGGCACCCCCAGCACCACCGAGGTCAGGCCGGCGGCCCCGGCCAGGTCCCACAGGCAGGGGGCCTGGAGACCGGCCCCGCTGGCCAGGGCCAACTCGCCGTAGTGGTGGCCGGCGCGGTTGTGGAAGCCGTAGAGGCCCAGTTGTCCGGGGTCCAGGCCGCTGGCCATGCAGGCCCAGGCCGGCACGGTGATGGGCGGGTGGCAACTGGCCAGGCGTCCCCAGCGCCCCCGCTCCATGAGGGCCGCCAGGTGGGGCAGGCGCGGCCACCAAGGTCCGAAGACCAGGGAGGGCTCGGCGCAGTCCAGGCCGATGATGGCCAGGCGGCGGCTCACGGCTCCTGCCCCGGGCCGGCCAGGCGGGCGGCCCGCGCGAAGCGCTCCAACTGGGCCTGGTAGTAGTCCAGGCGCTCGCGGGGGCCGGCGGCCAGGGCCGCGCGGGCGGCGGCCAGGGCGCGCTGGGGCTGGCCGTTTTGCAGGTAGGCCTCGGCCAGGGTGTCCCAGATGTGGGGGCGTGGGGCCAGGGCCACCGCCTCCAGGGCCAGTTCCAGGGCCTCGGCCGGCGAGCGCAGTTCCTCCCTCTGGGCCGTGGCCAGCACCCAGGCCAGGGAGTTTAGCACCTCGGCGTCGCGGGGGGCCAGGGCCTGGGCCAGGCGCAGGTCGTGCAAGGCCCCGGCCTCGTCGCCCTGCTCGAAGCGCAGGCCGCCCAGGGCCAGGTAGGCCTGGGCGTCCCGGGGGCCGTGCCGCAGGCGGTCCTCCAACAGGCGCATCACCAGGGCCTGCCTGAGGCCCTGCCCCAGGTCCAGGGCCTGAAGGCCCCAGCCCAGGCCGGCCACCAGGAGCAGGCCAGCCAGGTACAGGGCCAAGGAGCGTCGGAGCAGGCGGCCCTGGCGGCGGGCGGCCTGGGGCTGGCCGGCATTGGCCCACAGGGCCTGGGTGCGCTGGGCGATGGAGAAATGGTGCCAGGAGGGCACCCGGCGGCTGTCGCCGCTCAGAAGGGCCACCTTCTCCAGGGCCTGGGCGATGGGCCGGGGGCCGCCCAGGAGGTCCATGGCGAAGAAATCGGCCTGACGCTCGAAATGGCGCATGAAAAAGCCCATGACGAAGCGCACGTAGAGGATTAAGAGCAGTACCAGGGGCAGGGAGGTCAGGGCGCTGAACCAGCCTTGGCCCCCGCCCTGGCCGGTCAGGAGCCCCAGGCCCCAGGCGGTGCCGGTCAGGGCGTGGAGCAGGGCGTTGGACAGCATGGCCAGGGGCTCGGCCAGGGCGTAGGCCAGCACAAAAAAGCCCAGGAAGAAGAACAGGTAGTACAGCAGGTGACGGTGGCGCACGTGGCCGGCCTCGTGGGCCACCACCCCGGCCAGTTCCTCGGCGGTGAGCGCCTCGGCCAGGGCAGGGGTGATGAGCAGGTAGTTGAGGCGGGGCACCATGCCCAGGATGCCGGCGGTGAGCATGCGCCCACCCAGCACCGGCCAGTAGAGCAACGCCCCCACCCGCACCCCGGCCTGGTTCAGCACCGCCTCCATGATCTGGCGCCGGGGGCCGGGGGGAATGGGCCGGCAGCCCCACCAGTGGCGCACCAGGGGCGGGAAGGCCAGGGCCAGGGCGGTCATGGCCAGGCCAATGAAGACCAGGTCGCCCAGGCCGCTGCCCAGCCAGGCCGCGGCCCGGGGCCAGAACAGGGCCAAAAAGTCGCGCACCAGGGAGACCCCCAGCCAGGGGAAGGCCACCGGCGCGGCCAGGCGCAGTTGCCCGGCCACGTAGGCGCCCAGGTCCAGGTCCTGGCCCAGGGCCACCCGCTCCACCGGGTGGGCCGCCGACCACACCACGGCCAGGTGCAAAAAGTAAAGCCCGGCCGCGAAGAGCCCGCCCAGGGCCTCGGAGCCGGCCACCAGGGGCAGGGACAGCCAGTGGGCCTTGAGGTCCAGCACCGTGAACATAGCCAGCAGGCAGGCCAGGCCCAGGAGGTGCAGCCTGAAGACCAGGGCGCGGGCGGCCCGGGCCGGGTCCGGCGGGCGCCGGCCGCCGGCCAGGCGGCGCAGGAACCAGGAGGCGGCCAGGCGGCAGCCTCCCCAAAGCCAAAGGAGCAGCGCCGCCGCCGCCACCAGGCTCTCCCCCGGCCCCAGGGCCGGCGGGCCGGGCCGGTAGGACTCGAAGACGGCCATGACCAGGATGAAGGCTATGATCTGGGCGAAGAGCAAGGGGGCCTCCGGGGGCCGCGCCAAGGGCGGCTAGGGATGGCCGGCGTGGAATTGCCTCCAACAGACAAGGCCCGGGACTGGGGTGCCCGGGCCGCGCCTGCGCTGGGGAGCAAGGTGGCGGAGAGAGAGGGATTCGAACCCTCGGTAGAGCTTTACACCCTACACTCGCTTAGCAGGCGAGCACCTTCGGCCTCTCGGTCATCTCTCCGAATAGCCGCCAAACCTAGTAATTACGGCAACTTCTCCCCGGTGGGGCCGCCGTAACTGTAGCGTATGCCCGGGTTACTTGCAAGGGGTTTTTGGCCACCGGGCCCCCGCCCGGGGCTGGGCTGGCCGGCTAAATACAAGTGGTAACGTCAGGTTGCTGGCAAGACCCCGGCGGGGGGGCAGGGGCCGCCTCCCGCCGGGGATGGGGGCTAGAAGTCGCGGAAGTCGTCATCCAGGGGGATGGCCTGCTGGGCCCCGGACTTGGCCCGCTGGCTGGCCGCCTCGGCCTGCGGGGCGCGCTTGCGCACCTCCGGGGCTGGCAGGCCCTTGGGAGCCTGCGCCTTTTCCAGGCCTGCGCGGTGGCCGCCGGGCAGGCCCCGGCGGGGGCCTTGGCGCCGGGCCGGACCACGGCTAGAATGTAGCTACAATATAGACGTATTCGCGGCCATGCACAAGAAAAACCGTGCGGCCTGGCGGGGGTCAGGGAAGTTTTTCGAAGGCGGCCACCCGGGCGCGGTTGAAAACCTCGTGGGTTAGGGTGCGGGCTATCATCTCC
>JACRDC010000100.1 GCA_016218705.1 Desulfarculus sp.
CAAGAACCACCCCAAAAAAGCCGCGCTTTTTTGGGGACCCCGGTGGATGGCCCGCCGGGCGCGAAAGCGCCCGGGAGGCCGGGCAAAACCACGTTTTTGCCCGGCCGATCAGCAATCAAAGCCATGGATGGCTTTGATTGCATATTGGTATTACAGGGGCCGCGCGGGTTTGGCCGCCGCCCCGGCCCCTGGCAACGGCCGCGGCGAGCCCCCGGGTTGCAACAAGTAAGCCCTTGCCTGGCCTGGCTTACTGTGCCACATTATAACGAAAGTTAGGAATGTTTGTGCTCTTACATTAAGGCGGCCCGGCCGCCAGGGTGGGAGCCCCGCCCCTGACATGCCTTTAACGAGGATAATTCATAATTTTGGATGACCTGTCCCTCATCCGCCTGCTCAACGTCTTTCTGGACAGCCTGGAGGACCCGGCCTTTGTCTGCGAGCTGGGCCGCGACCTCCAGCCCGGGCAATGCCTGGCCCTTAACCGGGCCGTGAGCCGCTGGCTGGGCCAGTCCTCCAGCGAGCTGTACGGCCGCCTGGGCCAGATGCTGCGCCAGGGCCGGCCCGCGCCGCCGGAGGTGGCGGCGTTGTTGACCCAAGAGGGCCAGGCCAGCCTGGAGGTGGAGGTGAGCGACGGCCAGGGCAACCTCCTGGCGGTGAGCCTGGTCTGCCGCCTGCTGCGGGCCGGCGAGCGCACCTATCTGCTGTGCCGGACCTCCCTGGAAAGTCCCCGCCAGGAAGCGGGCCTGCAAGTGCAGTTGGGCGAGCGCATCATGGACAGCCTCCAGGAGGGCGTGGCCGTGGCCGACGGCCAGGGCGGCCTGCTGAGGGTCAACCCCGCCCTGCTCAGGTTCATGGGGCTGGGGCCGGAACAGACCCGGGAGCAGAGCCTGGAGTGGCTCTTGAGCAGGTTCACGGGCCTGGATTTCCAGGGGCAGATACTGCCCTCCCTGCGGGCCAAGGCCCTATGGCGCGGCGCGGCCAGCTACCCCCTGGGTCCCTTCCCCGGGGCCCTGTACCAGGTCAGCCTCAGTTGCCTGTTGGAGGAGGCCGGGCTCATCAGCCACTATGTGGCCCTGTTCAGCGAGCAGAGCTGGGACTGCACCAGCCAGGAGCAACTACTGCACCTGGCCCATTACGACCCCCTCACCGGCCTGCCCAACCGTACCCTCTTCGGCGAGCGCCTGTCCTCGGGCATCGCCCACGCCCGCCGGCGCGGCCTGGGCTTGGCGGTGCTGTTCCTGGACCTGGACAACTTCAAGACCATCAACGACAGCCTGGGGCACACCCTGGGCGACCATTTACTCAAGGCCGTGGCCCGCCGCCTGCTGGACTGCGTGCGCGCCGAGGACACCGTGGCCCGCCTGGGCGGCGACGAGTTCCTGCTGCTGTTGCAGGACATCGGCAACCCCACGGCCGCGGCCATGGCCGGCCGCCGGGTGTTGCAGGCCCTGTCCGAGCCCTTCCAGATCGAGCGCCACGAACTCTTCGTCAGCGTCAGCGTGGGCATCACGCTCTTTCCCCACGACGGGGAAGACATCGAGACGCTGATAAAGAACGCCGACATGGCCATGTACCGGGCCAAGGAGGAGGGCAAGCGCGGCCTGCAACTTTACAGCCCGTCCCTTAACAACGAAGTCAACCGGCGCCTGGTGATGCAGAACAACCTGCGCCGGGGCTTTACCCGCGGCGAGTTCCTGGTGCACTACCAGCCCAAGCTGCGCCTGTCAGACGGCCAGGTTACGGGCATGGAGGCCCTGGTGCGCTGGAACCAGCCCGAGGTGGGCATGATAAGCCCCCTGGAGTTCATCCCCCTGGCCGAGGAGTCGGGCCTGATCCTGCCCATCGGCGAGTGGGTGCTGCGCGAGGCCTGCCGTTTCACCAAGGACCTGCACGACGCTGGCCACGACCACCTGTCGGTGGCGGTCAACCTGTCCACGCGCCAACTGTTGTGGCAGTTCGATTTGGTGGACATGCTCCAGGACGTGCTGGCCGAGTCGGAGCTGCCCCCCGAGCATTTGGAGCTGGAGGTGACCGAGAGCGTCATCATGCGCAACCTGGAGGCCTCCATCGCCACCATGCAGCGCATCCGCGCCCTGGGCATCCGCATCTCCCTGGACGACTTCGGCACCGGCTACTCATCGCTCTTCTACCTCAAGAAGCTGCCCATAGACGCCATCAAGATAGACCGAGCCTTCGTGCGCGACCTGCCCCACAACCGCGAGGACGTGGCCATCATCCAGGGTATCATCGCCATGGCCACCAGCCTGAACCTGCAAGTGGTGGCCGAGGGCGTGGAGACCAAGGAGCAGATGGATTTCCTTCGCTCCAGCCGCTGCCACCTGATGCAGGGCTTCTACTTCAGCCGGCCGGTGCCCGGCGAGGACATGGACGACATCCTCCAGCAGACCAACGCGGCCTAGCAGGGCTGGCTCAATTTTCCATCGCAGGATTCACGCCACCTCATTGGCCCCCGCGTCAGCCGCTTTTGCCGCCCGCTGCGGACACCGGCCCGGGGCTGTGGTATAAGGTTGGGCAAAAAAACTTGGCGCGGCACCAACTCCAGCCAGTAAGGCGGCCAGGACCATGACCAGCGGCATCGCCGGGCGCATCGCCCGCCTCAAGAAAGAACGCCAGGCCCTCATCCTGGCCCACAACTACCAGCGCGGCGAGGTACAGGACATCGCCGACTTCGTGGGCGACTCCCTGGAGCTTTCCCGCCAGGCCGCCGGCACCGACGCCAAGGTAATCGTCTTCTGCGGGGTGCACTTCATGGCCGAGACAGCCAAGATACTCAGCCCCGCCAAGGCGGTGCTCCTGCCCGACCTGGACGCCGGCTGCCCCATGGCCGACATGATAACCGCCGAGCAGCTCGCCGCCGAAAAGGCCAAGCATCCGGGTGCCCAGGTGGTCTGCTATGTCAACAGCAGCGCGGCGGTCAAGGCCCTGTGCGACGTCTGCTGCACCTCGGCCAACGCGGTCAAGGTGGTGCGGGCCATGGACCCGGCCCGCCCCATCATCTTCGTGCCCGACCAGTACCTGGGCCACTACGCCCAGGTCAACAGCGGCCGCGACCTGATCCTGTGGCCCGGCTTCTGCCCCACGCACATGAAGATCACCGTGGAGCAGATTCAGGCGCTGAAGGCCCAATACCCGGGGGCCGAAGTGGTGGTCCACCCCGAGTGCCGCCCCGACGTGGTGGCCGCCGCCGACCAGGCGCTCTCCACCGGCGGCATCCTGCGCTATGCCCGCTCATACCAGGGACAGGTGCTCATCGTGGGCACCGAGACCGGCATCCTGCACCGCCTGGCCAAGGAGAACCCGGGCAAGACCTTCATCCCGGTCAACGAAAAGGCCGTGTGCCCCAACATGAAGCGCATCACCCTGGAGAAGGTCCTGGCCAGCCTGGAGCACCTGCAACACCCCATCGAGGTGCCCGAGGACGTCCGCCTGAAGGCCCTGGGCGCCGTGGAGCGCATGCTGGCTTTGTAGGCCTTTGCCAGCGGCGAGCGCGTCATCCTCACTTGATGCAAGCCGGACGTAGCGCTTGCGGGCCGGCGCAACCGGCCCAGCCGAGAGCATCGTCCACTGCCTCTGCTTCCAAGGGCAAAATCCAAGCGGTTCTTTTTGTGCCCCGCCTCGCCGCCCGGCCATACCGCGCCTTGCCGGTGCGAAGCCCGGGCCGAGACGGCGACGTCCTGGGGCTAGAGCCGAAGCACTGGCCTCATCAGGCCAGGGGAGGGCGTAATGGCGGGGTCTGGTCCCGGCGATCAAGAATTAGAGGCGGGGCACGGGGTCTGTTGGAAAGCAGAAGACAGGCGCTGCCGGCCTCATACCAATATGCAATCAAAGCCATCCATGGCTTTGATTGCTGATCGGCCGGGAAAAACGTGGTTTTGCCCGGCCTCCCGGGCGCTTACGCGCCCGGCGGGCCATTCCCCGGGGTCCCCAAGCAAACGCAGTTTGCTTGGGGTGGATCCATGGCCCGCATACCAAGTTGCGTTCAAACTAATCATTTAATCGCAACTTGGTATCAGATTTTTTGAGCGCGGCCCGGGAAGGGAACCGACAGCCTAGGTCAACATGGCCTCCTCGCCCGACCCATTATGGCCGGCGCGGTTTGGCCATCAGACTCAGGGCCTTGACCCCCCGGCCGATCTCGTTGTAGACCGGGCAGCCCAGGGGCTCCACCATCCGGCGCAGCTCATCGAAGAGGTGGGCGTCGCCGGCGGCCCACACGGCCACCGGCTTGGAGGAGCCCGCCGCCGCCGCGAAGTGCTCGCGGGCCTGGGGCAACACGTCGGGGCGCACGAAATAATGCACCTGCACCGCGTCCACGCCCGGGTCGTCCAGGAGGGCGGCCAGGGTTTCCTGTTGGGCCGTCAGCCAGCCGCTGCGCTCGATGGCCGGCCAGATGTCCGCCGGGTTGCCGGGGGCCATCCAGGGCGGGTAGACCCGGCCCAGGCGCTCCAGGGTGGCCGGCGCCAAGCTGGCCAGGGTCAGGCCCTGGGCCGCCAGGTGGTCGGCGTTGACGATGCCCGCCCCGCCGCTCCAGGTCATTACCGCCACCCGGGGGCCGCCGTGGCGCCCCTGCCACAGAGACAGGGCCTTGGCCAGGTCCATCAGCTCCACGAAGTCGTGGGCCCGGTGCAGGCCCAATTGGCGGAAGAAGCCCTCGCCGATGGCCGCGTTGCCGGCCAGGCTGCCAGTGTGGCTCAGGGCCGCGCGGGCGCCTTCCTGGCTCAGGCCCCCTTTTAGCAGCACCACCGGCCGGGCTAGGTTTTCCACGGCCCGGCGGAAGCGGGCGGGGTCGGCCAGGGACTCCAGGTACATGGCCACCACCTGGGTGTGGGGATCAGTGGCCAGGTGCTCCAGGATATCGCATTCGTTGACATCAACCCGGTTGCCCAGGGAGCAGGCCTTGCTGATGCCGAAGTAGCCCTGTCCCAGCACCTGCATCAAGAAGCCGCCGGCCAGGGCACCGCTCTGCACGATGAGCGAGACGTTGCCCGGCCTGAGGGAGTTCTCCCAGCGGCCAGGGTCCATGAAGGAAAAGACGCGGCCATTCACGCCGTCCAGCATGCCCAGGCAGTTGGGACCCCATAGGCGCATGCCGTGGGCTTGGGCCAGGGCCAGGCAGCGCTGTTGCAGGGCCTGGCCCTCCGGCCCCACCTCGGCCATGCCCGCGCTCTGGATCATCACGCTGGCCACGCCCTTGCGGGCGCAGTCGGCCAGCGCCTGCTCCACCGCCGCCGGCGGCAGGAATATCACCACTAGGTCGGGGACCTCGGGCACCTCGGCCAGGGAGGGGTAGCAGGGCAGACCGTCAATCTGGGCGTAACGGGGATTGACTGGGTAGAGCCGCCGCCCCAGGGTCAGGACCATGTTGGCCACCAGGTTGTGGCCGCCCTTGTTGGGGTCGGCGCTGGCCCCGATGATGGCGGCGCTCTGGGGATTGAAGAAGCCTTGCATGTTTGCTCACCAGTTAATCAGCAGGGATGATGAGGGCCTGGCGGCCCAGGAGGCGAGTAAAGTCTACCAACGGGCAGACCCAGGGCCAGCAGGCAGGCCAGGAGGTCCAGGGCCATGAAGACCCAGAAGGCCAGGTCGTAGGAGCCGGTGCGGCTGAAGCTCTGGCCCATGACCAGATAGCCCAGGCCTTGCAGGGCCAGGAACAACACCAGCAGGCGGTAGACCCGCCAGAAGTCCTGGCGTCCGAAAAGATGGGCGGCGATGATGGGGAAGGTGCTCATCACCCCGCCCATGGCCAGGCCGAAGACGATGATGAAGGCCCACAGGGCGGCCTGGCTGCCGGTGACGAGCCCCAGGCCCAGGCCCAGGGCCTTGGCCAGCAAGAGCGCCGCCACCACGCGGCGCGGCTGCATGAGGTCGCACAGCCAGCCCCACAAAAACTTGCCCGCCGTGGCCAGGGCGGCGGTGAGGGCGGTGAGCAGCACGGCCTGGCGGCCGTCCAGGCCCAGGTCCTGGAAGCGGGGGGCCAGTTGGTAGGTTACGCCCACGGCGCCCATCATGGCCAGGCTGTAGACCGCGCCCAGCCTCCAGAAGGCGGGGGCGCGCAGCAGGCGGCCCACGGTCCACATGACCTCGGGCGCTGCTCCCTCCTGGTGCAGCCATCGCTCGCGGTCGTCCGGCGGCAGGGGGTCGCCATCGGGCAACAGCCCCAGGGACTCGGGCGCCGGGCGCACCGTGACCCAGGCCAGTGGCGCCAGGCCCAGGGGCAACAGGCCGATGAACAAAAAGGCCGCCTCCAGGCCCAGGCCCTCCAGGATCACCAAGGCCAGGTAGGGCAGCACCACCCCCGAGACCGACATGCCCGCCGTGGCCAGGCCCAGGGCCAGCCCCCGGCGCCGCACGAACCAGTTGGCCACCACGGTGTTGGCCACGATGCCGTTCATGGCGCCGTTGCCCAGGTAGAGCAGGGTGTATAGGCCGTAGAAGGCGCCGAGGTCCTGCACGCGGCCCAGGAAGATGAAGGCCACGCTACTGACCAGGCAGCCGGCCACCATCAAGGCCCGCGGCCCCACCCGCCAGAACAGCGAGCCGTAGACGAACTGGGCCATGAGCCCCAGCACGAAGCCCAGCATGGGCGCGGCGTTGACCTCGGCCCGCGTCCAGCCGCGTGCCTGGCACAAGGGCAGCAGGAATGCGTTGAAGACGTAGAAAGTGGTGCCCGTGGAGAGCAGGTTGGCCAAGAAGGCCACGCCCACCATGCGCCAGCCGGGGAACAGGCGGCGTGGCCCTATCGCCACGGGCCGCCTAGCCGGGCCAGCCCACGAAGGCCGTGACCCTGATCTCGTTTTGCACTTCCACCTGGCCGGCCAGGGCAATGGCCAACTCCTGGGCTTTCTGGCGCTCGGTGGCCGAGTGCAGGTAGCCGCTGAGACGCAAGGCGCCATCGGGGGTGAGGTTGACCTCCAGCACCTTGGAACGAAGAAGCTCCTTGCGCAAGCAGGCCTCGATGCGCTTGGCCAGGGCCATGCCGGCCAATTGGCGGGCCACCTCCTCCAGGGGGTGCAGGCGCACCACCTCGGCCACCAGCCGCTCCATGACACCCACGGCGCCGGCCAGGTCCAGGCCCTCGGTGTTGAGCACCAGGTTGTAGAGCCCCCAGTCGCGCAGGTCGTGGTCGAATATCTGGCGCACCAGGGCGCGGCGCTCGGCGTCGTGGCGCTCGATGTAGGCGCGGGCGTCCTCAAGGTCCAGGCCCTGGGCCTGGGCCAGGCGCGCCGCGCGTAGCGCCGCCGGGGCCACCACGCGGGCGCGCACCACGGCGGGCACGTCCTTGAGCACCACCTGGGCGCCCCGGCCGATGATGATGGTCTGGCGCCGGCTGGCCAGCTCCAGGATCACGGCGGCGTAGAGGCTCTTGTACACCGGCTGGGCGAAGAAAAGGCGCTCAAGGATGCTCAGGCCGCGCTCCTGCTCAAGGTCCTTGAGGGCGCCGCCGAAGCCAGGGTGGTAGCCGAGGGCCAATTCGTGCATCTCCTGGACGCTGACCAGGTGATAACCCAGCACCCGCGCGAGCTCCTGGGCCAGCTCGTCGCCCAGGCTGCCCACCTGGCGCGAAATGGTGACAACCGCCATGGATGTTCTCCCGCCCGGGGCGGCGCTCAAGGCCCGCGCCGGGCTTTATGCTACTCGCCCTTGTATTGGGGCGGACGCTTTTCGATGAAGGCCCGGGCGCCTTCCTTCATGTCGTGGGTGGCGGTGAGGTTGGCCCACCAGTCCGACTCCAGCTCCAGGCCCTCGGCCAGGCCCAGGTTGCGGGCGCGGTTGATGACCCTCTTGGCCGTGGCCACCCCCAGGGGCCCCTTGCCGGCGATGGTGCGGGCCAGTTCCAGGGCGGCCTCCATCACCTGCCCCGGGGGCACCACCTTCTCCACCAGGCCCAGGCCCAGGGCCTCCTGGGCGCTGATGATGGCCCCGCTGAAGACCAGCTCCTTGAGCTTGCCCAGGGAGAGATAATGCAGGGCGCGGCAGCAGCCGCCGTTGCCGGGAAACACCGAGAGGTTCACCTCGGGGAAGCCCAGCTTGGCCGTCTCCTCGGCGTAGCGGATGTCGCAGGCCAAGGCCAGCTCCAGGCCGGCGCCCAGGCAGTAGCCGTGCAGGGCGGCGATCACCGGCCACTGGAAGCGCTCCACGCGGCCGAAGATCTCGTGGCTGCGCATCAGCCGCCGCTTGGCCGAGGGCGGGTCCAATTCCAGGAAGGTCTTGATGTCGGCCCCGGCGGCGAAGGCCTTGCTTCCGGCGCCGGTGACGACCACGGCCCTGATCTCGCCGCGCCGCTGGTCCAGCTCGGTGAAGACCTCGCCCACGGCCTCCTTGGTGGCCACGTCCAGGGCGTTCATGGGCGGGTGGTCTATGGTAACCACGGCCACCTGTTCTTCGATGACGTAACGTGCCAGTTGTTCGCTCATGCCATGCCTACCGCAATGTGTTCGTTTTTTACTTTACCACCATCAGCGAGGGCAGCCAGGTGGACAGCTCGGGCCAGAGCATGCAGATCACCAGGACCAGGGCCTGGCAGGCCACGAAGGGCCAGACCGAGTTGTAGATGTCGGTCATAGTGATGTCGGGCGGGGCCACGCCCTTCAATATGAACAGGTTGAAGCCAAAGGGCGGGGTGATATAGGCCATCTCCATGTTGACCGTGAACAGGATGCCGAACCACATGGGGTCAAAGCCCAGTTGGGTGATGATGGGCACAAAAATGGGCGTGGTCAGCAGGAGGATGCCGGCCGGGTCCAGGAAGCAGCCCAGCACGAAGTAGATGAACTGGATCACGCCCATGATGACCCAGCGGTTGACGTCCAGGGACAGGATGGCCTTCTGCAGCATGTCCTGGATGCCGGCGTAGGCCAAAAAGTGGGTGAAGGCGTTGGCGCCGATGATGATCCAGAAGATCATCACCGTCAGGTGCATGGTCTCCATGAGAGACTGCTTGGTCCGCTGCCAGGTGAGCCGGCGGTGGATGGCCGCGGCCAAAAAGGCCCCGCCGGCGCCGATGCCGGCGGCCTCGGTGGGGGTGCAGATGCCCGCGTACATCACGCCCAGCACCAGGGCCACCAGCAAGAGCGGCGAGATGACGCCCTTCAGGGTGGCCACCTTCTGGGCCAGGGTGAAACGCTCCTCGCCGGCGGGTCCCAGGTCCTTCTGGAAATAGCAGCGGATGCCGATATACAGGATGAAGACCAGGCTAAGCAGAATGCCCGGAAGCACCCCGCCGGCGAAGAGCTGTCCAACCGAGACGTCGGTCATGTTGCTGTAGAGCACCATGATGATTGAAGGCGGTATGAGGATGCCCAGGGCGCCGCCCGCGTTGATGCAGCCCAGGGCGATGCCCTTGTCGTAGCCGCGGCTGAGCATGGAGGGCAAGGCGATGAGCCCCATGCTGATGGTGGCCGCGCTGCTGATGCCGGCCATGGCCGCGAAGACGGCGCAGATGGCCACGGTGCCCATGGCCAGGCCGCCGCGCAGGCGGCCCATCCAGCGGTAGACGATCTCGTAGAGCTCGTCGGCCATGCCCGAGAACTTGAGCACGTTGGCCATGAGCACG
The DNA here is from genome assembly GCA_016218705.1 of Desulfarculus sp. Classification (GTDB taxonomy): domain Bacteria; phylum Desulfobacterota; class Desulfarculia; order Desulfarculales; family Desulfarculaceae; genus JACRDC01. Next base: position 9,575 of record JACRDC010000100.1, read on the forward strand.
AACAAAGGCACGGCCAGCAGGATGTAGCTGGTGCCCTCGCCATAGGCGGTGTTGAAGAGCATCAGGAGGCCCTTGGGCCCCCAGGTGAACAGGGTGCCCACGGCGCCAATGGCCAGGAGTGCGAAGGCGATGGGCACGCCCGAGAGCAACAAGGCCGTGAGCACGCTGAAGACGATGAGGGAGAGCAGCCAGGTATCCATGGCTTTAGCCCTCCTTCTGGCCGGCGCCCAGGAGCACGCCCAGTCCGGTGAGGCCGCCCGCCAGGCCCTGCAACAATAGCAAGACGGTGCCCACGGGCACGGCCATCATGGAGGGCCAGAGCACGATCTCGGCGGCGGTCACCGACTTCTGCCCGGTCTCCAGGGCCTCCCAGGACAGCTCGGCGCCGAAGTAGATAATGGGCAGCCCGGCGGCCAAGAGGCACAGGGCGGTGAGGATGTCCACCCAGGCCTTGCCCTTGGGGCCGAAGTTGCGGTACAGCACGTCCACGCGCACGTGGCCGCCGTGGTGCAGGGCGTAGCCGCCGCCCAGCATCACCAGGCCGATCTGGAGGTAGTTCTCCACCTCCGCGGTCCAACTGGTGGGCGCGCTGAGGATATAGCGCACCAGCACCTCGTAGAGCACCAGCAGGGTGATGATTCCCACCAGGGGGGCCGTGGCCTGCCCGGCCAAGACGTTGAGCCTACCGATCCAGCCCGTAAGTTTGTCCATGCTGTCCGCCTCGGAGGCGGGGCCGCACGCGCCGGCCCCGCCGTGCTGGGGTGAGTCCTAATTATCGACGCCCTTGCTCTTCAGATGATCGCGCAGGATTTGCACCAGTTTGGCCGAGTGGGGCGAGCTCTTGCTGATGTTGTCCCACAGGGGCTTGCAGGCCTGGCGGAACTTGACCATCTCGGCCTCGGGGATGACCGATATCTTGACCCCGTGCTTGGCCGACTCCTCCACCGCCTGCTTGTCCAGCTCGTCGCTCTGGGTGAAGCTCTTGTCCATGGCGTTTTTGGCGGCCTGCTCGATGGCCTTCTGCTGCTCGGGCTTGAGCCCCTTGAGGGTCTTGGTGTTAATGATGATCTCCACCACGCCCGGGGTGTGCAGGGCCGGCTGCACGATGTGGTCCAGAACCTCGTAGAACTTGTACTGGCCGATGGTGTACCAGGGGAAGTCGGTGCCATCCACGGTGCCGCGTTGCAGGGCCATGTACTGCTCGGCCCCGCTGATGGCCACGGCGCTGGCGCCCAGGGCCTTCATGATGCCGGCCTCCATGCCCACGGCGCGGATCATCTTGGCCTTGAGGTCCTCGATCTTGGTCACCGGGAACTTGGTCAATAGGCCCATGGAGGCCACGGACAGCGACCCCAGGTAGGTGACGCCGTGCTTGGCCACGGCCTCGCCAAAGGTCTGGCCGTAGCCCTTGTTGAGGATCACGTCCTTGGCCTCGGCGGCGTTGCTCCAGTTGTAGGGCAGCCACTGCACGTTGACCTCGGGTACCTTGCCGGCGAAGTACAACAGCGAGCCCGAGTAGCCGTCCAGCATGCCCTGGCGCACGGCGTCGAAGACCTCGCCGGTCTTGGTGAGCTGATCGGGCCAGAAGACCTTGACCTCCACTTCCTTGTTGGTCAGGCGGGCCACCTCGCTGGCAAAGAACAGGGTGGTCTGCCCCACGTTGGCGTTCTCGGGGTAGGCGCACTGGAAGCGCAGAACCGTCGCGGCCCCCGCCGAGGTCGCCATCACCCCCGCCCATAGCAACACCGCCGCCAAGACCAACGACAATCTCTTGCCCATGTAAAGCCTCCCTAAGGTTTGATGCCATCCACAAACGGCCAGGCCAGGCCGTCCTATCTATCCCATGCTGATGGCCCGCTTGAGAATCTTGCCCGTGGTGGTCTTGGGCAGCTCGGCCACCAGACGCACCAGGCGGGGGTACTTGTAGGGGGCCACACGGTCTTTCACGAAGGCCCGCAGTTCCTCGGGCGTCACCGCCGCCTCGGGCCGGGGCACCACCACCGCGCAGACCTCCTCGCCCAGGTCGGCGTGGGGCACCCCCAACACGGCGGCCTCCAGCACCGCCGGGTGCTGGTAGAGCACCTCCTCGATCTCGCGGGGGTAGACGTTGTAGCCGCCCCGGATGATCATGTCCTTCTTCCGGTCCACGATGTAGATGTAGCCGTCCTCGTCCCGCCGGGCCAAGTCGCCGGTGTGCAGCCAGCCGTGCTTAAGCGTCTGGGCCGTGGCCTGGGGCTGGTTGAGGTAGCCCTTCATCACCCCCGGTCCCTGGATCAAGAGCTCGCCCACCTGGTCCACCTCCACGTCCTGGTCCAGTTCGTCCACGACGCGGGCGCTGAAGCCGGGGATGGGCTTGCCGATGGAGCCGTGCTTGGTGGGCTGGCCAAAAGGGTTCTCCACGCAGACCGGCGAGCACTCGGTGAGCCCGTAGCCCTCGTAGATGGTGGCGTGAAAAGTTTCCTGGAAGCGGCGCAGTATCTCCACCGGCAGTGAGGCCCCGCCGGAGATGCAGTATTTCAGCGAGCGGCGTTGGGGTGGGCTCTGGGAGCCCAGCTCGGCCAGGCGGTTGTACATGGTGGGCACGCCGATGAACACGGCGGCCTCTTCCTCCTCCAGGGCGGCCATGATCTCCTCGGCCTGGAAGTGCTCCCAGAGGCGCAGGGTGATGCCCAGGCAGAAGGAGGCGTTGAGCGCGCTGGTCTGGCCGTAGATGTGGAACAGGGGCAGCACCCCCAGCACCACGTAGTGCTCCTCGTTGTGGCGCATGGCCGCCAGGGTGCGGGCGTTGCTGGCCAGGTTGGCGTGGGTGAGCATGGCGCCCTTGGGCAGGCCGGTGGTGCCGCTGGTGTAGATGATGGCGAAGGTGTCGCCGTCATCCGAGGCGTGGGTGGGGAAGTGGCCCGGCTCGGCCAGGAAGCCGCCGAAAGGCCGGAAGCCCTGGGCCGGGCCGCCGGCGGCGATGCGCAGGCCGATCTGGGGCAACTCCGCCAGGACCTTGGCCGCCTGGTCCAGGTGGCCGGCGTGGCCGATGAAGGCCTTGGCCCCGCTGTCCTTGAAGATGTGCCCCAGCTCGCCCACGCGGTAGAGGAAGTTGACCGGCACCACCACCGCCCCCAGCTTGGCCAGGGCGTAGTAGGCCAGTATCCACTCCAGGGAGTTGGGCATCATCAGCACGCAGACGTCGCCGGGTGCAAGCCCGGCCCCTTGCAGGCCCCGGGCCAGGCGGTCCACGTCCTGGTTGATCTGGGCGTAGGTATGGGTCCGGCCCTGGGTGCGCAGGGCCGGGTGGTCCGGCCGGCGCTGGGCGCTGGAGGTGAGCAACTCGGCGATGTTCACGCTGGCCTCCGGGGGCCGGCCGCTCCCTTCCCCTTTCGGGCAGGGGGGCAACCGGCCCGCTGATGGGGCTCCCGGAACGGCGGTCCCTCTGGGGGGGGTTGAGGGCGCCGCCGCCCCGGTCTGCCGCCTTGGTTTCTGTCAGCCCTCGTTCTTGACGATCAGGGCCACGCCTTGGCCGCCGCCCAGGCACATGGTGGCCAGGCCCAGCTCCTTGCCGGCGCGGCGCATTTCATGGATGAGCTTGGTGAGGATCACGCCGCCGGTGGCGCTGATGGGGTGCCCCAGGGCGATGGCCCCGCCGTTGACGTTGACCCGGGCCTCGTCCAGGCCCAAGAGGCGGATGCAGGCCAGGGACTGGGAGGCGAAGGCCTCGTTCAGCTCCACCAGGTCAATGTCGTTCAGCTTGAGGCCAGCCTTCTTGAGCGCTAGCCGGGTGGCGTCCACCGGGCCGATGCCCATGTAGGCCGGCTCCACGCCTATGGAGGCGTAGGCCACGATGGAGACCAGGGGCTTAATGCCCAACTCGGCGGCGCGCTCGCGGCTGGCCACCACCACCGCCGAGGCGCCGTCGTTCATGCCGCTACTGTTGCCGGCGGTGACGCTGCCGCCCTTGCGGAAGACCGGCTTGAGGCCCGCCAACTGCTCGGCGGTGGTGTCGGGGCGGGCGTGCTCGTCAAGGCCGAAGGGCTTGGGCTCGCCCTTCTTGCTGGGGATGGGCACGGCCACGATCTGCTCGGCGAAGCGGCCGGCCTTGAGCGCCTCGCCGGCTTTTTTCTGGCTCGACAGGGCGAAGGCGTCCTGGTCGGCGCGGCTGATCTGGTGGCGCTCGGCCACGTTCTCGGCCGTCTCGCCCATGGTGTTGCCGCTGATGGGGTCGAAGAGCACCAGTTGGTCCATGAGCTGGCCGTGGCCCAGGCGGTAGCCCCAACGGGCCTTGGTGAGCAGATAGGCGGCGGTGCTCATGCTCTCCACGCCGCCGGCCACCAAGAGGTCGGCGTCGCCGGCCTTGACCGCCTGGGCGGCCAGGAAGGTGGTCTTGAGCGAGCCGCCGCAGGCCTTGGCCACGGTGAAGGAGGGCACGGGGATGGGCAGCCCCGCGTCAATGCTCACCGGCCGGGCCATGTTGGGGGGCAGCTCGCCGGTGCGGTACTGCTGGGAGAAGATCAGCTCCTCGACCTGCTCCGGCGCCACGCCGGCCCGGGCGATGGCCTCGCGCACCACCAGCCCGGCCAGGGCGCGGTCGGTGACGGCGCTTAGGGTGCCGCCGAAGCGGCCCACGGCGGTGCGCACGGCGCTGAGGATCACGGGTTGTTTCATATCGGTTCTCCTTGTGGCCTCTGGGGACCTTGGTCCCCGGGCTCTAGGTGTTTATGCCGATCTTGTTGCCCTGCTCGTCGTAGAGGTACCAGCCCTTGCCCGCCTTCTTGCCCACGTGGCCGGCCTTGATCTTGCGGCGCAGGATGGCCGGGGGGAACCAGCGGGGGTCCTTGGTCTCCTCGTAGATGGCCAACAGGGCGCCATGGGTGATCTCCAGGCCCACCATGTCGCCGGTCTCGAAGATGCCCATCTTGCGGCCACTGGCCAGCCTGAGGCCCTTGTCAATGTCCTCCACGCTGCCCACGCCCATCTCCACCAGGCGCATGGCCTCCAGGGCCGCCGGGAAGTTGATGCGGTTGATGAGGAAGCCCGGCACGTCCTTGTGCACCAGGATGGGCTCCTTGCCGATGGCATAAGCGAAGTCGCGGCCGGCCAGGAAGACGTCTTCGTCGGTGAACTGGCCCCGGATGATCTCCACGGCGGCCATCATGGGCACCGGGCTGAAGAAGTGCAGGCCGAAGACCCGGTTGGGGCGCTTGGTGCAGGCGGCCAGCTCGCTGATGCTGATGGCGCTGGTGTTGCTGGCCAGCATGGCGCCTTCGTCGGCGGACGCGTCCAGCTTCTCGAATATCTCGCGCTTCAAGGCCAGGTTCTCGAAGACGGCCTCGACGATCAGGGGGTGGCCGGTGCAGGCGGTCAGGTCGCTGGTGTAGGCGATGCGGGCCATGATCTCGTCCACGCTGCCCGTCACCTTGCCCTTCTCGACGAACTTGCCCACGCTCCAGGCTATTGCTTTCTGGGCCTTGGCCAGGGCCTGCTCGTTGACGTCGCAGAGGGTGACGCCCACGCCGGCGGATGCGCAGACCTGGGCGATGCCCGAGCCCATGAGCCCCGAGCCCACGATGAAGACTTTGTTGATGGCCATGGCCTTAACCTCTCAGCAGCTCGCGGGCGATGACGATTTTTTGTATTTCGCTGGTGCCCTCGTAGATGCGGGTCAGCCGCAGGTCGCGGTAGTAGCGCTCCACGGGGAAGTCCTTCATGTAGCCCATGCCGCCGAAGATCTGCACGGCCTCGTCGGCCACCCGGTTGGCCATCTCGGTGCAGAAGAGCTTAACCATCGAGGCTTCCTTGATGATGGAGGTGCCCTTGCTGTCGCGCAGGGCGGCGGCGTGGTAGAGCATCTGGCGGGCGGCGTAGATATTGGTGGCCATCTCGGCCAGCTTGAACTGGATGGCCTGGAACTGGGCGATGGGCTTGCCGAACTGCACGCGCTGCTTGGCGTAGTCCACCGAGAGGTCCAACAGCTTCTGGGCCGAGCCCAGGGCGCTGGCGCCCATGGTCAGCCGGCCCTTGTCCAGGGTCTTCATGGCCGTCTTGAAGCCCTGGCCGATCATCTTGTCGCCGCCGATGACCCGGTCCTTGGGGATGCGGCAGTTGTCGAAGATCAGCTCGCAGGTGTGGGAGCCGCGCATGCCCATCTTGCGCTCGATGGTGCCCACGAAGTAGCCGGGGTCGGTTTTTTCCACGATAAAGGCGGTGATGCCACCCTTGGCGCGCTTGCTCTTGTCGGTCAGGCAGAAGACGCAAGCCATGTCGGCCACGTCGCCGTTGGTGATGAAGTGCTTGCGGCCACCCAGCACCCACTCGTCGCCCTTCAGTTCGGCGGTGGTCTGCACGTTGGCGGCGTCGCTGCCGGCCTCGGGCTCGGAGAGGGCGAAGCAGGCCACCCACTCGCCGCTGGCCAGCTTGGGCAGGTAGTAGTCCTTTTGCTCTGGGGTGCCGTCCAGCACGATGCCCTGGGAGCCGATGCCGTTGTTGGTGCCGATGCGGGTGCGGAAGCAGGCGTTGGTCTTGCTCATCTCCTCGTAGACCAGGCACTCGCCCAGGGTGCCCAGGCCCAGCCCGCCGAACTCCTCGGGGATGGACAGGCCAAAGAGCCCCAGTTCGCGCATCTTCTCCACGATCTCCTCGGGGATGTGGTCCTCGTCCTCCACTTGGCGGCTGATGGGGTCCAGGTCCTGCTTGACGAAGCGCCGCACGGTCTCGGCCATGAGGCGGTAGTTTTCGGGGATGGTGAAATCCATTGGTTTAACTCCGGTGGTGATGGTCCTTAGGGAACTGGTTGGGCATGGGCCGGACACCGCTCCCATTGTGCAAAGCCCGTGCCCGAGGGCGCCTACTAGCATAAACGATGATTATGAATGGGAATTTTGGCATGGGCTCCCACCGGCCCCGGGGGAGCGGGCCTGCCTGGCGGGGCTATTGTATAAAACTTTATACAGGCAGAAAGGGAAGGGAGCGGCGAATAGCGCTTAATGATTACATTTTAGTCATGGAGGCCGCCGGGGGCGGAGCGGTGTATATTATTTTAGACAATTGTATAAAATAATATACAGTCGCCCCCGGCGGAATGCCCCCTAGGAGGTCTCGATCAGGGCCCCCGCCGTCAACTCCTCGGGTTTCACGGCCATCAGTTCGTCCGTGAAGGCCGCCCTGAAGCTGCCCGGCCCCCGGCTGGCCTGGGCCGCCCTTTGCCCGGCCAGGCCCAGGAAGCATAGTCCCCCCACCGCCGCGGCCACCGGGTCGGGCTGCACGGCCAGGAAGGCGCCCATCATGGCCGTGGCCGCGCAACCCATGCCGGTGACGTAGCTCATGAGCACATGCCCGTTGGCCACCCGCCACAGGTTCTGGCCGTCGGTGACCAAGTCGCGCTGGCCGGTGATGGCAATCACCGTGCCCAGCTCCCGGGCCAGCACCCCGGCGGCCTCCACGGCCTCGTCCACGCCGTGGATGGAGTCCACGCCCTTGGTGCCGCCGCCGCTCCTGGCCAGGGAAAGCACCTCCGAGGCGTTGCCCCGCACCACGCTTATCTTCACCTGCTCCAACAGACGCAAGGCCGACTGGGTGCGCAGGCGGGTGGCCCCGGCGCCCACCGGGTCCAGGATCACCGGTATCTTTAGCTGGTTGGCCTTGCGCCCGGCGATCTCCATGGACTGCACCCAGTGGGGGGTCAGGGTGCCGATGTTCAGCACCAAGGCCCCGGCCAGGCTGACCATCTCCTCCACCTCCTCGTGGGCGTGGGCCATCACCGGCGAGGCCCCGGCGGCCAACAGGGCGTTGGCCGTGAAGTTCATGACCACCAGATTGGTGATGTTGTGCACCAGGGGCTTGCGCTGACGGATCAAGGCCAGGTCCTGGCCGGCCTGGGCGGCCATGTTGGCGGGGCTCATGGGGCCTCCTCGTTGGTTAAGTGACTCAATCTTATCTTAGTAGGGGAGGGGTTTATCCCCTCCCGTCTTGGTTTTGCGGCATGAATACACGGGCGGGGATGAACCCTCCCCCACGAAAACAAAATCCAACGATTGCCGCGCGGGCACTGGCCCCCTCTCAATCGCCGAAATGGTCCCAACCCCGGGGGCGCAGGGGACGGCGCTCTCCCCCGGGCAGGGCCAGCTCCAGGCCCTGGCCAGGCGGGGTCAAGCGCCCCACCTGGCTGGCCGGCACCTGGCCCACGGCGGCCAGGGCCGCCATGAGGCCGGCCACGTTCTGGGGCGGACAGGTGATGATAAGCTCGTAGTCGTCGCTGTCGCCCAAGACCAGGTCCAGGGGGTCCTGGCCCCAGGCTTGGGCGGCCTGGCGCAGGGCCGGGCTCACCGGCAGGCGGGCCGCCGCGAGCAGGGCGCCGGTGTGGCTCTGCTCGCAGATGTGGTTCAGGTCGCCCAGCAGGCCGTCGCTGATATCCAGCATGGCGCTGGCCAGGCCGCTTTGGGCCACGGCCCGGCCCTGGGCCAGGCGGGGCGTGGGGGTCAGGTAGGCCCGGCGCAGTTCGGGGTGGGCCTGGCCCGGGGCTTGGCGCAGTTGGCGCAGGCCAGCGGCGGCCTGGCCGGGCCAGCCGGTGACCAGGATGGCGTCGCCCACCTTGCCGCCCGAGCGGCGCAAGGCCCGCCCGGCCGGCGCCTGGCCCACCAGGGTGACGTCAATGAAGGCCGGGCCTTCGGTCTTGGTGATGTTGCCGCCCACCACCGCCGCGCCGTGGGGGTTCAGCTCGGCCAAAAAGCCCCGGTATATCTCCTCCACCTCTTCCAGGCTGGACTGGGCGGTGAGCCCCAGGGAGACCAGGGCGTGGAGGGGTTGGCCGCCCATGGCCGCTATGTCGCTTAAGTTCACGGCCATGGCCCGCCGGCCCAGTTCGCGGGGGCCGATGACCCCGGGCAGGTAGTGGCGGCCGGCCACCAGGCAGTCGCAGGTAATCAGCATCTCCTGGCCGGGCTGGGGCCTCAGGATGGCGGTGTCGTCGCCCAGGCCCAAGACCACCCCCGGCGCGGCGACGCCCTCGCGGGCCAAGAGGGCCTCCAGGCGGGCGATGAGCCCGAACTCCCCCAGGCTGGCCAGGGTGTCAGGCATGACCGCCCCCGGCCGGGCTGGCCATGGCCTGGCGCAGGGCCTGGGTGGCGGCCCTGGGGTCCTCCTGGCAGCAGACCGCGCTGATGACCGCCAGGCCGTGGACCCCGGTGGCCATGACCTGGGGGGCGTTCAGGGGGCCGATGCCGCCGATGGCCACTACCGGCAAGGGTATCTCCTGCACCACCCGCGCCAGTAGGCCCAGGCCGCTGGCTGGCCCGGCGTCGTCCTTGGAGGTGGTGGCGAAGACCGGCCCGAAACCCACATAGTCGGCACCCTGGGCCAGGCACTGGCGGGCCTCCTCCAGGCTGGAGGCCGAGCCGCCCAGGATGGCACCCGGCCCCAAAAGCTCGCGGGCCAGGGGCAGGGGGAAGTCGTCCTGGCCCAGGTGGGCACCGTGGGCTTTGGCCGCCAAGGCCACGTCCAGCCGGTCGTTGACGATCAGGACCGCCCCCATCTCCTCGCACAGCCGGCGCATGGCACTGGCTGTCTCGATCATCTGGCGGGTGGAGCCGCCCTTCTGGCGAAACTGGATGACGTCGGCCCCGCCCAGGATGGCCAGGCGGGCCAGTTCCAGGTGGCTGAAGCGCCGTTGCAGCGCCTGGTCGGTGAGCACGTGCAGGCGTCCCACGGCCTTGGGCATGGCAATCCTCCACCCGGCGCCGGACGGGCAGGGGCACCGGAAATATCCAATCCTAGACCGGCCCGCCCCCGGGCGCAACCACCCGCATGGGATGGGGCATTGGCACAATGGTCTTGCCAAATGGGGTGGGTGCGGCTAATTTTTATTATAGACCGCATTGCCCAACCGGCCCCCATCCCGCAGCAAGGGCCTCGCCGTCAACCAGAGGTCCCGGCATGCCCGCCGGGCCGCAAGGAGCCAAGGGAACGCCACCATGAAGATCAAGCATTGGATGACCAGCAACCCCATCACCGTCAAACCGGGCACGCCCATCCTGGAGGCCGCCAAGCTGATGAGGGAAAACCAGATTCGGCGCCTGCCCGTGGTGGACAAGGACAAGGTGGTGGGCATGCTCACCCACCGCAACATCCTGGAGGCCTCGCCCTCGGCGGCCACCACCCTGAGCGTGCACGAGTTGAACTACCTGCTCAGCAAGCTCACCGTGGCCGACGTGATGCGCAAGGACCCCATCTGCGTCAACCCCGAGGACTCGGTGCTGGACGTGGTGCTCATGGGGCACGAGAAGGGCATCGGGGCCTTCCCGGTGGTGGACGCCCGGGGCCGCCTGGTGGGCATCGCCACCGAGACCGAGATATACCGGGCCTTCGTGGGGCTGTTGGGCACCAAGGACCAGGACTCCATGATAACCCTGGAGAACATTGACCTGAGCCAGCGGGTGGGGGCCATGAGCCGCATCGCCTCCATCATCGAGGGGCGCGGGGTGCCTCTCTTGGCCATGTTCTCCCTGCCCCACCGCCGCTCGCCGGGCTTCCACCGCCTCTACATCAGGGTGCACACCAAGGACACCGCCCCCCTGATCCAGGACCTGCAGGCCCATGGCTACACCATCGGGGATTGAGGCCGTTATTCCACGGGCGCATGCGGGGCCGAGGCGCTCGGCCCCGCATGCCGCCTGCCTTGCGACCCCTGGACCTGAATCGAGTTGCCCCTTAAGCCATGACCGACCACCTCTCCCAAATTGCCGCCGTGCTGGTGGTGGACGACGACCCGGCCATCCTGGCCGTGCTGGAGGCCCGCCTGGCCTCGGCGGGGCTCAAGGTACTCACCGCCCGTAGCGGCGAGGAGGCCCTGGCCCTGCTGGAACGAGAGCCCGTGGACCTGGTGGTCAGCGACCAGCGCATGCCGGGCATCAGTGGCAAGGAGCTCTTCCGCCAGGTGCACGCCGCGCGCCCCGCCCTGCCCTTCATTCTGCTGACGGCCCATGGCCGCATCCCCGAGGCCGTGGAGATGGTCAAGGAGGGGGCCAGCGACTACCTGACCAAGCCCTTCGAGGGGCGCGAGCTCCTGGCCAAGGTCCAGGCCCTGCTGGCTGCCCGCGCGCACGCAGGCCCCAGCGGCGCGGCCCCGGCCCCGCAACTGGCCGGCGGGGCCAGCCCGGCCATGGCCCGCCTCCTGGAGATGATCGAGCGGGTGGCCCCCAGCGAGGTGAGCGTCTTGATCCTGGGCGAGAGTGGCACCGGCAAGGAGGTGGTGGCCCGGCTCATCCACCAGAAGAGCCGGCGCAGCGCCGGCCCCCTGGTGGTGGTGGACTGCGGCTCCACCCCGGCCAACCTCTTGGAGAGCGAGCTCTTCGGCCACCTCAAGGGCTCCTTCACCCACGCCCTCAAGGACAAGAAGGGCCTGATCCAGGAGGCCCAGGGCGGCACCCTGTTCCTGGACGAGATAGGCAACATCGGCCCGGAGATGCAGACCCGGCTCCTGCGCTTTTTGCAGGAGGGCACCATCCGCCCGGTGGGCGGCACCAAGAACATAAGCGTGGACAGCAGGGTCATCGCCGCCACCAACGCCGACCTGCCCGAGCTGATCAAGAGGGGCGCCTTCCGCGAGGACCTCTACTTCCGCATCAAGGGCATCACCCTGCACCTGCCGGCCCTGCGCCAGCGCCGGGAGGACATCCCCGCCCTGGCCCGGCAATTCCTGGCACGGCTACCCCGGCCAGCCGGGGCGCCGGCCTGCTCCCTCAGTCCCCAGGCCCTGCGGACGCTGGTTGACTACCCCTGGCCGGGCAACGTGCGCGAGCTCAAGCACGTCATGGAGGCCGGGGCGGTGCTCTGCCAGGGCGGGGTGATCGAGCCCCAGGATTTGCAACTGGAACCCTCCGCCCAGCCGGCGGCGCCGGCGGCGGGCGGCCAAGCCGCCGGCCCGGGGGAGGCCCTGCCGCTCAGCCTGGACGAGAATGAGCGCCTGGCCATCCTGCGCGCCCTCACCGAGACCGGCTGGGTCTTGAGCGAGGCGGCCGAACTGTTGGGCATCAGCCGGCGCACCATCCACTACAAAGTGAAAAAGTACGGCCTGACCCCGCCGCCCCGCCGGTAGCGTCTGGCGGGCCGGTGGGAGGGAACACGCCCATGAAAGTCAGCACCGTGCACCTGGTGGCCGCCGCCCGGCCCAACTTCATGAAGATAGCGCCCCTGTACCACGAGCTGAAGCGCCGGCCCTGGTGCCGGCCGCTGATCATCCACACCGGCCAGCACTACGACTACAACATGAGCCAGGCCTTCTTCCAGGACCTGGGCCTGCCCGAGCCCCACCTGCACCTGGGCGTGGGTTCGGGCAGCCACGGCGCCCAGACCGCCCGCTGCCTGGCCGCCTACGAGGAAGTCCTGCTGAAGGAGCCACCCCACTGGGTGGTGGTGGCCGGCGACGTCAACTCCACCATGGCCTGCACCCTGGCCGCCGTGAAACTTTCTGTGCCGGTGGCCCACCTGGAGGCCGGCCTGCGCTCCTTTGACCGCGGCATGCCCGAGGAGATCAACCGCCTGGTCAGCGATGTCTTGTGCGACCTGTTGTGGACCCACAGCCCCGAGGCCGGCCAGAACCTCATCCGCGAGGGCGTGGACCCGGCCAAGATCGAGATGGTGGGCAACATCATGATTGACTCCCTGGAGATGCTGCGGCCGGCCATAGAGCGCCAGGCCCCCTGGGAGCAGATGGGGCTGACCCCCGGCGGCTACGGCGTGGTGACCCTGCACCGGCCGGCCAACGTGGACCAGCCCGGGGCGCTGGGGGAGATCATGGCCGCCCTGGCGGCGGCCTCCGCCAGTCTGCCCCTGGTCTTCCCGGTGCACCCGCGCACCCGCGCCCGCCTGGAGGAATTCGGACTGGGGCGGTTGGCCCAGGCCCCGGGGCTCAAACTGGTGGAGCCCCTGGGCTACATGGAGTTCATGGGCCTGGTGCTGGGGGCCAAGGTGGCCATCACCGACAGTGGCGGCATTCAGGAAGAGACCACCTACCTGCACATCCCCTGCCTGACCTTGCGGCCCAACACCGAGCGCCCGGTGACCCTGCGCCTGGGCACCAACCGCCTCATCAAGCCCCATGATCTGGCCGCCAGCCTGGAGGAAGTGCTGGCCGGACGCTGGCCCAGGGGCACGGTGCCCGGCCTGTGGGACGGCCGCACCGCCGGCCGGGCGGCCGACAGCCTTAAGCGCCGCTGCCAGCAGCCCTAGCCAGCCGCTTGCCAAAAATCAGCACCGCCCGGCTAGCCGCCTCACTTGCCCAGGCGGTTCTTGCGCTCGCTCAATTCCTTGTGCAGGGCCTCCAGGTCGGCCAGTTGCTTCTTGAGGCGCTGGTTATCCTCCTGAAGCTTGTTAAGGCGACCCTCCAGTTGCTGCCGTTCGGCGCGGGCCTGGGGGCTGGGCCGGCTGGCCAGGCAGGCCTCCAGCCCCATGAGCGCCGGGGCCAGCAGGCGGGGGTCCTCCTGGTCCAACCGCGGCGGGGCCTCTGCCTGCCAGGCTCGCCAAAGCTCCTGGGCCGCCGCCGCCTGGGCGGGGCTGCGCGCGGCGGCCAGGGCCGCCGCGGCCTGGCCGAAGCGGGCCTTGCGCGTTAAAAGCGGGTCAGGCGTGGACTGGGCCAGGCTGGCGAACCAGGCCGCGGCTGTCTCGGCGCGGCCCGCCAGCAAGGCGGCCACGGCGTCCTCGTGGAGCTGGGCGCCCTGGGAGGCGGGCGGGGCCGGGGCCGCCGGCGGGGCCGGCTCCCGCATGAGGGAGCAGCCGGCCAGCAGCAGGCCGAACAGGGCCAGGAACAGAAGGCTTCGTCTTTTCATGAACACCTCAAGGGGCCAGGGGCAGGGCCAGGAAAAAGGAGCTGCCCTGGCCGGGCTGGCTCTCAAGCCACAAGCGCCCGCCATGGGCCAGGGCTACCCGCTGGCTGATGGCCAGGCCCAGGCCCACGCCGTCCACGCTCTGGGCCAGGGCGCGGCCCCGGTAATACTTCTGGAACACGTACTCTTGCTCCTCGGGGGGGATGCCCGGCCCCTGGTCGTGCACGCCCAAGACCGCCTGCTGGCCCTGGCGCTCCAGGCTCAGGCGCACGGCGCTGCCCTCCGGGGCGTACTTGATGGCGTTGCCCAGCAGGTTGATGAGCACCTGCCCCACCTGCCCGGCGTCGGCCAGCACGCTCAGTTCCTGGCCGGCGGGCGGTGGCTCCAGGGTGATGCCCTTGGCCGCCGCCGAGGGCGCCAGGCGGGCCAGGGCCTCTTGCCAGAGCCCGGCGGCACAGACCGGGGCCAGGCTCAAGCTCAGGTCGCGGGCCTCCAGGCTCGAGACCTGCATCAGACTGTTGAGCAGGCCCGAGAGCCGCAGGCACTCCTGGCTGGAGACCTCCAGAAACTGGGCCTGGCGCTCGTTCACTGGCCCTAGGACGCCCTCGCGCACCAGGTTGACGGCCTCGCGAATGCTCGTCAGCGGCGTGCGCACCTCGTGGCTGAGCATGGAGATGAACTCGGCGCGCAGGCGCTCCTCCTCTTGCAGACGGGCGGCCATGCGGTTGAAGGCCCGGGCCAGCTCGCCCAGCTCGTCGCGGCTGTTTAGCGCGATGGGTTGAAACCACCCCTCCCCCCCCACCTGGGCCATGCCCTGCCTGAGCCGCCCCAGGGCGCGGCCCAGGTACAGGGCCAGGAGCAGGCTGCCGCCCAGGGCCACCGCCCCGGCGATAAAAAGCCCCGTCAGCCCCAGGCGCCGGGCCTCCTGGCCTCGTTGCTCCAGGGCCAAAAGCTCCCGCCCCATCTCGTCGCGGTGTTCGTGCTGGATGGCGGTGAGGGTGTCCAGCCAGGCATGGACCATGGCCTCGCTGGGCTGGGGGGCCGGCCGGCCCTCCGGAGCGGCGGGCAGGTCCTTGAGCCCCTGCTCCAGGCTGGCCCAGCGCTGGCGGGGTTGGGGGTCTTGGACCAGCATGGCCTCCAATCCCCGGCGGTAGCGGGCCAGGTCATCCTGGGCGGCCTGCCGGTATTCTTCCTTGTCCAGGATGGCGAAGCGCTTGTGGTCCTCCAGCAGGTCGAAGAGGTCCTGGATCAAGCGCTCGCTCTGCTCGAGGGTCTGGTAGTTGACGCGCACGATCTGCCCGGCCCCCTGGCTGATCTCGCGCAGGCCCCAGAAGACCAGGGCCAGGGTCAGGCCGAAGACCGCCACCAGGGCCAGGCACCACAGGAATATCTTCCCGCTCAGGCCCAGACCCGGGCGGGGTGCCCCCCGCTGGGCAGACACGGGTCGGTTGGCGCCCTCGTTCTGGCCCGGGCCGGCGGCTCCCGTTGGGGCTTGCGGAGCGATATCTGACGGCGTTGTCGGCATGGCCAAAGTCTATGCCAGCCGGGGGCGGGGCACAAGCCCGAGCTGGTGCGGCGGCCCGCATGGCCTGGCCGAAATCGTCGCGGTGCCGGCGGCTCATACCAATAAGCAATCAAAGCCATCCATGGCTCTTTGATTTGCCCTCGAGCGGGCAAAAGCGTGATTTTGCCCGGCCTCCCGGGCGCTTTCGCGCCCGGCGGGCCATCCACCGGGGTCCCCAAAAAAGCGCGGCTTTTTTGGGGTGGTTCTTGGCCCGCATACCAACTTGCGATCAAACTATTCGTTTGATCGCAACTTGGTATTA
>JACRDC010000102.1 GCA_016218705.1 Desulfarculus sp.
CCCGCGCCGGCACCCGCACCGGCAAAGCCAGTATGGCCGGGCGGCTCTAGCGGGACACAAAAAGAAACCGCTTAGGCTTTCTTGGGCCGCCTATACCGTAAGGGCTGTACCCAGAGGAAACCTGACGAGAAAACCATACGTATGATCTGAAATGCATATAAATTCTCGCTGGCGCCGGTGGTGGGTGCCTGGCTGGCTACAGCTTGTCCAGCACGCTTTGCACCTTGCCTTCCATGCTGCCGGGCTTGTCGCGGCGGTCGTCAATGTTGATGAGGGTCATCACCCGGGCGGCGCCCTGGCCAAAGGGCAGCTCGTGGGCCTTTAGGATCACGGCCATTATTTCCTCCAGCGGTCCCTCCAGCACCGTGCCCATGGGCGTGAGCTGGCTCTTGAGCCCGCAGCCGGCCAGGAGTCTCTGCACCCCAGCCACGTAGGACGACAGGCTGGTGTCGCCGGTGCCCAGGGGCACCACCGAAAACTGTGCCACGGCCATGGCTGAACCGGTCCTTTCTCCCGTCCCCGGAGGGCCGGGTTTGGCGGTTGTAAGGCCCCAAGGGCTTGGGTATAGTTTTAACAGGCGCACATGCGACTGCCCGCGCCATGTAAACGACTGGCCGCATGGGGGATTTTCCATCGGCGCCAGCCCGGCTGGCCCTCTGCACGGCACCCGCCCCACCCCTGGGGGCGGCGCGCCCCCTCCCGGCAGGCCAGGTCCGCCGGCCACAAGGTGAGCACCATGCAAAGACCAGACTACACCATCTTGGAAGACGAACAACTGGCGGAGCTGATCTTCATCAGCGAGGACCGCCTGGACCTGGAGGCGGCCCAGGAGCTGGCCCGCCGTACCTCCCTGACGCCGGTCTTGGCCCAGGTGGTGATGGACAAGCAGAACTGGCTGGCCGAGCTGCCCGACTGGTGGGCCGTGGTGCACGCCTCCTACGTGCTGGGCCTCCAGGGCGGCGAGGAGGTGGTGACGCCGCTGTTGACCGCCCTGCGCTGGGCCGATGCCTTTGACTGCGACTGGGTCACCGAGCTCTTGCCCTCCATCCTGGGGCGCCTGGGGCCGGCGGCCATCCCCGGGCTGACCATGGTGGCCCGCGACTTCACCGCCGGCTGGTCGGCCCGCGACGTGGCCATGAAGGGCCTGGCCGCCATCAGCCTGCACAGCCCCGAGTCCAGCGAGCACGTCATGCGCATCATCGGCGAGCGCTTCATGGACGAGGGCGAGGACCGCGTGGTGCGCCAGTTGGCCGGCCACGTGCTCCTGGACTTCCGCTGCCAGCAGTACCGCATGGCGCTCATCAAGTTCTCCCGCGAGGAGTGGGCCTTCCGCGAGACCGACGCCTGGTACGTGGCCAGCCTGGACCCCGAGGAGGTGGAGTGGGCCTTCCGCCAGGGGCTGCCGGACCTGTGGCACTACCAGGAAGACTGGATGCGCTTCTACCAGCCGGCCGAGATTCAGCGCCGCCAGAAGCGCTGGGCCCGCGAGCGCCTGATTTCCCGGGGCGGACGCGGCGACCGCCTGCCCCCGCCCGGGGGGGGGCGCGTGCTCAGCTTCTGGCGCCAGGGCAAGTCCGGCGAGGCCCCGCCCCCCCCGCCCCCTGGCCAGCCCGACCACGAGGGACCCGCCGGCGAATAGGCCCCCGCCCTCCGGAGGCCGTCCCGGCGCAAGGCCCTTGGCCCTGGGCCGCCGGCCATGCTAAGCTTTGCCGTTGACCGGCCCCTGGCGCCGGCCGGGTTGCCGGCTGGCGCGGGTGGGCCGTTACCCTGGCGCTCGACCAGCGGGCCGCCGGAGGCCGCGCCCCGGGCGCCCTCGGCCCCTGCCCTGTCCTGGAGGTGGCAAATGGCATTGAACGCAAGCAAACCGGGCCGCCACCTGTCTTGGCTGGCCCTAGCCTTGCTCCTGGCCCTGACCGGCTGCGCGTCCCAGCAGGGCATCCAGGGCGACCAGGCCGTGGGACGGGCCCACTACAACCGGGCCATGGCCTTTGGCCAGTCCCGCCAACTGGACCGCGCCGCCCAGGAGCTGGAGCTGGCCGTCAAGGCCGACCCGGGCATGTACTTCTCCTATTACCAACTGGGCCTGGTCTACGAGGCCCAGGGGCGCAAGGAGGCGGCCCGCCAGACCTGGGAGCGCGGCCTCCGGGTGGCCAAGAGCGGCCCCGACCGCGAGGACTACTCCCGGCCCCAGGCCATCGCCGAGATGGAGTCGGCCCTGCTGCGCATCGAACCCCAGCCCGAGTTGCCGCCGCCGTCCGTGGCCCACGCGCCCCTGCCCACCTACCAGCCCCCGCCCTCCAAGCCCAAGGCCAAGTCCAAATACGCCAGCAGCTCCAAGAAGTCCAAGGCCAAGGCCGGCTCGGGCTATGCGGTGCTGGTCTCCTCCAACCAGCAGAAGGCCTCGGCCCAGGGCGACGTCAAGAGGCTCAAGGCCAAGGGGTATGGCGCCAAGGTGGTGACCTACAAGGACAAGGCCGGCAAGACCTGGTACCGGGTGGTGGCTGGCGGCGGCAGTCACGACAAGGCCAAGGCCCTGGCCGCCGACCTCAAGAAGAAGGGCCTGGCGTCGAGCCCCCAGGTGGTCAAACAGTAACAAGGCAGGCCGGGCGGCAGAGACTGCCCGGGGCCTTAGCGTTACCTGAGAGCAATAACACGGAAATACCGGCATCGTGTCCTACCTCGTCCTAGCCCGCAAGCACCGGCCCGGCACCTTCAGCGAGGTGGTGGGCCAGGAGCACATCACCCAGACGCTGGCCGGGGCCATCGCCGCCGGCCGGGTGGCGCACGCCTTTTGCTTCACCGGCCCGCGCGGGGTGGGCAAGACCAGCGTGGCCCGCATCCTGGCCAAGGCGCTCAACTGCGAGCAAGGCCCCACCGGCCAGCCCTGCGGCCAATGCTCCCACTGCCGCGAGATCGAGGAAGGCCGGGCCGTGGACGTGCAGGAGATTGACGCGGCCAGCAACTCCCGGGTGGAGGACGTGCGCGAACTGCGCGAGGCCATCCGCTACCGCCCCCAGGCCGCCCGCTTTCGCGTCACCATCCTGGACGAAGTGCACATGCTCAGCAAGGCGGCCTTCAACGCCTTGCTGAAGACCCTGGAGGAGCCGCCCGAGCACGCCGTCTTCATCCTGGCCACCACCGACGTGCACAAGGTGCCGCTGACCATCCTCTCGCGCTGCCAGCGCTACGACTTCCGGCGTCTACCCCCCAAGACCCTGGCCGCCCACCTGGGCGCGGTCATGGCCGGCGAGGGCTGGGCGCTCAGCCCCGAGAGCCTGGCGCTGATGGCCCGCGAGGCCGACGGCTCCATCCGCGACTCCTTGAGTCTTTTGGACCAGGTGCTCAGCGCCGGCCGCCAAGACTTGAGCCACCAGGAGGTGGTGGAGCTCTTGGGCCTGGTGGACCGCGAGCTGGTGGCCGCCAGCGCCCAGGCGGTGCTGGCCGGCGACGCCGGCCGGGTGCTGGACCTGGTGGCCCAGGTCTATGCCGCCGGCGGCGAGATGCAGGCCTTCTACGGCGCCCTGCAGGAGCACTTCCGCAACCTGGCCGCGGCCAAGGCCGCCCCGGCGGGGGTGGACCTCTTCGGGCTCACCGACGAGGAGATCGCCGATCTGCGCGCCCAGGCCGGGACGGCCAGCGCCGAGACCCTGCATGAGATTTTCGATGTGCTGGCCCGCGCCGAGGAGCTTTTCCGCCGGGCCAGCCAGCCCCGCCTGGTCATGGAGATGACCCTCTTGAAGCTCTGCCAGGTGCGGCCGGTATTGAGCCTGGAGGAGGTGATAGAGCGCCTGGGCCAGGCCGCCGGCCAGGCCGGCCCGGGCGGGGAGGCCCCCGCCAGCCAGCCGGCCCCCGTGGCCCCGGCCACGCCCGGGACTGCCCCGGCCCCGCCGGCCACGCCAAGGCCCGCGCCAACCGCGCCGCCAGCCCCGGCGGCGGCCGCCCCCGCCCCCGGCCGGACCGCCGCGCCCGGCCCCCGGGCCATGCCCCCGGCGGCCGAGGCCCTGCGCCAGCTCTTGGACTACGCCAGCCGGGGCGAGCCCCTCTTGGCCGCCACCCTGGGCCGGGGCCAGGCCGGCCTGCAAGAGGGCGCCCTGGTCATCGAATTGCAGGCCAACGGCCTGGCCGCCTCGGTCTGCACCCCCGAGAACCAGGCCAAGCTCTGTGCGTTGGCCGCCGAGCTGTGGGGGGGCGCCCCGGCGGTGGTGCTCAGGGCCGTGGCCCAGGAGCCCCCGGCCGCCGGCGAGGACCGCCAGGCCGAGCTAAAGGCGGTCAGCGGCCTGGCCGAGCACCCGGCGGTCCTAGAGGCCGTTGAGGTCTTCGAGGCCCAGGTGGTGGCGCTGAACCCGGCCAAGTAGGGGGTAGCGATGTCTTCCCAGAAGCGGCCCTTGCACGGTATCAAGGTATCGCGGCAGTCCTTGGCCGGATTCTGCCAGCGCCACGGGGTGGCCAGGCTGGGCTTTTTCGGTTCGGTGCTCAGGGACGATTTCCGGCCGGACAGCGACCTGGACGTATTGATAGAGTTTCTCCCGGGCAGAGGCGCCGGCTATTTGCGCATGGCCGCCATGGAGCAGGAGTTGTCAGCCTTGCTGGGGCGCAAGGTGGACCTGCGCACCCCGGGGGAACTCAGCGCGTATTTCCGGGAAGAGGTGATGAAGGAAAGTGCCGTCCAGTATTCCCAGGAATGACCTCATCAGGTTGCGGCACATGCTGGAGGCCGCCCGGGAGGCACTTGCCTTCAGCGCGGGGCGTGGTCCCGCCGATTTGGAGCAGTCGCGGCTGTTGACCTATGGCTTGATTAGGTGCCTGGAAATCATTGGCGAGGCCGCGGCCCGCATGGGCGAAGGCACCAGGGGTCTACTGCCCTCCGTGCCCTGGCAGCAGATCATAGGCATGCGCAACCGCTTGATCCATGCCTACTTCGATGTGGATATTGACATGGTCTGGCGCACGGTCAGCGAGGACCTGCCCCTGCTCAATGATTTGCTGACGAATATAATTGACCAACACCCCGCGACTTAGCGTAAGCAACCCCCAGCCAAGGGAGCGAGGCATATGATCCCCAAGGGAATGGGCGGCATGGGCAACCTGCTTAAACAGGCCCAGAAGGTCCAGCAGCAGGTGATGAAGATGCAGGAGGAGCTGGCCAACCGTGAGATAAGCGCCCAGGCCGGCGGCGGCATGGTGGAGGCGACTGTCAACGGCCGGGGCGAAATCTTGCGCCTGCGTCTGGAGCCCGAGGTGGTGGACCCGGCCGACGCCGAGATGCTGGCCGACCTGATCGTGGCCGCCGTGGGCGAGGCCCAGCGCCGGGCCCAGCAGATGATGCAGGAGGAGATGGGCAAGGTCACCGGCGGCATGAACCTGCCGGGCATGTTCTAGGCCCCATGTATCCGCGTGGGTTGCAGACCCTGATGGCCGCCCTGGGGCGCTTGCCGGGCATCGGCCCCAAGACCGCCGAGCGCCTGGCCCTGTACCTGGTGCGCGCCCCGGCCGAGGAGGCGCGCGCCCTGGCCCGGGCCATCGCCCGCCTCAAGGAAGAGGTCGCCACCTGCTCGCGGTGCTTCAACCTGGCCGAGAGCGACCCCTGCTCCATCTGCGCCGACCCGGGCCGCGACCCGGGGCTCATCGCCGTGGTGGAGACCCCCGCCGACCTCATGGCCCTGGAGGCGGCCCAAAGCTATCGCGGGCGCTACCACGTGCTGGCCGGGGCACTTTCGCCCCTGGACGGCGTGGGGCCACAGCACCTGCGCCTGGGGGAGCTCCTGGCCCGGGTCAAGGCCCAGCCGGTGCGCGAGGTCATCATCGCCACCAACCCCACCGTGGAGGGCGAGGCCACCGCCGATTTGGTGGCCCGCGCCCTGGCCAACACGGGCGTGCTGGTCACCCGCCTGGGCTACGGCGTGCCCGTGGGTGGCGATCTCAAGTACATGGACGGCCTGACGCTTAGCCGCTCGCTGGCCTCCCGCCGCAAGATCGAAGATTAGACCAAACGGGCGGGGAAAAACCCCGCCCCTTGCTACATCAAGAATAAACACGCCATTACAATGTCTTATACTATTTTAATGACAATCATACAGTACCAGGTTGTTGGCTCTTGATCCGGGCATCCTCTGGCCGGCGGGTCTTGATTATTGGCCGCCCAAGCCCCGCGTCCCGCTCTTAGCCCGGCCATTCTTAGGGCACCGGAAGAGGGCTGCTATGATCCAACCCGGCAAAGAATACGGGACACCCGCGGCCCCTGCCCACGCCAGGGCGGAGAGTCCTCCCCGCGCCGGCACCCGCACAGGCCAAGCCAGTATGGCCGGGCGGCTCAAGCGGGACACAAAAAGAAACCGCTTGGGTTTTCTTGGGCCGCCTAAACTGTAAGGGTGTTACCCAGGGGAAATATGCCTAAAAACCTATCCGGCTGATCTGAAATGCGTATAAGAATGCGCCACGATGGTCATTTCTTGGTGTAGAGGCGGGGTTGTCCCCGCCCGTCTTGGCCTGACCTCAAAGGCTACGCATGTTGCGATACCGGCATCAGCCATCGCCCCCGGCCTGGGGCAGGGCCATGCCCTCCACGAAGCGCTCGGCGAACTGGGGGCAGGCGGCCAGCTCCAGGTAGCCCAGGCCCCGGGCCAGGTCCTGGGCCTGGGCGCGCCGCCAGCGGTTGAGCAGGGCGGCCAAGGCCCCGGCCCCGGCGGCGTTGCCCACGCCGGTGATGATCTCGGCCCGGGCGCCGGGGAACAGGCCGATGGCGCCGGCGGCCCCGGGGTCCAGATAGTTGCCGAAGGCCCCGGCCAACAGCGCCCGCTCCACCCGCGTTAGGCCCAGGCGCTCCAGCATGATGGCCACCCCGGCGTGCACGGCCGCCTTGGCCAGTTGCACCTCGGCCACGTCCTGGGCGGTGAGCACCAGGTCCTGGCCGCTGGCGGTCTGGCCCGCCCAGGCCAGAACGAACTCCAAGCCCCGGGGGCCGGGGCGCAGCCGGGGCGAGGCCAGGCCCTGGACAAAGGACCCGCGCCCGTTCAGGGCGCCCGCCTGGAGCAGCCCGGCCACGGCGCTGACCACGCCCG
Organism: Desulfarculus sp.; assembly: GCA_016218705.1. Lineage (GTDB taxonomy): Bacteria > Desulfobacterota > Desulfarculia > Desulfarculales > Desulfarculaceae > JACRDC01. The sequence goes on from JACRDC010000102.1 coordinate 7,059, forward strand.
AGCCGCACAGGCCCAGGGGCGGCCCGCCGCCGATCACCTTCAGGCTGGGCTCCAGGTCCGTCCCCAGGCACACGGCCTCCACCGCCCCGGTGGCGGCGCGCATGCCCCAGGCGATGTGCCCGCCCTCGAAGGCCGGCCCGGCGGCGGCCGAGCAGCAGAGCATCCGGCCCCCGGCGGCCAGGACCATCTCGCCGTTGGTGCCCAGGTCCAGGATCAGGGTGGGCTCGCCCAGGCCGCCGGCCCCCAGGGCCAGGGCCGCGGCCACGGTATCCGAGCCCACGAAGCCTGCCTTGACCGGGGGCAGATGCAGGGCCGCCTCGCCGGCCAGCTCCAGGCCCACCTGGCGGGCCGGCAGGTCCAGGCCGGCCCCGGTCACCGGGGCGTAGGGCGCCAGGGCCAGGCCCGTGGGGTCCAGGCCCAGGAAGAGGTGGTGCATGGCCGTGTTGCCCACCAACACGCAGTCCAGCACCCGGGCGGGCGGCACTCCGGCCTGGGCGCAGGCCTCCCTGGCCAGCTCGTTGACGCAGGCCCGGGCCAGGCCGGCCAGGGCCTCCAGGTTTTGGGGATCACGGCCGGCAAAGGCGATGCGGCTGACCACGTCCTCGCCGTGGGCTATCTGGGGGTTCATGGCCGAGGTCACGGCCAGGATGGCGCCGCTGGCCAGGTCGGCCAGGTAGGCCACCACCGTGGTGGTGCCCAGGTCCACGGCCAGGCCCAGGCAGGGCTGCCCCTGGCCGGGGGAGACGTCCAGCACCCGCCGGCCCTGCCACAGGGCAGCCGCGACCCGGCCCCCCTGCTCGGCCAGGGCCTGGGGCAGGCCGCGCAGCACCCCCAGGGACAGCTCGGCCGAAGAGCCGGCCAGGTGGGGGCCCAACTCCTGGAGGAGGCGCTGGCCCTGGTCCGTGGGGGACTCCAGGCTGGCCGGGGGCACGGTCAGGTCCAGGCAGCGCACCGCCGGGTCCAGCTCCACGGGCGCGCCGGCACCCTGGGTCAGGATGACCTGGCGGCCCGGGCGGCTGCGGAAGGGCACCCACACGGAGCCCCCCTGGGGCAGGGTGGTCTGGCAGGCCAGGCGAAAGCCCTGCTCCGCGGCCTGGCCCAGGACCGCCCGCTCGCCGGGCTGGGGGGGCGGCGGGTCGGGCAGGTCCAGGCGTACCTGGCACTTGCCGCAAAGGCCCTGGCCGCCGCAAGGGCCAGCCAGGTCCACCCCGGCGGCCCGGGCCAGGTCCATCAGGGTGCTACCAGGGGCCGCCGGCACCCGCCGGCCCAGGGGTTGGAAGACCACCGCCGGCCACCTGGCCGGCGAGGAGGCCAGGCCGCAGTCCGGGGGATCAGGCAAGGCCCAGCAACTCCTTGGCCAGGCGCACCGCGGCCACGGCGTCGGGGGCGTAGCCGTCGGCCCCGCATTCCTCCAGCACGAAGCGGGGGGTCAGCGCCGCCCCGCCGCATAGTATCTTGACCTGGCCGGCCAACTCGCTCTGCTTGATGGCCGCCACCGTGGCCTTGACGTAGGGGTCGCCGGTAGTAAGAAGGCTGGACAGGCCCACCAACTGGGCCTGGTGCTGGCGGGCGGCCTCCACGAAGCCCGCCGCCGGCACGTTCTCGCCCAGGTTGACCACCTTGAAGCCCGAGCTCTCCAGCATCAGGATCACCAGGTTCTTGCCGATGTCGTGCAGATCGCCGAAGACCGTGCCCATCACCACGGTGCCCAGGCTGAGCGCCGCCTGCCCGGCCTGCTCCAAGAGCGGCTTGAGCACCTCCAGGCCGGCCTGCATGGCCCGGGCGGCGATCATCATCTCGGGCACGAATATCTGCTTCTGCTCGAAGCGCCGGCCCACCTCTTTCATGGCCTCGATCATGTGCCCGTTGATGAGCGTCTGGGGGTTGGCCCCCTCGTCCAGGGCGGCCTGGACCAGGCCCGGCACCTCGGCGCGCCTGCCCTTGATGATGGCTTCCCTCAAGGCCTGCATATCCGCCACGCGGGCATCTCCTTTATTGAGTAGGGTTGGGTCCTAGATTTCTTCCTCGTGCTGGCGATAGGCGCCGATGAAGCGCATGGCGTATTCGTCCCGGCCCAGGAGCAGGTCGGAGACCAAGAGCGCCCGCTTGAGCTCCCACACCGTGGGGTCGGTGATGGGGCAGGTGCAGCCGCGCAACACGGCCATGGCCAGGAACACGGCCCCCACCGCCGGACGCTCGGGCAGGCCGAAGGAGACGTTGCCGGCCCCCACGGTCTGGTTGACCCCCAGGCGGTCGCGTATGGCCTGCATGGCCGTGAGGACCACCAGCCCGGCCTGGTCGTCGGCGGCCACGCTCATGGCCAGGGGGTCCAGCACCACGTCCTCGGCGGGGATGCCCAGCCGGGCCGCCTCGTCCAGGATGCGCTCGGCGATGGCCAGGCGGCTGTCCGCGTCCGTGGGCACCCCCCGGCCGTCCATGGTCAGGGCCACCACCGCCGCCTTGTAGCGCGCCACCAGGGGCAGCACCTCCCTCAGCTTGGCCTCCTCGCCGTTGACCGAGTTGACCAGGGCCTTGCCGGGGTAGGCCGCCAGGGCCGCCTCCAGGGCCTGGGGCGAGGCCGAGTCCAGGCACAAGGGGGTGCCGCAGACCTCGCCCACCGCCCGGACCGCCGCCGCCAGGGCCGCCGGCTCGTCAATGCCGGCCACGCCCACGTTGACGTCCAGCACCGCCGCGCCGGCCCGCGCCTGCCTGAGGGCCTCTGATTGCAGGGGGGCCATGTCGCCGGCCTGCAGGGCGGCGGCCAGGCGGGGGCGCCCCGTGGGGTTGATGCGCTCGCCGATGATGACCACGGGCTGGTCCGGCCCGATGACCACCCGCTCCTTGGCGCTCCAGATCGCGGTGTGCATGGCTGGCTCCCGATTAAGCCTAGGAAATACGGCCGTGCTCCCTGGCGGTGACCAGGGCCGCCCGCACATTCTCGTCGGGGGTGCCGAAGGTCAGCCCCACGGTGTCTATGGAGTAGTTGGCCAGCGGCGCGCCCTGGGCCAGGGCCTCCCTGACCGCCGCCGCCACCTCCTGGGGGGTGCCGTTTTTCATCAGCACCGGGCTGATGCGGGCGTTGAAGGCCACCTGGGGACCCAGGATGGCCCTGGCCCGGGCGAAGTCGGAGCCGAAGCCGGCCTCCATGAAGGTCAGCCCCGGCACCTTGGCGTAGTGCTCCACCACCGGGTCCACGCTGCCGCAGTGGTGGATGCCAAAGGGCTGGCAGCGTCCGGCCAGCCAGGCGTCGTAGGGCAGGCCGAACTCCAGGTAGGTGTCGCCCGAGATCTGCTCCACGGTGCAGTTGGGCACCACGTAGGTCTGGGGGTCGGCCATGGGGGTGACGTCCACGGCCCCGCTGCCGGTGAGGGGGTACACGGCCCTCCACAGATCGAGCACGCACTGGGCGCAGAAGCCCAGCAGGCCGTGGGCGAACTGGGGGTCTTCGTAATAGTCAATGTACAGCTCATCGCCCCGGAGCTTCAGCGCCAGGTTTTGCACGCCGGTGACGTTGATGTCGCCCACCACCTGGCCATGCTTGGCCTTGAGGTGCTCGATCTGGGCGAAGACCTCCTTCATGGGCCAGGCGCCGGCCAGGTCGGGGGGCTGAAGCTGGCGGCACTCTTCCTTGCCCAGGTTGCGGGGCATGGCCCAGGGCAGGGCACCGTCCTCGAAGACGATCTCGCAGCCCAACAGGGCTGGCAGCATCACCATGCCAAAGGTTATGAGCGGCTTGGGCCTTGGCTCGGGATGGCCCAGGCCCACCTCGCCAAAGCGCTGGTGCAGCAGCCGGGCCATCTGGGCCTGGGTCTCCACGCGGTAATCAGGGTCAAGGTAGTATTGCCGGCCAAAGGACAGGCCGTAGTTCTGGTGCCACCAGTCCGGGTAGAACCCCACCCCCAAGGGCACGTGCGTTCTCTGCTCCACCATGAGCCCCCTTTGCTAGGCCGTCCCCGGCATATTAACATCATAGGCCGGGCCATGGGCAAGAGCGCAAGCGGCGCGGGGCTGACGTATAATACAACCAGGCATGGCCGGGAGGTGCCCCATGATACTGCCGCCCCACTGCCGGGTGCTGGCCTGCAAGGTGCTGTATCACGAGCTCAGGCTGCTGGGGGTGCCGGACAGCCAGGCCCTGTATCTGGACCAGGGCCTGCACCGCCACCCCGACGACTTGAGCCGGCAGGTGGCCCTGGCCCTGGCCCAACTGGAGCAAGACCCCGCCGTGGAGACGGTGGTCCTGGGCTACGGCTATTGCGGGGGCGGCCTGGAGGGGCTCAGGGGCCGGCGGGCGCGCCTGGTGGCGCCCAAGGCCCACGACTGCATACCCCTACTGCTGGGGCGTCATTTGCCCCCCGGCGCGGGGGTGGACCAGGGCGGCACCTTCTACCTGAGCCCGGGCTGGGTGGACTTCGGCCAGACTCCCTACAGCGAGTATTATCGCAGCCTGCCCCTGCTGGGCCAGGAGGACGCCCTGTGGTGCTGCCAGCAGATGCTCAAGGCCTATACCGAGGTGGCCCTCATACGCCACGAGCCCCTGTTCCGCGAGCACCAACGCCGCATGGGCCTGGACATGGCCGGCCTCTTCGGCCTGGCCTATCGCGAAATCCCCGGCGATCTGGGCTGGCTGCAACGGCTCTTGGCCTGCCGCCCAAGCCACGACGTGCTGGCGGCCCCGCCAGGCCAAGCCCTGCGCCAGGAGATGTTCAACACGGGTTGACCCTGGCCACCTGGTTTTCATCAGCAAATGGTTGGTGTTCATACCATTTTAACAACGATCATATAGTATTAGGTTGTTGGCTCTTGATCCGGGCATCCTCTGGCCGGCGGGTTTTGGTTTTTGGCCGCCCAAGCCCCGTGTCCCGCTCTTAGCCCGGCCATTCCTAGGGCACCGGCAGGGGGCTGCTATGATCCAACCCGGCAAAGAATACGGGATACCCGCGGCCCCTGCCCACGCCAGGGCGGAGAGTCCACCCCGCGCCGGCACCCGCATTGGCCAAGCCAGTATGGCCGGGCGGCTCTAGCGGGACACAAAAAGAAACCGCTTAGGTATTCTTGGGCCGCCTAAATTGCAAGGGTTGTACCCAGAGGAAACCTGACGAGAAAACCATACGTCTGATCTGAAATGCGTATCAAAGGGCATGAAATAACCCCGGGGTTGGCCCAGGGTTATCTCAATTCAAGTTTGGCTGTCCGCGCCTGTCCCCAGTTCCTGCCGCCCCATTACTTCTCAAAGAGCTTCTGGTACTGGCCGTAGCCCTGGGCCGCCAGGTCCTCGGCGGGGATGAAGCGCAGGCTGGCCGAGTTCATGCAGTAGCGCAGGCCGGTGGGCGGCGGGCCGTCGTCAAAGACGTGCCCCAGGTGGCTGCCGCCCGCGCGGCTGCGCACTTCCGTGCGCACCGAGAAAAGCTTGCGGTCCTCCTTCTCGATTATGTTGCCGGGCTCCAGGGGCCGGGTGAAGCTGGGCCAGCCGGTGCCCGAGTCGTACTTGTCCAGGGAGCTGAACAAGGGTTCGCCCGAGACGATGTCCACGTAGATGCCCGGACGCTTGTTGTCATGGTACTCGTTCCTGAAGGGCGGCTCGGTGCCCTCCTCCTGGGTGACGTGGTACTGCAAGGGGGTCAGCCGGGCCTTCAATTCAGCCGGCGGGGGCTTGACAAAGGCCGCCGCGCCCGCCGGGGCCGGCGGCTTGCCGGCCTGCTTGCCCCAGGTGCGCTCCAGGAACTGGTCGCGGCCGGAGCCGTGGCGGTAGTACTTGTAGCGCAGGGGGTTGTGCTTGTAGTAGTCCTGGTGGTAGTCCTCGGCGGCCCAGAAGGCCGTGAAGGGCCTGATCTCGGTGACGATGGGCTTCTTGAAGGCCCCCGATTCCATCAGCTTGGCCCTGGACTGCTCGGCCAGCACCCGCTGCTCCTCGTCGTGATAGAAGATGGCGGATTCGTACTGCCCGCCCCGGTCCACGAACTGGCCGCCGGCGTCGGTGGGGTCTATGTGCCGCCAGAACCAGTCCAGTATCTGGGCGTAGCTGATCTTGTCAGGGTCGTAATACACCTGCACGGCCTCCAGGTGGCCGGTCTGGCCGGCGGAGACCTGGTTGTAGGTGGGGTTGGCCTCCTGGCCGCCGCTGTAGCCGGAGATGGCCTCCACCACCCCGGGCAGCTTCTCGAAATCCGCCTCGGTGCACCAGAAGCAGCCGCCGGCCAGGGTGGCCACGGCCAGTTTCTGACCCTCGGGCCCTGCCTTGGGCGGTTTCACATCGGCCCAGGCCGCCAGGCTGCCCGCCAGGAACAAAGCGGCAATAATTAGTATGGTAACGCGCATGACAGGCCTCCTTGCCCGGCCGAAGCTGGGGCTGGGCGCCAATGGTTATCACTTTCGTTAATGATAGGTACTCCCCGGCGCCGTGGCCAGGGGGGCGGGCCGTATCAGGCGCGGCGGTTCTTGGCCCTAAAGCGGGGGTGGCTCAAGTTCAGCTTGTTGAGCTTGTAGGTCATGCGGCTGGGGGAGATGCCCAGAAGAGCGGCGGCGTCCTTCTGCACCCAGCCGGCCCGCTCCAGGGCGGCCACGATGGCCTGGCGCTCCAGGTCCTCCAGATTGAAGCCCTGGGCCGGCCAGGCCCCGGCGGCGCCCTGGCAGGCCGGCGGAGTGGCCTCCGGCCCGGGCATGGTCAGGTTGAGATCGCCCACGGTGAGATGGTCGCCCTCGGTGAAGAGCACCGCGCGCTCGATGACGTTGCGCAGTTCGCGGATGTTGCCCGGCCAGGGGTAATCCAGCAGGGCGCGCCGGGCCTGGGGGGCCAGGCCCACCAGGGAACGCTTGAGTTCGTGGCAGATGCGCTGCAAGAACATCTCGGCCATGGGCAGGATGTCGGCCTGGCGCTGGCGCAGGGGGGCCAGGTCCAGGGTGGCCACGTTGAGGCGGTAATATAGGTCCTTGCGGAACAGGCCGCTCTCCACGGCCTGGGTGAGGTCGCGGTTGGTGGCGGCCATGATGCGCACGTCCACGTGGATCTCCCGCGAACCTCCCAAACGATAGATGACCTGGTCCTCGATGGCCCTGAGCACCTTGGCCTGGATGGCCGGGCTCATCTCGCCCACCTCGTCCAAAAACAGCGTGCCGCCGTGGGCCTGCTGGAAGCGCCCGGCCCGGGCCATGTGCGCGCCGGTGAAGGCCCCCTTCTCATGGCCGAAAAGCTCGCTCTCCAACAGGGTCTCGCTCAGGGCCGCGCAGTTGACCGTGACCATGGTGCCGTCGCGGCGGGGGCTGTTGGCGTGGATGGCCCCGGCGATGAGGCTTTTTCCCGTGCCGGTCTCGCCGGTGATCATCACCGTGAGGTTGGTGGGGGCCAGACGCTTGATCTGGGTGATGACCTTCTGCATGGCCTCGCTCTGGGCGGTGAGGCTCTCCAGGCGGTAGAGATAAGGCTGTTCGTGGCGCAGGTAGTGGTAGGCGTGTTGCAGGCTGGCCTTTTCCAGGGCGCGGCGCACCGTCAGGCGCAGATGCTCCAGGTTGAGCGGCTTGACCTGGTAGTCAAAGGCCCCCCGGCGCATGGCCTCCACGGCGTCCTCCACCGAGCCCGGCCGGCTGACGATGATGACCGGAGTGGAGGGGGCGTGCTCCTGCACGTAGCGCAGCACCTCCAGGCCGCCGCTGCTGGGCAGGTCCAGGTCGGTGACCACCAACTGGAAGACGTTGTTGGACAACAGCTCCAGGGCCAGGTAGCTGTCCGCCGCCTGGGCCACGCGGTTGCCATCCTGGCTCATCATGTCCACCACCTGGGCGCGCAGTTCGTGGTCCGGGTCGGCCAGCAGCAGGTGGTTGGTGGAGGTAAGTTCCATGCGTCCTCTTGCCTAAGATGATTATCCTCTGAAGTCCCTAGCTTATATAGATAACACCCGTGCCAGTAAAATTTCAAATTCAAAATTTGTTGGGCTGTGGATAAAAAGTTCCGTATTTTTGATTTGCTCTGGGCCGCCTGGGAATTTTTTTCTGGGCCAGCCCCGGGGCGCCCCACGCGGTTTTGCGGGGCCAAGGACTTGGTTTGATGGCGATTATTTCCCACGGCCCCGCCATGCGCCCAGCCATGGCGAACCTGTGGCAAAAAGGCATGAAGTTTGCTATTTTAATATTATTGGGTAGTGTCAGACAAAGCCAAACCCGCCGCGAGGCGGGGACGGAAAGCCCACGGGTCTCCTCCAGGGAGATGGCCGGGTTGCCTATGAACTTGCGGGCGGCCTGGCCGTTTTTATCTTTGAGACAGGACAAGACTTGATCCAAGGCAGGGGGAGGAAGACCATGAACTACAGAAGATTATCGGCAAGCGCCGCATTGTTGGCCCTGGTCCTGGTGCTGGGCCTTAGCCCCGCCGCCCGGGCCGAGCACATCAACACCCTCACCCTCACCGGCATCACCTGGGGCTACAGCGCCAACATCAGCTTCTATCACGGCTCCAGCCGCTCGGTGAATACCGGGGAGATGCAGGTAACCCTCAATAATTTCCAGGATGTCATCGCTTACTGCGTGGAGTTGAACCAGAGCATCGGGTTCAACTCCTACAACACTTATGACATGTATCCCATCAACCAGACCATGTCCACCCTGCAGGCCGGCTGGCTCCTGGGCCACTATGGCCCCGGCCTGGGCTATGCCCACGCCGGCTACAGCACCGCCGCCTCCATCACCGCCCTGCAGTTGGCCATCTGGGAGGTAACCTACGACTACGCCAGCACCTACGACACCACCGGCTCCAGCACCGCGCTGAGCACCGGCAACTTCATCGCCTACAACGTGGCCAACGAGAACAGCACCGTGCGTTCCCTGGCCCTCTCCTATCTGGCCTCCCTGCCCACCCAGTTGGCCCAGTTGACCCTGACCGGGCTGGGTTACTCCGGCGTGGCCCGTAGCGGCTATCAGCAGGACTTGGTGGTTGGGGCGGTGGGGGTCAACGCCGTGCCCGAGCCGGGCAGCATGCTGCTCTTCGGCTCGGCCGCCGGCCTCTTGGGCTGGTGGCGCCGCCGCCAGGCCCGGCAGGCGACCGCCTCGCCGGCCTAGGCCAGCCGCCAAGCCCCTGGTCAGACAAGGCCAGCGCCCCCCGGCGCTGGCCTTTTGAATTTTGAATTTCGGTATTGGGCGCTTATTGTGAATTTAAAGTTACATTCTTTTGATTTGACGCCCCCTCCGCAAAAATCCTGACGCCCGCCCCGCCCCAGATGTTCACAGCCACTAGTTGATAATTAACGGTATTTATTATTCTAATTAAAAGTTGTGCCTGGAGGTGCCAGTTGACCACAGCGTCTGTGGACAAATGGCATGGGTCTTGCTGTAGCGCTGGGCAGCGGAAAAAGAAAAAGCCAAACCCGTCGCGAGGCGGGGACGGAAAGCCGACGGATCTCCCCGGGGAGATGGCTGGGTTGCCTAACAACAATCAGGCGACCCGGCCTTTTGTTTTCCCGAGAGGGGGCTGGGCCAGACCAGGAGGAGAGAAGCACATGAGAAAGATAGCATTCACCGCCGTCCTGTTAGTCTGCGTCCTGCTGGGTCTGGGCGGCGCCGCCCAGGCGGACACCATCAACTCGCTGACCGTCACGGGCTACACCGTCACCTCGGGGGTGAACGTCACCCTGAACGGCCAGAACCTGGGCACCAAGTACGGCGCTCAGTTCAACGTCCATCTGGGCCTGGGCAACAACAACTTCCAGGACGTCATCGCCTACTGCGTGGACCTCTACCAGACCATCGGCACCGGCACCTACACCGGTTACAGCCTCAACCCGGTGAGCGAGAGCGGCTCCACCCAGGCCGCCGCCTGGCTGCTGGGCCATTACGCCCCCGGCCTGGGCAATCCCTACGCCCCCAACAGCCTGACCACCACCATCACCGCCCTCCAGGTGGCCATCTGGGAGGTCACCTACGACTACTCCTCCTCGGGCTCCTATGCCCTGGGCGGGGGCAACTTCAAGGCCTCGGGCCTGACCACCGCCGTGGCCAACCTGGCCAACAGCTACCTGACGGCCCTGTCCGGCGCCAACCCCACCCTCACGGGCCTGCAATTCTCCGGGGTGGCGCGTAGCGGCGCCAACCAGGACCTCATCGTGGGCAACACCCCCGAGCCGGGCAGCATGATCTTGTTCGGTTCGGCCGCCGGGCTCATGGGCTGGCTGCGCCGCCGCCGCCAGGCCAAGCAGCGCCTGGCCCTGGCCGCCTAGGACCGGCAGGGAGGAGGACCAAGCCATGTCGCCCCAGCACCCCGCCCTGCAACGCCTGGAGCCGGCCGCACCGGCTGCCGCCGCGCCCAAGCGTCAAAATACCGCCGCACCGGCGGCGGCGCCCGCCCCGGCCAGGAACGCCGCCCCCCTGCGGGTGGTGCCCCCCGCCCCGGCCTGGCGGCAGCCGGAGCCGGCGGCGGAGCCCCCCGCGCCGCCCTCCCTACGCCCCCGTCAGCGCGTCCTGGAACGCCGTCTGCGCGCCAAGGCCCACCTTAGCTACCTGGGCCTGGCCTGGCATCAGCGCACCCACCTCTTCACCGAGGCCTGGGACCAGGCCCGCAAGCGCTGCGCCTGCGTGCTGGGCACCTATTTCACCACCCCGGGACCCCGCTGGCAGCACCCCCAGTGGTGGCACTTCGATCAGGGCCGCCGCCTGGCCGACCTCTTCGGCGTGCGCTACGAGGACTGGGTGCGGCCCCAGTTCGCCCGCCTGGAGGCCCTGGGCCAGCCAGAGGCCGGGCCCGGCGATCTGCATGGCCGGGTGGCCTTGGAGGCCTATCTCTTCGGCGGCGCCGGGCCGGCCCTGCCCCAGGCGCCGGCGGAGCCGGGGCGCTTCCCCAGCCTGCGCCCCTTTGCCAGCGAGTCCTACGACCGCCAGGACCCCCAGCACAACCTGTACGTGGTGGGCATCCTGGCCGAAATGATTGACCTGACCGGCATGCTGGGCGACGGCCGGGGGCTGAACACCGACAGCGTCTCGGCAGACGACCTGTGGCTGGTGCTGGCCTCCTTCGACGCCGCCCTGCTCATACCCCGGCCCCAGCCGGTGCCCCAGCCGGCGCCCTGGCACAACGGCGCCATTGACATTTAGCCGGCCAGCTGGTGCCGGGCCAGCCGGCCCGGCGGGCATGGAACCACGACCCACGCAAGGGGGGATGGCCATGAGGATAATGGAGAGACTCAGCCAGTTGCGCCGGGATTGCGCGGGGCATAGCCCCGGCGAGTACACCCTGCTGGCGGTCCTGATGGCGGCCGGCCTGGCCACGGCGGCCATCATTTTCCTGAGCGTCAACCACGGCGCCCTCATGGTCACCGCCAGCCGGCTGGGCTAAAGGCCCGGCCATCCGGCGGGACCGCCCCAGGGCCCCTGGCGGCGGGTCAACGGCACGCCCGGCATCGCGGGGGCGGGGGTTTTCCCCCGCCCCTGGGCTTTTTGGCGTGGAAGCCCAGAGAATTGATGACCCTGGGGCAGGCCCCGGGGGTCTTTATCGCGGGCGCGGGCTTTACCCCCCGCCCAGGGTGGGTTATGGTGAAAGGCGAAACCCACCAAGGAACCGGCTTCACTTTATGGGAGGCACGAGCATGGACGTGGCACAGGCCATCGCCCGCCGGCGCACGGTGCGGGCCTTCGGGCAGGAGCCCATCAGCCGCCAGAGCTTGACCAGCCTGGTGGAGGCGGCGCGTTGCGCGCCCTCGGCGGCCAACCTGCAACCCCTGGAGTACGTGGCGGTGGACGACCCCGCCCTGTGCCAAGAGGTCTTCGATTGCCTCAAGTGGGCGGCCTACACCCATCCCGTGGGCACCCCCGGCCCGGGCCAGCGCCCCACGGCCTACCTGGTGGTGTGCGTGCGGCCGGAGTACAAGGCCCTGACCGGCGCGGCCTACGACCTGGGCGCGGCCTTGATGAGCGCCATGCTGCTGGCCGTGGCCGAGGGCCTGGCCAGTTGCTGGCTCAAGTCCATCAACGCCCCCCGCCTGGCCGAGCTCTTGAACGTGTCCGCCGGCCTGGAGGTGGACTCGGTGCTGGCCCTGGGCCACCCGGCCGAGGAGCCCGTCATCGTGGACCTGGCCCCCGAGGCCAAGGGCCGCGAGGTCATCAAGTATTGGCGCGACGAACAGGGCCGCCAGGTGGTGCCCAAGCGGGCGCTCAAAAGCATCCTACACTGGCAGCGCCACGGCGAGTAGTGACGGCTTCCAACGCGCCTCGCCAGTTGCACCAAGCAAAACGAGTGGGGGTTATTCTCGTCCGCTGGCGTATGGGGCCTGGCGTTGCGGGCAGGTCCAACCTAATCCAAGGACGCCAATATCAGGAATGATGTCATTGCGAGAGTAGCGAAGCAATCTTCCGCTTCGTTCTTCGTCCAAGCAAGCGTGGCGAAAGAGCGAAGCGGAAGATTGCTTCGTCGTGCCACCCCAGGCAAGCCATGGCTTGCCTGGGGACCCCGGCGCTCCTCGCACTGATACGCATTTAATACACATTTCAGATCAGACGTATGGTTTTCTCGTCAGATTTCCTCTGGGTACAGCCCTTACGGTATAGGCGGCCCAAGAAAGCCTAAGCGGTTTCATTTTGTGTCCCGCTAGAGCCGCCCGGCCATACTGGCTTTGCCGATGCGGGTGCCGGCGCGGGGTGGACTCTCCGCCCTGGCGTGGGCAGGGGCCGCAGGTATCCCGTATTCTTTGCCGGGTTGGATCATAGCAGCCCCCTGCCAGTGCCCTAGGAATGGCCGGGCTAAGAGCGGGACACGGGGCTTGGGCGGCCAGAAAACCAAAACTCGCCGGCCAGAGGGTGGCCAGATCAAGGGGCAACAACCTAATACTTTATGATTGTCGTTAAAATGGTATGACACTTTTTCTTGGTGTATTGCCAAACCTGAGAGTATTGGCCAAACGAAGCCCCAGGCGGTGGGACGCGCCTAGATCTGGGCCGGGGCGTTGGCGCGCAGCTCCTGGGCGCGGCTGTCAAAGCGCCCGGCCAGGAGCAGGTCGAAGTCCTTGCCGAAGTGGCGGCGCTGGGCGGCCAGGCGGCGGCGCATCTGGGTCCACAGCTCGTCCAGTTGGGCGAAGGAGTGTATCTGAGCCAGGCGGCGGGTGGTTTCCTCCAACAACTGGGCGCGCAGCCGCTCCACGTGCATCTCGAACAAATCGCGCAGGCTCTGCTGACGGTCCTGGCTCAACGGCAGCTCCAGCCCCTCCTCCCAGGCGTTCTGGAACAGGGACTCCAGGCGGTCCAGGTCGTCCTCCTGGGCCATGTGCTGGCGCGCCCGTTCCATCATGGCCTCGCCCAGGCGGGCCAGGTTGTCGTTGAAGGCCGCCTCCAGACGCTGCTGGTAGTCAAGGGTCTGGTAGGTGGTCAGCTTGAGCTTCTTCAACTCCTGGTGGTAGATGCGCTTGAGCTTGGCCGGCTGGCTGGCCCGGCGCACGGCCTCGATGCGCCGGTCAATGCGGGCCAGGTCGGCGATGTCTATGCTCACCAGGCGGGCCAGGGGGTCGGTTTGCAGGGTGATGCCCTGGCGGGCGCCCACCAGGCCCTTGACCCCCCGGGGCCGGTTGAGGATGGAGGCCGGGTCCATCTGCGAAAAGGCCTCGTTGACCAGCTCGAACTTGGTCTCCATGACCCTGGCCAGGGGCAGGAAGCTGACCGTCAGCGCTCCGCCCAGGCCCAGGTCCAGCTTGGCCGCCGCCGTCAGGCCCAGGAGGAGCAGCCGTATCTGGTTGGGGTAGGTGAGCCGGTCGGCGGCCTCGGCGAAGCCGATCAGGCGCACCGGCCGGCCAGGGTCGGCCAGGGAGTTCTGCACGAAGCCCTGGTATTCCTCGGGCAGGGACAACAGCCCCCGGTAGAGGCGCAGGCCCTCGTAAAGGTCGCGTTCGAAGTGGGTGATGCCCTGGCTGCGTAGGCCCTTCTGGCGATAGATGAAGGGCACCGGCACCCCGGAGCGCAGCATCATCAAATCCAGGGCGTCCACGAAGTACAGGCCCCTGAGCTTGAGCAGGCGGTCCAGGCCGGCGTCGCGGCGCCCCTGCTCCAACAGGGCCTGGCGCTCGGGGTCCTGCTCCGGCAGTTGGGTGGTCTCCAAGAGGTGGCGCAGGCCGGCGGCCGGGGCCTCCTGGCGCTGCACCTCCAGATAGCGCTGGAAGGCCAGGCGCTGGCGGGCGTGCCCCTCGATGTCGGCCAGGTGGGCGGCCTTGGCCGTGGTGCCCTGCTGGGCCAGCTTGCGCAGGAGCTCATGCAGATGCATGAGCCGCTCCAGGATGTCCTCGGTGAGGAAGCCCTCTTCGCGGGCCGCCGTGCAGATCACGGCCAGGATGAACAGGGCCTCCACCAGGGGGGGGTCCTCCAGGCGCAGGATGTTATCCAGGGAACTCAGGCTGGCCTCGCCGGTGACCACCTGGCGCAGATGGTCGTGGTGCTCCAGGAGAAAGCCCAGGTCGCGGTGCAGGGCGCGGGCCAGCTCCAGGCGGCTGGCCAGCGGCGAAGCCAGCTCGGGATGGCCGCGCAGGCCGGGGCCTTCCTGGTCGTAGAGCAACAGGGCCAGCATGAGCAAGAGGTCCAGGCCGGGGTGGTTGGCCAGCAGTTGGCCCAGGCTGGCGGTGAGCGTCTGGAACTGCAACTGGGAGATGCCCAGGATGCCGGTGGCGGATGCCCCGAACTCGGCGCGGGCCAGCTCGTGGGATAGCGTCATGTCCTGGAAGGCGTCCAGGCGGCGGCTCATCAGGGCGCTGAGCTTGGCGGCCGCCGCCAGGCGCTGGGTGGTGCGCGGCGAGGCGGTGGGCTGGGGCAATACCCGGTCCAGCATGTGGGGGCAGTCCTCCACCAGGCGGCGCAGGTTGACCGCGAAGACCGGCAGGTGAAAGAGCTGCTCCAGCAGGTAGTGCTCCAGTTGACGGGCCAGGCCCCGGTGCTCCTCCATCACCTCGCCGCGCCAGCGCCGCTCCTCCTCGGGGGGGCGGCGCTCCAGCTCCAGGGCGCGCACGAAGCGCGCGGCGGCGTGGGCGCGGCGGTCCATGGCCTTGAGGCGCTGGTCGGGCACCTCGGCCAGCCCGCGGCCCAGGGTGAGGTTGAGCTCGCGCTTGAGGCTGGCCAGCTCCTCCAGCACGTCCACGAAGCGGGGGGTGAGCGCGCCGGTGTGGGCGTCCACGGTGAGGTAGAGGCCCGAGTCGTGCACGTAGGCCTCGCCGCGCAGGGTCATGGTCTCGCGCAATTGGGCCAGCCACTCCGGCGAGAGCTGGTCGGGGGTAAGGGAGAGCAGGGCGGTTTTGAGCTTCTCCAGGCGCCCGGGCAAGAGGCCTGGCCGCTCCACCTCCAACAGGCGGTTGAAGTTGATGAGCCGGCGCTCGCTGGTGTGCACGCCGATCCACAAGAGGGTGAAGCCCGCCGGGGTACCCAGGCGGGTCAAGAGCCGGCCGCTGCCGTGCAGCTCGCTGTTAAGAAGGGCGCGGAAGAAATAGGGCCGGGCCGAGGAGTCGCCGGCGTAGAAGCGGCCCACGAAACGGCGCACCTGCTGCAACAGGTCAATGACCATCTGGATGCGTTCCAGCTTGCGGCCATCGAAGTCGGCCATGGCCTCCTTCTGGCGGGGGCCGGCCCGCTCCAGGTCGCGCCACAGGTTCAGGAAATCGAAGAGATCGAAGAGCTTGAGCATCTTGCGCACGGCCTGGGCCTGCACCCCGCCCATGCTGCTGATCTGGTCGGCCAGGATGTCGTCCCAGTCCAGGTCGCTGTCGGTGACCACCCGGATGGCGTTGTCGTAGAGGCTGAACATCTCCTCCACCTGCTCGGGCCTCAAGCTCCCCTCGGCGGCGGCGGCCGCCTCGGCCACCGAGAGCAGGCGGTAGAGGCGTATCATGCTCAGGGCCTCCTCCAGGTCCTGGTAGCGCGACAGGTCGGTGAGCGGACGCAGGGTGGTCTCGGGCAGCTTGCCGAAGGTCACCCGGGCCATGGTGGAATGCCCCAGCACGATGAGGTAGAGCTGGCCCAGGGCGCCCTCGTCCAGGCCCAAGAGCGCCAGCTTCTCCAGGTTGTCCATGACCGGGGTGCTGGGCCCCATGATCTCCTGGGGGTTGAGCCGGGTTTGCAGGCGCCTGAGGCGCTGGACCATGTCCATCAGGCGCAGCACGTCCAGGGTCTGGGGGTGGCGGCTGGACTGCTCGAAGGGCTTGCGCAGGCGGCTAAGCTCCAGGCGGGGCAGGGAGGTGAAGGTGCCCATGCGCACCTGCTCCAGGATGCCCAGCACCTTGAGCGCGTAGCTGAGCGAGTCCTTGTAGCCAGCCAAGAGGCCCCGGTCGCAGCCGGCCAGGTTGCGGCGGCCGGCCAGGCTCTCCAGGCGGGCCAGGGTAACCGGTGGCCGGCGGCGCTGGCCCAGAAAGACCACCTGGGTGTCGGGGAACTCGCCGTCAATGGCGTAGCGCTCGGCCCAGTGCTGGCGTTGGGCCTCGGGCAGGAGCGAGCTCAGGGTCTTGGTGGCGAAGAAGGGACCCAGCCAGCGCTTCCAGGCCGACAACAGCCGGGGCGCCGAGCCCCGGGGCAGGGGCAGGTCCTGGTAGTCCAGGGCGTCTATCTCCTTGGGGTCCACCCGGGGCAGGCCGCGCCCGCCCAGGAGCCCCTCCACGGTCTCGTGGTACACGCCCAGGCCGGTGAGGAAGGCGTTGAAGTCGAAGCGATTGACGCTTAGGCCCAGGCCCTCGCCGGAGCGGTAGCGCCGGCGGGTGCGGTAGACATGGCTGAAGAGCAAAAAGCGCTTGAACTCCTCCTGGCCCTGGAAGCGCACGCTGATCGTCTCGCGGCTACTGCCCAGGGGGCGGTCGGCCAGGGCCAGCATCTCGCCGTCCTCCTCCAGGAGGTCGTAGAGGCGGCTGGCCACGAAATAGCCGTAGGACTCGCGCAACTGGCGCTCCTTGGGGGGCGCCCCGCCCTGGCTCCTGACCTCGCGCAGGGCGAAATTGCGCGGGTCGCCGGCCATGACCACCGCCTGTAGGGGACGCTGAAACTGGGTTAGGGCGGCCAGGGAGGAGATGACCACGAACTCCAGGTGGGGCAGACGCGATTGCAGCTCGGGCAAGAGCAGCTCGTGGTCGCTGCCCACCAGGCCCACGCGCATGGTCTCGCGCAGGCGCCGGCCCAGGAGGTCGGAGAGGAAATCGGTGATGATGTCGGCCTTGGCCCGCACCTCCACCAGGAAGTGGGCCACGAACTGGCGGGGGATGAGGTAGAAGGGCCGGCCCAGGCGGCTGAAGCGGATGAGTAGCCCCAGGCGCTTGAAGATCTCGTTGACCTGGCGGTGGTGGCTGGCCACCTGCCCGGCGTCGTCCAGGTCCAACTCGTCCAGGAGCCGGGCCTCCTCTTGGGGCAGCACGGTCTGCTCGAACAGACCCAGGCCGTAGGCGTTGCCGCCGAAGCGGTCGGGCAGAAAGGGTGGGTGGTCCTCGGCCGGGAAGGTGCCGAGCGGCACGTCCTCGGGGTCTACGCCCAGTTCATCGAAGCGCTCCGGGGCGATGAACCGGTAGAGCCCGGAGAAGCGCCTGATCTCGGGGGGCAGTCCAACCCTGGCGCCTTGCATGCTCCCCTCGAAGCGGGTGGAATGGGCACTTGACGCCGACCGCCGCCCAAGGCGGCGCGGCCACCGGTAACCATGGTGCGCGAAGCTATTAATCTAGACCGTGGCCGCGCCCAAGTCAATGCGGCTTGACGACCGGCGGCCCGGCGGGTAGTTTGGGCCACAAGAACCCCCATGCCTGGCCGGAGGAGATCATGTCCAGGGCCGAGGAACTGCTTAGGCGCGTCGAAAGTTATAGCGATCAGATGGTGGAGGCCCTGGCCCGGCTCACCGCCGTGCCGGCCCTGGGACCCAGCAACGGCGGCCAGGGCGAGATGGCCAAGGCCGAGCTTATCCTGCCCTGGCTGCGCGACATGGGCCTGGAGGTCCAGCGGGCCGACGCCCCGGACCCCCGGGTGGCTTGCGGGGCGCGCCCCAACCTGCTGGCCAGCCTGGCCGGCGGCCCCGGCCCGGCGGTGTGGGTGCTGGCCCACCTGGACGTGGTGCCCGTGGGCGATCCGGCCCTGTGGTCCAGCGACCCCTGGACGCTCAAGGTGGAGGGCGGCCGGCTGGTGGGCCGGGGGACCGAGGACAATCACCACGGCCTGGTATCGGCCCTCTTCGGCCTCAAGGCGGTCAAGGAGCTGGGCCTGCCCCTGCCCGGTCCGGCCGGCCTGGCCCTGGTCAGCGATGAGGAGACCGGCTCCCAGTACGGCCTAGACCATCTGCTCAAGGCGCGGCCCGGCCTGTTCACCTCCCGGGACATCATAGTGGTGCCGGACGCGGGCCGCCCCGACGGCGGCCTGATCGAGGTGGCCGAGAAGTCCATCTACTGGCTACGGGTGGAGGTGACGGGCAAGCAGGTGCACGGCTCCACCCCCCACAAGGGCGTCAACGCCCTCTACGCCGCGGCGCGCATGATGGTCGAGGCCAGGGCCGTGGCCCAGGAGTTCGGCCAGGACAACCCCCTCTTCCGGCCGCCGCGCAGCACCTGCGAGCCCACGGCCAAGGAAAAAGGCGTGGACAACATCAACACCATCCCCGGCCGCGACGTCTTCTGCCTGGACTGCCGGGTGCTGCCCGGCATCCCCCTGGACGAGGTGCGCGCCGAGATAGAGCGGCGCTTCGGGGCCATCGCCGCCGAGGAAGGCGCCGGCGTGGCCATCAGCGAGGTGCAGCGCTTGCAAGCCCCACCGGCCACCCCCTCCGAGGCCCCGGTGGTCAAGGCCCTGGAGCGGGCCATCGCCCGCGTGCACGGGCTGGAGCCCCACGCCGGCGGCATCGGCGGCGGCACCGTGGCCGCCTTCTTCCGCCAGCGGGGCCTGCCGGTGGCCGTGTGGTCCTCCTGCCAGGGCACCGCCCACATGCCCAACGAGTGGACCAGCCTGGAGGCCATGGTCAAGGACGCCCAAGTGTTCGCCCTGCTCTACGCGGGCCTGTGAGAGGCCAGCCCCATGACAAGCGCCCGCCAAGTGGACCTGGACCGGCTGGTGCCGGAGTACGTCAAGCGCTTCGAGGCCTACATCCCCTCCAAGCCCGACCCCGAGCTGATGCGCCTCTACGGGGTGGACCATCTCCACCGCCTGAACAACAACGAGAACCAACTGGGGCCGCCGGTGCCCTCGCGCCGGGTGCTGGAGGGCTTCCCGCCGGCCAAGGCCTCCCTCTACCCCAGCGGCGACGCCTGGTACCTGCGCCAACGCCTGGGGGACAAGTTCGGCCTGGACCCGGAGCAGTTTTTGGTGGGCAACGGGGCCAACGAGGTCATCGCCTTTGTCATCAAGGCCTTCTGCCAGGAGGGCGACAACATCGTCACCGCCGACAAGACCTTCGCGGTCTACGAGTGGGTGGCCGAGTTCTCGGGCTTCGAGGCCAAGCTGGTGCCGCTCAAGGACTTCGGTTTCGACGACCAGGGCATGCTTCAGGCCATTGACCAGCGCACCAAGATTCTCTTTGTCTGCAACCCCAACAACCCCACCGGCACCTACTGGGACGAGGCCAGGCTACGCAACTTCCTGGACACCGTGGACGGCCGCCAGATCGTGGTGGTGGACGAGGCCTACCTGGAGTTCGTGGAGCGGCCCGACTTTCCCGACGGCATGCGCCTGCTGTCCCAGTACCCCAACCTAGTGGTCTTTCGCACCTTCAGCAAGATGTACGCCCTGGCGGGACTACGCATCGGCTACCTGGCCGGACAAAAGGAGGTGGTGGACGTCATCCGCCGCACCTGCGTGGTCTACTCGGTCAACACCCTGGCCCAGGAGGCGGCCCTGGCCGCCCTGGAGGAGGACCACAAGCACATCGCCGCCACCCGCGAGTTGATCCGCGCCGAGCGGGACTACCTGGCCCGCGAGCTGAAGCGCCTGGGGCTCACCACCCAGATCGGCGAGGGCTGCTTTGTGATGATCCGGCTGCCCATGAGCGACACCCTGGCCTACCGCAAGCTCATGGCCAAGGGCGTGATGATCCGCTCCATGACGGGCTTTCGCTTCCCCAACTGGATACGGGTGAGCATCGGCCAGCACCAGGCCATGCGGGCCTTCGTCCAGGCCCTGGAGGAGATATTGGCCGAGAGGGGCTGATGGGTGCTACCCCGCATCATAGGGGGCTGCCAGGCCGTGGCGGCTGCTGGCTAGCGGCGGCGCTATTGTGGCTGGCGCTGCTGGCCGGGGGCGTGGCCTGGGCTGTTGAGGCGCCGCCGCTGGCCAAGGAGTGCTTCCGCGAGCCCGGCCCCGGGCCGGCCCTGGCCTGGTGCGTCACCCGGCTGCCGGGCTGCGACCCGGGCACTGTGCTCTACCACCTGCATGGCCGCAACCTGGACGCGGGCATCTGGGCCGACCCCAGCTACTATACAGAGCTGCTCAAGCGCCACTGGCAGGACAGCGGGCTCACTCCGCCCACCATTGTCACTATCTCCTACGGGCCGGAGTGGGTTCTGGCCCCCCGAGGCCAGGCTAAGAGGACCGGCCTGCGCGAGCAATTTTTGGAACGAGCCTTGCCCGGCATCGAAAAAGGCCTGGGGGGCACTACCCGGGCCAGGTTTTTGCTGGGCGAGTCCATGGGCGGGTTCAACGCCATCCAACTCATGGACAGCGGGCTCTTTACCAGGGTGGCCATCCTGTGCGCGCCCATCTACGACATCGCCTACCCCATCACCATGGCCGGCACTCTGGACCTGGTGCGCCGCACTGGCATGGAATACAAAATCGCCCTGGGATTCTGGTGGTTGTTGGGAGACTACGTGCAATCCGCCGGTGATTGGGAGGCCATATCCCCCCTGAGGATGGCAGGAAGCCTCGACCCGGCTCGGGCGCCCATGGTCTACCTGTCCTGCGGCAGCCGGGATCAATATGGCAACTTTTCCGGCAGCCTGCGCTTCCAGGAAACCCTCAGGCAACGGGGGGTGAACGTGCAATGGCGCCCTCTCTACACCCGGCACTGCGGCATAGATATCCCTTCCCTGGCCGAGTTCCTGGCGGTTCGCTAAACCTCCGGGGCGGCAGCCGTCAACACGCCCTGCCTGGGGATCAAAGTTGGCCGTTACTGCCTGGCCGCGGCCTCGATGTCGGCGGCGGATGCCACGTTGACCAAGAGCGCGTTGCAGTCCGGGCAGTACTGGGGATAGCGAATGGTGTGGTCCTGAAAGACCTTACCCGGCCGGAAGCGGTCCAGGAATTCCACGGCCTGGTCCCAGGCCTCCTGGGGCGTGTGGTCCACGGCCAGTATTTGCAGGCTCTCCAGCACCTGGCCGTCCGGGCGGTGGATGACCACGCTCATCACCTCGGGCTGCTCGCTGTTCTCGCCGAAGATGGTCACCGTGGCCAGGGCCGGCCCCTGGCCCAGCAAGAGGCCGGCCATGAGGTCCGAGTGGCGGCAGGCCGTGACCGGCGTGGCCGGGTCGTTGACGTACTCGCCCACGGCGTGGGCCAAATCGTGGCCGCCGGCCAGGCCGTGGCCTGACTTTTCGGCCCAGGGCAGGAACTGGCTGGCCTTGACCGGCACCGGCAGCACCTCCACGCCCATCTCGCGCAGAAAGTGCATGAGGTAGAAGCTGGTCTTGGCCTGCTGGCGGAACTCGTTCACCGACGAGCCCTGGCTGGGGCGCTGGTAGATCTGCCGCCAGTCCTCGTAGTCAAAGGCCGGCAGGCGCACGCTCTCATGCCCCTTGGCCACGAACTGCCGGGCCATGGCGCGGGCCTGCTCGACGATGGCGCTGATGTTCACGGGTACTCCTTGGCATGCAATTGAGGGCATTGCATGGCGAAACAGAAAAATAGTCTGTAACCGCAGAGGTTAACCTCGCAAAATCCAATTTGGCCATGCAATGGCCGATGCGGGCCATGGACGGCCCGCCAATTTGCGAGCCTTCTTAGGCTAGCAAATTGGGAGGCTTGGCATAACCGCGTTTTTGCCAAGCCGACATCGCACGGGGCAGGATGCCCCGTGCGATGGTCTCCAATTGGGAACAGTTTGCGCCTGCCTGGGGCGTTGGTCAAGGCCCCAGCCGCTGGCCTTGCCTTCCGGGGCGCATGGGGGTATTGGTGGAGGTAGGGACACCATGAACGCCTCTCAGCGCCTTCCCGGAGGACCCCATGCCCAGACCGGTGTTGTTGGCCGGGGCGTCGCTGACCCCCTTCGGCCGCACCCGCCACAAGCTCCTAGACCTGTTGGCCCAGGCCGCCCAGGGGGCGCTCAAGGAGGCCGGCCTCCAGGACGTGGACGCCTTGTACCTGGGGGTGATGAACGCCGAGGAGTTCACCGGCGAGGGCAACCTGGCCGTGGCCCTGGCCGACCGGCTGGGCCTGGGCGGGGCCGCCAGCTCCCGGGTGGAGACGGCCAGCAGCACCGGGGCCGGCGCCCTGGAGAGCGCCTTTTTTGCCGTGGCCAGCGGCTACCTCCAGAACGTGCTGGTGGTGGCCGGCGAGAAGATGACCGGGCTCTCCACCCGGGCCACCACCCGCATCCTGGCCGAGGTGATCGCCCCCAGCGAGCGGCGCTACGGGGCCTCCATGCCCGCCCTGGCGGCCCTCATCGCCCGGGCCTACGGCCGCGCCCACAATCTCGGCGAGGACCAACTCAGGGCCGTGCTGGGGGCCGTGGCGGTCAAGAACCACGCCCGTGGCGCCCTTAATCCCTTTGCCCAGTTCCAGAAGCCCATCAGCCTGGAGGAGCACCACGCCGCCCGGCCGGTGGCCGAGCCCCTGGGGCTATTCGACTGCGCGCCCATCACCGACGGCGCCGCGGCGGTGGTCTTGAGCAGCCGTCGCGGCGGCGTGCGCCTGGCCGGCATGGGCCACGCCACCGACTCGGCGGCGGTGACCCGGCGCCAGGGGCTGACCAGCTTCAACTCCACACGCAAGGCCGCGGCCCAGGCCTACGCCATGGCCCAGGTCAACCCCCAGGAGGTGGACTTCGCCGAGGTGCACGACGCCTTCACCATGTTCGAGGTGATCGGCAGCGAGGACCTGGGCTTCTTCCCGCCCGGGCAGGGCTGGCGGGCGGCCCTGGAGGGGCGCACCGGCCCCGAGGGCGAGCGGCCCATCAACCCCTCGGGCGGGCTCAAGGCCCGGGGGCACCCGGTGGGGGCCTCGGGCCTGGCCCAGGTGGTGGAGGCCTACTGGCTCTTGACCGGCCAGGTTGACGCCGCCCGCCGTCTGCCCAGGGAGCCCAAGGTGGCGCTGACCCAGTCCATCGGCGGCCTGGGCAACAACAACCTGGTGACCATCCTGGTGCCGGCCTCGCGGCCCCTGCACCAGCCCGGCTCCTGGCAGACCAGCTTCAGCCTGCCGCTCATGCCCCTGGCCCCGCCCCGTCCCGAGCCGCCGCCGGGCGAGGTGACGGGCAAGGTGCTGGCCTGCACCCTGCTGCACACCCCGCCCGAGGGCTTCACGGCCCCCCTGGGCCTGGCCATGGTGCGCACCGCCCAGGGCTGGCTCACCCTGGCCCACACCGACCCCGAGCATCAGCCCGCCCTGGGCTCCACGGTGCTCCTGCGCCTGGAGGGCGGGCTGTTCCGGGCCGTCCAGGTGGGAGACCTGGCCGGCACCTGGCTGCGCACCCGCTCGGCCTGGCGGCGCCTGCCCACCAGCCTGCGCCTGTGGCGCCGGCGGCTAAGCCGCTAAGATACTGAGATCACGAGGCCTTGCCCTGGCGTTGCCTCCGAGGCCGGGGGAGGGTAACATACCGCCATTGTCCGCTGGCGGCCTTTCATGATCCCCTACCCCCAGGCCCTTTGGATAATCAGCCCATGGCCCTGCCCGCGCCCTACCGCCCCCTGCCCGTGGTCCCCGGCCTGAGCAACTACGCCCGCAAGGTATGGTGGAGCCGCTTTGAGCTCATACCCGGGGTGACGCTCAAGACCACGGTGCGCCTGCGCCCCAGCCTGGCGGCGCGGGCCGAGGAGCCCCGCCACCTGCTGCCGGCCCTGTTGCAGGCCGCCAGCGCGGCCTTAAGCCTGCACCCGCGCCTGAATTTCTACACCTTCTGGGGCCGTCTGTACTGGGCCGGCGAGCCGGTGCGCGTGGGGGTGGTGGTGGAAAACCCCGATCAGACCTGCGGCATGGCCATCCTGAGCGACGCCCACCGCCTGAGCTGGCCGGAGTTGGACCTGGCCATGCGCAAGGCCCACCACGCCCCGCCGCCCACGATTCTAGACCGCCTGCGCGAGGCCTGGCCGGTGCCCACCTATGTTCTGGAACGAATCAGCGGCTTCCACGCGCGCTCATACATGCGCCACAAGGCCCCGCTGTTCATCTCCATGCTGGCCCTGCCCGGCATCGGGGCGCCCAGCTTCGTGCCGGCCCACTCCATGGCCCTGCTGCCCGGCTGGCCCCAGGGCGGCCTGCTGCCCCTGGCCCTGTGCTTCAACCACCAACTGGCCAACGCCCGGCCCGTGGGACGGCTGCTCTTGACCATCAAGGACCTGCTGGAGTAGGCCTCATACCAAGTTGCGATCAAACGAATCAGCAATCAAAGCCGTGGATGGCTTTGATTGCATATTGGAATAAGATAGCGATTTTCGTGGCGGGAGAAGGTTTGCTCAGGGAGCCGTTGGGCAAGCGCCGTCCAGGATGGCGCGCGCCTGGGCCAGAAGCTCGTGGAAGCGGTAGGGCTTGCCGATCAGCCCGGCGGCGCCCAACTCGGTGATCTGGCGGGTGGTGGCCTCGTCGGCGTAGCCGGTGGCCACCAGCACCTTGACCTGGGGCTGGGTGGCCACGAGGGTTTGCAGGCACTTGAGCCCGCCCATGCCCGGCATGCTCAGGTCCAGTATAACCAGGCCGATGTCCTGGGGCGAGCCCAGGTAGATGTCCAGGGCCTGTTCGCCGCTGGCGGCGGTGAGCACGCCGTAGCCGCATTCCTGCAGGGCCTGGCGGCAGGTATCCAGGATGGCCGCCTCGTCGTCCACCACCAGGATGGTCTCGCTGCCCGTGGCGGCCTTGGCCGGGGGGCATGGCTCCAGGTTTTCCGCGATGGCCGGGGCCGGGGCCACGGGCAGGTAGATGGTGAAGGTGGCGCCCCGCTGGGGGCGGCTGTGGCAGACGATGCGCCCGCCGTAGTTGGTCACGATGCCGTAGACCGTGCTTAGCCCCAGGCCGGTGCCCTGGCCCCGGGGCTTGGTGGTGAAGAAGGGCTCGAAGATGTGCGAGACGGTTTCCTCATCCATGCCCACGCCGGTGTCGCTGACCGTCAGGCGCACGTAGTCACCCGGCGCCAGGCCGGACAGGGCGCGCGCCTCCTGCTCTCCCAGGGTCAGGTTGCGGGTGCTGAAGGTCAGCTCCCCGCCCTGGGGCATGGCCTGGCCGGCGTTGGTGGACAGGTTCAAGAGCACCTGCTCCACCTGGGTGGAGTCGGCGCTGATGGGCCGGAGGTCCGGGGCCAGGCCGGTGACGATCTTAATCATGCGCGGCAGGGTGTGCTCCAGTATCTTGACCGTGCGCGTCACCTCCTGGTTGAGGTCCACCCGCTCCAGGTGGGTCTGGCCCTTGCGGGCCAGAGTCATCAAGTGCCGGATCATGCCCGTGGCGCGGGCGATGTACTGCTCCACGTGCTCCAGGCGCTCGCGGCCCAGGGGGCCCAGGTCCTTCTCGGCCAGCATCAATTGGGTGTAGCCCGATATGGCCTGTAGCACGTTGTTGAAGTCGTGGGCGATGCCGCCGGCCAGCACCCCCAGGGCCTCGATCTTCTGCGACTGGAAGAGCTGCTCCTGCAGGCGGCGCAGTTGCCGCTCGGCCATGATGCGCTCCGTGACGTCGCGCCCCACCCCGCTGATGTAGGCCGGGCCGTCGGGTGAGGTGACCAGGGAGCTGTGGTACTCGATGTAGCGGCGGCTGCCGTCCTTGGCGAAGTACAGGGAAAGGCCGAAGTGGTGCCCCTCTTGACGCAGCTTGCCCAGGTACTCCTGGAGGTAGGCCTCCCTGAATTCGGGTTTCATGAAGTCCGAGGCCTTGCGGCCCAAAAGTTCCGGTGAGGTGTAGCCGAAGGTCTTGGCCATGGCGGGGTTGACGCTCAGGAAGCGGCCTTCCAGGTCCTGGGTGTAGATCAGGTCGCTCATGCCGTCGAAGAGCTGGCGGTAGCGGCGCTCGCTCTCCTTGAGGGCGCGCTCGGCCTCCAGGCGCTCGGTGACGTCCTCGTATATGACCACCTGCCGGCCCGAGGCGATGGTCACCGGCCTGAACAGGATGGTCTTCTGGCTTGAGTCCTTGCACCTGACCTGGTAGGCGCGGGGCCGGGCCTCGCCGGCCGGGTAGGCACGCAGGTCCTCCCGCCAGTCCCGCTTGGCCTGCCGCCGCTTTTCGGGGTCGGGATAAACCAGTTGGAACCAGGCCTCGCCGTCGGGCACCTCCTCCAGGGTGTAGCCGAACATCCTGACAAAGGCCGGGTTTACGTACTCGTAGCGTCCCTGGCTATCCAGGAGGCTGATGCCCAGGGGCGATTCCTCGCTGATGACCCGGAAGCGCTCCTCCGACTCCTTGAGGGCCTCCTCGGCCTTTTTGCGCTGGGTGATGTCCTTGGAGATGCAGATGACCGTGACCACCCGGCCCTCTTGGTCCTTGACCGGCTTGACCGAGGTGACGAAGTACAAATCCTCCATCGGCTGGGGCACCCGCACCTCGATGACCCGGGTCTGGCCGCTGGCGAAGACCGCCTTGACCGCGGCGTAGCGCTTGTCGGCCTCGTCCTGGGGGAAGATGTCCCAAATGCGCTTGCCGATGATCTCCTCGGGCGCCTTGCCGAAGGGCGTGGCGAAGGCCTTGTTGACGTAGGAGTAGGTGCCGCCGGGCAAAAAGCTGAAGATGGGGTCCGTGGACTCCTCCAGCACCAGGCGGTGCTTGTCCTCGCTCTTGCGCAGGGCCTCCTCGGCCAGCTTGCGGTCGGTCACGTCCATGGCCGCGCCGTCCCAGAGAACCGAGCCGTCATCCAGGCGGCGGGGGGTTGCGGCCAGGCTGAACCAGCGCAGAAGGCCGCTGGGCAGGCGCGCCTGCGTCTCCATGCTAAATACCGACATCTCGGCCAGGGATTGCTCCTCCCTGGCCCGCATCTCGGCGCGCTGCTCGGGCAGTATCTGGCTGTAGAGCCGGTTGGCGTCGGCCAGCACCTCCTGGGCCGGCACCTCGCTGAGCCGCTCCACGCTGCCGCTGACATAGGTGAAGCGCCGGCTGCCGTCCGGGTGGGCCACCACCTGGTAGAAGATGGCGTTGGGCAGATTGTCGCCCAACAGGCGCAGGCGGCGTTGGTTTTCGCGCAGTTCCTCCTCGGCCTGCTTGCGCTGGGATATGTCGCGGCACACCGACAGGATCACCGGCTGGCCGGCGCTCTCCACCACGGTGGCGTTGATCTCCACGGGCAGCTCGCCGCCGCCGGCTGGCAGGTAGGTGACCTCCAGGTTGCGCACCTGGCCCCGGGCCAGGCATTTTTCCACCTCGGACTGGTTGCGCGCCTGGTCCCGGGGGTGGGTCCACTCCACCACCGGGCGCCCGTGTATCTCCTCCAGGGAGCCCCGGCCGGTCATGCGCACGTATGCCTGGTTGGCGTCCAGTACCCGGCCGGCCTGGTCCAGGATCACGAAACCGGTGTCGGTGGTCTCGACCAAGGCCCGGTACTTGGCCTCGCTCTCGGCCAGGGCGGCGGTGCGGCGCCGCATAAGCCGGCGCAGTTGCAGGTTCCATATCCAGATCAACAGGCTAAGGAGCATCAGCGCGCCGGCCACCACCAGCAGGTGGGGACGGTACTGGGCCACCAGGGAGGACAAGGCCGGGAACCAGTATTGGGGCTCGGCGGCGGTATCCTGGGCCAGGGCCGGCCAGGCCCAGCCCAAGGCCCCCAGGGCCAGGATTGCCACCCAGGAACAGGCCAGCCAGTGTTTTAACCGTAAAATCACCCCAAATCCGGTCCATTTTTAGGTCAAGAGCACCAAAAATCGCCCACCACGGCCGCCGGGCTTCTCTGTTCGATTATATATCCAGGCAGGCTTGTTTTTCCGTAAAATCGCCCCTCCTGGCACAGGCTGCCTGGGTCCCTGGCCCAACCAGCTCCTGTTCCTGGCGGCCTAGGTGTGCTGTAATGCGACCATTGATGTTAACCGCTTGATATGCATAAATAATAACCGAGGGGCCATCCGAGGATGCTCCCTAGCCCCTTAAAGCGGTCCAGCCTTTTTGGCCCCGCCCATCCCCCCCAGCGGACACCGTGCCCCCTGGCGCCGCCGCCGTCCGGCAACCGCCGGGTCAAGAGGCCCCTCAAGCCCGGCATCGGCCCGCCGCCCGGCGGCGGCGCCGGCCCCACGCCCTCCCCGGGCGGTGGCTCCAGCGGGGGCACCAGCGACCCTGGCTGCTGAGACGCGGGCCGGCCCGGCATTGCCCATCCCCCTGGCGGGGGTCCATGGTGTAATCTTAAGGCCATGAACTGGAAGGGCCACCTGACATCGCTGCTCCTGGGCCTGGGGCTCACCGCCCTGGCCCTCTGCCTGTACCTAGTCCAGCCGCGCTTCTTGGCCCTGATGGAACTCAAGGCCGGCGACGCCCTGTTCTGGGCGCGGGGGCCGCTGCCGATGGCCTCGGGCCAGGTGGTGCTGGTGGCGGTGGGGGAGCGCAGCCTGCACGCCTTGGGGCGCTGGCCCTGGCCCCGCCACAAGCTGGCCGAGCTGATCGAGGCCCTGGCCGGGCAGGGGGTCAAGGCCATGGGCCTGGACATGGGCTTTTTCGAGCCCGACCAGCGCCTGGAGGAAGAGGCGGTCATGGCCCTGGCGAAAGCCGCCCTGGAGGGCCGGCCCCTGTCCCTGGACCAGGTGCGCCAGCGCTTCCACCCCGACCACCTGCTGGCCCAGACCCTGCGGCGCCACCGGGAAAAGGTAGTGCTGGGCTACTACTTCCACATGGGCGGCGAGGACCTGGCCCACGTGGACCAGGCCGAGCTGCGCCACCGCCTGCGCGATCTGCAAAAATTCGCCCTGCCGCCCACCCGCTACGCCTCGCCGGCGGCCATGGAGCGGGGGCCGCTGACGGCCCAGGCCCCGGAGAGCAACCAGCCCATCCTGGCCCAGGCCGCCCTGAGCGCCGGGTTCTTCAACGTGGTGCCCGACGACGACGGGGTGGTGCGCGCCATGCCCCTGGTCATGCAATGCGGCGACCGCTACTTCCCGGGCCTGGGCCTGGCGGTGCTGGCCCGCTACCTGGGAGAGCCCCTGAGGCCTGCGCGCGTGGAGGACTTCGGCCTGGAGGAGGTCAGGCTGGGAGCGCTCAGGGTGCCGGTGGACGAGCGCGGGCAGATGCGCATCAACTTCCGGGGCGGCCACGAGGTCATACCCCAGGTGGAGGCCTGCGATGTCCTCCAGGGCAAGGTGCCGGCCGAGCGCCTGGCCGGCAAGGCCGCCATCCTGGCCGTGACCGCCACCGGCGTCTTCGACATGCGCACCACGCCCTTCGCCAGCCTGGAGCCCGGCGGCGGCATCCAGGCCCAGGTGTTGGACAACCTGCTGGCCGGCGATTTCCTCACCCGGCCCGCCTGGGCGCGCATCTTTGATTTGGCCGCCATCCTGGCCCTGGGGCTGGTGGCCGCCCTGTGCTGCGGGGTCATGCCCCTGGTCCCCGGCTGGCTGTTGACCCTGGGGGCCGGGACCGGCTACGTGCTGGGCTGCTACCAGCTATTTGTGCGGGGCCACCCCCTGGGCCTGGTCTATCCCCTGCTGGGGCTCGTCGCCACCGGCCTGGGGCTGACCGTGTACCGCAACCTCACCGAGGTGCGCGACAAGCGCCGCCTGCGCTCGGCCTTCCAGCAGTACCTCAACCCGGCGGTGATCGAGCGGGCGCTCAGGGAGCCCGGCGGGCTCAAGCTGGGCGGCGAGAAGAAGGTGCTGACCGTGCTGGCTTCGGACATCCGGGGCTTCACCAGCATCTCCGAGAAGCTGGCGCCGGAGCGCCTGGCCCACCTGCTCAACGACTACATGGACCAGATGACCGCCGAGGTGCTGGAGCAGGACGGGCTGTTGGACAAGTACATCGGCGACGCGGTCATGGCCGTCTACGGCGCGCCGGCGCCCCAGGCCGACCACGCGGCGCGGGCCTGCCGCACCGCGCTGGGCATGGTCCGCCAAGCCGAGGCCTTGAGCCGCCAATGGCAGGCCGAGGGCCTGCCCCCTTTAAGCATAGGCATCGGCATCAACAGCGGCCCCATGGTGGTGGGCAACATGGGCTCCCACCGCCGCTTTGATTACACGGTCATCGGCGACAACGTCAACACCGCCTTCCGCGTGGAGGGCCAGTGCAAGGTCTATGGCGTGGGCATCATCGTCTGCCAGCCCACCCGCGACCTGTGCCAGGACCAGTTCCAATTCCGGGTGCTGGACCTCATCCAGGTCAAGGGCCGCCGGGAGCCGGTGGCCATCTACGAGCTATTGGGACTCCAGGACCAAGGCCCTGGGCCGGCGCTGGCCGCCCAGTGCCAGGTGGCCTTCCAGGCCTATCTGGCCCGGGATTTCGCCAGGGCCGAGACGCTGTACCAGGCGGTGCTCCAGGATCGCCCCCAGGACCAGCCCGCCCAGATCATGGCCGCGCGCTGCCGGCGCTATCTGGAAGACCCACCGCCGGCGGATTGGTCCGGGGTGGAGGTCAAGACCGAGAAGTAGCCGGGGCGCCGCCGGTTCCAGGCCAGGCGCATCAGCCACCACAAGCGGTAGAAGCCCTCGTGCCCCAGGTTGAAGTGGGAGCGCCGGCGGTCGGAGCAGGTCACCGGCAGCACGGCCACCCGCCGCCCGCCGAAGTGGGCCGCGCAGATGAGGTTGCCGGCGTAGGCCGTGTGGCGGTCCACCAGATGGGGCAGGCCCCGGGCCAGCTCCAGCCGAAAGCCCTTGGCCCCGATGGAGTAGTCCCGAAAGGGCAGGCCCAAGAGCAGGCGGGCGCAGGCGATGTACAGCCCGCTGCCCAGCACCCTGGCCCAGGAGCGCTCCTCGCGGCCCTGGCGCTTGTCGCCCACCACCACGTCGTGCTCTCGCAGCAATTCCAGGGCCTGGGGCACGAAGGCCGGGCTCACCGACAGGTCCATGTCCAGGGTGACCAGGCAGGGGGCCTGGGCCATCTCCAGGGCCCGGGCAAAGGCCCGGCCCGGCCCCCGCTGGTCCAGGTGGAAGAAGCGCAGCCTGGGGTGGCCCTGTTGCAGGGCCAGGCCCAACTGGGGGGTGCGGTCGGTGGAGCCGTTGCTGCCGATGATGACCTCGTAGTCCAGGCCGTCCCGCTCCAGGCGCTCCAGGAGGGCCTGGGCGTTGGCCTCCAGGATGGCCTCCTCGTTGTACACCGGCACGAACACGCTGACCTGGGGGCTCTTGCTCATCGGCCTGGCCTCAAAAAGCCCTTGAGCAGGCCCAGGCCTTGCCACAGGCCCCCCGCCCCCACCCGGCGCCCCAGGCGCAGCAGGGTGCGGGGATCCAGGTAGAAGCTTAAGTAGGCCCGCCGCAGGTCGGCCTCCACCTGGCCGCGGGGCGGGGCGGCGCCCGGAGATGCGAAAACGTCGGCGGCCCCCGCCGCGTGCAGGGGCGTGCCGGGATAGACGGTCACGCGGTGGAAGGAGCAGAAGCTGGCCCCCAGGCGCACGCCCAGGGCGGCGGCCCCCCGGCGCTGGGTGGCGGTCTCGCCGGGCAGGCCGAAGAGGAAAAAGCAGGCCAGGGCAATGCCCATCTCCCGGGCCTGTGCCGCCACCCGCGCCACCTGCTCCAGGCCCTGGCCCTTGCCCACGGCCCCCAACAGCTCGGGCGCGGCGCTCTCCACCCCCAGGTGGATGAGCCGGCAGCCACTGCTGGCCATGGCCGTGAGCAGTTCCGGCCCCAGGTTGTCGGCCCGGGCCTGGCAGCACCAGGCCAGGCCCAGCTTGGCCTGGCCCAGCCCCTGGCAGATTTCCAGGGCCAGCCCTGGCCGGGCCGCGAAGTCCAAATCCATGAAGTAGACGCTACGCGCCCCCAGGGCCGTGGCCTGGCGGGCCTCCTCCAACACCTGGGCGGCGCTTTTGTGGCGCAGGCCGGGGCCGTACATGGCCTTGAGGCAGAAGGCGCAGGCTTTTAAGCAGCCCCGGCTGCTCTCCAAGAGGGCCAGGCGCCCGCCCAGGGGCTCGTAATAATAGTGCTCCGGCGGGGCCAGGTCCAGGGCCGGCAGGGGCAGGCTGGCCAGGTCCTGGGCCTGGCGGGGGGGGCCGAAAGCCAGGCGGCCAGCCTCCAGAAAGGCCAGGCCCGGCACCTGGGCCAGGGGCAGGCCCATGGCCAGGCCGGCCATGGCCGGCTCGGGTTCGCCCAGGACCAGGCCCGCCGCGCCCGAGCCCTCCAGCACCCTCTGGGGCAAGAGGGTGCCGTGGGCCCCGCTGACAAACAGCCGGGGGTGCTGGATCCCCCGGGCCAGGGCCAGAAAGTGCTCCAGCTCCAGGTTGGGGCACTGCCAGCGGTCCAGGGGGCTGGAGGTGAGGATGACCAGCCCGGCGGAGCGGGCGCGGGCCTGGACCTCGGCCCAGGGCCGGGGCCGGGCGCGCAGGTCCATGAGCTCCACGCTCAAGCCCTGCCGGCGCAAGAGGGCCGCGCAGTTGAGCAGGTCCAAGGGCGGCCAGGGCCGGTTGTGCCGGGCGCCCAGGAGGCTGACCCGGCCGGGCCAGGCGGGGTTGATGAGCAACGCGTCGGGCAAGGGCTGGCCTTCCTGGGCAACCGGCGAGCGGGCGGCCCGGGCCAATTCTAGCAAGCGGAGCGGCCTGGGGCCATGGTGGATGTGGCCGGCCTGGGCACGGCCTGGTGGAGGCCTAGGTGCCCTGGCGGAGCTTGTCCACCGTGCCGGCGGGCAGGCCGGCCTGCCCCAGCAGGCGGGCCTCCTGCTCCAGGTCGTATTCCAGGCGGATGATCTGGGCCTGGGGCTGGGGCAGGAAGTCAATGATGGCGTAACTGGCCCGGGGGTCGCCGTCCTTGGACTTGCCCACGCTGCCGGGGTTGACCACCAGCCCCGCCGGCAACTGGCGGATGAAGGGCACATGGGTGTGGCCCATGAGCAGCACCCCGGCCCCAGCCTGGGTCAACCAGGCCCGCAACTCGGCGTCGGGGTGATCGGGGTGGACGTAGTGGCGCACCCCGGCGGGGCTGCCGTGCACGGCCAGCAGGGCCTGGCCGGCTATCTCCAGGTTGATGCTTGGGGGCAGGCCGGCCAGGAAGGCGCGGCTGGCCTGGTCCAGGACGGCCTCGGTCCAGGCGAAGACCGCCCGGGGTTCCGGGCCGATGCCGGGCTTGAGAAAGGTATCCACGCCGGCCTGGCCGCCGGTGAGCACCGCTTGGTCGTAGTTGCCGGCCAGGCAGGCCCAGCCGGCCCGGCGCACCAGCTCCACCACCTGGTTGGGACGGGTGAGGTAGCCCACCAGATCGCCCAGCACCAGCACTTGGCCGGGCTGGCGGCGCCGCAAATCAGCGGCCACCGCCTGGCAGGCGGCCAGGTTGGCGTGCAGGTCGCTCAGCACCGCCAGGCGGGGCAAGGCGCGGGCTTGTCCGGCCTAGAAGTAGCCCGGACGCAGGACCCGGCTTTTGTCGGGGCCGTTGCCGGCGGGGCGCGGCTCGGGTTTTTCCTCGGCCGGGGCGGAGGAGGCCAGGGAGCCTTCCTCCTGCACGCGGGCCTTGAGCACCCGGGAGGGCCGGAAGGTCACCACCCGCCGGGGCGGCAGGGTCAGGGGGTCGCCGGTCTGGGGATTGCGGCCCCGGCGCTCGGTCTTGGCCCGCACCGACCACTTGCCGAAGCCGCTGACCAGCACCTCCTCGCCGGCGGCCAAGGCCTCCTTGATCAGGTCCAAGGACCTCTCCACCGCATCCGCAGCCTCGGCCTTGGTCAAAAGACCCTGGGCATATACCTCCGCGACGATGTCCGCCTTGGTCAAGGTCATAGGTCAGCACTCCTGCCTAAGTGAGGACACGCTTTAGCCGATGGTTAACCCCCAGGGGGCCTTACGCCAACCATGGCCGCACGGGCCTGCTAAATGGGGCTGCGGTCCCTATATTAGCAGGCCCCGGAAAGGCCGGGCAAGATTTTTTTGCATAATCAGGGGTCTAGCCTGTGAAGTGGCCGGCGGGAGAGCCTGCCGGCGCGCCGGCTAGCGCCAGGAAGGACTCCTGGGAGCCATCTATCTGCAATTTATGAGTAAAATTCAGCGGCCCCCTGGGGGCGGGCTAGGGGGCCAGCCCGGCCGGCCGCCGCAAGATGCCGTATTTCAAGGCCCATAGGGCCAGGTGCTCCACCTGGGGGGCCGGCAGCCGCCCGGCCAGGGCCGCCTGCAAGCGATCCAGGCCGGCCTGGCCGCCCAGGTCGGCCAGGATTTGCAGCACCAGGCCCACCTGGGCCGGGTCCAGGCTTTGGCCCATGTCGGGGTAGGGCACCCTGGCCCAGCCGCCGGCCAGGTAGCGTTCGGCCAGGGGGCCGGCGGCCAAGACCTCGCCGGCGGCCAGGGTCTGGCTGGGGAAGCCGCCGAAGACCTGGGCCAGACCGGCGCCCAGCACGTTGGGCGGCGCGGGCAAGGGCCCGGCCTCATTGGCCTGGCGGGCCAGGTCCAGCCACAGCCGCTCCAGGCGGGGCACCACCACGGCCCAATCGAAGCGCTGCTCCACCCGGCGGCGGCCGGCCTGGCCCAGGCGGCGGCGCAACTCGCCGTCGCCGGCCAGCGTTTCCAGGCGCTGATGCAGGATGCCCAGGTCCACGGCCAGGCGCTGGCTGGTCAGGAGGGCGGCGATGTGGTCGGCCAGGACCGGCCACACAGAATCCAGGGTTCCGTAGTGGGAGGGACCCAGGGTGGGCACCAGAAAGCCGGTCTTGCCCGGGGCCACCAGGTCGCGGTAGCCGCTGAAATCGCTGGCCACCACCGGCAGGCCGGCGGCCATGGCCTCGATGATGGCCAGGCCGAAGGTCTCCTGGAGGTTGTCCGAGGGCGAGACGAAGATGTCGGCGGCGGCCAGCAGGGTGGGCTTGAGGGAGGTATCAAAATTCTTGAAGATATGCACCCGCGAGGCCAGGCCCAGGCCCCGGGCCGTCTCCATGAGCGCTTGGCCGTAGAGGCGGTCCTCGGCCCCGGCCAGGACCAGGCGCGTGGGCCGGCGCTGGTTGAGCAGGCTCAGCACCCCAAGCAGGGGGGTTAGGTCGTACTTGTCGTAGGGGGTGAGCCGGCCCAGGCACAACAGGGTGAGCACCCCCGGCTCCAGGCCCAAGGCAGCCTGGGCCTGGGCCTGGTCCTGGGGGGGAAAGTCGGCCAGGCGCACGCCCAGGGGCACCAGGTCCAGGCGGCCCGGGTAGCCGGCTTGGCTCAGGCCCAGGGCCTTTAGGCCCTCGGCGGCGGCGCCCAGGGCCTTTTGCAGGTAGTCGCGGGCGGCCCGGCTGGTGCACAGGATGGAGTCAAAGGGCTGGGGGCCGGGCAAGACCTTGTAGAGGTTGCGCACCTGGGTGGCCCAGTAGGAAAGCGAGTGGGGTACGCAGGTTATGGGCAGGGTCCGGCGGGCGAACCGGTTGCGCAGGTGGCACAGCTCGGGGAAGTAGCGCTCCAGCTCGGCGGCGTGCAGGGCGGTGTAGGCCACCTGCTCCAGGGCGGCGGGCAGGGCCTGGGCCGAAAATAACTTGACCCGGCCGGCGTTCTCCGGCCGGCTCAGCCAGGGGGCGTAACCCTGCTCAAAGGGCCTTAGCGCCGCCTGGAAGGGCAGAAAGAAGTGCAGCTCGTCGAAGCTGGAGTACTCCAGCAGGGCGGCCACGGCCCCGTAGTTGGCCACCTTGCGCCCCAGGCGGCGGTCCGGGTCGGCCAGCTCGTCAAAGGAATTGACAAAGCCCAGTATGCGCATACATCCTCCCGGCTGCCCTACTATAACCGAAGCCGGCCGGCCGGGCCAAGGAGCATCGCCGGCGCCTGGGGTATAATCCAGGCCAGTCAGGGAGGAACGCGGTGAGCGGCGTTATCGTGAACTACCATCCCGGCCTCAAGGCCAACGAAAACCTGCTCTTGGTCTCGCGGCGGCCCCTGGACCGGCGGGACTACCTGGCCGTGGCCGGGGCCTCGGCGGTGCTCTTGCCCCAGGTCTGCCGGCCCGACCTCTACTCCCTGGTGGCCTCGTTGGGCAAGCCCCATTTCCCCAGGCCGGCCGTGCACCTAAGCCTTGACGGCAAGGTGGGCAACCACCTGCTCTTCCAGCACCTGGGCCTGCCCCATCCCCGCACCCTGGTCTTCGCGGACCTGGAACAGGCGGCCCAAGCCTGGCGGGAGGGGAGGGTGGCGGCGGCGGGCATAAAGGCCCCCCTGGTGGCCAAGGGCGCTGGCGGCGGCCAGGGGCGCAACGTGTTTCTGGTCAATAGTCCCCAAGAGTTGCTGGGCCTGACCGGCCGCCTGGAGACCCATTGCTTCCAGGGGCCCTCGGGGCTGGTCTTGCAGGAGCGGGTGGCCATTCCCGGCCGCGACGCCCGCGTGGTGGTGGTGGGCAACGAGGTGGACTCTTTCTGGCGCCTGGCCCCCCATAAGGAGGCCTTTTTCACCAGCCTGAGCCAGGGCGGCCTCATTGACCGCTCGGGCTGGCCCGGACCGATGGCCCAGGCCGTGGCCCTGGTGCGTCGGCTGCAAGAAATGGCCGGCCTGGACATGGCCGGCGTGGACGTGCTGGTGCCCGAGAACTCCCCGCCCCTGCTCTTGGAGATCAATTTCTACTTTGGCCGCAACGCCCACGGCGGCACCGCCGGCCTGCGGCGGGTGCACCTGAAGGCCGCGCGGCAATGGCTGGCCGGCCTGGGCCTGGACCCGGCGGGGGTGGATTTGGACGACGACGATTGATACGCATTCCAGATCAGACGTATGGTTTTCTCGACAGGTTTCCTCTGGGTACAGCCCTTACGGTATAGGCTGCCCAAGAAAGCCTAAGCGGTTTCTTTTTGTGTCCCGCTCAGCCGCCCGGCCATACTGGCTTTGCCAATGCGGGTGCCGGCGCGGGGTGGACTGTCCGCCCTGGCGTGGGCAGGGGCCGCAGGTATCCCGTATTCCTTGCCGGGTTGGATCATAGCAGCCCCCTGCCGGTGCCCCAGGAATGGCCGGGCTAAGAGCGGGACACGGGGCTTGGGCGGCCAAAAACCAAAGCTCGCC